>JANLTW010000060.1:0-28323 GCA_031363155.1 Gammaproteobacteria bacterium | reverse complement strand
TGCAACGCAGTGTCGTTCATAGTGTTTACAGGCCCTGGTGCTTCGGGCGAAAAAGGGGGGGCGGGCAGTGTAACAGGCCCTTAATCGGCCGCTGCACATGGCCAAGCGCGCCGTCGGGCCCTATCATGCGCGCGCATGGATAACACACCGGTTTCAAACCCCCGGGCGGCAGGCCGCAGTGGCCAGATCAGGCGCGGCATTTTCCTGTTGCCGAACCTGATGACGACCGGCTGCCTCGGCTCGGGCTTCTACGCAATCATCTCGGCCGTCAATGGTGAATTCTCGGTCGCGGGCGGAGCGGTGTTTGTCGCGATGCTGTTTGATGGCCTGGATGGCCGGATTGCGCGCTGGACGAATACTGAAAGCCAGTTCGGCAAGGAGTACGACAGTCTCGCCGACATGGTCGCGTTCGGCCTGGCGCCGGCGCTGCTGGCATTCCAGTGGGGTGTGGCCCGGCTCGGTGATTACGGTCCTCTATGGGAGCGATTTGGCTGGCTGGCATCGTTCTTCTTCACGCTGTGCGCAGCGTTGCGGCTGGCGCGTTTCAACGTCCGCGCCGGCAGCGGCGACAAGCGCTTTTTCGAAGGCCTGCCGAGTCCGTCGGCGGCAGCGCTGGTTGCGGCTTTTGTGTGGTTCTCGCACGAATGGCGCGCGCCGGGCCTGACCGGCCTCGCAGTTGCGTTCACCACAACGGCCTGCGCAGGTGCCCTGATGGTGTCGAGCTTCCCGTACCCCAGCCTGAAACAGGTGGACTGGAATAAGCGTGTCAAGTTGGCCTACGTCGTCATCGTGCCGACGTTCCTGTATTTCATCGCAATCGAGCCGCCGACGATGTTGCTGGCGATGTTCGCATCGTTCGCGGCGTCTGCGCCGTTGTTATGGGTGTGGCGCCGCCTGCGACGGCGGCCGCTACGCGGGACGCCGTCCGGCGGATGACGGCCATGGATGAGGCGACCCGCCGGGATTACCTGCAGTCACTCGGGATAGACGTGTGGCTGCCGCGCGCTGACCGCATGCCCGCGAGCATTGCTGCACCGGCGCCAATGGCGGCACCGACGGTGGCACCACCGCAGTCGGGCGCGGCCGCCGATTGGCCGGCGCTGCAGACCGAGGTCGCAGCCTGTACCCGTTGCGCGTTGCATCGCAGCCGGACCAACACTGTGTTTGGCGTCGGCGCGAGCAGCGCGCGCTGGATGGTCATCGGCGAAGCGCCGGGCGCTGATGAAGATGCGCAAGGCGAGCCGTTTGTGGGTCGCGCCGGGCAGCTGCTGACCGCGATGCTCAAGGCCTGCGGCCTCGAGCGCCCGGAAGTTTTCATCGCGAATATCCTGAAATGCCGGCCACCTAACAATCGCGAGCCGCTGCCCGAGGAAGTGCGCGAGTGCCTGCCGTACCTGACGCGGCAGATCGCCCGGGTCCGGCCGCAGCTGATACTCGCCGTCGGGCGCATCGCCGCGCAGAATCTGTTAGCCACCGACCTGCCGCTCGGCCGGCTGCGCGGGCAGGTGCATCGTTACGGCGCGCTGGATACGCCGCTGGTCGTGACCTATCACCCGGCCTATCTGCTGCGCAGCCCGGGAGAGAAGCGCAAAGCCTGGGACGATCTCAAGTTCGCGATCAGCGTCTGTGCGCCGAAGCCGGTGAGCTGAGCATGGCAACCGCGCCCGATCTGATGCGCAATGCGCCTGAAGTTGCGGCCCGGGAGATGCTCGAGTTGGACCTGCCGATGGCGCATGCCAACGAACTGGCCGGTTACGAATTTCCGTGGAGCGAAGGCATTTTTCGCGACTGCCTGCGCGTCGGTTATATCTGCCGGGTGCTGGAGCTCGGCGGACAGGTCATCGGGCACGGCATCGTGAGCGCGGGCGCGGGCGAAGCGCACCTGCTGAACATCTGCATTCATCCGGATTTTCGCTATCGCGGCCTCGGCCGCCTGCTGTTGCTGCATCTTGTCGACCAGGCCCGCGGCCATGGCGCGCGCGCGATGTTTCTGGAAGTGCGGCCCAGCAACCCGGGTGCGATACGCCTGTATCAGGCGCTGGGCTTCGAACAGATTGGCATCCGCCGTGCATACTACCAGGCAGTCGGCGGCCGCGAAGATGCCTGCGTCCTGCGTCTGCATCTTACCTGACAACCTGGAATCCACATGTCGACACTCGAGCAGGAAATCGCTCGCCGCCGCACCTTTGCCATTATTTCGCACCCGGACGCCGGCAAGACCACGCTGACGGAAAAACTGCTGTTGTTCGGCGGCGCGATCCAGATGGCGGGCACGGTCAAGGGGCGCAAGGCGACGCGGCACGCGACCTCGGACTGGATGCGCCTCGAGCAGCAGCGCGGCATTTCGATCACCTCGTCAGTGATGCAGTTTCCGTATCGCGACTGCATCGTGAACCTGCTGGATACGCCGGGTCACGAAGACTTTTCGGAGGATACCTACCGCACGCTGACCGCCGTGGATTCGGCCCTGATGGTGATCGACTGCGCCAAGGGTGTTGAGGAACGGACCATCAAGCTGATGGAGGTGTGCCGGCTGCGTGATACGCCGATCATGACCTTCATCAACAAGCTCGATCGCGAAGGGCGCCCGCCGATCGAGTTGTTAGATGAAATCGAATCGGTGCTGAAAATTGCCACTGCGCCGATTACCTGGCCGATCGGCATGGGCCGCGACCTGATCGGCGTGTACCACCTGGGCGAAGACCGGATCTTTCTGTACCAGGCCGGCGAGAAGGGCCGCGCCGGCGAAACCCAGGTCATCGACGGCCTGGCCAGCGCCGCGGCCCAGGAGCTGCTGGGTGACCGCGCCACGGCTTTCGGCGATGAAATAGAGCTGGTGCGCGGTGCGACGCAGGCATTCGACCCGGCCGCCTACCGCGCCGGACGCCAGACGCCGGTATTCTTTGGTTCCGCGCTGTCCAGTTTCGGTGTTCAGGAACTGCTCAACTATTTCGTCTCCCATTCTCCTCCGCCCCTGCCGCGTGCAACCACCGGGCGCAGCGTCGAGGCTAACGAGCCGAAACTCAGCGGTTTCGTGTTCAAGATCCAGGCCAACATGGATCCGGGGCACCGCGACCGGATTGCATTTCTGCGGATCTGTTCCGGCCGATATGCGCGCGGCATGCGCATGACCCATGTGCGGCTGGCGAAGGAAATGCGCATCAGCGATGCGCTGACGTTCATGGCCGCAGACCGCGCGCAGGCGGATGAAGCCTTCGCGGGCGACATCATCGGCCTGCACAACCACGGCACCATCAACATCGGCGACTCCTTTACCGAGGGCGAGGTGCTGCACTTCACCGGCATCCCGAATTTCGCGCCGGAAATGTTCCGCCGCGCCGTGCTGAAGGATCCGCTGCGCATGAAGGCGCTGCAGAAAGGCCTGATGCAGTTGTGCGAAGAGGGCGCAACGCAGTTGTTTCGCCCGCTGCGCAACAACGACATGATCCTGGGCGCGGTCGGCCAGCTGCAGTTCGAAGTGGTGGCATTTCGCCTCGCCGACGAGTACGGCGTACAGTGCGTATTCGAGCCGATCAACGTGCACACCGCGCGCTGGATCGTGACTGACGATGGCAAGAAACTCGCAGAATTCCGCAGCAAAGCCTACGACAACCTGGCGCTGGATCATGCCGGTTCGCTCGTATACCTGGCGCCGACCCGTGTCAATCTCGGTTTGACACTGGAGCGCTGGCCGGATCTGCGCTTCCGCGCGACACGTGAGCATGCAGAAAGCGCGGCGGCGCCTTAACATCAGGCGGTGAACGATGCCGAGCAAACCCGCCAGATTCGCGCCTGGGCTTTCTACGACTGGGCCAATTCCGCGTTTGCGACCACGGTCATGGCCGGATTTTTCCCGCTGTTCTTCCAGAAGTTCTGGAGCGTCGGCGTCGATCCGACCACCAGCACCGCGCGCCTCGGCATCGCCAATGGTGTAGCTGGCTTCATCGTGGCTGTACTGGCGCCTTTGTTAGGCGCGGTCGCCGACAGCGCCGGGCGGCGCAAGGCTTTCCTGTTGTTCTGGGCGGGATTCGGCATCGTCAGCACCGGCGCACTGTTCTGGGTTGCGCAGGGTGAATGGCTGGCCGCCTTCTGGTTGTTTGTCGGCGGCTCGATCGGCTTTTCGGCGGCCAACATTTTCTACGACGCGCTGATCACGGATGTTGCCCGGCCGAACGACTATGACCGGGTGTCATCTTACGGTTATGCGCTCGGTTACCTGGGCGGCGGCCTGCTGTTCCTGTTGAACGTGCTGATGTACGGCAACTGGCAATGGTTCGGCCTGAAGGATGCCAGCGAGGCGGTGCACATTTCTTTCCTGACCGTGGCGCTGTGGTGGGCCCTGTTTACCATTCCGCTGGCGCGCCGGGTGGTCGAGCAAGTGCCCGCGCAGCGTATGGGTCTCGCGGCCGCCGCCGGCAGCGGCATCCGCGAACTGGCGGCGACGCTGCGGCGGCTGCCAAAGTACCGTGAGCTCTGGATATTTTTGTTAGCTTACTGGCTGTACATCGACGGCGTGAACACCATCATCAAGATGGCTGTCGACTATGGTGTCGCCATCGGGCTGCCGGCCAGCGCGCTGATACAGGCATTGCTGCTGACGCAGTTCGTGGCGTTCCCGGCGTCGCTGTGGTTTGGCCGCTACGCCGGGCGGCACGGTGCGCGGCGCGGCATTTTGTTAGGTCTGGCGATCTATACGCTGGCGACCTGTTACGCGTTTTTTCTCGACACGGCGTTGGAGTTTTTCGGGCTAGCCGTGGCGATCGGCCTGGTCCAGGGCGGCGTGCAGAGCCTGTCGCGGTCGTTCTTTGGCAAGCTCGTGCCCCAGGGCCACAGCGGCGAGTTCTTCGGCTTCTACAACATGATGGGCAAGTTCGCGACCGTGGTGGGTCCGTTGCTGGTGGCCGCGGTCGCCGTGGCGACCGGTAGTTCCCGGGCCTCGATCATGTCGCTGGTGTTGCTGTTCGTGGGCGGTGGCCTGCTGCTGCTGCTGGTTCGAGAGCCAGCCGCCGGCCAGAATATCGGCCAGAATATCGGCCAGCGCCAGGGCGAGCGCCAGGGCGAGCGTTAGGCCGAGCGGCCGGTGCGCGTGCGACGACCGACGCTGTTGTATGGGTCGTTGCCAAAGCGCAGATACGAGTTGATTAGTTCCTCGGACGGCTCCAGGTCGAGGCTCGACGGCACCAGGATTGCAACGGCTTGTTGCGCGCCAGCGGACGGCGCCCAGACAGACTTCTCCGGCCTGGGTGTTCTGAATTCGCTGTTGTTCCGTTTCAGTTCCGACATGGTGACTTCCTGCAGCTATTTTCGGCTGCAAGGGCCTGAACGCAAAGGTTGCGCGTCGGTTGACGGGCGCCTTCTGTCGGATCGCCGGTTCGCGATTTAACCTAACGTGCTCAGGCGGTAAATCGCAGCCGGCGCACGTCCAGCAGCCAGCGCCGGACGCGTTCCTTGCGCTCGTCGTCCTGCGTGCGGCCGTAACGCAGCTCGGCGTACTCCTCCAGCAGCGGCAAGACGCGCGCGGCGAGCTGGGGCTTTTCGCGCTGCAATCGGGCCGCGAAACCGCGCGGACCCTCGTCCGGCGCGCGTGCCAGGCCGCGCCGACCCGCCCAGGCACACAGTCTCCGGTAGCCGCGGCCCAGCAGATCCTGGCGTTGCAAGGGCGCACGGCGCGCCAGCCACAGCAGCATGGCAAACGCCCAGGTAGCGAGACCTGCGGCTGCAATCCAGCCGAGTTGCCGCAGGCGTGGCGAATCGAAGCCCAGGCGCCGCAACAGGGAGAGCTGCGCGCGCGCGTTGAATTCCGCGACATTGTCGTTCCACCAGGTGTTGGCGGCGTCCCAGCTCTGGCGCAGGTTCTGCACCCAGGCCAGGCTGTGCGCGAAGCGCTGCACCTGGGTGCGGGCATCCGGCAGCAGATCTAACAAGCCACGGGTCAGGCGCTCCGGCGAGACGACTGCGGTGGGATCGACGCGGCGCCAGCCCTCATCTTCGATCCAGACCTCGGCCCAGGCGTGCGCATCTGACTGCCGCACCACGAAATAGTCGCCGATCGGATTCCACTCGCCGCCCTGGTAGCCGGTGACGACCCGCGCCGGCACGCCTGCGGCGCGCATCATCGAGACGAAGGCCGACGCGAAGTGACCGCAAAATCCTTCGCGCGTGTTGAAAACAAAATCGTCAACCGAGTCCTGCTGCAGCAATTCGGGTGTCAGCGTGTAGCTAAAGCCGCCATCGCGGAACAGCGCGAGCACGCGACCGATGAAAGCCGAAGTATCGGCGGACTGCACGCGCAGCTGGCGCGCCAGTGCGTTGGAGCGGGGATTGCGCTCCGGCGGCAGGCTGGTTTCGATGCGGCGGCCCAGCTCAGACAGTTCATCCTGCGCGGACGTTCGCATGTAGGACGTTAGCTCGTAGCTCATGAGCTGCGTGACGGGTTGCACGGACAACAGTTGCGAGTCGTAGCTGAAGAACGTGGTTGGCGACGGCGGCAGCTGTGGCGTTTCAAGCGCGAACAGCCAGTTCCGCTGGTGTGGTTCCAGGGTAATGCGGTATCGATAGGCATTGCCACCATAGGTCATCTTGATTGGCCGGTAGCTCTGGGTGCGATCGCGGCGCCAACTGTAGCCGTCGAAGCGGTGCAAAACCGGACCGCGCCAATAGCGCAGTTGCGGCGGCGGCGCGGCGCCGAAGAAACGCGCGCGAAAAGCCGGCTCGTCGGACTCCGACAAGGCACTGATACCGCCCGGCGTCATTTCATCGCCGAGACCGGTACTGGCCGTGCCTTGCGACGGCAGCGCCCATAGCTGGCCGGCCATGCGTGGAAAGAACACGAACAGCATCAGTGCGAGCGGTAGTGACAGAGCTAACGCGCGGGCGGTGAGCTGCAGCGCCTGGCGCGCCGGCAGTCCTATGCCTGGATTCGCGATGTAGATGAAGGTGACGCAGCACATCCAGGTCAGCAGCAGGTAAAACGGCGCGCGCACCATCGACTGGCGGTCGAGGCACGCCGACAGCATCAGGAACAGCGCCACCGCCACCATGATGTAGCGATCGCGGCGGCCACGCGTTTCCAGTAACTTTACGGCGCCCATCGATACCAGCAGCGCGGTGCCCGGGCCAAGACCATTCACGGTTCGATACTGGATCAGCACGCCGCCTAACAACGCGAGCGCCAGCAGACCGCGCAGCCAGGCGGCGGGCAACCGGATGTCGTTACGAGCTTCGGCCAAAGCACGCCAGACGCAGGTGGTGATTGCCACCAGCACGTAGTGAAATGGCAACCGATCAGCGTGCAGGGCGACACCGCCCAGGAATGACCCTAACAACCAGATGCTGGCAGCCGGCAATGTCATGGCCGCGTGCCCGCGGTATTCCACAGCGCCAGCGCCTGCAGGCAGCGTTCACGGTGTGCCGGGCTGCTCTCGGCCGGGAACCGGGTGCCAGGCAGGGCCAGCGCAAAGCGTGCGCCGCGGCAGTCGGCATCGAGAATCCAGCGGCAGATCTGCTCCAGGCGCCGTTCGCTGTCAAAACCGCTCAGCGCATCGAAATCGAACTGCAGCCATTCGGCCGCGGCGCCCGCGTACTCCTTGACTAACAAAGGCAGTTCGCGCGCGTAGGCGGTCCAGATGACCTGGCGCGGTGAATCGCCATCGCGAAACGGCCGCATGCCCGACCATTCGTCGCTGCCATGGCCGGCATCGGCGTGGCCCTGATCCTGGCTGTCACTGCCGAAGGGCAGCGGCAGCGTGCCCCTGGCTGCGGGGTACACGGTAATTGCCAGCCGCAGGTGTATCCAGGTCCAGGCGCGAAACAGGCCAAATGGAAATGTACTCGAGAGTTCGAAACGGTCGATTCGCTGACGGCCGCGCCGTGGCGTGGGAATCGCAAGTTCAAGCCGTGCGCTGCCGTGACCGGCGATGCATCCGGCCAGCGTGTGCGACGAGCCGCAGGCCACGCGCACGGCCCAGCGCGACTGTGCGCCGCCCGCATCCAGTGTCAGCTGCAGCTGGCCTTGTGCGCCCGCGAAACCCGGCCGGGTGGTCGCCGCAACAATACGCAGATCCTGCAGGTTGCGATGACAGAGATTCATGCCGACCAGGACCAAGCCCATCAGCAGGAAGGTCACTAACAAGGCGAGATTGTTGCCGTAGTTGAGGCCGGCCAGCAGCATGAAAAGCAGCAGTGCACCGAGACCGATACCGGCGCGGGTCGGCAGTATGTAGAGTCGTTGGCGCCGGACCGTCAGCGGCAGTGCATCCGCGCCCTGGCGCTTGCGCACCCAGCTCGCGAGTCTTTCTCGCCACGCCTGTCTGATCCGGCGCCAGGGATTCATGGCTCAGCCAGGAATGGCGACGCTGCGCAGGATTTCGCTGGCGATCCCGCGGCCGTTGCCGGCAGTGGCTTCGCTGCGATGCAGGCGATGCGCGGCGACTGCGACGAATACCGCCTGGACATGTTCCGGATGCACGGCATCGGCGCCGCTCAACAGGGCATAGGCCTGCGCTGCGCGCACCAGGCCCTGGCCGGCGCGCGGTGACAGACCGAGCCTGAGGTCGGCGCGATTGCGCGACATGGCTAACAAAGCCTGCACGTAATCGAGCAGCGCGTCGGACAGGTGCACCGCTGAAACCTGGCGCTGCAGCCCGATGACCTCGGCGGCGCCAAACACCGGCTGCAAGGTCGCCAGCAGTTCGCGTCGCTCCACGCTGCGCAGCAACTTGCGTTCGAATTCCGGATCCGGATAGCCGAGGTCGACGCGCATCAGAAAACGATCCAACTGCGATTCGGGCAGTGCGTAGGTGCCCAGCTGTTCTTTCGGGTTCTGCGTGGCGACCACGTAGAACGGCTCCGGCAGCGGGTAGGTTTTGCCATCGATGCTGATCTGGCGTTCCTCCATCGCTTCCAGCAGTGCGCTCTGGGTGCGCGGACTGGCGCGATTGACTTCGTCAGCTAACAACAACTGCGTGAATATCGGCCCGTTGCGGAAATTGAACTGCTGGGTGGCGCGGTCGAATATCGATACGCCGATGATGTCGGCCGGCAGCATGTCGCTGGTGAATTGCACACGTTGCCAGTTGAGCCCAAACACCTTGGCGAGCGCGTGCGCGAGCGTGGTCTTGCCAACCCCGGGCACGTCCTCGATCAGCAGGTGGCCACGCGCCAGCAGGCAGGCGATGCACAGGCGCAGCGCGCCAGTTTTGCCAAGAATGACGGTATCGAGCGCGTCGAGCGCCTTGCGGATCGGTTGGGTCACCAAGGGATGGTAGCGATTGCCGGTGCCGGATTATGTGAACTGGCTCTCGGCGATCAGCTGCTGTACTGCGGCCAGCTGCTGCGTCAGGCTGCCGGCCGCGCGTTCGAATTCTGCCACCCGATCGCGCTCCTGCGTGACTACCTCGGCGGGCGCATTACGCACGAAACTGTCGTTCTTGAGTTTGCCGCGCGCCTTGGCCAGCTCGGCGTCCAGCTTGGCGATCCGCTTGGTCAGCCGCTCGAGCTCGGCCGTGGGGTCGATCAGGCCCGCCATGGGTACGCGCAGCTGCAGGCCGCCGCTCAGCGCCATTGCCGACGGCGGCGCCGCTTCGCCGGCCGAAAATTCGCGCAGCGTCTCGAGATTGGCCAGCCGCGCGAGATAGGTCCGGTGCAATTCGATGAACTGCCGGTCCTCGGCGGTCGCGCCGCTGACCAGCACCGGCAGCGGCCGCGCCGGGCTGATATCCATTGCGCCGCGGATCTGCCGGATACCTAACACCAGTGCCTGGATCCAGCGCACCTCACGCTCCGCCGCGACATCCTGCGGCCAGTCGGTGGCGCCCGGCCAGGCGGCCGACATCAGCAGCTCGGCCGTGCCGCCGCCGCGCACGGCCTGCAGCTTGGCGAAGATTTCCTCGGTGATGAATGGCATCAGCGGATGCAATGCGCGCAGCAGGCCGTCCAGCACGGCTAACAACGTTTGCCGCACGCCGCGCGCGGCCGCCGCATCGCTGCCAATGATGACCGGTTTGACCAGTTCCAGGTACCAGTCGCAGAATTCATACCAGGTGAATTCATACAGGGCGCTGGCCGCGTAGTCGAAGCGATATTCGGCAAAGCCAGCGTCACAGGCCCGCAGCGCGGTGCCGAAACGCGATCGAATCCACTGGTTGGCGACCGAGTCGGTCACCGGACCGTCATCCAGTCCGTCTTCGACGGACATGAACACGAAGCGCGCCGCATTCCATAACTTGTTGCAGAAGTTGCGGTAGCCCTCGACGCGCTTGACGTCGAAACGGATATCGCGGCTCTGGGTCGCGAGCGATGCAAACGTGAAGCGCAGCGCGTCCGTACCCGACGCGGGAATGCCGTCCGGGAAAGCCTTGCGCGTCGCTTTTTCGATGTTGTTAGCCAGCTGCGGCTGCAGCAGGCCGGTGGTGCGTTTGCGCACCAGGGCTTCGAGCTCGATGCCGTCGATGACATCGAGCGGATCGATGACATTGCCTTTCGACTTCGACATCTTCTGGCCTTCGGAATCGCGCACCAGGCCGTGCACATAGACCTCGCGAAACGGCACGTCGCCGCGGAACTTGAGGCCCAGCATCACCATGCGGGCGACCCAGAAGAAGATGATGTCGAAACCGGTGACCAGCACGCTGGTCGGATAGAATTTTGTCAGCTCGGGAGTCTCGTCGGGCCAGCCCATGGTGGAAAACGGCCACAGCGCCGAGGAGAACCAGGTGTCGAGGACATCGTCGTCCTGGCGCAGCGGCAGATCGGCCGGCAGCTTGTTGCGCTGCCGCGCTTCGGCTTCGTCGCGGCCGACATAAATGCGGCCCTGCGGGTCGTACCAGGCCGGGATGCGGTGACCCCACCACAACTGGCGGCTGATGCACCAGTCCTGGATATTGCGCATCCATTCGAAATAAGTCTTCGACCAGTTTTCCGGCACGAAGCGGATGCGCCCCTGCTCGACCGCGTCGATGGCCGGATCCGCCAGCGGGCCTGCGCGGACAAACCATTGATCGGTGAGATAGGGCTCGAGCACCACGCCGGTGCGATCGCCGCGCGGCACCTTGAGCCGGTGCGGCTCGGTCTTCTCCAGCAGTCCCTCCGCAGCTAACAACTCGAGCACCCGCTGGCGTGCAGCGCCGCGCTCCAGGCCGCGCAGCGCGGCGGGCACGTTGTCATTGAGGTGCGCCGTGGGCGTGAAGATATTGATCATCGGCAGCGCATGCCGCAAGCTCACGTCGTAGTCGGCGCGGTCGTGCGCCGGCGTGATCTTGACGCAGCCGGAACCGAATTCGCGATCGACAAAGTCATCCGCGACAATCGGAATCTCGCGCCCGGCAATCGGCAGGCGCAGCTTCCTGCCGATCAGCGCCCGGTAGCGTTCATCCTCGGGATGCACTGCAACCGCGACGTCACCTAACATGGTTTCCGGCCGGGTTGTGGCCACGCTCAATGAGGCGCTGCCGTCGGCGAGCGGATAGCGGATGTGCCAGAGAAAACCGTCTTCTTCGTCGCTTAGTACTTCCAGGTCGGAGATCGCGGTTTGCAATACCGGGTCCCAGTTTACGAGGCGTTGGCCGCGGTAGATCAGGCCCTCGTCGTGCAGGCGGACAAATACTTCGGTGACGGCGCGCGACAGTTGTGGGTCCATCGTGAAGCGATCGCGCGACCAGTCGACTGACGAACCGAGCCGGCGCATTTGCTTTGCGATGGTGCCGCCGGACTCGGCCTTCCAGGTCCACACCCGTTCGATGAATTTGTCGCGTCCCAATTCCACGCCGCGTTTGCCTTCGGCGTTCAGCTGCCGCTCGACCACCATCTGGGTCGCGATGCCTGCGTGGTCGGTGCCAGGCTGCCAGAGCGTGTGATCGCCGCGCATGCGGTGATAACGCGTCAGCGCATCCATGATCGTGTCCTGGAATGCATGCCCCATGTGCAGCGTGCCGGTCACGTTAGGTGGCGGGATGACGATGCAGTAGGACTTGCCCTTGCCCTGCGGGGCGAACTGGCCCGACGATTCCCAACGCGCGTAGATCCGGGATTCGATGTCGCCGGGCGAGTAGACCTTATCCATCGCGCTTAGGCGTCGCGCTCAGGCGCGCCGCGCCTTGCCCGGGGTCTTTCCTGGGGTCTTGCCGGATTGGCCGATCAGGAAATCCGCCAGCAATCCCAGCGGCCGGCCGGTGGCGCCCTTGCTGGCACCGCCGAACCACGCGGTACCGGCGATATCGAGGTGCGCCCAGCGCAAGCCCTGGGTGAACTTGCCGAGAAATGCCGCGGCGGTGATCGCGCCGCCATCCCGGCCCGCGACATTGGCGAAATCCGCGAAATTGCTTTTGAGCTGCTCGGCATATTCTTCGGTGATGGGCATGTGCCAGGCGCGATCGTCGGCCCGCAGCCCGCTCTTCACCAGCGCGGTTGCGAGCTCGGCGTCGTTGGCGAACACACCGGTGTGGTGCGCGCCGAGCGCGATGACGCAAGCCCCTGTCAGGGTTGCGATGTCGAGCACCAGGCGCGGCTTGAAGCGGCGCGCGTAATGCAGCGCGTCGCAGAGAATCAAGCGGCCCTCGGCATCGGTGTTCAGGATCTCGACGCTGTGGCCCGCGGCGCTGACGATCACATCGCCGGGTTTAACTGCGCGGCCGGACGGCATGTTTTCGCAGCACGGCACGACGCCAACAAGGTTGACCGGCAGCTGCAGCTGCGAAACCACCGACAGGGTCGCCAGCACCGAGGCCGCGCCGCACATGTCGAATTTCATTTCGTCCATCGCCGCCGGGTCTTTCAGTGAAATGCCGCCCGAGTCGAAGGTGACGCCTTTGCCGACCAGAGCGATCGGCGCGTCTTTTGGATTGCCGCCGGGCTTGCCGCCGCGGTACTCGATCACGATGAAGCGCGGCGGCTGTTCGCTGCCCTGCGCGACAGCTAACAGGCAGGCCATTTTTTCGGCGCGGATCGCCGCCTCGTCCAGCACCCTGACCTTGAGCTTCGGCACGCCGCGGGCCATGTCAACTGCGAAATTCGCGACGTAGGCCGGCGTACAGCGATTGGCCGGCAGATTGCCCAGATCACGCAGAATCTTCTGGCCCGCCACCAGCGCGGCGCCATGCGCCAGCCCGGTTCGGGCCGCCGCCGCAGCTGCGGTACGCACCGGACCTAACAGAATACGCCCGGGGCGATTGAAATGGGGTTTCTTGGCGGTTTTCTGGTCGTTGACCTGATACAGCGCCGCACCGACTGCGTCGGCGAAGCAGCGCGCATGCAGGTAGTCGTCCAGATCGCGACCCGCGGGACGCTGCAGTGCGAACGCCGCGCTGGTCACACGCAGGCGCGACAGGGCGATGCTGGCCTGGGTGATGGCCTTGCGCCAGTTGCGGCGTGACAAGCCGGCGCTCGAGCCCTGGCCAACCAGCAGCACCCGCGGTGACTTGATCCCGGGCAGGTCACCTAACAGCGCGGTCTCGCCCAGGCGCAGAGCATGGTCGCCGCGCTGCAGCAGGCGCGTCAGGGCGCCGCCGCAGGCCTTGTCGATCGCAGCGGCATGGCTGCCGAGCACGCCGTTGTCGTGTACGCCTGCAATGAGGCAATCGGCGGCGATTACAGACACCGTGTGCGAAAAAATCTCGAATTTCATGGCGGCATTGTAACCCAATATCGGGCGTTAGCTGCGCGGCGCCGGTGGCGCAATTTCGTTGCGTTTCCGGAAAATGGCGTCGTATTTCCAGGCCGCGATTTCGAATTCGTGGCCGGTGACCCGCTTCTGGATGCGTTCCGCGAAGTTGCCGGCGGCGCCGTTGCCGGCCGCGGCGCCAATCCGTACCCAGCGCTTGTCGCCATCATGCAGTCCCACGATGTCCAGCGTCAGCCCGTCAAAAGTCTGCAGCTGCAGCCGCTCGACGGCCGGGGCAGGGGGCCGAGCGCTGTCCCGCAGGTCCTCAAAACCGAGGCTCGCGAAACCACCTAACAACCCGCTGACGATGTTGTTGTCGGGTGTCGCTGCGACTTTCGCAGTACTGCGATCCAGCGTCATGCCGGCGTCGCCGGCGGCGCGGCTCAGGATCCAGGCCGCACCCGTGGCCGGGGTTGCCTGCAGCTGGCGGATCTCGCCGGCCTTGATGTCGATCAGTGCGGTATCCAGCCAGCGCGCGGGCGCCGCATCGATGACCGGCGCCGGACGCAGCAGCAGGCCGCGCTTGTCGCTGGGCCGGCGCGCATAAATTTCCCTGCTGCCCGCCGATTTACCGGCAACCAGCGCAAATGCCGGTGCGCCGCCGGTCTTGCCAGCGACGAAAAGTTCCAGCAGGGTGCCGGCCGCGGCCGGTGTTGTCGGGGCGTCGATTCCTAACACGGCATAGCTCTCAGGGTTGCTGGTCTTTTCCTCGAGAATCGCCAGCGCCGTCAGGTCGAGCAGCAGTTTGCGAATTTTTCCGGCATCCGCGGCGAAGCTGCGCTCCTTGACCTGCCAGCCTGCCGGCGTGCGTTGCAGCGTGACCAGGCTGCCATCGCCGCGCGAGATCCGAATCTGCTCTATTTGGTTGATCTGCGCTGCGAGATCGGGCCACAGCTTGCCGGACGCAGAGGCGAACCAGCGGTCAGCCTGTCGCCGATCGACCCAGACCGAGGCCAGCGCCACGACCGCGGCCGCGATGGCGAGCCAGGCGATGGCGCGGCGATTCATGGCGCCTGCGTGCCGCCGGTGCGGCCCTGTTCCAGCATGCGAATCGCCGCATTGCGCCGCTTGCGCCACGCGGGGTACAGGAGCGCCAGTCCTGCCACCAACAACGGCCAGGCCACGATGTTGAACAGCTTCACGTTGCGGCCGAGTGCTTCGATATCGCGGTTCAGGTCAAGTTTCACGGCGCGCAACTCGCGGCGGATGCGGCTGCGTTCCGCCCCGAATCGATCCAGCTCGGCCTTTTGCTCGGCGCTCAGGATCGTTGCCGCCTGGTCGCTGCGACGGGACTGCAGCTCGGCGAGTTTCTGCTCGGTGGTGGCCAATTCAGCATCGAGACGCTGCTCCTGGTCCCGGAAGCGGGATTCGGCGCTGCGCCGCAGGCCCTCGACCCGGTCGAAGGGGCGCGAATAACTGCCGCGTCCGCGCAGGCTGATCAGATCGTTGCTGCCCGCCAGGTTTTCCAGCGAGTTCAGCACGAAATCGCCATTGTTAGCGGTCGGTGTGACAACGCGCTGCCCGAACATCGAATTGGATTCCAGCCACAGGAAATCCTGCAGCACGTCGGAGTCGGCGACGATGATCGCGTTGAGTGGCTTGCTCGACTTCTGCAGCGGTGCCTGGTTCGGAAAGGCACTGTTGACCGGCCCGGAAACCCGCGCCGCGATGCTGAACTGGCCCTGCGGCTTGAATCCATCCAGCAGTATCGCCGGGTCCATCAGCAGCTGGAATTTCTCGCCAGCTAACAGCGCGGAATCGGCGCTGGAACGCAACAGCGGTTCGAATTTTGTCGCCGCGCCCTTGGCGGGTTTGATGACGCCGGCGGAGTACAGGATGATGCTATGCAGCCCGCCGGTCACCACGTCTTCGCGCATCAGGTTGGCATCGCGCAGGCCGATCACACCGATGTGCCGCGAGGGCGCCGCCCCCTGGCGCACGGTGACCGACAGACCCAGGCCGCGGTCACCCAAAATTCTGGCGCTATCAAAGTCGACCCCCCAGGCTGCCAGCAGCGGTGCGAAATTCGATTTGCGGTCGACGCCCATCGCGCCTAACGGATTGCCGGGTTCGGCGCCTTCCGTGTCGCCCTCGGCACTCGGATCGACAAACAGCAGGATGCGTCCGCCACGCAGCGCGAACTGATCAATCGCGACCAGCGCCGGTTGCGGCAGGTTTTTCGGATGCACGATCACCAGCACATCGACCGCGGGTTCAATCTGCGTGAGCTTGCTGTCCAGCATGCGTACGTCGTACTGCTGCTGCGCCTGCTCAAGGATGACCCAGGGGTCGGTGGGCCGGCCGGTTTGCTGGTCGAAGCTGCCTGCCATCGGCAGGCCCGTCAGCCAGCCGACCAGCGCTTTTTTCGGCGTCGCCAGCTGCTGTATCAGCTTGACGACGTCATATTCGAGAAAGCGTTCTTTCTGGTAGTCGAAGAATTCAATGTTCGCCTTGCCATCGGTCGAGTTGGTCGCTGCAAGGCCAAAATACAGCGTTTCGCCGCCGGCGCCGATCGGCAGGGCGCGCAAGCCGGCTTCAGTGGCGCGATCTTCGTCCTCGGATGACGGTTCTGGATCGATCACCTGCAGGCGCAACTTGCCGTTGCTGCGCGACGTCAGTTCCTGCAGGAACTCCTGCACGCGCACCGCATAGTTCTTGATCGGTGGAAACTGTTCGGCGGCCTTGCTGCTGAAATAAAAATACAGGTTCACCGGCTCCTTGAGACTGCCGACGATGTTGCGGCTGCCGGGCGCCAGCGTATAAAGTTTGTTAGCCGTCAGGTCCATGCGCGCGCCGCGCAGGCCGCGGTTGGCGAGTGCGACCAGGCCGATGAACAGGATGCCGAGCAGCACCAGCCCCAGTGCATTGAGTGGCGCGCGCCTCATACGTCACCCCGGCGCGAATCCAGCACCACGCAGGTTGCTGACAGGAAAAAACCGATCAGCAACACGAAGAACAGCACGTCGCGCAGATCGATGACGCCTTTCTGCAGCGACTCGAAATGCGTGTAGACGGACAGCGATGCGAGCGTGTCCGTGAGCAGGCTGGGCGCCCAGCCAGACACCGCATCCAGCACCGCCGGATAACCGATCAGCAGCAGCACAAAGCACACCGCCACGGCTAACACGAAGGCAACCACCTGATTACGGGTGAGCGCCGACATGCAGCTGCCGACCGCGAGAAACCCGCCCGCCATCAGGAAGCTGCCGAAGTAAGCGGTGGCGATCGCGCCGTTATCCGGGTCGCCGAGGTAGTCGATGGTGATCCAGATCGGAAAAGTCAGCGCCAGTGCGATGCCTATGAAGGCCCAGGACGCGAGAAACTTGCCCATCACCGCCTGCCACAGCGTGATCGGCTGGGTCAGCAGCAGCTCGATCGTGCCGCTGCGGCGCTCCTCGGCCCAGAGCCGCATCGCCACTGCGGGTACTAACAACAAGTACAGCCACGGATGAAAGGTGAAGAACGGCTGCAAGTCCGCCTGGCCGCGTTCGAACAGGCGCCCGAGCTGAAACGCCATGGCGCTGGCGGCCACCAGAAAAACCAGCACGAACACGTAGGCGAGCGGGGTGCCGAAATAGCTGGCGAGTTCTCGACGAAAAATACTGCGAATGTGTTTCATGCGGTGATCCGGCGAAATACATCGTCCAGGCGACCGGCTTCGATTGCGAGTGAGCGCAGGCGAAGACCCATCTGCTCCAGCGTCCGATTGACGGTGGGCGCGAGCTCCTGGTCCCGCGCCGGAATCACCGTGATGCGGCCATCCTCGGCCGACGCTTCGATCTCGCTGACGCCGGGCAGGGAGGCCAGTGCGCTGCGTGCACGTTCGGTATCGGCGCGATCCTGCAGCCTGAGGCTGATCGCGCGGTGATAACGCGACTGCGCTGCCAGGCCCTGCGGCGTTTCGTCGGCGACGATCTTGCCGCGCGCGATGATGATCGCGCGCGTGCACACCGCGTCGACCTCTTCGAGAATATGCGTGGAAATAACCACCAGCTTGTTGCGCGCCATTTCGGCAATCAGCCCGCGCACTTCGTGCTTTTGATTCGGGTCGAGGCCATCGGTGGGTTCATCGAGGATCAGCACCGGTGGGTCATGCAGGATGGCCTGCGCCAGGCCGACGCGGCGCCGGAATCCCTTCGACAAGGTGTCGAGCGTCTGACCCGCGACGTCAGCCAGCTGCAACCGTGCCGTCACTTCGCGCAGGCGCGCGACGCGGCGTTCCCGGGTCAGGCCGCGCAGATCGGCCACAAATCGCAGGAAGCCTTCGACGGTCATTTCGCCATAGCCCGGTGCGCCTTCCGGCAGATAGCCGAGCTGCTGCTTGGCCGCGATCGGGTCCGACTGGATGTCATGGCCGCAGATGCTGGCGGTCCCGGCGGTCGGTGTCAGAAAGCCCGCGATCATGCGCATCGTGGTCGATTTGCCGGCGCCATTGGGCCCGAGAAATCCGAGCACCTCGCCGGCAGTGGCTGAAAAGCTCACGCCGTCTACGGCGGTCAAGCTGCCATATCTTTTGATCAGTCCGTCTGTTTTGAGCATATTTCTTGGCTACGTGAGCACCTGAGGCTCCGGGGGCGGCGATTTTCGTCGGGATCGGGCAGGGAATTCAAGCGCTGCTGGTATTCTTTGCGTTCATGCCCACTCTGGTGAAGCGAACGACTTTGATTGTCCGGTCTTTGGATCGTTCCCGCGACTTTTATCGCGACGTCCTCGGCCTTGCGGTCTGGTATGACGATGAAATCGTCCTGTCGGGCGTTGGCCTGGCAGCGGGCAAGGCCGGTGACAAGACCCGCCTCATCATCATGCAGGCGGCCGACCCAGTGGTCGGCATGATCGGCCTGTTGCAATTCACCGAGCCTTGCTTGCCGGAGCCGCCGCGGCGCGAGCGCCTTGGCATCGGCGACATCGTGTTTGTCATGCAGGGCGATGACGTCGCCAGCGTGCATCAGCGCGCGCTGGCCTGTGGCGCGCGCATTCACGCGCCGCCACATACCTTTGAAGTGCGCGGCGCCACAGGCCAGCAGCTCAAAATGACATCGCTATCCTTGTGGGATCCGGATGACTACTTCATCGAATACAACCAGCGCCACTGAAGCCAGCAACGCGGCGCCTCCCGAACCAGACCCAGCGCTGGTCTGGGATCTGTGGGTGCGCCTGACGCACTGGCTGCTGGTGCTGACGGTGGCGGGCGCCTGGGCGACGCGCAAGCTGCCCGGCGATTGGTTTCAACTGCACACCTGGCTGGGTTATTGCACGTTTGTGCTGGTGGTCACGCGCCTCGCCTGGGGTCTGGTCGGTACGCGGCATGCGCGCTTCGCACAGTTTGTGCGCGCTCCCGGCGCCATCTGGCGCTACCTCTCCGGTTTGTTAGCAGGTCGCGCGGTCTCGACCGCCGGCCACAATCCGCTCGGCGCGCTGATGGTGCTCGCGCTGCTCGGATTATTGTTAGGCCAGGCGTGCACCGGCCTGTTCGCGAGCGATCCCGATGTATTCGAATATGGTCCGCTGATGGGCTATATCTCACCGCAGCTGTCGCGCCAACTCACCGGCTGGCACGAGGAGATTGCGCAGATCATGCTGGTGTTCATCGGTGTGCATGTGCTGGCGGCGCTGGTGTATCTCGTTGTCAAACGCGAAAACCTGATCTGGCCGATGATCAGCGGCCGCAAGCCAGCAAACGCGGTGCCGCCGGCCGAGAGGATCGCCGGTTCGCGGCTGTGGCTCGCGCTTGTCATCGTCGTCTTGTTAGGCGTGGGGCTGGCCTGGGCAGTACGATCGGCGCCGGTCGCGGAGCCGAGCTACTTCTAGGAACTGCGCGGCAGTCGCCTGCTAGCGCTTCGGCGCGGGCCGCGTTTGCGTGCGGGTCGTGGTCGCAACGTCCCGGCCCCGTCTGCTGAGCGCTTCGCGCAACAGCCATTCAATCTGTCCGTTGACGCTGCGCAACTCCTGCGCCGCGAGCGCCTCGATGGCGTTCGCGACCGCCGGATCGAGCCGCAGCAGCAGGGGCTTCTTGTCGGGGCTGGCCATGCCGGCAAGCGCCTACTGATACAGCGTTCCGGCGTTGATCACGGGTTGCGCTTCGCTTTCGGCGCACAACACGACTAACAGATTCGACACCATCGCGGCGCGCCGATCATCGTTAAGATCGATGATGCCGCGTTCACGCAGCCCATCGAGTGCCATTTCCACCATGCTGACCGCGCCCAGCACGATCTGCTTGCGCGCGCCGATGACCGCTTCGGCCTGCTGGCGCCGCAACATGGCGCCGGCGATTTCCGGCGCATAGGCGAGGTGCGTCAGGCGCGCATCTTCGACCGCGAGGCCTGCTTTTTCGAAGCGATCGCCCAGCTCTTTCTTGAGCTTCTGGATGATGACGTCGCCACCACCGCGCAGCGTCAGCTCGCCGGTGTCGTCTTCGCCGTGATCATAGGAGTACTCGCTCGCGAGATGGCGAATCGCCGACTCGGCCTGAATCGGCACATAGGCTTCGTAGTGATCGACGTCGAGCACGGCGCGGGCGGTGTCCTTCACTTTCCACACCACCGCTGCCGCGATCTCGATCGGGTTGCCGCGCTTGTCATTGACCTTGAGCCGCTCGCTGATGAAATTGCGAAAACGCAGACTGATCTTCTGTTTGGCCACGAAGGGGTTGGTCCAGCGCAGGCCAGTGCTGAAATCCGTGCCACGGTAATCGCCGAACAGCATCAGTAGTGCCGCCTGGTTGGGCTGCAGCATGTAGAAGCCCTTGGTGGTAAAAACGAACAGCAGCAGCAAGCCGATGCCCCAGAACTGGGTGTTGTCGGCAATCGCTTCAAAAATACTGGCGATCGCGAGCGCCAGCAGCAGGGCGGCGATGAACAACATCAGGTAGCCGGACAGGCTGCGAAACGGGATTTCCTCGGTGGCGTTTTGCGGTGACGGTGTGGGCATGTGGGTCTCCTTGCTCAATTATCAAAATGATATCACTTTGATAGCGGCGATGCAAAAAGGCCCGGATCAAAAGCAAAGGGCCGGCGCCCCGTCGTGCGGAGCGCCGGCCCTTTGGCAATAAAACTACTCGGTGCGGTACTTGTCGTGACAGGCCTTGCAGGCATCGCGTGTGGCGTTGAAGGCCGGTGTCACCTTGGCCAGTTTGCCGGTCTTGGCGGCGGCATCCAGTGCAGCCATGGATTTCTGCAGGTTGCCCATCAGCTGATCAAAATCTGCGCGGTTAGTCCAGATTTCGGGCTTGGCGCGTGACGGCTTGCCTTCGGCTGATTCCGGCGGGAAGCCCTCGCTGATCATCTGTGCCAGGTAATTGGCGCGCGAGGCGCGCAACTGCACTGCTTTGGCATCAAAGGGCACTTTGCCCTGCGTCACCGGGACCAGACGGACCCAGTTGTTGAACATGACCTGATACATCGCCTTGCGATAGGCAACGGCCGAATCCGCGGGCGATGGAGCGGTCTGGGCGATGGCCGACCCGACAAAAAATGTAACGGCCGAAGCGGCCAGCACGAGCAGCGACTTGGAATTCATGATCGGTTTCCTATGTTGGGTCCGGGTCCGTCCCGGAGCGCGACAAGACTAACCGATCAAATGCGGCGGCCGCTAGCGCCCGCCGAGTTGGCGTTCAATGTGGACACGATAGTCCTTGATAATCTTGCGAACGCCCGCCGCCAGGGGCCGGCCGCTCATCGAGGCGATCAGATCGGGTAATTCATGCGTGGCACGGCCCCAGCCGATCAGGCGCAGCACATCTTCCACCACCATCGCCTCGACCGAGCCTGGCGCCGGCTTGGGTACGGCCGCTTTCGCGGACGCAATCAATTTTTGCGCCGCCAGTTTTTGTGCCTGAATGGATTTCGCAGTGCGCGGCTTGTAAGGCACGCCAGCACGCTGCGCAAGCAGCAGGCGGCCCATTTTCCCCGGCTGCAGGGCGGGCATCTCGCGCGTTGCGTCTTCGCGCGCTGCCGGCTTCGCGCTGGCGGGTGCCTTCAGCACGTCGCGGCGTTCAGTCGCTGGATCCGCCAGCGGCACATAACGTTCAATGTTCTGCAGGCCGACCAGGTTCGCCAGAAACGCCATGAGTTCCATGGCCTCGACAAAGTCGCGGTCCTTCTGCTGCAGGCGTTGGCGGGTGATGCGTTCCAGCGCGCTCAGTTTTTCCTGGGCGAGTTTGACAATCCAGGCGACCGGGCGCTCATGTTTGGGCCAGGGCTGCACATGCCAATAGCGTTCAGCATCGAGGCCGATATAACTCTGGTGCAGCTCAAGGCTGCTGCGCCAGCGTAGCAGCAGCGTTTCGATCTGAGCTTTTGATTCTTGTGATGCGGCGGTCACTGCCGTAGCGTAGCGAAGCTGCGGGCGCCCGGCCTGCGACCTGCCGCACACTCGGCGGCAACTATTGGCTCAGTCTGTGATTTGTCGCCGCTGCTGTGCACGACGCGCGGCGCGCAAAGCCTGAATGGCCGCTGTGGCAATCAGCGCCTGCGGCTCGCCGCCGCTGGAGCAGGCTAACAACTGATTGCCGCGGGTCCGCACCTCGGAACGGAACGGGCCGAGATCGCTGGCAATATCCGGGCAGCCGGGTGGCACGGCGCCAAGGGCGCGGCCCTGGGAAATGCAAATCAGCGGCGCCTGCGCCTGCGCCTGCGTGGCGAGTGGCTGGCCGGAACCCACGACGACCCATTCTGCGCCTGCGGCCGACAGCTGCTGTTGCATCGGCTCGTCGGGCGCGTTTGCGATGCGCAGCCAATTGCCGATATCGGTGTGAACGACGCTGTCGCTCAGCTCACAACGCTCGCCAGTGGGTGCAATCAGCCACGTGGCGTTAGCGGCCGCGGCTGGATACGCCGCCTGCCACCAGCCGCCTAACAACAAGTACACGTTGTAGCGCTGCGCCTGCGCCGCCAAATGCGCCATTTCCATGCCGTCGGCCGCCGGGGCGATGATCGCCAGTTGTTCCGGCTGCCAGTGATCCCAGCCGCAGAGGGCGTGATCGGGCAGCAGGATTACATCCGGCCGGCTGGCAGCCGCACACCGGCGATCGATGTCGGCGCTCCACTGCGCGAGCAGCGCCGCGCGATCCGAGGCGGCACAAGCGACGTCAACCGCCGGAATCGTGGCGTGCAGCAACGCGAAGCGAATATCAGCACTGCGCAGCGCGACGTCCATGCTGCCCGTTGCTGCCGGCCTGAACCGGTGCCAGTTGTCAGCCGCCAGCGCGCTCGCCGGCAGCGCGGCGCCGGCAGTCGCGAGAAAGTCGCGTCGTTTCAACGTTCGGCCCGCTGGATGACGCCTGCCTTGACCAGGTTCTCGTAGGCCTTTTGCTGCACTTCGAGAATGCGCGCCTTGGAGTCCATCGGCGCATCGGCAAAGCTGTTAGGCGGATAGAGCGTGGTGCTGTTGTAGAGTGGACGGTAGATATCGAGCCGCTGCCTGAGCAGCCGGTTACCTGACCCGGGGATCGCGCGGATGCGCCGCAACGCTTCGACGTCGATCCAGTCGGCGCACACGGTCGACTCGCCCGGGCCGCCACTGTCGGCTAACACACGGCCGTCCCAGTCGTAGATATGCGAGTGACCCATGGTCTGGCCCTGCGGCAGAATGCCGCCGATCTGGCCGGTCTGGTTCGCGGAAATCAGGAACATCATGTTTTCCGAGGCGCGCACTTTTTTCGCGGATTCCCAGCTCCAGCGATCCGCCGCGCCATGATCCGAGGTTGGATGCAGCAGCACTTCCGCGCCGCGCAGCATGAACATGCGTGACGCTTCCGGGTACATGATTTCGCCGCAGGGCATCATCGCGATATTGCCAAGATCGGTCTTCGCTACCGGGAAAGTGCCTTCGATGCCGTAACGCGCCAGGTACTGGTCCATGAAGTCGTGCGGCGAACCGGTCTGCACCGTGTTGATGCGCCGGTATTTCAGGACCACATCGCCGCTCGGATTGATCAGATACGAGCAATTGAAATAGCGGCCCGGCCAGGTCGGATCACGCTCGTAGCTGTTAGCTCCGATCCACAGCTTGAGATTCTGCGCCTCGCGCTGCAGGCGCTCGGTCACCGGACCGGGGATTTCGATACAGGCTTTTTCGATCCACTCCGCAGCCGACTCGCTCAGCGGAAATCCTGTCAGACAGAACTCGGGAAACAACACCAGGTTGCGGCCGCCGCCGTCCCGCACCACGCCACGCAGCAGCGTGATCCAGCGATCGATGGAGCGGTTGACGATCACCAGCGCTTCGTCGCGATTGCGCGCCGGGTTCACGAGGTTGCAATAGATCTGCATGCAGGTTGCGCGCCAGGGCTGAATCATGCTGTGTCTCCTGAATGAACCCGCTAACATTGTGCGCATGAAAACGCCCAGCGTCATGTCCCGGGTCCTGTTTGGCTGCCTACTGGCCGCCACCGCCGCCGCCGCAGCGGCCGAATTGCCGCCGATTGCACGCGATGCGCTGGTTAATGCAAATTATCGTCAGGGCATGGTCGCGTTTCAGATTCGCTGCAGCGCCTGCCATTCGCTCGCTGACGGCGGCACCAACCTCGTCGGACCGAATCTTTACGGCGTATTCAAGCGCCAGGCCGGCAGCAAAAACGACTTCAGTTATTCCGACGCGCTCGAGAGCGCGGGCTTCGACTGGACGCCGGCGCGGCTCGTGGCCTGGATTGCTGATCCGCGGGGTTTTGTGCGGGGCAGCAGCATGATGCTGCCCGAGCCGGTGCCGGAAGCGGATCGCATTCCGCTCCTGTCCTACGTAATGCTGGAGACCGGCGCCGCCGACTGGCCAAAACCGCAGCCGCCGCGCGCGGTTGCGGCGGCCGGACCTGACGCGCCGCTGGCCGAGCGTTTCCCGAGTTTCTGGAATCACCTGATGAACAATACGACGCGTTACAAGTTACAGGGGCCGGGCGGCGAACTGCGCTTTGACGCCTGGTTCAATCCTGACGGCACGGTCGCGACTTCGGTCAGGGAAATGCGGGGCTTCTGGCGCGAAATGCCCGGTGAGAAATTCTGTTATGCGCTGATGGACATGCCCAACGGAATGCGACAGCTGATCGAATGTTTCCCTATTGTGGCGATGAGCATTCCGCGCTTCAACGATGCGCTGTGGCAAACCACCCCTGCACCAGGATTCCAGCTAACAGGCGGCATCGTGGCGGGGCGGCCGGCTCAGTAGCGGGTTGGTAGAGTCCTCCACCTATGCGTCGTGTGCATCATTTTCTGGGCCCGCTGCTGGCGCTGCCACTGATGCTATGGGTGATCACGGGGCTTCTGTTTCACATCAAGCACCGCTCTGGCGAAGCGTACGAGGTGCTAACAGTGCAGCATTCCACGCCGGCGGATTGGTCGACAGCCGTTATTGCACCCGCACTGGGACCGAAGATCCCGCGCTCTTGCTCCGCTATTCTGTTGCCAAGACCGTACGCGTTGAACTACTGACCGGCGAAATTGCACCGGCTGGCGCTCTTAACGAATTCATCGATGCGACCTACCGTTTGCATTATTTGCAATGGACCCCCTTGAGGCCCGTCAACATCACGATGGTGATAATTGTAATGCCGCTGTTGCTGCTGCTGGCGGTCACCGGAATTCGTATGGCGTTTACCGGGCGTTGAGCCGGTGCCCACGGCCGAAATTTCGGCGGTTAAGTCCAGTATCGATTGTCGACCCTGTTCTCGTTAGCACCGGACCGACTGGGCCGGCGTCGGCGAATTGGCGCTCCCTACGGGATTCGAACCCGTGTTACGGCCTTGAGAGCGGAATTTTGGGGTTCCAGTGACGTCCGCAGAAGTTCGCGTAAGTATCTGAAAAATAAAATATAAGTGCATTTTCAGTTCGCCGGCGTACGATGCGGTTCGGACCGGTTTGATTCCCTTCAGATTCCCATGAACCTTCCACGAGCTGTTACATTGTTGCCAAGAAACGCACACGGAGGCGAGTGTTAGGCCGATGGCGAGGATTCGACGCGATACGGATTTGGGAACCCGTGAGGCGAGACGCCGGCTGCCTTCGCGACCCGAACCGTACTTCCTGATCATTGAGCGCGGGCTGTCGCTTGGCTATCGCAAGAGCGCCGAGGGCGGCGCTTGGATGGTGCGCCGATTCAGCGACCGACTGCGGCGTCATTTTGAAAAACGAATTGCCTCGGCCGACGATTTGCGTGAGGCGGACGGCGCCGAAGTCATGACCTTTGCGCAGGCGCAGCGTCGAGCCCTCACGGATGCCACGGACGAGGCAGAGCAAGCCATCGGTCTCCATTACACCGTCGCCGATGCCGTCCGCGACTACGTGGAGTACTTGAAGAATGAACGGCATGCGGGCGAAAACGAATCGGCGAAACTGAAAGCGTATGTGGTACGTCCGCTGGGCCACTTGCGGGTTGCAGATCTGAAGCCTGCGGACTTTGACGACTGGAAAGACTTTGCCCTGAATCGCGCAGGACATCGACGCCAGAGTCTCCTGAAGCGTGAAAGGGCGGTCGCGGGAGCGCTGGGGAAGAAAGCCGATCAATTGGCCAAGTTGTCCGCGTCGGATCGGGCGGAATTATTGCGTCGGCGTAAATCGACGGTGAATCGTGTCATCGCGGCGTTCCTCGCGTGCTTGAACCATGCCTACGCCAGGCGACGCGTCGTGTCTCGCAATGCATGGCTCGATTTCAAGAAATTCCGGGGCACGGACGCGGCGCGATTGCGGTGGCTGTCGATCGACGAGTCGCGTCGCCTGCTGGAGGCTGCCCAGGACGACTTGCGCAGTCTGCTCTGGGCGGCACTCCTGACAGGGTGCCGTGAAGGCGAGCTGCTGGCGGCACAGGTTCGCGACTTCGATGTGCACTCGCAGACGTTGCTGGTAGCGCAAAGCAAGTCGGGCAAGTCCCGACGGGTACCCCTCACCGATGAAGGGGTGACACTGTTTCGCCGTCTGGTGTCGGGCAAGTCCGAGAGCGCGGTCATTTTCTCGCGCTCCGATGGCAGTCCGTGGTATCGAATGGCGGTGTTGCGGGAATTGACAGTGGCTTGCCGAGCCGCGCAGGTCGCGATGCCAGTCACCTTCTATACGCTTCGTCATACCTACGCGTCGCACTTGATACAGCAGTCGACCCCCATGCTATATGTCGCCTCAGCGTTAGGTCATCGGGATGCGCGGATGGTCGAAAAGCACTACGCGCACCTGGCGCCGTCGCATGTCGCGGCGACGATTCGTGCCAACTTGCCGTCGTTTGGATCTGTGGCTGCGGCAGATACCGATAAACGCCGGCCGGCACGACGCGCGCGTGCGGAACGACGATTCGGCTGAGTTACCTGCGACTTGGGGTACGCGAGATTTTCGGGATCGACTACCTACGTCGGATACTGGGAATGCGGACAAGCATCGACAATTGACCGGATGTCCCGGACTGTAGTCAATGTGAGTTTCCGGCCAGTTATGTTTCCTTGATTAGCTGAGAAACCCTGCTTTTGTTGGCCAGTTCCGCCAGGGTCAAATGATTCAGAGATTGATGAGGCCCGGCCGGGAGCCGACTCTCCTCGTCAACGTCCTATCGAGCCATCTTTTCAACTGCCGCTCCACCAGCGTCGCGGCGGCCCAGGGGTAGGGCGGAGCGCCGGCAAGGGGCTCAATAATCGATAAACAATATGGAGATTGCTGAATAGCAATATGTATGATATCGTTTATCAATACCACAAGTCCTGGGAGTGCCAACCCGATGTTCCAATCTAACTCTGCCGCATTGCCGATCGCGCACCTGGCACTGCGCACCCTTATCGTTCTCAACTGGCTGCTCGGCGTTGCGATCCTGGTGCTGCTGGTTGTCTCACCGAACGAGCAATGGATCATGAGTGTTTTCAAGCTCACTCCGTCGCCAGAGGCAGAGCGGTTGGTTATGGGCATGCGCGCCATTGCCGTGCTGGGTCTCGTCGCGATCCCGCTGCACTATGTGGTTCTCAAACGGTTGCTTGCGATTGTGGAGACAGTTCGCGCGGGCGACCCGTTCGTCGCCGCAAACGCGCAACTATTGCAGGCGATCGCCTTGGCATTGCTGGCGCTGCAGTTTCTCAGCCTCGTGATCGGCGCGATTGCCGACGCGGTTTCGACGCCGGCGCAGCCGCTTCACCTCGATGCCGGCTTTTCGATCGCCGGCTGGCTCGCCGTCCTGCTCACGTTTGTGCTGGCGCGCGTGTTCGCGGCAGGCGCGCTCATGCGCGAGGACCTGGAAAGGACGGTTTGACATGGCGATCACCATCAAGCTCGACGACCTGCTCCATGATCGGCGGATGACGCTGACCGACCTCGCGGATCGGATCGGCATCACGCTCGCCAACCTGTCGATTCTCAAGACCGGCAAAGCGCGCGCGATCCGCTTCTCGACGCTCGATGCAATCTGCAGAGCGCTTGCGTGCCAGCCCGGCGATATTCTCCGCTTCGAACCCGACAACGCCCAATAGGAGCAAGCTCGCGCCATGCCGCGGCGGACCGACTTGCGAATGTAGCGCGGCGATCTGGATGAGAGTTGCGCGACAATCAAGCTGAGACTGGCAATCGCGACGCCGTGATCATGCCGGTGCTGTTTGTCGATGACAAGCATTACGCATCGACTTGATTGTCGCGCAGCGACACGCCGGTAATGCTTTTCAAGGTGGCTTGCTGCGCCGGGCGTCCCGCGCCATGCTGTTTTCGTTCGATGGCGGC
>JANLTW010000016.1:0-5416 GCA_031363155.1 Gammaproteobacteria bacterium | reverse complement strand
GGCGGCAGCGGCAACCCCGATGTCCTTCAGACTATATTCGGACCGTGCTCCCGCCGTGATTTCTACGGCCTGTACGACCAACTCCAACCCCGCACCGACTAGTGCCCCGATGCATGAAGGGCAGTTTCCGCTCGGATCCGTCCTATTTGCCGAATCGTTATAGGTGTAGGCATAGAGATTGAGGTCATCGTAAGACCATATCGACCCCAAAATAAAGCGGGCGACCTATTTCCGCCGGCGTTTCTTCTTGTGCTTGTGCTCGACCGTGCCGTCGCCATGGTGGTGCGGCATGTCGCCATGCGCATGGCCATGATCGTACTCGAAGTCGACCGGGTGGTTGTGGCCCCGCATGTTGACCCAATTGTAAAGCTCCGGCTTCCATTGCTGCATGCGGCTCGCAGCACGTTGGCGGTTTTCCTCGACGTTAGTCCAGGGATTGAAGTGGAAGTGGTTGTAGAGCTGCGTGTCGGTGCGACCGATGGCGAGAATGCCGAGCTTGGAAGCGAAAGCGCCGTGGTTGATATACGGCGGCCGGTAGAAATAGCCGCCGGTGGGCAGGTCACCAAATTGCATCATCCAGGACGTGCCCCAGATGTGATACGCCTCTTCGCAGCAATCGTGGTAGGAAATGTTGTCCTGCCAGAAATTCGGCGTCATGCAATACAGGAACGTGAAGCCCTGCGTGCGTTGATCAAACTTTAGGATCTTGACCAGGCAGCCGGGCGCGGTCGCCGGATAGAAATTGGTCGAGGTCCACTGCATGTCTTCGTAAGAATTGACCGCGGCAAAGCGATGCCGCTCGGCTTTCGCATGATCGGTGTCGGATTCCACGAACGACGGCTCGCCGTAGTTGAAGAACAGCAAAGCCGTTGCGCCACGGGGCGAACTCATTGCCTCCAGGGTGACGCCAGCTGGCACCATGAAGTAGCTGCCGGGGCCCCAGGTCTTGCTGCCGACGGTGATCGAGCCCGACTGGATGAAAAGTTCGTATTCGGCATAGCTCATGCCGGGTGGTTGCTTATAGCCGGGTTCATACAGCACCGTCATCGTGCAGGCGCCGTCGTCCGTATCCAGCGACAGCATCTTGTATTGCATGCCCTTCGGGAAGCCCGGCAGGGTCATTTTCCTGAAGGAGACGTCGCGATCGACGAACGGTTCGATATGTGGGCGTGCCATGTGTCAGCTCCGTTTAGAAAACAACTCGGAATTTGCGCTTCGGCTTGCCCGGAATTTCTTCTGGCCGCACTTTGCGCATCTGGTTGAAGTGCACATGCACGCCGCGGGTCTGGATCCGTTCCAGGAAGTCCGCGATCCAGCGATCACGCTTCGGCGACAATGCGTCCTGCGCGCGCACGATTTTCTTGTAGCGCTTGTTCTGCTCGAGAATTTCCTTGCGCAGCCAGATCTCGGTCTCGCGGCTGCGTCGATGCGGTATCAATTTCATGGTCGTCAACCTCCAGGCGATCCTTCAACAAAACTTATAGCAGGGCGCTAGAACCCAAGCAACATGGCCAGGCCGCAGCAGGCGACCGTGCTGCCGGCGGCAATATGGCCGAACCTGGCAGGTTGCCAGCCAACACTCCGTGCAACCCGATCAAAGCCGCGTGTCAACGCAAACACGGTTGCGACCATGGTCAGCAGAGTCACGACCACGAAAACCGCTGCAACGGTCAGCGTCAGGGTTGCGTCACGCTGCGATGCCGGCACCATCATGAGCGGAATCAGCGGCTCGCAGGGCCCGAGCACGAACACGACAAACAAGCTCCAGGCGATCAGGCCACGCCGGAACGCACCGGGACTGGAATCCGCTTCGGCGACATGCGGGTGGAGATGCTGCTCGTGGTGATCGTGGCCATGCTCATGCACCGTACCATCGCCATGCGCATGCGCGTGACTGTGGCCTGGCGGCGCTCGTCGCGTGATCTGCTTGATGCCCCAGAGCGTGTACGCGGCCCCGAAACCGATCAACAGCCAGGCCGCGAGGTTGCCGCGAAACCCCTGCCATCCAGTGGCGCTCGCCAACGACCAGCTGCCGATCGCGACGCCCAGACCTAACAAGAGACTGCTGCCGACATGACCCAGGCCGCACACGGTCGTGGTCCACAACGTCCGCGACAGGGTCCAGCCGCGCGCTCTGCCCAGCACGACAAACGGCAGGTAGTGATCGGGCCCCAGCACGGTATGCAGGAAGGCGATGCCCGCTGCGGACCAGATGATCGGATCTGCGAACAATTGAATTACCCCGTTTAGCGGACGACCAATTATCGCGTAGTTGATCGGCCCGGGCCGATTTCTTAGATCCGAAGGCCCGCTGCGTGGCCATCCGAGGTGGCGGCCAGCACCGACCTCGGCATCAGGCAGTCGCCGATCCGTTTCACCGGCAGGCCGCGTTCAATTAGCGGCGCTTCGAGGGCCAGGCGCGGGTGGCGTGGCGTGGCGTAGGTGAGCAGCGCGACTGCGTCGATGCGGGTGAGATCGCCGTTATAGATGTTGCGGCACGCTATCTCCCCCTGCTCCCAGTTGGAGTCGGGATCAATTTCATGAAATGTCAGGATGCGAATCCGGAGCTGGTTGAAACGGCGCCAGATCCGCAGTTGTGTCACCAATGGCACCTCCTGCGCCAGACGCTCGCGCGGCGTCACGACGATGACTTGGTCGAACCGGCTCGCGAAGTGCTCCGCCGCGGCGTAGGTACCTTCGGTTGCGTCCATGTCGAAGATCAGCGCACGCCCGCCGATCCAGCCGTTCTGTCCCGCTAACATACGGACCGAATCGCGCAGATCGACGATGGCGCCTGAGGCGTGCAACTCCTCCGGCCAGGCGCGTGGCCAGGTGCAATCGCTGCCGGTTGCCAGCACCACCTGATCAGGTTTGAGCGACAGGATGTCGGAAACCGCCGCCCTGAACCCGAGTTCCAGGCTCACGCCGGCGCGTTTCGCCGCGAGAACCTGATAGTCGTAAATGCTCGACAGGTGCTCGCCACCCGGCAGCAGCGCATGCAGACGCGTCGCACCGCCCGGCTCGACGCCGGCCCCAAACACCGTGACTCTGTGACCGCCGGCCGCCGCAACCCAGGCGGCTTCCAGGCCGGCAATGCCGGCGCCGACAACGACGACGCGCTTCGAATGCGCTGCCTTCTTCGGCCAGTAGTCGACTTCGTCGCACTCGGCTACACGCGGATTGTTGTCGCAGGCCAGCGGTTTGCTCTCGACGATCGTGCCCCAGCAGGTGTTGCAGGAGACGCAATAGCGTATCTGTGCCTCGCGGCCGTTTTGCGCCTTGAGCGGCCAGGCGGGATCGGTGAGCAGCGGACGGCCTAACGCGATCAGATCCGCGTCAGCGCGCTGCAAAATGCCTTCCGCTTCGGCCGGGTCGCTGATCAGGCCCAACGCCATCACCGGCACGCCGCGACAGTGCGTACGCAGCGCCTTGGTCAGCGGCACGAACGGTGCGCGCGGTCCCGTTAGATCCGGGATATGCATGCCCAGGCTATTGGCGTGCGCACCCCAGGTAAACGCGACATAGTCGATGCTGCCCGGGTCAACGAGGTGTTCAGCGATCCTGGCGGCCTCGCGCGGATCGATGCTGCCGGGTATGCCGTCATCGCCCGGCAACTTGAGCCCGAGCAGAAATTCGTTCGAACACGCCGAGCGGATCGCGCCGACGGTGTCGCGCACCAGTTTCATCCGGCCTGCGAAGTCGCCGCCGTAGTCATCTTCGCGCTCGTTTGACCAGGCCGACATGAATTGATGAAAGATATGGCCATGGCCACAAGACAGCTCAACGCCGGCGAACCCGCAGCGCTCCAGCCGCGCGGCCGATGCGGCGAAGTCAGCCACCAGATCATGAATTTCCGTTTTAGTGAGTGCGCGCGGCACGGTCCAGGAAAGATCGTCCGGCAGCGGCGACGGTCCGATGGCATCGGGCGTACGGCCCTTCTCATGGCGTCCGCGACCGGGGTCCTGGATCTGCCCTAACAAACGGCAATCGTGGCGGTTGACGGCCTCAGCCCAGCGCTTCAGGTCATCATTGCCTGCGTCGTCCCAGACGCGCACCTTGTGAGCTAACACCTGAGTGCGCGCGACGCTCAGGGATTCGCTGACGATCAGTGCTGCGCCGCCGGCAGCGCGATTGGCGTAATACTGGATCAGCCGCGGACTGGCGCGCATCGCGACCGCCATCCGGGTGGTCATGGACGCGTGGATCACACGGTTGCGCAGCTGCAGGCGCCCTTTTCGGAAGGGCTGGAACAACAACGGATAGGGGTTCGCCCCGGACATCGTGTTAGCGTTTACCCTGGTGCAATTGCTGGCGGCCGAAAAACGCTGCGCGCGTGGCCTTGTCAGGCTTGCCGATCTTCTCGCTTGCTTTCAACAGGCTCACGGCACGTTGCACTGCGGGGCGTGTGGCGATTTTTTCATACCACTTTTTCACGCGCGGGAACTCGTCGATGTCGATCTTGTGCAGCCAGCGCACATGCACCCAGGGCCAGGTCGCCATATCGGCAATGGAATAATCGCCGGCGAGGAAAGGCGCCTTGCGCAAACGCTGATCCATGACGCCGTACAGACGCAAGGTCTCGTTCCGGTAACGTTCGATGGCGTACGGAATCTTGCGCGGCGCGTAACCCAGGAAATGCCCGCACTGTCCAAACATCGGACCCACGCCACCGACCTGAAACATCAGCCATTGCATCACGACGTAACGTGCCCGTGTTTCAATCGGCATGTACCGGCCGGTTTTTTCCGCCAGGTACTGCAGGATTGCGCCGGACTCGAAAATGGGAACTGGCTTGCCACCCGGACCCTCGCGATCGACAATGGCCGGGATCTTGTTATTCGGACTTATTTTCAGAAAGCCCGGCTTGAACTGTGCGCCACGCAGAATATTAACGGGCTTGAGCCGATAGCTCAGGCCAGTTTCCTCCAGCATGATCGCCACCTTGTGGCCGTTGGGTGTGGGCCAATAATAAAAATCGATCATCTCTGGGACGATAACATAGCGATAACCAGGAGAGAGACATGCTGAGCGCCATCATTGCCGTCACCCTGACAGCGCCCGACCTGCGCGCCACTGAGGACGCATACACGCACTTTCTGGAATTCAAGCTCATCGAGCGTGGCGAGGTGTCGCCTGACCTGGCCGCGGCCTGGGGAGCGCCGCTAGCGGAGGGCCGAAAGTTTTCGCTGTTGCAGAGTGCCAGCGGGGCTGAAGTGTATCTGCGCATCGTGCAAAGCCCGCCGACGCCCGGCTATGAAGTCATGAAGACGCACGGCTGGAATGCCAACGAGATCCTCTGCCAGGACCCGGATGCGCTGGCCCAGCGATTGGCCGATTCGCCGTTTCGCATCGTCGGTGCGCCACGGCCACTGGGCAGCAATTCGAAGGTACGGGCCATGCAGGCTATTGGTCCGGC
>JANLTW010000128.1:0-53120 GCA_031363155.1 Gammaproteobacteria bacterium | reverse complement strand
GTTGCAGAATGTCGGCCGCACGCTGGAAACGATGCTGGGGTCGCGGATCGTGACCACGTTCCTGCGCGATGGCGAGGAATACAACGTCATCCTGCAGGCTCGCGAGGAAGATCGCGCGACACCCAGCGATCTCGGCAACATTTACGTCAAGTCGGATCGCAGCGGCGCGCTGCTGCCGCTGTCGGCGCTGGTTAGCGTGCTGGAAACCGCCGGCCCGGCTGCCTTGCGCCGTTTCGACCGCATGCGCGCGATCACGATCTCGGCGAACCTTGCCCCCGGTTATTCGTTAGGTGAGGCGCTCAAGTACCTGGAGGACACCATCCGCAGCGAAGTTCCCGAGGGAGTACAAATCGCCTATAACGGCGAATCGCGCGAACTCAAGCAGAGCGGCGGCAAGCTCTGGCTTACCTTCGGTTTCGCACTGCTGATCGTTTATCTGGTGCTGGCGGCGCAGTTCGAGAGCTTCATTCACCCGCTGATCATTCTCGCCACGGTGCCGCTGGCGATCAGTGGCGGTTTGCTGGGTCTGTGGTTGTTCGGTTCGTCGATCAACGTGTTCAGCCAGATCGGCGCCATCATGCTGATCGGCATCGCCTGCAAGAATGGCATTCTCATCGTCGAATTCGCCAACCAGCTGCGCGATCGCGGATTTGAGTACGTCGAGGCGGTGATCGAGTCGGCGGCGATCCGCTTCCGGCCGGTGCTGATGACAAGTCTTTGCACCGCGTCCGGCGCGATTCCGCTGATGCTCGCGAGCGGCGCCGGCGCCGAAAGCCGCCAATCGATCGGTGCGACGGTATTCTTCGGCACGATCATCGCGCTGTCGCTGACCTTGTTCGTGGTGCCATCGTTGTATGCGCTGCTTGCGAAGCACACCCGCTCGCCCGAATATCTGAGCCGCCTGATCGACAAGCTGCGCGATCGGCCGGGCGGCGCGGCCGGCGGCGTGCCCGAGGCAGGCGCGGCCGCGGTCAGCAAAAAAAGCTAACAAAAGGGGTTGCCATGACCATTGCACTTTGGTGCGTCGCAATCGCGGCGGTTTTTCCGGTCCTGTGCACGGGCATCGCCAAGGCCGGTTCAGGTGGCTACGACAATCGCAATCCACGCGACTGGCTCGGCCGGCTGCAGGGCTGGCGCGCGCGCGCCAACTCCGCCCAGAACAACTCCTGGGAAGCCCTGGCGATGTTTGCCGCCGGCGTGTTCGCGGCGCACCTCGCACACGCGCCGCAGGCGCGGGTGGACCTGCTGGCCGAAATATTCATCGGCGCACGCGTGCTGTACCTCGCCTGTTACCTTGCGGACCTCGCGGCGCTGCGCTCAATCATCTGGATGGTCGGATTCGGTGTCTCGATCGCCATGTTCTTCGTCGCAACCTGAGCGTTCTGACCGTTAACATAATGTCTCGTCAGGAGGCCCACCGGATTGACTCTGTCAATCGGGGAATTCTCGATTAAGTATCTGATTTATTTAGAAAAATAAGCGCACCTGCCGGTCGATTGCGGTTCCCAAAGGTACAATGGGGGGACCATGGCGCACTCCCCGTACGAACAACTGGAACAGGAATGGAAGCGCCTGCACGCTTTCCGCGGCGCCCTGGCGCTGCTGCGCTGGGATGCCGCCGTCATGATGCCGCACGGCAGCGCCGAACTGCGCGGCGAACAGCTCGCAGCGCTTGAGACCGAGTACCACACGCTGCTGACCGCACCCAAGGTTGCGCGGCTGCTGGACCGCGCGCAGGCGAACGCCAGCGCGCTGGATGAATGGCAGACCGCCAATCTCCACGAAATGCGGCGGCAACGCGATCACGCGATTGCGACCCCGGCGGCCTTGATCTCGCGCCTGGCGAAAGTCACGGCGCTCGCCGAGGTGCGCTGGTTCGAGGCACGCAGCAGCAACAATTTCGCGCTGTTTGCGCCGCACCTGCAGGAGGTTGTCCACCTGGTGCGCGACAAGGCCGCGCTGCTCGGCCAGGCGTTCAACTTGAGCCCGTATGATGCCCTCGCCGAGGAATTCACACCCGGCCTGCGCACCACCGACATCGATAACCTGTTTAAGGCTTACCAGCGCCGCCTGCCGATCATGATTCGCGAGGCCATCGCAGCCCAGGAGTCGCGGCCGGTGCTCCCCATCCAGGGACGGTTTGCACCCTCCCGGCAGCGCGCCTTCATCACCGATGTCATGAAGGCCTTCGGCTTTCCGTTCGACCGCGGCCGTCTCGACGAGAGCAACCATCCTTTCACCGAAGGCGTGCCAGGCGACGTGCGCATCACCACGCGACTGGACGGCGCCAATCCTTTCAGCGGTTTGTTAGCATCGATGCATGAAGTCGGTCATGCCATGTACAGCTTCGGCCTGCCTGCCGCCTGGCACAATCAGCCGGTCGGGCAGGATCGCGGCATGGCGCTGGAAGAAAGCCAGGCCCTGTTGCTGGAAATGATCTTGTGCCGCAGCCGCGAGTTCGTACAGTGGCTGCGGCCGCTGCTCGAGAAGCATTTCGCGGTCAGTGGACCGGAATGGGAAACTGATAACCTGTACCGGTTGCTGACGCGCGTGCAGCGTGGTGCGATCCGGGTCGATGCGGATGAGCTGACGTACACGTCGCATATCATGTTGCGCTATGATCTTGAGCAGCGTCTGTTAGGTGGTGAGATCGCGGTACGCGAACTGCCCGAGGCCTGGAACGATGCTGCCGAGCGCCGCCTCGGACTGCGGCCGCAAAATGACGCCGAAGGCTGCATGCAGGATATTCACTGGGCGGTGGGCGCTTTTGGCTATTTTCCGTCCTATGCGGCAGGTGCTGCGATTGCCGCCCAACTGCATGAGGCCATGCGCCGTGACCTCACCGATCTCGATGCCATAGTCGCGCGCGGTGAATTCAAACCCCTGTTCGACTGGCTGCGCACGCAGTTGTACTCACATGGTTCGCGCTACGCCACGACCGAATTGCTGGTCCAGGCGACTGGCAAACCGCTGGGCGCCGCGGCAGCGCTGCGCTATCTCGAGCACAAGTACCTCGGCGAAATGACGCCCAGCAGCGCAGCTGCCTGAGTTTCCAGGCGATGCCAGCTAACAACAGCAACTGGCGGGTGCGTGCATTGATTCTGGTGACAGCACTGGCGCCTCTGGCCTAGAATCGCGGCACTCATGGACATGCCCGTCAAAGAAGTCGTGGTCGCGATGCCGAAACCGCGCGCGCGCACGTGGCCGTCTAACACCTTTCGCAAACTGCAGGCCCACCTGCGCAGCCTGGCCGGCAAGGCGATCGCGGATTTCGGCATGATTGCCGATGGCGACCGGGTCATGGTTTGCCTGTCCGGCGGCAAGGATTCTTACACGCTGCTCGACCTGCTGCTGTCGCTGCAGCGCAGCGCGCCGGTGCAATTTGATTTGATCGCTGTCAACCTCGATCAGAAGCAGCCGGATTTTCCCGCCGACGTCCTGCCGCGCTATCTTGAATCGCTGGGTGTTGCCTGGCATGTGATCGAGCAGGACACCTATAGTGTCGTCAAGCGCGTCATACCGGAAGGCGCAACGATGTGCGGACTGTGTTCGCGCCTGCGCCGCGGCGCGCTCTACAAGTTTGCGGCCGCGAACAACATCAGCAAGGTCGCGTTAGGTCATCATCGCGACGATATCGTTGCAACGTTTTTTCTCAATCTCTTCCACGGCGGCCGCCTCAAGACCATGCCGCCAAAACTGCGCAGCGAAGACGGCCGTCATGTTGTCATCCGGCCCCTGGCCTACGTGGCCGAGCGCGACATCGAACGCTACGCGCGGGTCCGCGATTTCCCGATCATTCCCTGCAACCTGTGCGGTTCGCAGGATCATCTGCAACGGGTCGCGATCAAGCAGATGCTGGCGGAGTGGGAGCGCACCAATCCGGGGCGCACCGAAACCATTTTCTCCAGTTTGCGTAATGTGACGCCGAGTCACCTTGCGGACACCAGCCTGTTTGATTTCCGGTCGCTTTGACGCCGCATGCCTTCGACGTCTCAAGACTTCCATGGCGCCGCACCCCTGCCTAACAGCTACTGGGTTTTGCCGGGCCGGCTGCTGGCCGGGGAATATCCGGCGAGCAACGTCCTTGCGGAGACCGACGCGCGTATCGAGCGCTTGCTGCAGGCGGGTATCGACACGTTTGTCGATCTGACCGCGCCGGGCGAATTGCCGCCCTATCATCCGCATCTGCCATTCTCGACTGAGTACGAACGACGGCCGATCAAAGATCACGGCGTTCCGGAAAACTTTCAGCAGATGGACGAGATCGTCGAGGTCATTGCGGACGCATTGCGCCGGCGCCGCGCCGTTTACGTCCACTGTCGCGCCGGAATCGGGCGTACCGGCACGACGATTGCCTGCGTGCTTGCAGACGGCGGCCTGAGTGCGCACGCGGCCCTCGGGAAGTTGAATCAGCTTTGGGCTCAGAGCGCCCGGTCCTGCGACTATGCAACGGTCCCCGAAACCGCGCAGCAGGCCGAGTTCGTGCGCGAGTGGGTAAAGTTCCGCGCGCCGGGTCCGGCGGCCGCTGCGGTCTCGATGCCCCCGGTATCCATACCTCCATTATCACAGCCGCGCCTGCAACAACGATTTACCGGCGCGATGTTAGGCCTCGCGGTAGGAGAGGCGGTCGCGGCTGCCTCGCACAACCTGGTGCGCGGCGAATTTGCGCCGGTCACAGGCATGACTGGCGGTGGGCCGGCCAATCTGCCGCGCGGCGCCTGGGCCGACGACTGTGCGATGGCGCTCTGCCTTGCGGACAGTTTGCTGTCCACAGCTACTTTTGATCCGCGCGATCAGGTCGCCCGCTTTCAGCGCTGGCAGACAGAGGGATACCTTGCCGCTACCGGGCAATGCGTTGGTATCGAACCTAACACCGCCAAGGCGCTGGGCGCAGCCCGCTGGCGCCGTCAGATGTTCGCGGGTTCACACGACCCACAGCAACTGGACCCGGAGCCGCTAGGCCGCATCGCGCCGGTGCTGCTGTATTTTCACGCGGCTCCGGCCCTGGCTTTGACACGCGCAGCTGAAGCCGCACGTACCATCAATCAGGCGCCGCTGGTGCTGGCGGCGCTGCGCTGCGCGGCAATCATCCTGCAGCGAACGCTGGCGGGCCTGGACCGGTCCAGCCTGTTAGCACTGGATCGCAAGGCCATTGGCGTGCCGGCGGGTCCGGACGCGGCGCGGCTGGAGCAGATCATCGATGGCCGGTTCCGATCGATGCGGGACGAGGAACTGCGTCCGGCGGGTGACGTGCTCGATATCCTTGCGTGCGCGCTTTGGGCGCTGTGGCGCGCCCGCGATTTCCGCGATGCGGTGCTGACCGCGGCGAATCTGGGAGGGCGCAGCGATGTGATTGGCGCGCTGGTCGGTCAGATCGCCGGCGCCCGCTTTGGCGCCGCGGCAATTCCTGCGGACTGGCTCGCCGTGTTAGCCATGCGCGAGACCATTGCCGAGTTTGGCGACCGCATCTTTGCGGCCGCGCAGGCGGGAGTGCCTGCGTGAGCGCACGGCTGTCCGCCCGGCGACTGGCAGCGCTGCCGGACGCGGATCTGCTGCAACTGCGGTTTTGTGACCTGCCAGTTCGCCTCGAGCGCAGCCGCGTCAGTCGGGCGATTGCGCGCCTCAAGCGCGAACTGCGCGCACGCGGCATCCGTTTTGCGCCGCATGTTTGGCTCGCCGAGGAATGGTTTTCACCGGACGGTGTGCCCGGTTTTGCCGTGCCGTTCTACCTTGCACATCCGCGCCTGATGCGGCTCGAGCGCGCGATGGCGGGCCAGGTGGAGGGCGGCAACATCAACTGGCTGATGCGCATCCTGCGCCATGAAGCCGGCCACGCCATTGACAACGCCTACCGGTTGCGCCGCCAGAGCCGCTGGCGCGACGTATTTGGCCCGTCCTCGTTGCCCTATCCAAACCGTTACCGCGCGCGCCCGGGCAGCCGTCGCTATGTACATCACCTCGGCGACTGGTATGCGCAGGCGCACCCGACCGAGGATTTTGCCGAGACCTTCGGTGTCTGGCTGCAGTCGCGATCCGCCTGGCGACGCAATTACGCCGACTGGCCGGCGATGCACAAGCTGACGCTGGTAGATGAGTTGATGGGCGCAGTCGCGGGCACAGCGCCTGCCGTGAGCAGGCGCCTGATCGTCGAGCCACTGGCAGAAAACCAACGCACGCTCGCGGAGCACTACCGGCGGCGCGCATTGAACCGTATTCATCACCGGCGCGGTCGCATCGACGAGCTGCTGCAGCGGGTATTTGTGGCGCAACGGCCGCGTGCTAACACGGCAACCGCGAGCAGCATCCTGCAGCAGGCCAAGAAAGACCTGGTACGGCAGCTGCTGCATGACTGTACGGTCGATCGCTATACCGCGCATCAGATATTGCGCAAGGTCGCCGAGCGCGTGAAGCGTGCGCGCCTCTATCAGCGCGGTTCGCGACGTGAGACGCTGCGAAATTTGCGCTGGATGCTTGCAAGCTTGACGCAGAATTTCTTCCTGACACAAAGTCCGATACTCGATCTATGAAATCAATGCGCGTCATGGTTGTAGCTCATGCCAGTCTGGTGCCGCCGGCGGACCTGAGCGGTGTTGTTGCCGCGCGGCTGGATGAAATGCGCACCGAGATCGACGTCATCACGACACTCAAGGCCATGGGCCACGAGGTGCTGGTGGTCGGGGTGCTCGACAGCCTGACAGAACTGCGCGCGGTCATGACCGATTGGCGGCCGGACATCGCGTTCAATCTGCTGGAAGAATTCGACGGCATCGTGACCTACGATCAGCACGTCGTGGCATTCCTTGAACTCAGCCGCCAGCGCTATACGGGCTGCAATCCGCGCGGTCTGTTGCTGTCACGCGATAAACCGCTCAGCAAGCAGCTGTTGTCGTATCACCGCATTCCGACGCCGCAGTTCACCGTCTTCAGGCGCAGTGCACGACTGCATGTGCCACGCAAACTGCGTTACCCGCTGTTCGTGAAATCGGCGACCGAAGATGCGTCCCTCGGTATATCGCAGGCTTCCATCGTGGCGGACCTCGGGCATCTGCGCGACCGCGTCGCCTTCATTCACGATCAGGTAGGCTCGGACGCGCTGGTCGAGGAATACATCGACGGGCGCGAAGTGTATGTCGGCGTGTTAGGCAACGATCGATTGACGCGCTATCCGCCGTGGGAGCTGAGTTTTGGCAGTTTGCCGGAAGGGCAGGCGCCGATTGCGACGCGCAAGATCAAGTGGGACAAACGCTATCAGCAGAAGCACGGCATAGCGACCCAGGCGGCCAATGACATGGATAGTGCGGTCGTGACACGCCTCGATCAGCTGGCGCGTCGCATTTATCGCGTGCTGGGTCTGTCCGGTTATGCGCGCATGGATTTCCGCGTGCGGCCGGATGGCAGTATTTTTGTGCTGGAAGCGAACGCCAATCCCAACCTCGCGCAGGGCGACGACCTGGCGCAATCGGCACTGGCTGCCGGCACCGGCTATGACGAACTGCTGACGCGCATTTTGCAGCTGGGCCTGCGTTATCAGGCGGAGTGGCGCAGCTACTACGGCTGAGCCGCTACTTCAGGTACTTGTCCAGCCATTCAAACACGGTGGCATGCCAGAGCAGGCTGTTAGCTGGCTTCTGGATCCAGTGCCCTTCGTCCGGGAAATACAGGAACTGACTCTCGATACCGCGGCGCTGCAATGCCGTGAATGTCGCCAGGCCCTGTGAATAGGGCACGCGATAGTCGCGTTCGCCGTGAATCACCAGCATCGGCGTGCGCCACTTCGCGACGCTGGCGGCTGGATTGAAGACCTCGTAATTCTGCGGCAGGTCGTAGTAAGTGCCGCCATTGTCCCATTCGGGGAACCACAGTTCTTCGGTCGTGTAGTACATGCTGCGGTTGTCAAAGATGCCGGCGTGATTGACGATGCACTTGAACCGCTCGGGCCAATGGCCGGCGATCCAGTTCTGCATGAAGCCACCGTAGGATGCACCCAGCGAACAGGCGCGCTGCCCGTCCAGCCAGTCATAGCGCGCGACCGCGGCGTCGAGGCCTTTCTGCAGATCGATCAGCGGCTTGCCGCCCCAGTCCTGGCTGATCGAATCGGTAAATGCCTGGCCGTAACCGGGCGAGCCGTGAAAATCGATGAACACGACGGCGTAGCCGTGCCCGGCAAACACCTGCGGATTCCAGCGGAAGCTCCAAAGATTCTGGAAGCTCGTCTGCGGGCCGCCGTGCACGATGAACGCAATCGGGTACTTCCTGCCGGCTACGAAACCCGCCGGCTTCATGACATAGCCGTAGACGGTCTCGTCGTTCGCTCCCGGAAAACTGAACTGCTCGAAATCCGCCATGCGCACGCCGGTGGCGAGCTCGGCATTGACGTCGGTCAGGCGTTTGGCGGCGAGTTCGCCCGGTCGCGCGCCCTTGCCGGCTAACAAATACAGGTCCGGCGGGCCCGCGAGACTGGCGCGGGCCGCGATGATGTCGTCGCCAGCCGTGGCGATTTCGCCGATATAGCCATCAGCAAACAAACGTGTCACCGCACCGCTGCGCGCGTCGATCCGGAACAGCGAGTGCTGGCCGATGTCATCCGCCATGGCTAACAGATTGCGCCGGTCGCTGGTGGTGCGCAGCGTGCTGACCGACCGGTCCCAGGCGCGGGTCAGTGCGCGACGCTCACCGGTGCGGCCATCGATGATTTCCACATGGAAACGGTCGGCCTCAAAACCGGGACGGTCCATCGCGAGGTAGGCCATGTCGCCGTTGGCGAGGAACACCGGCTTGGTGTCCCAGGCCGGATTGCCGGCGGTCAGATTGCGAACCGCACCGCTGCCGTCGGCCGCCATTTCATACAGGTCGAAGTTGGTGGACCAGGCTTCGCCGCGGTCGGCGAGCCGCACCGAAAACACCAGCCGCTGACTGTCGTTGCTGAAACTGTATTCCGCGTCGTCGCCGAACGGCCGCGATGGCAGGTTGCCCGCCATCCCGCCAGACACATCGGCCAGCGCACCCAGCTTGCCGTTTGAGCCTAACAACGACGTGAACAGTCGCCCATGCGTACCGTCCTCCCAGGTATCCCAGTGACGGATCAGCAACTGGTCGAAGCGCTTGCCGGTCGCCTTGGACTTGGCCTGCGCGGCGAGCTTGTCGCGGCTGCAGGCCAGGTCTGCGCCGCAATCCGGGAGCACGTTCAGTGTCACTGCCACCCGCTTGCCATCGGGGGCGATCTTGAAGCTGGTCACATCCAGCGGCAGGTCACTGGCCTGCAGCGCCTCGCCGCCGTCCAGCGACAGGCGCCACAGTTGCGCCGAACCCGACCGCTCGGACAGAAAATACAGGCCGCGGCCGTCCGGGCTCCAGCGGGGCATGCTGTCGTTAGCCGGATCCTGCGTCATGCGCCGCGGCGCGCTCCCTGCAGTGCGCCGATCTAACAACCAGATATCGGTGCGGCCGCGGTTGGCGTCGAGGTCGGTTTCGCGCAGCGTGTAGGCGACGTAGTGCCCATCGGGCGAAAGTTGCGGGTCGGAAAGCCGCCGCATGCGCACCATCAGGTCAGGCGTGAAGGGCTGGTCCGCCGCCGGGGATTGGGCAGCTGCGGCGACTGGCACCGCCTGAAATGCAAGCGCGAGAAAACCAAGAGTGATGGCACGCATGGCGAACTCCGTAAAAACAATGGGCGGCATTCTAGCAGCCGCTATACTGCCCGCCCGTTTTTACAGGCTTGCCATGTTCAGTCAGCTGCGCCTGATCTGCTTCGATCTCGACAATACTTTCTGGCCCATAGAGCCGGTGATCCGGGCAGCGGACCAAGCGGTCGAACAGTGGCTGGAAGCGCAATATTCCACGCTCGCTGCGGTTGTTTCGCCCGACTTGCTGCGCGAAGCCCGATTCGATCTGGCCCGTCAGCACCCCGACCGGGCTCACGACCTGACCTGGCTCAGGATCGAGGCGCTCGCCCGCTGCGCGCTCGCGCAGGGGCTGCCAGCGGCGGTCGGTCGCGAGGGGTTTGAGGTCTTCATCGCGGCGCGGCACCGGGTCGAATTCTATCCGGATGTGCTGCCGGCGCTTGACGTGTTAGGCCGGAGTTTCCGGCTGGCGACGCTCAGCAATGGCAATGCCGACATCCGGCGCATCGACGCGGCGCAGCGCTTTGAATTCAGCCTCAATGCGGGATTGATCGGCTACGCCAAACCCGATCCGCGCGCGTTTCAAAAGGTGCTGGATCTCAGCGGCTGCCAGCCGACCGAAGTGCTGTACGTCGGCGACGACCCTGATCACGACATCGCCGGCCCGCAAAAACTTGGCCTGCGCACCGCCTGGATGCGCCGCGACCCGGCGCGCGACTGGCCCGCGGGATTCACCGCGCCAGATGTGGTGCTGGCAACGCTGGCCGACCTGGTCAGTGCTTTGCCCCGCGTTCGCTGAATTCAAACAGCTCGCCGTTAGGCCCGCGCACCAGCATCAGTTTTTCGTCATCGACGCGGGCCGGGTCCGCCTCGATGGGGGCACCGCCGGCGCGCAGCCTGGCGGCCAGTGCATCCAGGTCATCGCAGTCATGGGTGTACAGCCCAACCCCGAGCCGCGATGGATGCATAAGCCCGGCGACGCGCCGGGTCGACAGCTCGAAGAAATGCACCAGCAGGATCTTGCCGCTGGGCTCGTTCGGGTCCTGGTACATCAGGTAATGAATCCGGGATCCCGGCGGTATGCCGACCAGGGTGCAGGCAAAATCCCGATACTCCGGAGCCACTTCAGTATCGACCAAGGCTGTCAGACCTAACAAATCCGCGTAGAAACGGCGGGTCGCCGCGAGATCGCCGGCGACTACGGAAATGGTCGGCACTTCACTGTATTTTCCCTGCGGCGTGCCGGCGCGCATCGAGGTCGGGTTGTGGCGATGGCCGATCATCAGCAGCAGTGGTACGCCGTCCGGGCCGAACAGCACCAGTTCCTCGCTTTCGGTGTTGCCGATCACATAGCGAATCGGCCGCGAGCGCGCAGTGCAGCCTGCGGCGGTCATTTCCGCGAGCGTGGTTTCGATCGGCGGGCGAACGTAAAAATCGATGGCTTTCGGGCCGATGGATGGCGGTGAATCGGGCCCGCCCATTTGTGTGTCGAGGCGCACGACCTCGCGCGGGGTCGGCGTCAGTTGCAACAGGCGCATCCTGCCGATCGGATACGACTGGCAACTGAGTTCTGCCCATTCGCCCTGGACAGCAGCGCCAAGCCCGTAGAATCGCCGTCGCTCCGGCGTCAGCGATTCACGCCGCTCGATCTTCAAACCCATCACATCGTGAAAGAGTTTGAGCGCAGCGTTAAGATCGGATATTCCAACCGTAATGGCGCGCATCGCGCCGACTGCATTACTCATGATCGAACTTTACACCCACGCTACTCCGAATGGTCACAAGATCTCGATCATGCTGGAGGAGCTGGGGCTGCCGTACCGCATCCATCTAGTGGATCTCATCAAGGGCGAGCAGATGTCGCCCGCATTCCTCGCCATCAACCCTAACAACAAGATTCCGGCGATCGTCGATCCGGAGGCCCCGGGTGGCGCGCCGCTGACGGTCTGGGAGTCGGGCGCGATCCTGATCTATCTCGCGGAAAAAACCGCCAGTCCGCTGTTGCCGGCCGCTGGCGCCGCCCGCTACCAGGTATTGCAGTGGCTGATGTTCCAGGTGGCGGGCGTCGGTCCGATGTTCGGCCAGGCCGGTCATTTCACGATCTACGCTCGGGAAAAAGTTCCCTATGGCATCGAGCGCTACAGCAGTGAAGTGCGCCGATTGTTAGGTGTCATGGACAGAACGCTGACCAATGGACCCTATATCGCAGGTGCGGACTACAGCATCGCCGACATCGCGATCTATCCGTGGACCAATTCGGCGCTGCGGATTCCGACCATCGGTAATTTCGACGCCTGGCCCGCGGTTGCCCGCTGGCGCGAGCGCATCGAGGCGCGACCGGCCGCGCAGCGCGGGCTCGCGAATCCGCGCCGCGACAACTAGCTCACGCGTTCCGACCGCGCAGCGTCAGCGAGCGGTGTAGCCGCCGTCGACCAGCAGGCTGGCGCCGGTGATCAGGCTGGCGGCAGGCGAGGCCAGAAACATCACCGCGGCCACGACCTCGTCCACCGTACCGATGCGGCCGAGCGGGATGTTGCCGGTGACTTCGCTGCGAAATGCAGCATCCGCGAGAAATGGTTTGGTCAGCGGCGTTTCGACGTACGTGGGTGCCACGGCATTCACGCGTACCTGCCTGGGTCCGAGTTCCACCGCCATGGCCTTGGTGAGGCCCTCGATCGCGTGCTTGGTCATGCAATAGACCGTTCTGTTAGCTGCGCCGACATGGCCCATTTGCGAGGACATGTTGATGATGACCCCGCCACCCTGCGCGACCATCAGCCGCGCGGCGTGCTGGGCGCAGAGGAACATCGACCGTACGTTGAGCTGCAGCAGGCGATCCAGTGTCCCGGGTTCGACCGACAGGAATGGTTCCGGCTGATTGCCGCCGGCGTTATTGACCAGCACATCGCAGCGATCCAGCTGGCTGAAGAGCCGCTCGAGTTCGGCGTCTTTGGTGACATCGCAGCCGATGGCGCGCGCCTCGCCGCCCCGGGCCTGGATCTCGGCAACGACCGACTCCAGCTCCGCCACGCTGCGCGAAACCACGGTGACCTTGGCCCCGCCGGCAGCCAGCGCCAGGGCACAGCCCCGGCCGATTCCCCGCCCCGCACCCGTGACCAAAGCGGACTTGCCGCTGAATTCCTTGTTCATATTGTTAGCGAGTTTAGCGGGATTTGAACTGGATCACTAAAGCCTGACGGTTTGGCGTACGTAATAGTGGTGGAGGGCCACTGCATGACCGTCGTTCCCGTTGCGAGTTTGCAGGAGTATTTCCGTGACGCCGTGCAGACGGCGCTCGGCCATCAACGCCTGCAGGTCGAGGATGACACTGCGCACTATGTCGTCAGCCTGCTGACGTCATACGCGCGCAGCGAGCAGCTTTTCGACGCGACACCCGATGGGTCGCGCCTCAAGCCCCTCGTCGTCATGTTGTCCGAAGCGCTCGAAGCCGCCGACCCAGCCGCCCGCCAGCGCGGCCTGCAGCGCCTGGGCGATGTGTCGTTGTTCGTCGCCGGGTTTTTTGCCGATGGCTTTGCGCGCAAGCTGATCGATATCGACTACCACATCGCGATGGGTGGTCGCGCCTACGCCGTGTTGTCCGAGACGCTCAGTGTTGGCCGCCGCCAGACGCTGAGCCGGGTGTTCGCGGAGCTGGCCAGCAAGTTCCAGCCGCTGGTCGATGTGCTGCACGAGATACAGGACGGCAATTGCACGCGTTCCGACCGCGACGTGCTGCGCCTGTACGAAGTCTGGCTCAAAACCGGCAGCCAGCGCGCGCGCCGTCTGTTAGGTGACACCGGCATCGTGCCGAGCGACTGCAACCTGAACGGGCCGGCGCACTAAGGCCTTTTGACGCCATGAACCTGGCTGTCATGCAGTCGATGCTGGGCCGGATCTACGACACGCCGATCCGGCATCCGGTGGAGGATTTCCTGCTCACTGACCGGGCGTTGCTGCCCGAGGGCGCCTTGCCGGCGGAGGAGCAGCTGCTGGTGAGCGGCGAAGGCGATACTGTCTATCTCTCACTGTTTGTCGACGCTGCCGTGTTAGCCCGGCTGGCGACCGGCAGCGAACCATGGCATCTCAGCGCCGAAAATCTCGCCGACTGGTTGACAGCCCTGGAAGGTGTCAGCCATTTTCAGTATCTGACGTATCACGCCGGCTTTGACCGGCCGGTATCGCTGCTCGAGCTGGAATTGCAGGCCGAAGTCGACAAGTATGTTAGCTGCCTCGAGGTCCTTCGAGTACAGGCGCCGGGGCGCTTTCCGAGTGAAGTCCTGCCGCAGCTTTTCTCATCCAGGTTTCAGCTTGATCCCCGGCTGCCCGCGCAATCGACGGCGCGCTATCTGACCGCGACCCGCGGCGCCGCGCGTTTTTGCGGCCGCCTGGATCGCAGCCTGCAGAGGCAGCGCGATTGGCAGGATTGGCTGCGTGAGTTGCGGCGCTTCTATCGCTGGCCGATGTCGCGCAAACTGGCGCTGATCGAAGCGCTGAACTGACCTGACCAGCCTTGCCAGATTACTCGCGTTTCTTGCGCTCTTCGATTTCGCGCGTGAGCTTGATCCACTCGCTCAGTTTACGCAGGTCGGTTTTCTTGCGAACCGGCATAGCCGGCGGCAGCGGCACGACAGCGGGTCGGGGGCGGTCGCCTTCGAGGCTCAGCCTGAGGCGCGGCTCCAGCATCAGGTCTTCGGCCGGCAAGTCGATCCACTCGACCCGCGCGTTGCCACGACTGTCGTGGACGATACGGGACAGCCTGCGACGATTGCCGCCCGCGTTGCTGCCATCGTCATCACTCATCCGCCGATTTATTCAGTTTTTTGCTGTAGCGCCAATCACTTGCTGGGAGAACTGTGATGCAGATCACATTCCTCAGATCGATTCCGAATTTAGCAGATTGCTGGCGCGGAACAGGCCGAAGACGGTCTTGCTGTCGACGATATCGCCGGCCGCCGCGCGCTGTAGTGCCTCGGGCAGCGGCACCCAGTAGATCTCCAGCACTTCCGCAGCCTCGGTCGCGCTCGCTGTCGGGGTCAAATCGCGCGCCAGGTAGACATGAACTTTTTCGGTGAATACGCCGGGCGAGGATATGCAATGCCCCAGGTAGTTCCAGCGTTTGGCGACCTGGCCTGCCTCCTCCGCGAGTTCGCGCGCCGCCGTCACGGCGTGCGGCTCATCGGGCTCGAGTTTTCCGGCAGGTAATTCCCACACATACCCGCCGGCGGCGTGCCGGAATTGCCGCAGCAGACACACCTGCTGCGCGTCGTCCACGGCAACAACAGCGGCGCCGCCCGGGTGGTGCACGATTTCCAGCTCCGCGGTGTGGCCGTTAGGCAACCGTACTGTTTCCACATTCAGGCGCACCACCCGGCCGGAAAAGACTTCGCGTTTGTTGAGCAGCATGGGACTCCAGTCCGGCCAGCGCGACCGCGTACAATCTTCGCATGTCTCCTGCGCGACTTGTCATCGTCAGCGGCCCGCCAGGCGCGGGCAAGTCGCAAGTTGCCGCCAGGATTGCCGGACGTTTCGCGCTGGTCCTGCTGGGCAAGGATTCGATCAAGGAAATCCTGTTCGACACCCTGGGGACCGGCGAGCCGCGCTGGTCAGGCATGCTGTCGAATGCCAGTTTCGCCGCGCTGTTCGCCGTTGCCGGGCAGATCCTGCGGGCGGGCGGCGAGGTGCTGCTGGAGGGCAATTTTCGCGCCGGCGAGCACGAACCGAAGCTGCTGGCTTTGTTAGCTCTCCGGCCCTGCAGGGTCACGCAGGTGCTGTGCCGGCTGCCGGAGGAGGCGCGCCTGCAGCGGCTCGAGCAGCGCGCCGCGCGCGCCGAGCGTCACCCCGGGCATCTCGATCGCCTGTTCCAGCGGCGCAGCGCGCAACGCCCCGGACCCGGCAGCGACTTCCTCGATCTGCCCGGCACGCGTATCGTGCATGACACCGGAGGCAACGCTGACGATGCCTGGGCACGGCTGGTGCCCGATCTCGAGCCGCTATTGAAGACGGCAGGTGAGCGCACATGAACTATCGTTTGTTAGGTCAGTCGGGCCTCAAGGTCTCCGACATCTCGCTCGGCACCATGACTTTCGGTGCGGTCGATACTTTCGGCGATGACGCCGCAACCTCGGCCAGCGTCTACGCGCGCTACCGCGAACTGGGCGGCAACTTCATTGACACCGCGAACATCTATGCCCAGGGCCGCAGCGAGGAAATTCTCGCGCCGCTGATCGCCCCGGAACGCAGCCAGGTCGTGCTCGCCAGCAAATTCACGATGAGCACCAATCCCGGCGACATCAACGCCGGCAGCAACTCGCGCAAGAACCTGCAGCAGGCGCTGGACGCGTCGCTGCGCCGGCTGAAGACGGACTATCTCGATCTCTACTGGGTGCATGCCTGGGACCTGTATACGCCACTCGATGAACTGCTGCGGGCGCTGGATGACGCGGTGCGCGCCGGCAAGATTCTCTACACCGGTTTTTCAAATGTGCCGGCCTGGGTGGTGGCGCGTGCGCAGACCATCGCCGAGCTGCGCGGCTGGACGCGCTTTGTCGCGCTGCAGCTGCAGTACAGCCTGGTCGAGCGCACGCTGGAACGCGAGTTGCAGCCCTGTGCGGCGGCGTTAGGCATGACGATCACTGCCTGGAGTCCGCTGGCCGGCGGTCTGTTATCGGGCAAGTACCGCGCTGCTGGTGGCGAGCAGCCGGCCGGCCGGCTGACCACCGGCGGCTGGGGCCGGACCATCATGAATCCCCGCAATTTCGGCATTGCCGCGGCGGTGCAGAAAGTGGCCGCAAGGCTTGGCCGCACGCCGGCACAGGTCGCGATCCGCTGGCTGATGCAGCGGCCGGGTAGCGTGATCCCCATCATTGGTGCGCGCAACCCGAAGCAGCTGGACGAGTTGCTGGCCGCAACTGATTTCACGATCGACGCCGCGGGTCTTGAGGAACTCGATGCTGTCAGCAGGATCGAGCCCGGCTATCCGAGTACCTTGTTGCATGGTCATGTTCGAACCATGATCCACGGCGAGCACCTCGCCAGGCTGCAGCTGACCTAAAGCGCTAACGTGACAGGGCGTGGTATTCCTCGTTAGGCATCATGTCGACGGCGCTCGCCATGCGGTTGGTCATGTTGAAAAAGGACGCAACCGCCGCGATGTCCCAGATCGCACGATCATTGAACCCGGCGCGGCGCAGGGCCCCGCGGTCCGCTTCGCCAACCTCCGCCGACGCCACGGTCATTTTGTGCGCGAAATCCAGCATGACGCGCTGCTTCCGCGGCAACTTCGCCACGCGATAATTCATCGCCAGTAACTCCCCCAGCGCCGGATCGCCGGACATCAGGCGCACCGCCTGGCCATGCGCGGTCAGGCAGTAGTAGCAGCGGTTGGCAGCCGAGACGACGACCGCGATCATTTCGCGTTCCAGCTTGCTAAGTACGGAGTCTTCCAGCATCAGATCGTTGTACATGCCCATGAAGGCGCGCAGCTTGGCTTCCGAAAAGCTGTAGGCCGCCAGCACGTTGGGCACGAAGCCGATTTTTTCGTCGCAGACAGCGAAGTACTTGCGCAGGTCCGCGGGCAGCTCGGAGCGCTTCGGGGTGCGCAATTTGAGGGCGGTCAGGTGCCTGGCTTGCGAGGGATAGCGTTTCGACATAGTTCGCATCATCGGGCAATGCCTCCCTTCCTGCCAACTGTTCTGTGATGCCCGCCACACGTTACCCATGGAGCGTCGCGGCCACGTTACGTAAACTCGGGGACTATGGCCGCTGTTGTCCAGCCGAAAGGCGATCCCTTGAATACCGCCCAGCGTCGCGCTGCGACCTATGGCGAGGTGTTGCCGGATCGCGCCGGCGTCAGCGCCGGACCGTTGCTGATCATCGCGGGGGCCGGTACCGGCAAGACCAATACCCTGGCGTATCGTGTCGCGCATCTGGCCATGAACGGCGTGGATCCGGCGCGCATGCTGCTGCTGGCTTTCAGCCGGCGCGCGGCGCAGGAAATGCGCAAGCGGGCCCGCGATGTCATCAAGAGCCAGGCCGGTGATTTGTTAGGTGACCGGGCGCAGCAGTTCGTGCAGCGCCTGACCTGGGCCGGCACGTTTCACGCGATGGGCAATCGCGTGCTGCGCCACTATGCCAGGCATTTGAGTCTCGATCCGTCGTTCACCGTGCTCGATCATGGCGATGCAGCGGACCTGCTCGATACCCTGCGTACCGAGCTTGGCCTTGCGGAGAAGGCGCAGCGTTTTCCTCGCAAGGACACCTGCCTCGCGATTTACTCGCATCGCATCAATACGCAAAAGAAACTGACCGAGACGCTGACTGAACAGTTTCCATGGTGCGCCGACTGGGAGCAGGATCTGCTCAAGCTGTTCCGCAGCTACGTCGAGCGCAAGCAAAAACTGGCCTTGCTCGATTACGACGACCTGCTGCTCTACTGGTATTTCATGATGCAGGAAGTGCGGCTCGGCAGGCACCTGAGCCAGAATTTTGATCATGTGCTGGTCGATGAATTCCAGGACACCAATTTCCTGCAGGCGCAGATCCTCTATGCATTGAAGCCGGACGGGCAGGGACTCACCGCGGTCGGCGACGATGCCCAGGCGATCTACAGTTTTCGCGGCGGCCTGATCGACAACATCCTTGGCTTCCCGGATCGCTTCACGCCCAGGGCGGAAATCATCGCGTTGGCGCAGAACTATCGATCCACGCAGGGAATACTCAACACCGCCAACGCTTTGATGGCCGACGCGCCGCGGCAATTCCGCAAGCACCTGATTTCCGGCCGCGGCGATGGCGTGATGGCAAAGCTCGTGACCACCGACGACCTCAGCACGCAGGCGGAATTCATCTGCAACGAGGTGTTGCGGCGGCGCGAACAACAGCTGTCGCTGCGTTCGCAGGCGGTGCTGTTTCGCAACTCGAATCACAGCGATCTGCTGGAAATCGAATTGACCAAGCGCAAGATACCGTTTGTCAAGTACGGTGGCCTGAAGTTCCTGGAAACGGCTCACATCAAGGATTTGTTAGCAATCCTGCGCTGGGTGGACAATCCGCGCAACGACGTCGCGGCCTTCCGGGTGCTGCAGCTGTTGCCGGGATTCGGGCCGGTCAGCGCGCGCAAGGCTCTCGATGCTTTCACCGCCGCCAATCGCGACTTCAAGTCGCTGCGCGAGTTCGTACCGCCAGCCGAGAGCAAGCAGGCGTGGGTCAGGTTCGTCGATCTGTTGTTAGCTGTGAGTGAGCCGGAGCGACCCTGGTCCGGTCAACTGCATACGGTGCGCGAGTGGTACAAACCGCACTTCGAACGGCTGTACGAGCATTTTCACACCCGCATCGGCGACCTTGATCAGCTTGAGTTGCTGTCGATTCAGTACCCGACCCGGGAGCGCTTCATCAGCGAGCTGACGCTGGATCCGCCGCAGGCCAGCTCGGACCTCGCCGGCCAGGCGCTGCAGGACGAAGACTATCTGGTGCTGTCCACCGTGCACTCCGCCAAAGGCATGGAGTGGCAGGCCGTTTATGTCTTGAATGTCGTGGACGGCAGTTTCCCATCGGAATTCGGTGTCGATCGACCCGACCTGCTGGATGAAGAGCGCCGCGTGCTATACGTGGCCATGACACGCGCCAAGGATCATCTGTGCCTGATTTCTCCACTGCGCTTTCCGGTTACCAGCAAAGCGCCGCAGAGTGACGCGCATGTCTATGGCGGCCGCAGCCGTTTCGTCACTGACAAGGTCCTGAAGACACTGGAAGCGATGGCGTTCCATGGCAGTCAGAGCGGCACGGGCGATCTCACCAGTCTTGCCGGCGACAAGCTCGATATCAGCAGCAAACTCAAACAGCTTTGGTAGCGTGGCCGGCCGCCTGCGCCTCGCGCTCGAGCAGCGCGCGCTTGCGTGCCAGACCCCAGCGATAGCCGGCGAGGTTGCCGTCGGCGCGCAGCACGCGATGGCACGGCACCAGTATCGCAACGCGATTGCGCGCGCAAGCCGATGCGACCGCGCGAATCGAACGTGGTTCATGCAGCGCTTGCGCGACTGCGCGATACGAACGGGTCTGTCCAACAGCGATGCGTTGCAACGCGCCCCAGACACGAATCTGAAAAGCCGTGCCGCGCAGGTCGAGCGGCATGCGCGGCAGCGGCGTACCCTGGCCAATGGTTGCCACCAGAGCGGCCATCCACGCGTGCAGTCGCGAACCCGGATCGGACCTGCCGGCATCCCGCAGCGTGGCTTGCGGGAACTCCGTAGCTAACAACTGGCGCAGGCGCGCCTGACTGTCGCCAAATTGTGCGAAGCAGACTCCCTTGTGGGTCGCGGCAATCAGCAACCAGCCGAGCGCCGAGCGCCGCGCGAGAAAATCAATTTCTTCGCCCTTGGCGCCGCGGCGAAACTGCGTTGGCGTCATGCCGAGCGCGCGCTGCACAGCCCGGTAGCCATCGCTCGGCGATGCGAAACCGGCATCGAGCAGTGCCCGGCCAATTTCGCTGCGGCCACGCAACAATTGCCTGAGACGGCCGAGGCGCACTGCCTGCTGAAATTCCCGCGGCGAAACCCCCAGGGCTTGCTTGAAGCGCCGCTGGAAGTGTGCCGGCGACATATGCGCACGCCGCGCCAGTGACGCGAGGTCAGCCACGCTGTCCGGTTCGGCTAACAGAAATTGCGCGACCGCAAAGATCGGCCGGTCGATCGCGTTTCCGGGAGTGTCAGGCCGGCAGCGCTTGCAGGCCCTGAAGCCGGCGGCCGCGGCCTCCACCGGGTTGGCAAAGAAGCGCAGATTCTCCGGCCGGGGCGTGCGCGAGCGACACGCGGGGCGGCAATACACGCCGGTGGTAATGACCCCGTAAAAAAAGCGCCCGTCCAGCGCCGGATCGCGCGTCATCACCGCGGCCTGCATGTGCCTGTCTGTTAGCTTCATGTGACTATTCTAGGTTGGGCAGCCAGGCTGCGCCTCGCGTTTCTTGCGCTGTAATTTCGCCGCGCCGGCGGCTCTCAGACGACGATCAGGGGCTCGTCCATGTCGGCCAGCGGCCGGGCGCCGTCGGCAGTGATTTCGACCAGGTCCTCGAGATGACAGGCGCCGAAGCCCACGTCGAGGTGCGGAAAATCGACGGTCAGGGTCATGCCTTGTTCCAGCACGATGTCGTCCTTGAGCTCGAATGGACTGTCATCCCGAAAAGGCTCGTCGGTGTGTTGCAGGCCGACGCTATGCGGGTGGGCCACCGTCAGATAGCGGTAGCCGGCCTTGGCGATTGCATCGAGGCCGGCCTGGCGGATGTCCGAGTACTTGCGCCCGGGCCGCAAAGCTTCGAACGACGCCTGCCAGCCGATGCGCAGCGCCTCGACGCGGCGGCGCACCTCGGCGCTGGGCTCGCCGACGATGACCGTGCGGCCGAAATCACCGTGATAGTGCTGGTAGTGACTCACGGCGTCGATCAGCAGCGGCTCGCCGCGCTGCACTTCGCCGTGCGGCAGCAGACCGGTTCCGCCCGCCACCATGAAGACCGTCTCGGCGCCGCGTTTGGCGGTCTCGATCCGGAATTGGGTTTCGATGTCGCGGATCGTCATTCCGGCAGTGATCTGGCGCGCGGTGGCAACTGCCGCAGCCGCGTTACGGCGAGCCGCTTCGCGCATCAGGCCGAGCTCAACCTCGCTCTTCACCATGCGCAGGCGACGGAACAGATTTGGCAGGTAACGGCACTCGATACCTTCGAGACCGGCCACCGCTAACAAACCAGCGAGCCGCGCGTCATCGGTAGCCACGCGGGCCTGTGCCAGACCGGCATCGCGCAATGCGCGCGCGATGCCATGAATGGTAGTGGCTGCCTCATCGCCGGCGGCAGCTCGGGAAGCCATGACCCAGCCGCGTTGAATCGCCGACCAGTCGGATTCCAGCGCCGACACTGGCCAGGCGCTGGCATGCACGCCGGGGGCGTCGGGGTTGTGCAGCGACCGGGCATTCGCGGGCGTCGTGACTGGAATGATTCGCTCGGGAAAGTCGCGCTCGCGTAGCGACAGTCGCCAGAGTTGCGAGGCAGACGCGATCAGCGCTGCGCCGCGCGCCGGTTCGCGCGGCAGCACGGCGGCGCCGGCAAAGTCAAAACCCATCTGGTGCAGCACGGACCAGAAACCGCTGCAGTAATAGACGTTGACCGGATGAACGGCGACCAGGGCTTCGACGCCTGCAGCAAGCATCAGGTGTTCAGCGCGCGGCTGGTTGACGAGGCTGCGTCGTTCGTCCATCAGAAAAACAACCCCGCGCTGGGCGGGGTTGCCAAAATTACGTTGGTTTCGTCAGCGTGGATCAGCGGCGTGGTGGACCACCTGGCCGGGGACCACGTGGGCGCTCTTGCGCCTCATTGACACGCAGCGCACGGCCGTTCATTTCATAACCGTTGAGGCCCTGAATCGCCGCTTGCGCTTCGGTTCCCGGCATTTCAACGAAACAGAAGCCGCGGGGCTTGCCCGTTTCACGGTCATTGATGAGTTTTACCGAGTCAACTTTGCCGTGACGCTCGAAGAGCACACGAATATCAGCCTCGGTCGCGGAAAAGGGCAGGTTGCCCACATAGATCGTCGTCATCCAAACACTCTCAAAAAATACGAACAGCGGCGCCATTCAGCAAAGCTAACAACGCATGATCGCCTATCAAGTACATCGCGGGCTGTCTGCGCCAGGCGCCGGCAGCCCGCACCCGCCACGCCCCGGCTGAAACCGGGACATGAACGGGCCGGATGTTACCCCCCCGAATCCGCTCCGGCAAACCCCCGGCCGGAATCATTGCTGCAACGCAGCAAGGAATCCGGCAGTGGATTCTGTTAGCGCGCGGGTGCGGCGGGCGGCGGCACTTTTTTCTTGAAATAGGTCCAGCTGGTTTCGTTGGGCCGGGTGTCATCGAGCGGCGGTGCGCGCGTGTAATCCGGATAGTTGGCCGCGATCTCGTTCTTGATCACATCGGGCAGCTGGGCATAGCTGTCCAGCTTGCGACCCGCGGCGTTGATGTAGAAGAGACCCGCGCGGTCGCCCATCTCCATCCACGGCAACCACGAGGACATCCGGACCCAGGCCACGTTGACTGCCGCATTGGGTTTCCTGGGATCGGTCAGGTCATCGAGCTTGCCGAAAAAATTGAACATCTCGGTCGCGTGATAGGTACCGCCGATGTACTTCTGGTAGTCGCCAGCTAACGGGTTGCTGTAGAACAGCGGCACCGTCAAGGTGTTCCACCAGCTGTCGCCCTGAATGGTGCCGGTGAATTTTGCAAACGGCGCAGGATTGCCGTCGGCGTCGCGCGGGAACATCCAGCGCTGGTTGACCGGATCGTTGGCGACATGCAGCACATCCACGGTTGCGCCGGTCCAGGGATTGGCCCATTTGCGCAGCGGCTGGCCGGTCTGGTGATCGACATACAGCAGCACCTCGCGCGATAACAGGCGCCAGCCCGTGCCTTTCTGGGCCTCGGTCCTGGTCGCACAGGTACGGATGTTCATGCCCTCAACATTGAACAGCTTGCGATCCGCTTCACCCGGCACGCGGCTGAAAGCCTCGCCGTGGAAGTAGTACACCGAAGGCTCGCCGTCCGTTAGGGAGCATTGCACCTTGCGCGCGGCCTGGGTGGCGCCTTCCGGCGTGCCAAGGTCGATGCGCTGCGTCTTGACCGCCGCGGCGGGCGCCGCGCTGAACGCCAGCAGCGCCGATGCGGAGCAGCTTACTAACAAAAACTTCAACGTCGGTTGCATGACTGTTCCCTGGTGTGGAAAATGACTACTTGATCTTAGCTTCGGCCTGCGACTGCGCATGAGCTTTCAGGTACTTGGAAACCCCGGGATCGATCTGCGACACCGGCGTGCGGTCGCGCATCAGCTCGGACATCATGCGCTGCGTATAAGCAGCGAGATCCTCCTGCCGGCGTGCCGCTTCTGCCGGTGGCGGCTGGTGGTTTTCCACCACCCCGGGCGGCAGCAACTTGCGGCCGGTGAGCTCCGCTTCCAGCGACTGCAGCCGTTCGCGCAGCATGTAGACCTCGGCCGTCAACGCCAGTATTGCGCCGACGGCGTTGTCCATCGGCAGGCCGGCGAGAAAGTCCGGTTCCTGGCCGATGACCGGGCCTGCGAGCGGTGGATTATAGGGCGCGGCGGCCACTCGATCTCCTAACGCTCGAACACATAAAGATTCCAGTGATTTGCCGTGACCGGCGCCTTGCCATCGCGGACCACCGAGCGGTTCAGCCGCTCAAACACCTGGCTGTCAGCTTTCGAGAAACCTGCGGCCAGCGCCATCTCTTCGATCGGCGATTCGTACCAGGGCGTCGCGTAGGTCTCGTTGTTGGTGAAGGCGTGCGAACGCTGCAAGGCATTCTGAAACGGATTACCAGGGCGCAGATGAAACTCGTGGCCGGCAAAGACACCGCCCGGCTTGAGAATCCGCGCCGCCTCGCGCAGCAGCGCCGGTGTTTCCGTCGCCGGTAATTCGTGCAACATGAAGTTGAAGAAAATCAGATCGAAGTGCGCATCCGGGAAGTCCATGCGCGCAAGGTCCTGCTGCGATAAGTAGAGCTTCATGCCGCGTTCGCGCGCACGCTGGTGCGCCAGCATCAGGCAGGGCGCCGACAGGTCGACGCCGTGGCACTCCGATTCCGGATGCAGTTCCTGCCAGGTGATGAGCGCGGCGCCGTGACCCGTGCCCCAGTCGAGCACGCGCGCGTACTCGCGCTTCGGCAGCGCATCGAACAGGATGCGGTAGATGCCGTCAGGATCCGCGTGTGACGGCACGGTGGTGCGGCGGCCGATTTCGTAACAGATACCGTCCAGGATGTCGTGGGTGACGCCGCCCGTGTGCTGGTGAAACGGCACGAAGCTGAAGTACTCCGGTTCGGCCAGATCCGGGTTGAGGCGCAGTTCCTGCTGGTCGGCGGACGCCACCGCGCTCTGCAGACCCTTCGTCAGGCGTTCGCGCTGCGCGTCCACGGTCGCGAAAATTCCTAACGTCGGACGGTGATACTTGAAGCGCTGCAGGTTGCGATACAGGAAATTGTAGATCTGGTATTCGGTCAGCGGCGCCAGCAGTGCCTCGGCCTGCCGCCAGTCGCTGGGCGGCGCCTGTCCGCTTGCGGCGACCGCGTGCTCGTAGTTGTCGTGCATTTGTCCGAGCAGTTGTTGCTCGCTGAAATTGCGCGCCGCGCGCAGGAAGGCATGGTAGGAACGGAAATCGCGGCTCTCCTGCACCGCCAGGGGTGCATTGCCGGGTCGATCCTGCATGGCCGGGTTCATAACGGACGCAAGACTGCCATAAAGCGCCAGCTTCGTTAAGGCTGAGACCCGACGGTTACCGGTGTGCGGCGATCCACCCTGCGCGGCTTGCCTGGCGACCAGGCTTGGACGAAGCTCGCCGTGGGGATGGCAAAAACCGGGGCTGACAGGCATGGCAGACATCGTTGCGCCGCAGGGCAGCCCGCTTGGATTCGCGGTCATCAGTTGCAGGTCGCTGCAAGCCAGCATGGGTTTTTACGTTGATTGCATCGGCTTCGCAGCGGGTCCGATCGGGATATGGGCCGGCACGGATTTCGAACGCTTTTGGAACCTGCCAACGGGCTCCACCGCGCGAACTTGCGTGCTGACAGCTAACAAATGCGCCGTGGGTCGCGTGCTGTTGCTGGAATTTTCGGGCGCGGACCGGCGCTTGATCCAGGCGCTGCCGAATTCGCAGGCGATCGGACTCGTGAATCTCAACTTCTACACCGCGGATGCGCGCGCTGCGGTCGCGGCGCTGCGAGCGCTGGGGTATACGTTCTGGACCGAGCCCACCCAGCATAGTCTCAACGCCGCGGTCGGAAATCCGATCGAGGTCGTCTTTGACGGTCCCGACGGCGTCGCCATGAACCTGGTCGAGCTAACAAGCCGCGATCCCGGTACGCGTATCGGCCAGATGCGCGCCTACGTCGAAAAGGCCGGCTATACCCGCCAGGGCTTCACGCCCGTGGTGACCACCTCGCACGTCACGCGTTCGGTGGACCGCGCCTGCGAGTTCTACGAAAAAGTCTGCGGCATGGGCCGCTTGTTCGAGGATGTGATGACTGCCGATCACGTCAACGAGTTCCTGCGCCTGCCCAAAGGCGCGCGTACGAAAATTGTCTTCATGCAGGGCAATCACATGTTTGGCAAGATCGCGGTCTCCGAACCGTTGAATTACCTTGCTCAGTGCGTTGATCTGCGGCCAACTGCATGCGCGCCTGACATCGGCTATCTCGCACAGATCTTCGAGGTGCGGGATCTGGCGCAGTCGCTGGCCGCGGCGTCAGCTGCGGAACTGGTCGCGGCGCGCGCGCTCGCAACCGTGCCAGGTCTCGGTACGCGTGCTCAGGCGCTGGTGCGTAATCCCGGCAGCGGCGCACTCACGTGGCTACTCCAGGTATGAGTAGCCGTTGAGCTCGCCTTCGTAAAATCGCTTGATGCCCTGGCTCTCGGCGACAGTCATGCGGCCTTCGCGGATCGCGCGTTCGCAGTCGCGCGCCAGCGCGGGGTAGAGCTCTTCGACGTCGTACTCCATGTACTCGAGCACTTTGTTAGCCGTGTCGCCGAGCACGACTTCCTCGATCCACCAGCCGCCGCCCTCTTCGAGGCGGATGTGCACCACGTGGGTGTCGCCAAAAAGGTTATGCAGGTCGCCCAGGGTTTCCTGGTACGCGCCGACCAGGAACGCGGCCAGGTAGTACTCATCGCCTTCCTTGAAATCATGCACCTCCAGCGTGCGTTTGACCTCGCGATGGCTGACGAAGCGGTCGATCTTGCCGTCCGAATCGCAGGTGATATCGGCCAGCACGGCGCGCCGGGTCGGGCATTCGGCGAGGCGGTGGATCGGCATGATCGGGAACAGCTGATCGATCGCCCAGCTGTCCGGCAGGGACTGGAACACCGACATGTTGCAGAACACGATGTCCGAGAGCACCGACTCCAGGCCGTCGAGTTCCTCCGGGCATTCTTCCATTTTCCGGCACAGGTCGCGGATGCGCGCACAGATCACCCAGTACAGCCGCTCGGTCAGGCCGCGATGCTCGAGCGACAACAGTCCCAGCTTGAACATCTGCAGCGCCTGCTCGCGCGCCTGCTGTGCGTCGTGATAACACTCGACCACGCGCCGCTCGCTGATGCTGCGCATGGCATCGAACAGATCCTGCACCGGCTGCGGCAGCTCGCCGCGCTTCTTGAACTCTTCTTCGGTGCTGGCAGTTACCTGGAACTTGTCGAGCTGCGAATTACCGAGTGCGTTGAAGATCAGCACGCTGTGGTGCGCCGCGATCGCACGGCCCGATTCGCTGACGATAATCGGTTCCGCGATGTTGCGGGTCTTGCACACACGCGCTACACGGTAGACCACGTCGTTGGCATATTCGGTCAGCGTGTAGTTCATCGACGACTGATAGTTGGTGCCGCTGCCGTCGTAGTCGACGCCAAGGCCGCCACCGACATCGATGTACTCCAGGCCTGCGCCCAGTTGTTTCAGTTCGGCATAGATGTGTGCCAGCTCATCGATCGCGTCCTTGACGCGGCGGATGTCCTGCAGTTGGCTGCCGGCATGGCAGTGCAGCAGTTTCAGGCAGTCGAGCATGCCCACGGCGCGTAGCTGCTCGAGGGCATCGAGCATTTCCGTGACGAACAGGCCGAACTTGGATTTTTCACCCACCGAATCGCGCCAGCGGCCGGAGCCTTCGCTGGCCAGCTTCACCCGGACGCCGATACGCGGGCGCACATCGTATTTCTGCGCGTGCTTGATGATCAGTCCGAGCTCGGAGTAATTCTCAACCACCGGAATAATCGTGCGGCCGAGCTTGGTCGCCAGGATCACCGCTTCGATATAACTGTCGTCCTTGAAGCCGTTGCAGACGATCAGGCGCTCGGGCGAATCCTCGGTCATGGCCATGACAGCTAACAATTCGGGCTTGCTGCCGACCTCGAGGCCGAAGCTGTATTCCTTGCCGTAGCGGAACACCTCTTCGACCACCAGGCGCTGCTGATTCACCTTGATCGGGAACACCGCGGTGTAGCGATTCTTGTAATCGTTCTCGGCAATGGCTTGCGCGAATGCGTCGTGCAGGCTCTTGAGGCGGTGCGCGAGAATGCCCGAAAAACGCACCACCACCGGCGCCCACAGGTCGCGTGCCTTGAGACCCTGCACGACTTCCAGCAGGTCGATTTCGCGGCCGGGCTGCTGATCCGGCCGGACCACGACGTTGCCCGCGTCGTTGACCGAAAAGTAGCCGCCGCCCCAGGCGTCGACGTGGTAGAGCTCGCGCGAGTCGGCGACGGACCAGGCGCGTTCCTGTTGAAGGTTCATGGCGCGCGAGTATACGGCGCGACGCCGGCTCTGCAACGCGGTTGTTGCCCGGAATTTGCAGAGCGCGCGCTGCATGCCGGCCTGGATCGAGGCTCACGGTCGCGCGCCCTGCGGGTGCCCTCGTGAGGGCTGCTCGCTTGGACACATGCGCGCACCTCGAGTCCATAGCCTAGTCGACCGCGCTCGCTACGCCCTCACTCGGCGCGCTCCAGTTCGCTCGATCCAGGCCGGCATGCCGCGTGCGCTGCGCCGGCTCCTAACAAGGCCGCGCTTCGGAGCACAACCGGTTGCCGCAGGCGCGTGCGCCAAGCGCGTTTGCTGGGATCGCTGCGGTGAGCGAGCTGGAGCGCGCCGAGCGCGGGCGTCGGCCGCGAGGTCGATGAGCTTGGATACTGGAGCTGAGCCAATCCTTCCGAGCGGCCAGCCCGCGCGAGGGTACACCGAAGGTGCGCGCGACCGCGAGCCTCAGCGCAGCGATCCCAGCTAACGCGCGTGCCTTACTCCGCCCCCGTCGCCACCGGCCGCGCCGGATCGCGGGTCCACTCGCTCCATGAGCCCGCGTAAAGTCTCGCACCGGACAATCCGGCGTGCTCGAGTGCTAACAGATTATGGCAGGCGCTGACGCCGGAGCCACACATCATGATTGTGCGGGATGGATCGGTCAGTTTCTGCGACCAGCGCTCGCGCAATTGCGCCGCTGGCAGAAAGTGGCCGTCCGGGCCGAGATTGCCGGCAAAGGGCATGCTGCTCGCGCCCGGGATATGGCCTGCGACCGGATCAATGGTTTCGTTCTGTCCGGCGAAGCGGTCGGCGCCGCGGGCGTCGCACAGCGCCTGGTCCGCGAGGCCGGCCGTGACCAGCGGTTCCAGTTCGGCAGTGCTAACAACCCAGTCTTTGCGCAGCCGCGGGACAAAAGTGCCGGGTGTCAGGGTGACAATATCGCGGCTCATGGGTCGCGATGGAACTCTGCTCCATGCGGCCAGCCCACCATCGAGTACCGCAACGCACTCATGCCCGAGCCAGCGCAGCAGCCACCATAAGCGTGCGGCGTACATGCCGTTGCCCTGGTCATAGGCGACAACCTGGGTCCTGGCATTGATACCCCAGCTCGCGCAGCGTGCCGCGAGCGCCGCGGGGGCGGGCAGCGGATGCCGGCCACTGGTCGCCGTGACCGGCGCGGACAGGTCGCGATCGAGATGTGCGTAGATCGCGCCGGGAATATGCCCTTGCCAGTATTGCGCGCCGCCCAGATCCGGTTTCCCGAGATCGAAGCGGCAATCAAGAATGCGCCAGTCCGGCGCGCCCAGGTGCCCAGCGAGCGTGTCGCAGTCGATTAGAGTACGGTGCATGTGGCCATTCTCTGCGCGCAGGCGCTGCCGTTACAATGGTTGCAGGAGACTGAATGGCGATCCAACTTTGGTGGGGCAGTGGCAGCCCTTATTCCTGGCGCGTGATGCTGGCACTGGAACACAAGCGCCTGGATTATGAGAGCCATTTGCTGCAATTTTCCAAGCAGGAACACCAGTCGCCGCAAATGCTGGCGATGAACCCGCGCGGGCGGCTGCCGGTGCTGAAGGACGGCGAGTACGTGGTCTTCGAATCGTTGGCCATTCTCTACTACCTTGATCTGAAATATCCCGAGCATCCCCTGTTTGGCCGCACGCCTGAAGAGGCCGGCGTGATCATGCGCGTGATCAATGAATTTCAGGCCTACACTGAAGCCGATCTGGGGCGAATCACGCAGGCGATCTTTACCGGCAGTTTTGTTAGGGACGGCGACAACATCACCAACGCGATCCACCTGGCCGCACGCGAAGCGCGCACCATCGAGCTGCGGTTGTCGAAGTTGGACTGGATCGTCGGCGACGCCCCATCCGCGGCGGACTTCGTGCTCTATCCGTGGATCGTGCTGTTGCTGCGGGCATTGAATCTGCCGGAGGCGCATGAACTCTCGGGACGCTTTTTGCCAACCGCGGCGAACTACCCGGCCCTCGATCGATGGCTGATGCGCGTTGCGGCCCTGCCGGGCTACGAGCGCACCTATCCACCGCATTGGCGCTAGTTGCTAAACTTGAAGTCACTATGACTGAACACATCAAGTACTTGGATTTTCCAGGACGCATCGTATTCGTCGGCTTTGGCAGCATCGGGCAGGGCACATTGCCCCTGGTGTTGCGCCACATCGGCATTCCGCCGAGCCGCATCACAATCGTTACAGCCGATGAGTTGGGCAAGGCCGAGGCGGAAAAGTACGGTATCAAGCACGTGGTCGAGCCGCTGACGCGCGAAAATTTTCGCCGGGTACTCGACCCGTTGATCGGTCGCGGCGACTTTGTGTTGAACGTCTCGGTCGACGTGTCGTCGATTGCGTTGATCAAATTCTGCTGGGAAAAAGGCTCGATGTATCTCGATACCTGTATCGAGCCTTGGCCTGGCGGCTACACCGATCCGGGCCTGCCGATGGCGCGTCGTACCAATTATGCGTTGCGCGAAGAGGCTCTCGGGCTGCGCGCCGGTCATGCGCGCGCACCGACAGCGGTGCTGACGCACGGGGCCAATCCGGGATTCGTGCAGCACCTGGTCAAGCAGGCGCTGCTCAATGTCGCCGGCGATCTCGGCATCGATGCCGGCAATCCGAAAGAGCGGCTGGACTGGGCCCGGCTCGCCAGCAAGGTCGGCGTCAAGACCATCCACATCGCCGAACGCGACACCCAGGTCTCGCCGGTGCGCAAGAAGCCTGACGAATTCGTCAACACCTGGTCAGTTGACGGTTTTGTCAGTGAAGGGCAGCAGCCCGCAGAGCTTGGCTGGGGCACGCACGAGAAAAATTTCCCGCGCGATGGCCGGCGCCATGACTTCGGCAGTCAATCCGCTATTTTCCTGGCGCAGCCCGGCTGCGCGACGCGGGTGCGCACCTGGACCCCACTGGCCGGCAATTTTTATGGTTTTCTGATTACCCATGGCGAAGCGATCTCGCTCTCCGATTACTTCACCGTGAAGGACGGCGCGCAGATTGTCTACCGCCCGACCGCGCATTACGCCTATCACCCCTGTGACGATGCGCTGCTGTCGGTGCACGAGTTCGCCGGCAAGAACTACCAGCTGCAGGCCAGCAAACGCATCCTGATGGACGAAATCTCACCGGGAGGCATCGATGAGCTCGGCGTTTTGTTAGCGGGCCACAAGAAGAACGCCTACTGGTACGGCTCGCAACTGACGGTCGACGAAGCGCGCAAGCTCGCACCGTACAACAATGCGACCAGCCTGCAGGTCACATCCGCCTGCCTCGCCGGCATGATCTGGGCGATGGAAAATCCGAACTCCGGACTGATTGAACCTGACGAAATGGACTTCCGCAGACCGCTGGAAATCATGCGGCCTTATCTCGGCACGGTCACTGGCGCGTATACGGACTGGACACCGCTGACGGATCGCGAGCGGCTGTTTGCCGAGGATCTCGACAAGACGGATCCGTGGCAGTTCAAGAACGTGCGCGTGGTCTGAGCGCGCATAGGCCAGACGCCGCAACCTCAGCGTCAGCGACGCTGCGCGCTCAGACCACGCGCAGGATGGCAGCCACGCTGCGCTCGACGTCGGCGTCGGTGGTCGACCAGTTGCAGATGCTGATGCGCATCGCGGTGCGCCCCTTCCAGACGGTGGTGCCACACCAGCAGGTGCCGTCGTCCTGCACCGCCCGGGTGACGTGCCGGGTGTTTTCGGCATCGCCGAAGGCGACCACGACCTGATTCAACACCACGTCGTTCAATACCTCATGACCCGCAGCGCGCAGGCGCGCGGCGAACAGGCTGGCCTGCTCGCAACTGCGTTCGATCATTACGCGCACGCCTTCGCGGCCGAGCGAACGCAGCGCAGCCCACACATCGACGCCACGCGCGCGGCGCGACAGCTCGGGCGTGAAATCGCTCGGATCGCGGCCGTCGCGATTGGCGGGCAGGTAGGCAGCGTTGATCGACATGGCGGCCTGCAGCGCGTCTTTGTCGCGCACGAACGCGAGGCCCGAGTCGTACGGTACGTTGAGCCACTTGTGCGCGTCGGTGGCCCAGGAGTCGGCGCGTTCAATGCCCTGCGCCAGACTGGCGAGGCGCGGTGACACGCGCGCCCACAGCCCGAAGGCGCCATCGACATGGACCCAGGCGCCGCTGCCCGCCACCTGCCGGCAGATGGCATCGATGGGATCGAATGCCCCGGAGTTGATGTTGCCGGCCTGCGTGCAAATGATAGTCGGTCCGTCGATGGCCGGCAGCGCATCGAGCCGCATGCGGCCCTCTGCGTCCACCGCAATGCGCCGTACCCGTTCGCTGCCAAGTCCTAACAAAGCCAGCGACTTGAGCAGCGTCGGATGCGCTTCCTCGCCGACCATGACGGTGAGTGGTGGTGCACCGAACAGACCCTGTGACTCGACCGACCAGCCCAGATTGGCTAACAAACGGTGCCGTGCGGCCGCCAGCGCGGTCATGTTCGCCAGCGTCGCACCGGTGACAAAGGCGCCGACGGACTCGCGTGGCAGATCCAACAGTTCGAGCAGCCAGCGCAGCGCGACAATTTCCAGGCGCGACACGCCGGGCGTGGCCTGTTGCAATACGGCGTTCTGGTCCCAGGCTGTCGCCAGCCAGTTGCTCGCGAGCGTGACCGGTAACGCGCCGCCGATGACAAAGCCGAAGAAGCGCGGTCCGGCCATGGCCATGGTCGCAGGTGAAACCAACTCATCGAGCAGCGCCAGGGTTTCGGCCGGATCGGACGACTGTTGCGGCAGTGGCTCATCGAGCCGCGCGAGCGCACCGACTGCGGCAGGCGAGGGCGCGACAGCGCGTTCGCCCAGTGCGCCCAGATATTTCAGCGATCTGTTGGCTGCGTCCTGCAGCAGCGCCGGGTTAGCGGCGAACGGTGATTTGGGCAGCATGCCGTGAATTGTACGGCAAGTTGCTGCTAGTTGCGGCGGGCTAACGGCTCATTGAGCAGCGTCACGATCTCGGCTTCGAAGTTGCGCGCTGAGCGATCGCCGCTGTGCTGCTCGCCCACCAGCAGCTCTCGGATGCGGCCCTGTTTGTCGATCAGGTAGAACGCGGGCCAGTATTGATTGCCAAGTCGGCGCCAGTAGGAGAAATCGTCATCGAGCATCTGCGGGTTTGTCAGTTGATATTGCGCGAGTCGCGCGGCAATGCCACGCCGGTCTTTCTCGTGTTCGAATTCGGGGCTATGCACGCCGATCACCACCAGGCCGTTCGCGGCAAAGCGATCCGTTACGCGGCGCAGCCAGGCAAACGATCGGTAGCAGTTCCAGCAGTCGGTGGTCCAGATATCTAACAACACGACCTTGCCGCGCAGGTTGGCCAGGCTCAGCGGCGGCGAATTGAGCCAGCTGGACTGGTGGCGATGCGGAAATTCGGGGGCCGGTGTGTTGGGCGCACTCGCGGCTGCCGCAGCCAGAGCCAGCGGCGTGAGAGTACTGGCCCCGGCGACCAACAACGTGGTTGCGATGCAGGCGAACAGCAAACCGGAAATGACGCGGGCCATGACAGCCAGACCGGCCTTGGCGCCTAAATATTGCGACGCCGTGTTAATGATCGCAACCTGGCCCGGAAATTTCACCTCAGCCGTCACCCGTGTGTGGCGAATATTGAATTTCCGTGATCACCAGGCGCCGTGCGCCCGCCGGCAATTGCACGCTGACCTCATCATCGAGCCGCTTGCCTAACAGGGCGCGCGCCAGCGGCGCATCCATGCTGATATAGCCCGGGGCAGCGTCAAATTCGTCCGGGCCGACGATCCGATGCCTGGACTCCACGCCGGACTCGTCCTCCAATGTCACCCAGGCGCCAAAAAACACCCGCCGCGGGTCACTCGGTGGCTGGTCCACCACTTTCATGCCGTCGAGTCGCTTGCGCAGGAAGCGCACGCGGCTGTCGATTTCGCGCAAGCGCTTCTTGCCATAGGTGTACTCGGCATTTTCCGAGCGATCGCCCTGGGCAGCCGCCTCGGATACGGCCTGGGTCACCCGCGGCCGCTCGTCGCGCCAGAGCTGGTCCAATTCGGCCTTCAGCCGGGCAAAGCCGGACGGCGTGATGAACTTCGAGCCGGCAGTTTGTGGGGCGCGGTAACGGCTCACATTAAGTCCAATCGTGAATTTTGCAGCTTGCAGGATGTGTAGGGGGTCACAGCACGGGCGATTGTACCGGCCTACTCTTTAACCTCCCATGAGCAACAAGTACTACACCCATTTTGTGACCGCGGTCGAGCAGGCGCGCAACTCGGATGAGTGGTGCGGTGTGGTGGAGCTCGAGAGGCCGATCGAACACCGCCAGGGCGGTGCGCGCGAGCTGCGCCAGTTGCTGGCGCGGAATTTCGAACTGGACTCGAAAGAGATCCGAATTCTGCATTGGGCCCGTTTGCACTAGCGCCGGTAATTTATCCCCTAGCGGACTTCCCCCCCTTTGTAAGTCCGCATTTCAACCCCGAGCCGCAAGGCCCGGGGTTTTTTTTTGCGCCGGAAATCCGTTGCTAACAGCAACACGCGCTGTTGAGTCGCAATCCCGTGGCCTTGCAGTTTGAAATTATTGCTGGCGTATACTTGCACGCATGAAAAACCTCGTCACACTCTGGGTGATTTCCCTTTTGAGTGCCAGCGCCGCGGCCGCGCCGGCCGCACCCGCGGTTGCGGCCACTCCGACGCTGCGCTCCGGCATCGATCTGGCGAATCTGGACAGTTCCGTCCGGCCGCAGGACGACTTGTACCGGTTCGTCGCCAATAAATGGCTGGCTAACAACCCGCTGCCGGCGGATCGGTCACGGTATGGCAGTTTCGACCGTTTGGCCGACCAGTCCGAGGCAGAAGTGCGCGCGGTCGTCGAAGCCGCCGCAGCCGCCAAGGCGGCCAATGGTTCGCCGGCGCAAAAAATCGGCGACTTCTACGGCAGTTTCATGGATACCACACGTCTTGCGGCCCTGGGTACTACGCCGATTGCGGGCGAGCTGCGGCGCATCGATGCGATCCGCGGCACGCGCGACTTGTATGAATACATGGGCCGGTCGATACGCATGGGCGTTTCCATGCCGCTCTATCTTTACGTCGGCCAGGATTACGCCGACTCGACGCAGCATCTGACCGTGGCCTATCAGGGCAGCCTGACCATGCCGGACCGGGACTATTACCTGAAACCCGAGCAGAAATATGCGGATTTTCGCGCCGCGTATCGCAAGTACGTGGCAGCGCTGTTAGCTGCTGGCGGCGATCGTGATGCCGCATCCGCAGCCAAGCGGATCGAGGCGCTGGAAACGCGGCTCGCCAACCATCAATGGTCGCGCGTACAGAATCGCGATCCGGTCAAGACTTTCAATCCCAAGACGCTCGCCGAACTGAAGACGTTCGCGCCCACGTTCGATTGGCAAACGTTGCTGGCGGCGGCGCGCATCCCGGCGCAGGCCGTGGATATCAGTCAACCCAGCTATGTGCAGGAACTGGCCAAACTGACCCGCAGCACGCCGCTGGCGGATTGGCGCGACTACCTGCGGCTGCAGGTGCTGGACAGCTGGGCACCGTACCTGACCGCGGACTTCGAGCAGCTGCATTTTGATTTCCACAGGAAAACCCTGAGTGGCGTCCCGGAGCAGTTGCCACGCTGGAAACGCGCGCTGCAGACCATGAACGGTGGCGTCGGCGAATTGATCGGGCAACTTTATGTGCAACGCACCTTCGCCCCCGAGGCCAGGGCGCACGTGCAGCTGCTGGTCGACAATCTGCTGCGCGCCTTTGCAGCGGGTATCGATGAGCTCGACTGGATGAGCGCTGCGACTAAAGCGCAAGCGCACAAGAAGTTGCAGAGCTTCACGGTGAAAATCGGTTACCCGGATCGCTGGCGGGACTACAGCGGTCTCGAGATCGTCGCCGGCGACCTGGTGGGCAACATTCGGCGCGCGAATGAATTCGAACTCGACCGTCAGGCTAACAAACTGGGCAAACCGCTGGACCGGACCGAGTGGCTGAGGACGCCGCAAACCGTCAATGCCTATTACTACCCGCCGATGAATGAAATCGTGTTCCCGGCCGCGATCCTGCAGCCGCCGTTTTTTGACTCCACTGCAGATGACGCCGTCAATTACGGGGCGATCGGTGCGGTGATTGGCCACGAAATCAGCCACGGTTTCGATGACCAGGGTCGGCAGTTCGATGGCGCCGGCAATCTGCGCGACTGGTGGGCGTTCGACGACAACGTCCGCTTCCGCCAGCGCGCCACTCAATTGATCGGGCAGTTTGCCAACTACAGGGTGCTGGGCGACAAGCCGGTAAACGGCGAACTAACACTGGGCGAAAACATTGGCGACTTGTCAGGACTCGCGGTGGCCATCAAGGCCTACAAGCTGTCGCTGGCAGGCGCGCCGGCGCCGGTGATCGATGGTTACACCGGCATGCAGCGGTTTTTTCTTGGTTGGGCGCGGATCTGGACTGATACGCGGCGCGATACTGAAGCTCTGCGTCTGCTGACCATCGATCCGCACAGTCCGCCGGAATTTCGCTGCAATGGGCCGCTCAGCAACCTGAACGAATTTTATGAGGCCTTCGGCGTCAAGGAGGGCGACAAGCTCTATCGCCCGCCGGCCGAGCGTGTGAAAATCTGGTAACCGCTGCGGCCGGCGCCGCAGGTTCAGAGCTAACATTGAAGGAGCATTTCATGCGTGGCATTTTTCTGGCTGTGGTCGGTACCCTGGTGTTGAGCGGCTGCGGTTACAACACCCTGCAATCCCAGGACGAAGGCGTCAAAGCCGGCTGGTCCGAAGTTGTGAACCAGTATCAGCGCCGCGCTGACCTGATTCCGGCCCTGGTCAACACGGTCAAAGGCTACGCCGCGCAGGAACAGCGGGTGCTGGTTGAAGTTACCGACGCGCGGTCCCGCGCAACCTCGATCCAGCTGACGCCTGAGGCCATCAACGATCCCGAGGCATTGAAGAAATTCCAGGCTGCGCAGGGCGAGCTGACTACGGCGCTGAAAAGCCTGATCGCCGTGAGCGAGCGCTACCCGGACCTCAAGTCGAACCAGAGTTTTCTCGAACTTCAGGCGCAGCTCGAAGGTACCGAAAACCGCATTACCGTGGCGCGCAACCGCTACATCGCCGCGGTGCAGACCTATAACACCACGGTGCGTAGCTTTCCGAGCAACCTGACTGCGATGCTGTTTGGCATGCAGGTCAAGCCGAGCTTCACGGTTGAGAACGAGGCCACGATTTCCAAGCCGCCGGTGGTCAGCTTCGACACCTCGAAACCCGGCGCACCGGCTCAGCCGGCACCTGCGAACTGAGCAAGCCGCTGCCGTCATGACAACCCTGAAGCGCTGGGCTGCGGTTCTGGCGCTGCTGCTGCTGGGCGGCATCGCGGCCGCCCAGGAACTGCAGCCGATTCCCGAGCTGACCGCGCGCGTCACCGACACCAGCGGCACGCTGACGGCCGCCGAGCAGGCGGAACTCGAGCAAAAACTGCGCGCCTTCGAGCAGCGCAAGGGCGCGCAGATCGCGGTGCTGCTGGTGCCGACTACCCAGCCGGAGGAAATCGAGCAATTCGGTATTCGCGTTGCCGAGGCCTGGAAGATCGGGCGCGCCAAGGCTGATGACGGCGCGATCCTGCTCATCGCCAAGAACGACCGGCGCATGCGCATCGAAGTCGGGCGCGGCCTGGAAGGCGCGTTGACCGACCTGATCAGCAAACGCATCATCACCGATACCATCACGGCGCTTTTTCGGCAGAACGATTACGCCGGTGGCATCGATGCCGGTATCGATCAGATGATCCGCGTGCTGGACGGCGAAGCCCTGCCGCCGCCCGATGCGGGTTGGCAGGGCGGTGCTTCCGGGTTGCTCGACTTTCTGCCGTTGCTGTTTGTAGCCGTGTTCATCGGCTCGATGGTGTTGCGCGCCATCTTTGGCCGGTTGTTAGGCTCGACGCTGGCGGGCGGACTGACCGGATACCTGGCCTGGGCCATTGCCCAGTTGTTAGGCGTGTCGATCGGCGCGGGTATCGCGGCGTTTCTGTTTTCGTTGCTGATGGGTGCGGTCGGCGGCAACCGCTGGTCCAGCAGGCCCCGCCATGGTGGCTGGGGCGGCGGTTGGGGAGGCGGTAGTTTCGGCGGCAGTGGTGGTTTCGGCAGTGGCGGTGGTTTTGGCGGTGGCGGTGGTGGCTTTGGGGGCGGTGGCGCCTCGGGGAGTTGGTGAGCATGCAATTCCTGCGCGTTATGCGGCATTTGTTTGCGACCGATTGGGCGACGCGGCGCCGTTTCAATGCCGAGGTACTGGATGCCATCGAGGCTGCGATCCGCGACGTCGAGTTGCGCCATTCCGGCGAAATTCGCGTTGCTGTCGAAACCGCTTTCGATCTGCCGGAGCTCTGGCAGGGGCTCAGCGCACGGCAGCGCGCTCTGCAGGTATTCGGATTTTTAGGCGTCTGGGATACCGCGGCCAATAACGGGGTGCTTATTTATGTGCTGAACGCCGACCACGCGGTGGAAATCGTCGCGGACCGCGGGATTGCCGCGCGGGTCTTGCCGGCCGAGTGGGACGCGGTGTGCCGCAACATGGAAGACCATTTTCGCGCCGGGCGCTTTCGCGAGGGTGCGGTGGCTGGCGTGCTGGCTGTCGGCAAGTTGCTACAGCAGCACTTTCCGGATGCCCGTGGCGATCGCAACGAGCTGCCGGATCAGGCTGTGCTGCTTTAGCGTTACGCCGAATCGGTGCGATAATCCCCGGCCCATGAGCCCGGTAACTTCATCAACTATGCGTTCCTGTAGTCGCACCACTGTCGTTGCGCCCTTGGCGGCGATCTTGCTAACAAGCTGTTCCCTGGTTGGTGGCCCCTGGCAGAAGCCCGCGGCGCCGCCGCCACCACCCCCGCCACCGGCCGAAGCACCGCTGGCGCAGCCGACGCACCGCTTCGTGCTGGCCAACGACCAGCAGGACCTCGTCGGTCAGGTCGCGGTCACCACAGCGCGCAAGGAGGACACGCTGTCGGACATCGCGCGCCGGTTCAATGTGGGTTATGAGGAACTAATCCGTTCCAACCCCAAGGTCGATCCCTGGTTGCCGGGCGATGGTCGCGAAATCATCATACCGACGCGCTTTATCCTGCCTAACTCGCCGCGCGAGGGGGTCGTCATCAACGTCGCTGCAATGCGCATGTTCTTCTATCCGAAACGCAAGCCGGGCGAGCCCCAGGTGGTCTACACCCACCCGATCGGCATCGGCAAAGTCGGCTGGTCGACGCCTGAAGGCACTACGAAAATCATTCGCAAGAAAAAGGACCCGGTCTGGGTGCCCGGGCCGGGCGTGCGCGCTGAGCACAAGGAAAACGGCGAGATCCTGCCGCCAGTGGTCGGTCCGGGACCCGAAAATCCGTTAGGCAACCGGGCCATGTATCTTGGCTGGTCGCAGTTCCTGATTCACGGAACTAACAAACCGTATGGTGTCGGGCTGCGCTCGAGCCACGGTTGCATCCGCCTGTATCCTGAAGATATCGAACCTGTTTTTGACATGGCGCAGGTTGGCGATAAGGTAACGGTTGTGAACCAGCCGTACTTGTTCGGCATGGAAAACGGCGAACTTTACCTGCAGAGCTTTGACGTGCTGGAAGACGATCCGCGCGACTTCAAGAAGAAACAGCGCGTGCTGATCGACAAGGCCGTGTCGAAGCATGTGCTGGCGCAGCTGAAAGCCGCAAAGCAGGCCATCGACTACCAGATCGTCGCCCGGCATGCGCATGATCCGTCCGGCGTCCCGGTGTCCGTTTCACGCGCGGATGCCACGGTCGAGGCCGTGGTCGCTGCTGCGCCGCGCGTTCGCAACGCCGTGCCACCGGGCGCGACCTGGGATGGCGTGTCTAACAATCAGGTCGACGAAGCAACATTCAATACCATGCTTACTGAAGAGAAGCAGGATCCTGCGCCGGCTACCAAGACCGGAACCTGAAAAATGCTGGCTGAGGAGAGACGCATGCACCTGGTGTCCCGGCGGATTCTGTTAGCATTGGCGGCGGTCGCTTTTTTTTCTGCGACGCCATTGCGCGCGGCGCAACCGGCGGACGGCCCGGAGAGCGGCCGCGACTATCATTCACTGTCCAATCTCGCGCAGATGCGCATCCAGCACGTCGATCTGTATCTCGACGTGGTTTTCGCCGAGCAGCGGCTGTCCGGCGTGGTCGATCTCAAAGTGGAGCGGCTGGATGACAACGCCCGCACGCTGGTGCTGGATACGCGCGATCTTGCGATCCGCAAGATTTGGTTGTTAGCAGATGGGCGGCCGCAACAGCTCTTGCAGTTTGCGCTGGGCGAACCGGTCGGCACCCTCGGTCAGGCGCTGACCATCGAGCTGCCGGCGCAGCACCGCGACCGTAACTTCGCGGTGCGGATTTCCTACCAGACGCGGCCGGAGGCGTCCGGACTGCAATGGCTGACGCCCGCGCAGACCGCCGGCAAGACGGATCCGTTTCTTTACTCGCAGTCCCAGCCGATTCACGCTCGCAGCTGGATCCCACTGCAGGATTCGCCGCAGGTTCGCGTGACCTACAACGCCGAGATCCACACGCCGGCCGGGCTGCGTGCCGTCATGAGTGCCGACAATCATCCCGGATTATCCGCCGACCATGTGTACCGCTTCGCCATGCCGCAGCGCATCCCGCCGTATCTGATTGCGCTGGCCGTCGGGAAGCTGGAATTTCGTGCCATCGGCGAGCGCACCGGCGTGTACGCCGAGCCGTCAGTCGTGCAGGCCGCCGCGTCGGAATTTTCTGAAACCGAAAACATGGTCAAGGCCTGCGAGAGCCTGTTCGGGCCTTATCGCTGGGATCGTTACGATTTGCTCATCCTGCCGCCCGCATTCATGTACGGGGGCATGGAGAATCCGCGCCTGTCGTTCATCACGCCGACGGTGCTGGCGGGCGACCGCAGTCTGGTGTCGCTGATCGCGCACGAGCTGGCGCATTCCTGGTCGGGCAATCTGGTGACCAACGCGACCTGGCGCGATTTCTGGCTCAACGAGGGCTTCACGGTTTTCCTCGAGCGCCGGATTGTCGATGTGCTCTATGGCGAGAAACGCCGCGACATGGAAGACACGCTGGGCCTGCAATCGCTGCAGCGCAATCTGCGGACGCTGGCGAAACCGCTGACGGTGCTGGCAGTCGACCTGCGTGGCCGCGATCCGGACGATGGCGCGAACGACATACCGTATGAGAAGGGGCGCTTATTCCTGGGCTGGCTGCAAGCCAAGGTGGGACGCGACGCGCTGGACCGGTTCCTCAAGGGGTATTTCGATCATTTTGCGTTTCAAAGCATCGCCACGGAACAGTTTCGCGACTATCTGAGCGCCAATTTGTTAGCCAAACGGCCGGAGCTGGTTACCGAGACCGAGCTGGATGAGTGGCTGTACGCGCCGGGCTTGCCGCGCAGCGCCGTGCTGCCGTCATCGGACGCATTTACCAAAGTGGATGAGGGGCGCAAGCAGTGGCTCGCGGGCAAGGTCGCGGCCGCCGCGCTGCCGGTGTCTGCCTGGAGCACTTTTGAATGGCTGCATTTCCTCAACAACATGCCCGCAAAACTGCCGCTCACGAAGATGGCCGAGCTGGATGCAGCCTTCAAGCTCACCGAACAGCGCAACACCGAGATTGCGCACAGCTGGCTATTGATTGCGATTCGCGCAGGCTATCAGCCGGCCTTTCCAAGGCTCGAGGAATACCTCACCAGCATTGGCCGGCGCAAACTCGTGAAACCTCTCTATGAGGCGCTGATGAAGACCGCCGCCGGCGGCGAGTTTGCGGCGCGAGTCTACGAAATCGCCCGGCCTGGCTATTTCTCGGTGCTGCAGTCGACGCTGGATCCGATCGTTCGCAACTAACGATCTGCGCTGCGGACGCGAGGGGACTGCGGCTCGCGCGCTCGCTGTGCTAACCTTCGCGCAGCGACGACAGGTGAAATGTGGCTGATCAAGCCCTCTCCGGAATAACAATTGCCGAGCAAAATGGACCGGAGCACGCGATTGCGCGTGCCGCCGTGTCCGCGACCGCCTTTGTCGGCCGCACCCTCAAGGGCCCCGTCAATACGCCTGTTAGCATCACGAGCTTCGCCGACTATCAACGGCTTTTCGGCGGCGTGTGGCAGCCTGCCACGCTGTCCTATGCAATCGAGCAGTATTTCGACAATGGTGGACGGCACGCCATCATCGTCCGCGTTGCCAATGGCGGACGGCCGCCGACCATCACGCTGCCCGCTGCAGGTGCGCGACTCACGCTGCTCGGGCTATGGCCCGGAACCCGCGAGTTTCTGCGCGCGTCGGTCGACTACGACGGCATCGCCGCCAATGAACCGGACCGATTCAATCTCGTGTTGCAGCGGACCCGCGCGGCCAATTCGGAGCGGGTCGAAGACCAGGAAATCTTTCGCCGTCTGAGCGTCAAGCCGGGCGCCAGCAGGCATGTGGTCGAAGCACTGACCGAATCGCGCCTGGCGCGGGTGCATGGCGAAGTCCCGGCACAGCGGCCGAATCGCACGCCGGCTGCGGCCAGCGGCGCGGTCGTGGGTTACGTCAATGCCAACACCGACGGCGACGATGGCCAGCCGCTGTCAGACTACGACGTGATCGGCGCCGCGGCTGCGCATTCCGGCCTGTTCGCGCTGCAGGGCGCGCCGGCATTCGGCATGTTGTGCATCCCACCGTTGACCCGCGATCAGGACGTGGGTCTCAGCACCTGGCTGGTGGCGACCCGCATTTGCCGGCTGCGGCATGCCATGCTGCTGGTTGATCCGCCGGCGAGCTGGAGCGATGCGCAGCAGGCCATCGCCGGGGCGCGCCAGTGGCCGCTGCGGGCCGACAACGCCGTCATGTATTTCCCACGCTTGTTAGCTTTCGATCGCCTGCGGGGCCGATTCGAGCTGTTCGCCAATTGCGGCGCGGTCGCCGGCATGCTGGCGCGCGGCGATGAGTCGCTGCCGCTGTGGTCCGCGCAGCGTGACGACCAGCTGGTGCTGCGACCTAACATGCGACCGGGCTGCAATGTAGGCGAAACGGACCGGCAGCGCCTGGCACAGTTCTCGCTCAATTCGTTCCTCGCGGTGCGCGTGGCGCCGGATGCCGCCGGTACGCTCGGCCCGCGCACGCTGGCGGATGGCAACTCCGGCACCAACGACTGGCGTTATCTGCGGGCGCGGCGCCTGGCGCTGTTCGTGACCGCCAGCGTTGAACAAGGCACGCGCTGGACGGTGTTTGAAAATAACGATGAGAACACCAGGATACGGGTGCGCGGTCAGGTCGACGCGTTCCTGGAATCGCTGTACCAGGAGGGCGCGTTCCCGCAAGTGCCGGCCGATGAGGCCTACTTTGTCATTTGCGACGGTCGCCTCAACGACCCAGAGGCGCGGGCCGCCGGGAAATTGCACATCCTGTTCGGGATCGCGGCCTCGCGTCCTGGCGATTACCACGCCTGGTTGCTGACCCATCAGTCAGGCTCGAGTCGCGTTCGTCAGGTGTCGGTCAACCGTCTGGCAACGGCTGGTGTCCGGGTGACGCAGGAAATCGAGACCGCGCTGCTGCGCAGTATCGTCAGCACCGGCTGACCCAGGTTAGTTGCCGGGTCGCGGCGACACGTACATCGTAATGACAGCGCGCACTACTTCCTGGCCCTGATCGTCGGTCACCGACACCAGCACCGCGACGTTAGCCGGACCATTCCATTCTTTCTGGGCGACGCGCGCGACCGCTGTGATGCTACTGTCGGCACGCTTCAGATACTCAATAGTCATGCCGCGCGGGATCCAGCGGCGCGTGGCTGGCACACTCACCTCGGTTGCCAGGCCTGCGGCCAGTTCGCACAGGTTCGCCATCGCGATCGCGTGGATTGAACCGATATGGTTCTCGACGCTGCGGCGCTTCGGCATGCTGAAGCGGGCGATGCCCGGCGACAATTCCAGGACGCGCGGCTTGATGGTCGCGAAGTAAGGCGCCTTGCGGCATACCATCCGGGCGAACAGCCAGCGACCTAACGCCGTGCGCGACGCGCGCCGCCAGTGACCGAGCACAGCGCTCGGAGGCGCAGTTTCCGATAGCGCAGTCCAATCGAGTTGCTGCACGCCGTGAGTGGATTCGCCGGGAATCATGGTTTGCCTGTCAGGGAATCCCCGTGGAGCGGGGTCGCGCAATGTAGCCGAGCGACGGGGCGCATGGCAATTGCTATTTCGCGCCGAAACCACCGCCACCCGGTGTCAGAACTTCGAGCACATCGTCCACCTGCAATTCAAATGACGCACAGGCTGACAAGGTTTCAATCCGGCCAGCGCGGCGATGCAGCCGTGTGATCCCGGCCGCGCCATCGCCGCCGCCCGCCAGGCCAAACGGACGCGTTACCCGCCGGTTCGCCAGCATGGCGCCGCTCAGCGGCGCGAGAAATTGCAGACGGCGGCAGGCTCCATCGCCACCGCGATGCGCACCGGCGCCGCCGGACCCGCGCCGGATGGAAAACTCCAGCACGCGCACCGGAAAGCGCGCTTCCAGGATTTCCGGATCCGTCAAACGGGAGTTGGTCATGTGGGTTTGCACGGCGGAGCAGCCGTCCGCGTCCGGGCTGGCGCCGGCGCCGCCGGCAATGGTTTCGTAATACTGCAGCCTGGCATCGCCAAAACTGAGATTGTTCATCGTGCCTTGCGAAGCCGCCAGCGAACCTAACGCACCATACAGCGCATCGACGATGCATTGGGAAGTCTCGACATTGCCGGCGACCACGGCCGCAGGCGGCTGCGGATCTAACAAGCTGGCGCGGGGAATCACCAGCTCGAGCGGCACGAGGCAACCCTCGTTGAGCGGAATATCACGATCGATCAGCGTCCGGAACACGTACAGCACCGCTGCTACGACCACCGCGCGCGGTGCATGGAAATTGTGCCCGGCCTGGGATGAGCTGCCGGTGAAATCCACGCGCGCGCGGCGTGCTGCGGCATCGATATCCACCCGCACCTGGATCACGGCGCCGTTGTCGAGCGGCAGCCGGAAGGCGCCGGAGTGCAGCCGCTGAATGGCATGGCGTACGCATTCCGTGGCATTGTCCTGCACCGCGCGCATCGCCGCGGCCAGCAAAGGACCGCCGTGCCGCCGCGCCGCAAGCTGCAGTTCGCGCGCGCCGCAGGCGTTCGCCGCGAGCTGCGCATCCAGGTCGGCAAGATTCTGCGCCAGGTTGCGCGCCGGGTAGGGCGGCGCAGTCAGTTGCCGGGTCAGGCCCGCGGTATCGCGCACTCCCTTGGCTAGCAGGCGAAAGTCCTCGAACAGCGCGCCTTCCTCATCAATGCTGCGACTGAAGGCCGGCATCGAGCCCGGCGTGATGCCGCCGATATCAGCATGATGGGCGCGCGAGGCAACAAAAAAATCCGGGGGTCCCTGACCACTATCCGTATCGAGGTAGACCGGCGAGACCACAGTCATGTCGGGCAGGTGAGTACCGCCGGCGTACGGGCTGTTGAGCAGCCAGGCGTCGCCCGCAGTCATGTGGTCGCGGTGTCTTTCCAGCACGGCCCGAACGCTGGCGCCCATCGAGCCGAGATGCACCGGCATGTGCGGGGCGTTAGCAATCAGATTGCCGGTGGCATCGAATACCGCGCACGAATAATCGAGCCGTTCCTTGATGTTGACGGACTGTGCGGTGCGCTGCAGGACCGTGCCCATTTCGGTGGCGACGTGCATGAAGAGATTATTGAAAAGCTCCAGCCGCTCCGGTCCAATCGCGCCCGGCGCCTGGCCCGATAGCTGCGCCGGCGATTGCCCTGGCGCTGCGGCGCGCACCTGCGTGGCTAACAAAATTCCGTCTGCGCGCCGCTCCACGGCCCAGCCGGGATCGAGGACCAGCGAGGTATGCTGGTCGACGATCAGCGCCGGTCCCGCGAGTGGCGCCGTAAGCTGCTGCGCCGCGAAGACCGGCACGGTGGTCCAGGAGTTGATCCAGACTTGCGCGTGCGGGGGCAGCCTGGGCGCAGCCGCGTCGCCCGCCGTGACCAGCATCGGTGGCATCGTAGGCCGGCAGCGGGCCTCGACGCGCACGCTGTCGATATGCAGTTGTGTCAGCAGGCCGGCATCCACCGAGTAGCCGAACAATTGCTGCCAGCGCTCGCCGAACTCAGCGTGCATGGCCGCGAGCGTCCCGAAACCGACATCGACCTGCGTTTCGCTGTGGCCGAAGCGCAGTTCGACGAACTCCTGCAGCAGCGACTCGCCTTGATCCAGATTCTGTTGCCGTAATTTTTCCACGGCGCGTTGCCGCAGCAGCTGCAGTTGCGACGCGGCGCGCGCGACGCCCGCTGCGTCGCAGGCGAGGCCGCATCCCGCGCGTTCGACCACCAGCCAATCCGCAATGCCGATGCCACAGGCCGACAGCACGCTGGCGAGGGGATGCAGCAGCACCTGGCGGATGCCGCAGCTCGCGGCAACCGCGCAGGCATGCTGGCCGGCGGCGCCACCGAATGCGAACAAGGTGAAATCGGCGGCATCTCGGCCGCGCGCGGTGCTGACGTGGCGGATCGCGTTAGCCATGGATTCAACGCCAATCTGCAGCGCGGCGCTGGCCAGCGCCTGCGGTGATTCGCCACCGCGGCAGAGTTTTGCGAGCGCCGCCTCGGCGGCCGCGCGGCTCGCAGGCTGCCTGCCATCCGCGCCGAATTTGCGCGGCAGGAATTCCGCCTGCAGGCGACCTAACACCAGCTGCACGTCGGTCAGCGTCGCCGGGCCACCCTTGCCATAGGCCGCGGGTCCCGGGCTTGCGCCCGCAGATTCCGGGCCCACGCACAGCCGGCCGTCGCGCCAGCTAACAACCGAGCCGCCGCCCGCGGCGATGGTATGAATATCGAGCTGCGGAAACGCCACCGTCGTGCCGGCCACCTCGCGCTGCCAGGCGCGCGGCAGTTCGCCGTCGTAGAGCGACACGTCGGTCGAGGTGCCGCCCATGTCGAAACCGATCAGGCGCGGCAGGCTCGCCAGTTCGCCGAGGCGCGCCATGCCGGTGAGCCCGCCTGCCGGTCCCGACAACAGACTGGCAAGCGCACGGAAGCCGCCCGCAGCAACCAGACCGCCCGAGCTTTGCATGAAATGCAATTGCGGTCGCCCCGGCAGGCTCGCGACTTCGGTTGTCAGTTTGCGAACATAACGATCGAGGTGCGGCGCCAGGTAGGCGTTGGTTACCGTACTCGCGGCGCGCGGTACCCAGCGCGGCTGCGGCCAGATCTCGTGCGAAACGCTGACCTCGGCAAAGCCAATGCTGCGTGCGAGGTCCGCAAGTGCAGTTTCATGTGCGGTGTGCTGCCAGCCGTGCAGCAGCGCGATGGCGACGCTGTCGATGCCGGCGCTGCGCAACTCCGCCAGTTGCCGCCGTGCGGCCGGCAGGTCGAGTGCGATCAGCACCGCGCCATCGACCGCCAGCCGTTCGTCGATTTCCAGCACGCACTCGTACAGCGGCGCCGGGCGACGGATGTTGAGCGCGAAAATATCGGGCCGATGCTGGCCACCGATCACGAGCCCGTCGCCGAAGCCGCGGGTTGTTAGCAAGGCGACCCGCGCGCCACGCCGCTGCAGCAGCGCGTTGGTGGTTACAGTGGTGCCGATCTTGAACGCCGTTATCTCATCGGCCGGGCTCGCCGCCAGCCAGGCGCGCGCGGTTGCGACGGCCGGGTCCTCGCCCTGGTCCGTGGTCTGTGACAGCAGTTTTGCCACGCGCAGCCGTCCGTCCGGCTGCCGCGCGATCACATCCGTGAACGTGCCGCCCCGGTCGATCCAGAATTGCCATCTGCTCGCCATGCGGCGCAGCATGCTACACGTGCCGCATACGCATTGGCAGCCCAAGGAGTTCACCATGCCGCGACCACACATCGAGTTCCTGCACTCCCAGCAGTTGCCGTGGATCGCCGCGCCGTTCGCGGGCGCGGTGTGGCGCGGCGCCGAGGTCAAGGTGTTGAGCCGTGATGTTGAATCCGGCGCCTGCTCGGTCATCTGGCGGCTGCTGCCCGGGACCCAGCCGCCGCCGTTCTGTCTCGCCGCGCTGGCGGAGCTGTTTGTGCTCGAAGGCGCGTTGCGGCTGCACGGCGAGGACTACAGCCTCGATTGTTATACGGTGTTGCCCGCTGGCATGCCATGGTGGGACCTGCGCAGCAGGGCGGGCGCCGTGCTGTTAGCTTTTTTCGCGCAGGAGCCGCGCGCGGTGCCGGCGGACGAGGGGCCCGCCACCCACGACGCGGCATTGCATGTGCCGCGCATCGACACGCATCGCACGCCATGGACTTCGCATGACATCGATCCCAGCGTGCAGTTCCTGCGCCTGACGCACAAGGTGTTGCGCAAAATCCCGGCCACGGGCGAGCGCACCATTTTGCTCGCGACCGGCGCGCAGACTCATCCCAGTGACTGGCACGAAGCGCAGTTGCGACACCAGTGCGTCGAAGAAATGTACCTGCTGGGCGGCGACATCATTGGCGAACGCGGCACTATTTATGAGGGCGGTTATTTCTGGCGCCCGCCGCGCGTCTGGCATGGGCCTTTCGGCTCAAGACGCGGCAGCCTGTCGATCATTCGCTTCGCCGACGGCCAGCATGCCAATGAGTGGGGCGAGGAGCAGCTGCCATTTTCGCTGACGCCCGCGCATGCAGCGGCGCTGCCGCCGGAGACTCCCGCGACCGCGCGCGGCGCCTGGGTGCCGCCGCGATACTAGCGGGTTGTCGGGCGAGCGCGATGGCTACGGTCGAGCGGCTCAAAGGGCGGCGCGCTTGCAAGATCGCGGCTCGCGGACTCACACGCGATCTTGCGCGAACGCTCGGGCGCGCGGGCGCAAACGTTCCTCACGGATCTTTTCCCAAGTTGGGCTGCTGGTACCAAGTTTGCGCTGACCGCGCGCCCGAGCCGCCGCCCATTCGCCGCTCGGCCGTTGCCATCGCGCTCGTCCGTCAATCGCACCGTTCGCGGGACACGACACCAGGGTGGCGCGGACCGCAGACGCGGTAACATGGGCGCGCCATGACTACACCCCCCAAGACCGTCCAGCGCCACGTCGTTTTCTCGCATGGCAAGGACTCGGGTCCCTGGGGTTCGAAGATCACCGCGCTCGCGGAAACCGCGCGCAGCGAAGGCTACAACGTCGAGTCTGTCGACTACCAGGGCATCGATTCACCGGAAGATCGCATCGCCAGGCTGGCGGATGCCTGCAAAGCGCTGCAGGGCGAGCTGGTGCTGGTCGGCTCGAGCCTGGGCGGATATGTTTCGTTAGCATCCGCGGCACTGCTGCATGCGCGCGCGCTGTTCCTGATGGCGCCCGCGATCTACATGCCGGGACTCGCGCCGCTGCGCGCCAACGCCTTTGACTGCCCGCTCGCGCTGGTGCATGGCTGGCGCGACGAAGTGGTGCCGGTCGAGCACAGCATCCGCTTCGCGCGCGAGCATGGCGCCTCGCTGATCCTGGTGCAGGACGATCACCGCCTGCATCGCTCCATCCGGCAGATACGCCACGCCTTCGAGTATTTCCTGATCTCGATCGACCTGCCCGAGCCGCTGGTCTAGTTCGCGCCGCCGCAGCCTGCAGGGTTGACGACTCGCTCAGGTGACGGCGGATATTTGGCTAACAAACGGGCCGGCCGCCGCGGCCGCGGCTGCAGCTCGCCGCCGCAGTTCGGGCACTTGCCCCGCAGCTGTTGTTGCACACAGCGGCTGCAGAACGTGCATTCGAAACTGCAAATCATCGCGGCGTCGGAATCGGGCGGCAGGTCGGTGGCGCAGCATTCGCAGCAGGGTTTGAGTTTCAGCATGGCGCCAATATATAGCCAGTTTGGTTTGCATTCGCACTACAATCTTCAGTACTCATGAGAATCGCGCACAATCATTTCGGAAACTGCCTGCTGTTGTGCTTGTTGACAGCTGGCGGGGCGGTTGCGGCCGCGGACCACTTCGTGCTGGTGCAGAGCGGCGAGCGCATCGGAACGCTCGACGCAACCCGCGTCGCTAACAAAGTGGACATTGTCTGGCGTGTTGACAATAACGGACGCGGCTCAAAATTCCGCGAGTCCGTGCTGCTCGGCGCCGACGGCCTGCCGGACCGCTGGACGATCACCGGCAAGGCCTGGTTCGGCGCGCCGGTCGACGAGCGCTTTGAGCGAACTGCGCGCGGCTCGCGCTGGCGCAGTCTCAACGACCAGGGCAGCAGCCGCGATCGCGGCGCCGTCTACCTCCCTAACGATTCCAGTCCCTGGAACCTGGGTCTCTATCTGCAACGCCTGCTGCAGAGCGCCAGCGGACGGATTCGCACCGCGCCAACCGGCGAGCTGCGCCTGGAACGGATACGCGAGCATCAGCTGCAGACCGCGCAGGGTGTCATGCCGGTCACGCTGTATGCGTTGTGGGGGCTGGACATCACGCCAACCTACCTGCTCGGCGGTGCCGGCGGCGAGTACCTTGGCAGCATCTCTCCGGGGACGATCTTCGTTGCAACGACGCTGGAGAGCCAGTACCGCCAGCTCAGCGATCTGGCGGACACGCTCGATCGCGATTATCTGGCGCAATTGACCCGCCGCCTGGCTAACAAATTCTTCGGACCGTACTGGATCCGCAATGTGCGGATTTTTGACAGTCTGACCGGTTTGTCGGGTGCGCCGACCAACGTCGTGGTGCACGGCGCGACGATCGTTGGGATTCGCCAGGACAATCCACCGGCCGATGCGGTCGTTATCGAGGGTGCCGGCGGCGCGCTGCTGCCGGGTCTGCATGACATGCACACCCATAACAGTTCCTGGAGTGGTCCGTTGCACATCGCCTCCGGCGTTACCTCGGTGCGCGACATGGGCAACGACAACGAAGCGCTGCGGTCCCTGGTGCAGAGAGCGGACAGTGGCGAGAATATCGGGCCGCACATTTCGATGCGCGGTTTCCTCGAAGGCCGTTCGCCGTTTTCGGCGCGCGGCGGTTTTGTTGTCGACCAGCTTGGCGCCGCACTCGAAAAGGTCCGCTGGTATGCCGACCACGGCTACGCCGGCATCAAGATCTACAACTCGATGACGCCCGACTGGGTCAAGCCGATCGCCGCCGAAGCCCATCGCCTGGGTCTGCCGGTTAGCGGGCATATTCCGGCGTTCATGACGCCGGAGCAGGCCGTCAGGGACGGTTACGACGAAATCAACCACATCAATCAGCTGCTGCTGGGTTTTGTACTGGCGGCTAACGAGGACACGCGCACGACTTTGCGCTTCACGGCCTTTGGCGAGCGCGTCGGTACCATCGACCTGGATGGCCCGGCGGTGGCGCGCATGATCGCGCTGATGCGCGAACGTGGCATTGCGCTCGATCCCACCCTGCAGCTAACAGGGAACATCCTGATGAGCCGGCCTGGCAGCATTGCGCCCGGCGATCGGGCCTGGCTCCCGCACATGCCCGCGCCGATGCAGCGCAGCCGTCGCGTCATGACGCTCGATATCAAACCTGCGCAGTACCCTTTGTACGAAGCTTCCTGGAGAAATACGCAGGCCTTGCTGCGGCGCCTGCAACGCGCCGGCATCCGCATCATCCCGGGCACGGACGACATGCCAGGTCTGGCGCTGCACAGCGAACTCGAGTCGTACGTTGCCGCTGGCCTCACGCCCGCGCAAGCGCTGCAGTCCGCGACTATTGTTTCGGCAAGACACCTCGGCACGGAATCGGCGGAGGGCAGCGTCGCCATCGGTAAGCGCGCCGACCTGGTCCTGGTCGACGGCGATCCAACCAGCGACATCGGCGCGCTGCGCCGGGTGCGCATGACCATCAAGGCCGGCACGGTGTATTTTCCGGAAGAAATCGACGCCGCCATGGGCATCAGGCCGTTCGCGACACGGCCCGAGTTGCAGCGGCCCGCGGCGGCTGCGCCCTCCGGACAACGCTAGCGAATGTCTAACACGCTCTACATAGGCACCCGCAACTACTCGTCCTGGTCGCTGCGACCATGGTTGGTGCTGAAATGGGCCGGTATCCCATTTGCAGAACGCGAGATCCGGCTGGACCAGCCGGGCTACGGTGCGGGCGGCATTGCGGTAGTGCTCCAAATCTCGCCCACGGGACGGGTCCCGTGCCTGCATGCGGGCGACGTCGTCATCTGGGATTCGCTCGCAATCGCCGAGTGGGCCGCCGAAGAAAAGCCAGAGGCCGGACTCTGGCCCTGCGACCGCGCACAGCGCGCCAAAGCTCGCTCGGTCGTCGCCGAGATGCATTCTGGTTTTGCCGATGTGCGCCGCGAGCTGACGATGAACCTGCGGCGCCGCAGACCGCCGCAGGACTGGTCGCCCGCGACGCGTGCCCAACTGACCCGTCTCGATCACATCTGGTCAGAGCTGCGCCATGCTAACAAAGGCGCCGGGCCCTGGTTGTTCGGCCAGCGCTGCATCGCCGACGCTTTTTACGCGCCGGTGGCAACGCGCATGCGCAGCTATGGCGTACCGCTGTCGCCGGCCGCGCAGGCCTGGTGCGACACCGTGCTCGCCGATGCCGCGTTTCTTGAATGGGAGGCCGCCGCGCGGGGCGCGAACGATGCGATTGATGGGCCAGCGTGATTACCACGACGGCGCGGCGAATGGGCGGCGGCTCGGGCGCGCGGTCAGCGCAAACTTGGTGCCATCGGTTCAACATGGGAAAAGATCCTGTGAGGAACGTTTGCGCCCGCGCGCACGAGCGAACGCGCAAGATCGCGGGTGAGTCCGCGAACCGCGATCTTGCAAGCGCGCCGCCCGTTGAGCCACGCCGTCGTGGTAATCGCGCTGGCCCGTCAATAACGATCTGGCGCGTCGCTCTAACGCCGCAAGCGGATCGCACGGGCCGCAACCCGGTCCATCAGCCGCGGCAGCAGGGGTTTGACGATGCGCCCGAGTCGGCCGCGCAGCGACGTGATCAGCAGTCGCTGGCGGCGCGCCAGCGCGCGCCGCATCATGCGTGCGCATTGTTCCGCGGTCATTATCGACGGCTCGTTCATCGGCGAATGACCTAACGGCTGGCCGTCCGGGCCGATCGCGCGACGGTGAATCTCGCTGACCACAAAGTCCGGCGCCACGATCGTGACATCGACGCCGGAGCCGGCGAGTTCTATGCGCAGCGATTCAAAAAAGCCGACCATCGCATGCTTGCTCGCGGCATAGGCGGTGCGCTCCGGTACGCCGTTGA
>JANLTW010000101.1:0-5011 GCA_031363155.1 Gammaproteobacteria bacterium | reverse complement strand
ACGAGTTGTTCGATTTCCTTCGGGTCGACCATGATTGCCGATTGTACCCCGCGGCGTGTGCTCAGTTCTTGCGGCGAGCGCGCGCCAGCCACGCGTCCGTACGCGCCACGGCGTTGAGCCTGATGTTCTGGTAGAACAGATCGTAGTCATTAAAATGCAGCATGCCTGCCGGAAGTCTGACGATCGCGTAGCCAGCGGCTGGCACAGCGCTGATCTTGACTACTCCGTTAGTGCAGGCGGTTCCCAGGATGCCCGCTTCCGTCGGCGGCAGGCTACCGTCGGCACGAGTCGCCGGCAATGCGCCGAGATTTGCGCTTGCCGGGACCGCGGGCCTTGCTAACGAAAAGCTCAGCGGATTGACGCAGATGGCCTCGGTCTCTGGATTGTCGCCATACTTTGCGAGATAGCGCTTTTGCGCTGATGCGACCAGCTGCGCGCCGTCGCTGTCCGGATCGAAGGCATTCCAGCTGACAAAACAGCCGGTGTCGCGCGGCTCGCGGCAAACCGCCACGCCGTTGAACGACCGCGAGACCACACCGCGCGGATAGACGATGCCAATCGGATAGGCCGCGACCAGCCGGGCGCGCAACTTCTTGTCTTTGGCGAATTCCTGCAGCCAGCGCTCGGTGTGCGCCGCGCCCTGGCTGTGACCCGCGATGATGAACGGCCGGCCCTGGTTCCAGTGCTGCATGTAATAGAGGAACGCGGCGCGCACATCGAGCCACGCGAATTCATGCGCTTGCATGCCATTCATGGCCGGCGGTGCCATTAGCGAAGCAGCACCGGCCTGTCGATAGCGCGGCGCGAACACGCGACAGCAGGCGTTGAATACCGACGCCTGCCTGGCAATGACTGAATCGTCGGTCCATTTGTTAGTTGCCGCATCATCGAGCGGCTGGTTCCAGAATTCCTTGCCGCGATAGGTGGTCGGATGAATGTAGAAGACATCGACCTTGGCGCTTGCCTGACGATCGCCGAAAACGTCGCCTTCGGGTGTCAGGTCCGCCGCGTCGGCCCGATCAGGCAATGCCGCCCAATGCGCCGGGTTGGCATAGTCGGGCGCGGGCGGCGGCGGTGATTCGCCAAAAGGCTTCGCCGGCATACCGGGCGGAGGCAACTGCGCAAACGCCGGCGCAGCTAACAACAGGATCGCGGCGGCAATAACTCTTTTCATTGTGCAAGCGCCTCAAGGAACGGATTCAGGAACTGGCCATCGTCGAAATCGTAGCGCAACTTGCCGAGCCGGACGACCACGGCATCGAGCGACGGAATCACGTAGACACGAATGCCGCCGCGACCGCCAGCGTAGAACACATCGGGTCGCGCGAACGGCGTGGGCGTGGCCGGCATCTTATCGCGACCGAATTCGCGCGGCGCGAGCGGCGTCGGCTTCACGAACCAGTACATGCTCATGTTAGGTATTGCCGACCCGGGAATCGCCAGCTTCGCGATCCAATCCGCCGCGACCAGCTGCCGGTCGCCCACACGGCCGCGATCCAGCACCAGCTGCCCGACGCGCGCCCAGTCGCGTGCGCTCGCCTGCAGGCAGCACAGCGTGCGCGTCGTGCCGCCCGGCCGATCGAGCCGCACCAGCGCATCGCCGGCGCCGATCGGTCGCCAGATTCTTTCCGACAGATAGCTCGCATAGGACTTGCGCGTGGCGCGTTCGAGGATCAGGCCTAACAACTGGGATTCGATGGCGCCACCCCGGCCCGGCTGCGCGTTGACGACCGGCTGCAAGGCCAGCAACTGGGCCTGCAGATCGGTGCCGATGAACAGCCGCAGGCCCGCGTTATCGACTTTCTGCTCGAAGGCCGGATCGACAAAGCCGGAGCGGCCGTACAACAGGTCTTCGATGGTGCTGCGTCCGCGTGGATCGTTACGCCATTCGGGAATGTAGCGGTCGATCGGGGTGTCGACCGAGGGCAGCGTGCCATCGGCGAGCGCGGCGCCGACCAGCAGTGCTAACAAACCGCGATGCATGCTCTGCGAGTCGTAACGGCGTGCGGGACCGCCGGCCGCATCGTGCCACTCCGCGACGATCCGGCCGTGTTGCCGCACCACGACAGACAAAGACTCATAGCGGATGGCGCCGTCGATCGCCGCCGACCACTCGGGTGCCGACGGCAACGCGGCGCTTGCGGACCCGCGGCCCCGCACGATCACGGCCGGCCGGTACCAGGAGGTCGACGTGACGACGTCGTCGACGGGCGGCATGACGGCGAACCGCTGCGCGATAGTCTGCGAGCCCGTGCAACCTGCCACCAGCTGTGCCACACACAAGAGTGGAAAAAGGCGGCCCGCGCGCGCCATGCGCTGGCGCGTGGGGGCACAGGAGCGCCGCACGCGTCGTGCTACCACCACGATGCGCTCAAAATAGCCTTGTGACGCCGGAGCCTTCGATATCATGTCTATTGCTTACAATTGTCCGTTATTGTCGCAAGCCAGGCGACAGGTACTGTTGATAGGGGGTTTTGGAGCATGGCGAAGATTATGGTCCGCTTGATAGTATTGTCAGGTTTGTTGCTCGCCGCAGCGGCGACCAACGCCGCGCCACCGCAGTACGCCCTGCCGGCCATGACCACACCGGATTTTTGCGGTCAGTTGCAGGTTTATCTCGAGGGCAGCCGCGAAGCGGCCCGGAATGTCGTGCACACGGACTATGCCGCGTTTGTTACCTCCAAGCCGGAATTGCACCCGCTGCGCACCCAGCAGTTTGTGGAATATTCCGACGCTGCCCGGTCGCTGCCGGTCCGCATTTCCTGCAAGCTCAAGACCGGCGATCATCTGAATGCTGTGTCAGGTGCGGGCGCCGCCAGCGACACGTCGCGGACCTGCCGCGATGCGCATCAGCAGATGGTGCTGGCGGTCTGGGCATCAATGACCCGCGCCGAAATGCTGCGGGTGAAATTCAATCCGGACACGGTCATGCTGGATGGCGACGATATCCGCTACACCGGCGCCAGCTGGAAAGAGCCGTACCAGGACATGTACCTGGGCGCGGACCAGCGGCCGCATTTCATTTCCAAGGCGCTGTACGCCGGCTGGACTGACTGGCGCTGGAAATTCATGCCGGATAAATTTCGTGGTACGCACTACTGCCATCTGGTCGCGCCGGAGGCCATGCGGCGCGTCCTGTTAGGCGAATTGACACCGCCGCCAGGACCGGCAAAGTAAGCTGCGCCCTATGAGCACTCAGGCAACAATTGCCGTGGTCGGCGGCACCGGCGACCTCGGCTCCGCGATCGCGCGGCGCCTGCTGGCGGCAGGATATCCGGTGATTGTCGGCTCGCGCGACGCTGCGCGCGCAGCCGCGGTGGCAGTCACGCTGGGCGCCGCCGGGCGCGGCGCGTCGAATGTCGATGCGGCGCGCGCAGCCGACGTCGTCATCGTCACGGTGCCGTTTGCGTCCCAGGCCGGGATCCTGGCAAGCATTGCGCCGGTGGTGCAGGGAAAACTGATCATCGATACCACGGTGCCGCTGCAGCCGCCCAAGGTCATGCGCGTGCAGTTGCCGCCCGAAGGCAGCGCGGCGCAGTGCGCCCAGAAATTGTTAGGTCCGGGCGTCACGCTGTGCAGCGCGTTTCACAACGTCGCCGCGCACCAGCTGGCGACCGATGCCGACATCGATTGCGATGTGCTGGTGTTCGGCGACGACAAGGCCGCGCGCGAACGGGTGGTCGACATCGTCAACGCTTGCCGCCTGCGTGGGCTGCACGGCGGCGCGCTCGCCAATTCAGCCGCCGCCGAGGCGCTGACCTCGGTGCTGATATTCATGAACAAGCACTACGCGGTCGACGGCGCGGGACTGCGCATTACCGGGCCGTGAGCGGGCGCGTCAGCCTGACGGCGATCGCCGGTCTGCCCGAGATAGAGCCTGGCTGCGATCTGCCGCGGAACATAGCGGCAGCGCTGGCGAGCGCGGGCTGGCAACTTGAGCGCGGCGACATTCTCGTCATTGCGCAGAAGATCATCTCGAAAGCGGAAAATCGTTATCGCCTGCTCGATGAAGCAACACCCGATGCTGAAAGCCGGCGGCTCGCCGAGCTAACAGGCAAGGATCCGCGTTTTGTACGGCTGGTGCTGGACGAAAGTTCAGCGGTCGTGCGCGCGGCCAGGGACGTACTCATTGTGCGGCACCGCCTGGGCATGGTGATGGCGAATGCCGGCATCGATCGGTCTAACATACCGCGGCGCGCGGACGGCCGCGAACGGGTGCTGCTGCTGCCGGTGGATCCCGATGGCAGTGCCCGGGCCATCCGCCAGACGCTGCTGGCTGGCTCCGGCTGCGGTGACTTGTTAGGCATCGTGATCTCCGACAGCTTTGGCCGGCCCTGGCGCCTCGGCGTCACCAATGTGGCGATCGGCGTGGCCGGCCTGCCGGCGCTGATCGATCGGCGTGGCGAGGCGGATCGCGACGGGCGTTTGCTGGAAATGACCGAAGTGGCATTCGCCGATGCGATTGCCGCGGCCGCCGCGCTGGCGATGGGCGAAGCCGCCGAAAGCACGCCGCTGGTGCTGGTGCGCGGCCTCACCTGGCAGGCGTCGACGCAAACCGCGGCGCAATTGCTGCGCCCGCTGGCGCAGGACCTGTTTGCTTGAAAGCGCGGATTCTTGCGCTCTCCGGAGGCATCGGCGGCGCCAAGCTGGCGCTGGGTCTCTACCAGACATTGGGCGCCGGACAACTCGCGGTGCTGGTCAATACCGCCGATGACTTCGAGCACCTGGGCCTGCACATTTCACCGGACATTGACACCCTGCTTTATACGCTCGCAGGGCTTGCGGACCCGGAGCGCGGCTGGGGCCGGGCTGGTGAAACCTGGCAGTTCATGGCCGAGCTGCGCCGCCTCGGTGGCGAGGACTGGTTTTCGTTAGGCGACAAGGACCTCGCGCTGCATGTCGAGCGCACACGCCAGCTGCGCGCGGGCGCGAACCTGACGGCGATTACCGGCGCGATCGCCGCGCGTTTCGGCATCCAGGCACAGGTGCTGCCGATGTCGGACCAGCCGGT
>JANLTW010000095.1:0-36737 GCA_031363155.1 Gammaproteobacteria bacterium | reverse complement strand
TCTCGAAGCGCCGGACCGTGACGCTCTCCATGCGGAACAACAGCACCGACGGCCCATCGGCGGGTATGCCAAAGGCGTTGCCCGACACCCATTCGTAGGTGGTGGCTCCGCCGGCATCGCCCTTGAGCCGCACCCAGGCCTCGACCGCCTCGGCGCCGCTCAGGCGGCTGACCTGATCAGCCTGGTTCGGCACCGCGAGGCCGCCAGCCAACAGAGCTACCAGTATCGCCGGCATACGCATATTCAGGCACTCCCGCCGCCGGCATACAGCGCAACCACCACCGCAGCTAACGCCAAGCGATACCACATGAAAGGCGCGAAACCGATGCGCGAAATGGCGCGTAGAAAATAATGGATGCATGCGAAGCCGACCACGGCCGACACGGCCGCACCGATCAACATTGCGCCGACCGGTACCGTGGCCACGGCGCCGGTCGCGACCTTGAATCCCTCGTAGGCGCCGGCGAGTCCGATTCCGGGAATCGACAGCAGAAAGGCAAATCTCGCCGCCGCGTCCCGGGTCAGGCCCGCGACCAGGCCCATGGTCATGGTGATACCGGAACGCGAAGTGCCGGGCACCAGCGCCAGTGCCTGACCGATGCCGATCAACAGCGCCTGTGGCACGGTCACTTCGAGCTCACCGCGTCTGCGTTGCCCGAATCGGTCCACCGTCCACAGCACGATGCCGAACACCGCCAGCTGAAACGCCACGACAAATGGACTGCGCAGGTTGGCTTCGATCCACTTGTTCAGGAACAGCCCGACCAGGCCCACGGGTATGGTACCTAACAGCAGATTGACCGCGAGCCGGCCCTGCGCATCCTGACGATCGCCTGACAGCCAGCTCCACAGGCCGCGCAGCAACGGCCGCAGCTCGCGCCGGAAGTAAGCCAGCACCGCGACCAGCGTGCCGACATGCACCGCGACGTCAAAGGCCAGCCCCTGGTCCGCCCATCCTAACAATTTTGGCACCAGCACCAGATGCCCGGAACTCGATACCGGCAGGAACTCGGTCAGTCCCTGGATCACAGCTAACACCACTGCCTGCCACCATTCCATGTTTAATCCTTGTTATCGCGTCAGCTCACAGCGACGCACGCAAATCCTGAATCCCGACCCGGCCCAGCCCCGCCGCCAGGTCACGCGTCAGGCACATCATTTTGACAGCTTCGCCCATTTCGCCAGGCAACAGCAATGTCTTGACGCCCTGCGTCAGTTGGATGCGCGCGGCATCGCTGGCCGCAGTTGCCATGGCTGCAGCAAGCACCGGCTCGAGGCCAGCATCCAGCAACCAGCCCATCTGCGTGACGAACGCGCGCAGCGACAGGCCGCAGTCGTGGGCCGTTTCGGCGACCGCCGTGAAATCCACCCAGCAGGTAATGTCGGTAAGGCCCGGGTCGCGGTACGGATCGTCATGTGCGTGGTGCCGCCGAATACAGCGCAGCGTTCCGGCCGCGCGCTCCGGAAGATAAAGCTGGCGGCGCGGCAGGCCGTAGTCCACCAGCACCAATGCGCCCAGCCGCAGCGCTGCTGACAGCGACCGCAGCAGCGGCGTCAACGACGGGATGAACTCCCCCGCATAACCCTGTGGCAGGCGGCAATCGCTGGCCTGCAGGCGCCGCTGCAAATCCGCATAACATTCCCGCAATGATCCGGCCGTCGTGAGCGTGTCAGCGTCGGCTGCCTGCGGCTCACGCAGCGCATCCTGCAACGCGCCGGCCGCATTCACCGTCACGCCACGCGCTAACAACCCGGACGGACCCTGCACAAAGCGCTCGCACGGCAGCGCATCCAGTACTTCATTCGCCAGGATCACGCCGGTGAATTCTTGCGGCAGTCGCTCCAGCCAGCGCAGCGTTACGCCGTGCGACGCGGCGGCGTTCGTGAGCGCCGCCGACTGGCGCGCGCGCAGATCAGCGCTGACCTCGACGATCGAATACCCAGCCGGCGCACACCCCATGGACGCCAGCTCTGCCAGCAGCTGCAGCGCCAGCGCACCGCTGCCCGCCCCCAGTTCGAGAATCCCGGCGCCCGGGCCACAGGCTGCTAACAGAGGGGCGAGCCAGCGCGCAACGGCACGCCCGAACAACGGTGAGATTTCCGGCGCGGTGACAAAATCCCCGGCGGCGCCAAACTTCGCGGCGCCGGCGCTGTAGTAACCGAGTGCCGGTGCATAAAGCAGCCGTTGCTGGTAGTCGCTGAACGGCATCCAGCCGCCGCGGTTTGCGATCTCCAGGCGCACGGCGTCGAGCACCTGTGCGCTGTGCGCCTGCTCGGCCGGGGCCAGCGGCGGAAAAATCGTTGAGGCACGACCGCCCGGCGTCATATGCTGTCAGCGTCATGAACAAGGATGCACGGACCCATACGCCCGATGCCGCACCGCTGGCCGGCAAGACCGCGCTGGTTACGGGTGGGGCGCGCCGGGTGGGCGCGGAAATCGTCCGCGCGCTGCACGGCGCCGGCGCCAACGTGCTGGTTCACTACCACCGCTCCGCAGCCGAAGCTAACAGCCTGGTGCGTGAACTGGAATCCCGGCGCGCCGGCAGTGGCATGAGTGTCGCACTGGATCTGCTCGACACCGCCCACATCGACCAGTTGCCGCGCCAGGCCACCCAAAAATTCGGCGGACTGGACATCCTGGTCAACAACGCCTCGACCTTTTACCCCACCGCCGTTGGCGAAATCACCGAGGCTCACTGGAACGATCTCATTGGCAGCAATCTGAAAGCGCCGCTGTTTCTGTCGCAGGCCGCGGCACCGGCGTTGCGTCTGACGCACGGACTGATCGTCAATATTCTCGATATCCACGGCATGCGCCCGCTGCGCCGCTATCTGACCTACAGCGTCGCCAAGGCGGGCCTGGCGATGCTGACCCGCGGCCTCGCGCGTGAGCTCGGTCCGCAGGTGCGCGTCAACGGCGTCGCGCCGGGCCCGGTGATGTGGCCGGAAGGCTCGGACGCCGACCAGGCGTTCCAGCAACGCATCATTGAACGCACCGTGCTGCAGCGCGCGGGGTCCTCCGCGGACGTCGCGCGCGCGGTGCTGTTTTTTGCGACCCAGGCACCGTATATCACCGGGCAGATTCTCGCGGTCGATGGCGGCCGCAGCATCGGCTGGTGAGCGCCGCATCGAAACCTAACAACCTGCAGCGTTGAGGTTCGCCACGTCGACCGGATGTAGCGTGTGCGCGGCGCGATCGAAGCGCCGCCAATGCTCCGCGATGCTCAGACCCGTCCGCGGATGGCGCAGCTCGCCGGCAATTTCAGCCAGCGGACCTAACATATACGCACGCGTGAGCAGATCCGGGCGCGGCAGCACAGCGCCCGGGAACTCGCCCGCCAATGTGCCGAACAGCAGCACATCGAGATCCATCGAGCGCGGCACCCACTTGGGCACGTCGCGCTCGCGGCCGCAGGCGCGTTCAATGTCATGCAGGCGCGCCAGTACCTGCGCGAGGGACTGCTCCGTGGTAAATCCCGCGGCGAGATTGATGAAATCATCGCCCTCGAAGCCGGCGGCGGCGTTGCGATAGGCGCGCGAACAGCGCATGTCCGGCCAGGTCGCGCGCAGCAGCGTGAGCGCCTGCGACAAGCTCGCGACCGGATCTATGTTGCCGCCGGCGGAGATGTAAACCTGGGTCATTGGCGATGACGCTCGATCCGTATGCCGACATCGCGCGAACCGCGAATCGCGCCTGGCTTGTTGATCGAGATCCTGACCCAGGGCATCGCGAATTCAGCCAGCAAGAGCTGAGCCATGCGCTCCGCCATGGTCTCGACCAGCTTGAATTCCGACGCGGCAACGAAAGCTGTGACGCGCTTGGCGACCTGCTTGTAGTCGAGGGTGTCCGCGACCGCATCGCGGACCGCCGCGCGCGCACAATCGACCGGCAATTCCAGATCGATGACCACGGTCTGCTTGACGCGCCGTTCCCACTCGATGAATCCGATGATGCACTCGACCTCGAGGCCGCGCAGAAAAATCACATCCAGGGGTTTATCTATTGACATGCTGACAATTCATCCTGAGGTCAGACTTTGCAGAGGCCATTGCGCCCGCGCGCGAATCGCAAGCGGTTCGTGTTCGCCGAGCCGCAGGCGCACCAGGCCCGCAATGGCGATCATCGCCGCATTGTCGGTACAAAATTCCAGCCGCGGATAGTACACGCGTACCCCCTGGCGCGCCGCCGCCGCGCGCAACCGCTCGCGCAACAGGGCATTCGCGCCCACGCCGCCGGCGACCACCAGGGCCCGGTGACCGGTTGCCTCGAGCGCGCGCAGGGTCTTGGCCACCAGTGTTTCAACGATCGCGTGTTGCGCCGCATGCGCAATATCAGCGCGCGCGCGGTCACTGCCGTCGCTGGCTCGCAAGGCGAGCGCGGCTGCCGTCTTCAGGCCGCTGAAACTGAATTCCAGGCCGGGCCGATCGAGCATCGGGCGCGGCAAATCGAGCGCGCCCGGCCGGCCCTGGATCGCGAGCCGCGCCAGCTCCGGCCCGCCCGGATACGGCAGACCTAACAACTTGGCGATCTTGTCGAACGCTTCACCGGCAGCGTCATCGCGCGTCGTACCTAACACGCTGTAGCGCCCGGCGGCCTCAACGTCGACCAGCATGGTGTGACCGCCGGAGACCAGCAATGCCAGATGCGGCAGCGGCGGCGGCTCCGCCTCCAGCAGCGGCGCCAGCAGATGCCCTTCGAGATGATGCACGCCAACCGCCGGCAGGCCCCAGCCATAGGCGAGACTACGGCCCAGCGCCGCGCCGGTCAGCAGCGCGCCGATCAGGCCCGGCCCTGCGGTGTAGGCAACACCATGCAGTTCCGCGGCTGTCGTGTTAGCTGCTGCGAGCGCGCTGGCGACCATGGGCAGCAGGCGCTGCACATGATCGCGCGAGGCAAGTTCCGGAACCACGCCGCCATAAATGCGGTGCAGATCGACCTGGCTGTGGATTTCATGCGCCAGCAGGCCGCGCTCATGATCGAGTACTGCGATCGCCGACTCGTCGCACGATGACTCGATCGCCAATACCCGGGTTGGCAGTGTTTTGAGGGAAGCGCGCTGCATCGCCGCGCACTATAACGAAGTGCGGCCGCGTAACAGCACGCTCGGCCGGCGGCGTAATCGGGGAAAGTCCGCATGGCTGCGCGGTACAATCGCCGGGTTGCGGATTTTTTGCGTTTTCGGGCGGTTGTCATTAGAATGCCCGCCCTTCGCCCTCGTGGCTTGTTCAAAAAATTCATATAAATCAGGTAGTTGAGGTTTCAATGCCGAGCGTTCGTGTCCGCGAAAATGAGTATTTCGACGCTGCCCTGCGGCGCTTCAAGCGCGTTTGCGAAAAGGCCGGCGTGCTGACCGAACTTCGCAAGCGTGAGTTTTATGAAAAGCCGACCCAGGAGCGTAAGCGCAAGAAGGCGGCTGCCGTGAAACGTCACCAGAAACGCATCACCATGCGCGCACCCGGCTACGTCGCTCCCAAACCCAAAGAGCGTTAGGCCACCGCGATGTCGCTGAAAGAGCGCATCACCGAAGACATGAAGACTGCGATGCGCGGCGGCGAAAAACAACGCCTCGCCACCATTCGCATGCTGCAGGCCGCTATCAAGCAACGCGAAGTTGACGAGCGCATTCAGCTCGACGATGCTCAGGTGCTGAGCGCCATCGAGAAAATGATCAAGCAGCGCAAGGAATCCATCGTGCAGTTCGACGCCGGTGGCCGTGCTGATCTGGTTGCCAAAGAAGCTGCTGAAATGGCCTTGCTGCAGGTGTACCTGCCCGCGCAGTTGTCCGAAGCCGAGCTGGACGCGCTGATTGCCGAGGCCATTGCCAGTACCGGCGCGGCATCGATCAAGGACATGGGCAAGGTCATGGGCGTGGTCAAAGGCAAAGCTGCCGGGCGCGCGGACATGGGCGCCGTCGGCGCGCGCATCAAGACCAGGCTCGGCTAGCGGCCAGCAGCCGGACCCGGCGCACGGCACGCGCAGCGGTCGATTTCAGGGCTATCCTTTCACGCATGGCCGGCCGGATTCCGCAATCTTTCATCGACGATCTGATCGCGCGCAGCGACATCGTCGAACTGATCGGCAGTCGCGTGCCGCTGAAAAAAGCCGGCCGCGAATACCGCGCCTGTTGCCCGTTCCATAACGAAAAAACCCCGTCTTTCTGGGTCAGCCCGGACAAGCAGTTCTATCACTGCTTCGGCTGCGGTGCGCACGGCACGGCGTTAGGTTTCCTGATGAACTACGATCGCCTGAGCTTTCCCGAGGCGGTCGAGGACCTGGCGCAGCGACTCGGCATCGAGATACCGCGCGCGGCGCAGGCCGGCGGCGCCACGCGTGTCGGCGATGACCTGTACGACCTCATGGATGAAGTCGCGAAGCATTATGCCGGCCTGCTCAAGCGCGACGCGCGCGCTGCGAAGTATCTCGAGCAGCGCGGCCTGAGCGGCGCCACGATCGAGCAGTTCACGGTCGGTTACGCGGCTAACAGCTGGAACGATGTGCTGCGGCGTTTCGGCGGCAACGACGATGCACGCCGCGCGCTGAGCGAAACCGGACTCATCATCGAACGCGACGCGGTGCAGGCCCGTGAAGGTGAACGCCACTACGATCGCTTCCGCGACCGTATCATGTTCCCGATCCGCGATGCGCGTGGCCGGACGATTGCATTCGGCGGCCGCATCATCGACCAGGGCGAGCCCAAATATCTCAATTCCCCGGAAACCACTCTGTTTCACAAGGGGCGCGAACTTTACGGCCTGTATGAAACCCGCCGTTCGCGCGCGCCGCTCAAACGCCTGTTAGTGGTCGAAGGCTATATGGACGTCGTGCGCCTGCATCAGGCGGGCGTTGTCAATGCGGTCGCCACGTTAGGTACCGCAACCACGCCAGAGCATCTGAAGCGCATTTTTCGCCTGGTCAGCGAAGTGGTATTCGGCTTTGATGGCGATCGCGCCGGACGCGCCGCCGCCTGGCGTGCGCTTAACAACGCCCTGCCGGAGGCCCAGGACGGCCGCGAAATGAAATTCCTGTTTCTGCCCGAGGGCCATGATCCCGATTCGCTGGTCGGTGAGGAAGGCCGCGTGGCTTTCGAGCGGCGCATCGAAACGGCCATGCCGATGTCGGAATACCTCGTCAAGACACTGGCCGCCGAAACCAGCACCACAAGCCCGGACGGCGCCGCGCGCTTCGCCAAGGAGGCGCAACCATTGTTAGCCAAGCTGCCGGACGGCGTGTATCGCGAATTGCTCACCGCCCGCATTGCCGGGGAAATTGGCATGCCGGTCGCGCGGCTGCAGGCGCTGTGGCTGAAATCCGACGTCATCAATGCTAACAAAACTGCCGGCAGCGGGAGTGCGCGCACCCGCATCGAGGGCTCGCGGCCGAGGAGCGCGGTCGACCGTGGCGGCCTGGTGACCCAGTCGGTGCGGCTGCTGGTGCACTTCCCCTCGTCGGCGCGCGCCGTGAGCGCCGAAACCGTCGCCGCGTTAGGCAAGCTCGAGGCCATCGACGCACGCGCGTTGTTCGACATCGTGCTGGAATTGCGCGCGCAGCCGGCCGACATTGCCGCGCAGTTTCTGCAAAGACGGGTTGGCAGCCATGGTTACGAGCGCCTGGTCGAGCTCGCGAGCCAGCCGCCGCTGGTGGCCGATTCCAAGGTGGCCGGCAGGCAGTTGGAGGCCACGGTGCAAAAAATATTGGCGGTCGCGCGCGACCGACGCTACGAAGCACTCCTCAAGTTGCATGCAGCTGGCACGCTAAACAAGGAAGAATCTGAGGAATTACAGGAGCTTATGAAAGTACCGGCCACCACGCGGACGGCCCCTATTAAATAAGTCAGAGCGCACTGGAATCTGGTGTCGGCCGCCCGGTCTGAGTATCATTCCGCGCTTCATTTTTCGCACACTCCGACCCATGAAAACTAAATCAAAAGTTGCGGCTCCGGCTCGCAAGGCGGTTCGTGCGCCCGAAGCCAAACCAGCGCTGCGCAAACCTGCTGCCAAGGCTGTCACCCCAGCCAAACCTACGGTTGCCAAGACTGCGCACGCAAAACCCGCTCACGCAAAGCCTTCACACGTAAAGCTCCTGCCAGCGAAAGCGGCACCTGCCAAGGCGCCGCTCGCTAACAAACCGGTGGCGGGCAAGGCGCTGCCGGCCGCAAAACACGCGGCGACCGCGGCCGGCAAGGCGGCCGAAGCTGCAGCACCTGCGAAAACCGCCGCGGCCGCCAAGACTGCGCCCGCTGCGAAGGCCGGCCCGAAGCCCGGCACGCCCGCCGCGCTGCGTGAAGCCGCCGCTGCCGAAAAAGCCGCGGACAAGAAAGCGCTCGCCGCCATTGCCGAACGCCGCGTCGCGGTAATGCCGGAAGACCGGCAGTCGCAGCTCAAGCAGCTGATCGCGTTAGGCAAGGAGCAGAGCTACCTCACCTATTCGCAGGTCAACGATTACCTGCCGAGCGAAATCGTTGATCCGGAACAGATCGAGGAAATCGTCAACACGATCAACGACATGGGCATCCCGGTCTACGAAAAGGCCCCGGACAGCGAGTCGTTGTTAGCTGCGGAATCGACCGCGCCGTCGGACGAAGAAGCGATCGAAGAAGCGGCTGCCGCACAGGCTGCGCTCGATGCCGAACTCGGCCGCACCACGGATCCGGTGCGCATGTACATGCGCGAAATGGGCACCGTCGAGCTGCTGACCCGCGAAGGCGAAATCCGCATCGCGAAGCGCATCGAAGAAGGCCTGACCTCCGTCAAGTCGCAGCTCTCGGTGTATCCGCCGACCTATGAGTTTCTCCTCAAGGCTTACGAAAACGTCAAGGCCGGCGCGGGCCGGCTGGTCGACATCATTGTCGGCTACATCGACCCGAACGCGCCGGATGTGATTGCGCAGCCGCAGAATCCGACCAAGATGGATCTGGTCGACGAAACAGTGCCCGCAGAGCCCGTTGCGGAAGGGACCGACGACAGCGACGACAGCGAAGTGGCAATCGATACCGGCCCGGATCCGATCGAGGCCGCCGAGCGTTTTGCCGCAATTACGAAGTCGTTTACGAACTGGATGAGCCTGCGCGAGAAGATCGGCGTCGAAGATCCGAAGTCGATCAAGGCACGCACCAAACTCGCCGCCCAATTCATGGAACTCAAGCTGTCGCCGCGCATGTTCGAAGCGCTGATCGGCAACCTGCGCTCGCACATCAACGAAGTGCGCTTGCTCGAGCGCGAGATCATGGTGATCGCGGTGCGCGACGCCGGCATGCCGCGCAAGGATTTCATCGTGAGCTTTCCGAAAAACGAGACCAACCTGCGTTGGGCCTCAAAACACGTGAAGCTGGCGAAGAAATATTCCGCGCCGCTGGCCCGGTTGCAGGAAGAAATTGAACGCCGCCAGGAAAAACTGCTGACACTGGAAACGGTGTTTCGGCTGTCGATCACCGACCTGAAGGGCATTAATCGCGAAGTCTCGGTCGGCGAAGCGAAAGCACGCCGCGCGAAGAAGGAAATGGTCGAGGCCAACCTGCGCCTGGTGATTTCGATCGCGAAGAAATACACCAACCGCGGCCTGCAGTTCCTCGATCTCATCCAGGAAGGCAACATCGGCCTGATGAAGGCGGTCGACAAGTTCGAATATCGCCGCGGCTACAAGTTCTCGACCTACGCAACCTGGTGGATTCGTCAGGCCATTACGAGATCCATCGCCGATCAGGCAAGGACTATTCGCATTCCTGTACACATGATCGAGACCATCAACAAGCTGAACCGCATTTCGCGGCAGATGCTGCAGGAGATGGGGCGCGAACCGACGCCCGATGAACTCGCCATCCGCATGGAAATGCCGGAAGACAAAGTCCGCAAAGTGCTGAAGATCGCGAAAGAGCCGATCTCGATGGAAACCCCGATCGGCGACGACGAGGATTCGCATCTGGGCGATTTCATCGAAGACACGTCAGTGGCATCACCCATTGACCAAGCGACTTCCGAGAGCCTGCGCGAGACCACGCACTCGGTGCTGGCTCAGCTGACGCCGCGTGAAGCCAAGGTGCTGCGCATGCGCTTCGGCATCGACATGAACACCGATCACACGCTCGAAGAAGTCGGCAAGCAGTTCGACGTTACGCGCGAGCGTATCCGGCAGATCGAAGCGAAGGCATTGCGCAAGCTGCGGCATCCGAGCCGCAGTGAGCAGCTGCGTTCGTTTTTGATGGATGACTGACGTTTGATGCGCGCGCTCCGTGTTAGATCGGGGCGGACCATGTGGTGCTTGGAATGTCAGACTCAGGATCGAGCTCGATATTCGCCGGACATTCCAAGCACCACACGGTCCGCCCTGGCCTGCACGGCAACTACGGCAAAAACCCCAGTTCTCGCTGCTGACGAATTGCCAGGATACGCACCTCGCCCTGCGAAATGACGAACCGATACCGAGCCACATAGCCCGTGTGGCCATACGAAATGATCAATTCCCGCAATTCGCCTTCAATGCGGCGGCCGGTCAACGGATGTGCGGCGAGATTGTCGACCGCCGATTGAATCGAGGTGCTTGTAGCCAATGCGACCGTGGGGTTTTTCTCGCGCAGGAACTGAAACGCGCGCTCAATGTGTCCCAGCGATCGGGCGGAATAAACTACCTGCGCCACGGCTTCGGTCGCGCCGCTGACTCACCGACGGCAAGCCGTTTCATCCAGGCATGTACATCGTCGGCACGATAGACCTCTGCGGATTTCTCGATATCCGAGTCCGCGACGAGGGCCTCTTTGACAAGGCTGCGCATTTGTTCTTCGTAGGCGGCGTGCCGTTCGACAGCTTCAATAATCAGACTGTGGGCCGAACGTCCCGTTTGCCTGGCCAAAGAACCGAGCCGGGCCCGCAACTTCGGCGGTAGTCGGATGGTCGTGGTCGCTGCCATTCTCACACCGCTGCTGTGTCTGAGAATACAAATGTAGCACACTAACCGGACCGTCGCAATTGACCCGTCGGTGGCGTAAAATCCTGCGCCGACACCCCAGAGGCATGAATATGACGATACGCAACTCTCTGCAGATCGCTGGCCTGTTAGGCGCGTCCTTGGCCGCAGCGACAGACAGCCATTACAGCATCGATCCGACGCACACCTTTCCAAGTTTCGAGGCGGACCATTTCGGCATATCCGTGTGGCGTGGCAAGCTCAATCAGACCACAGGCAAAGTCATCCTCGATCGGGCGGCGCGAACCGGCTCCGTCAACGTCACTGTCGATCTGAAGAGCATCGATTTTGGAATGGACGCGCTCAATACCTGGGCCGCGGGACCTGAGTTTTTTAATACCACGTTGTACCCCAGCGCGACCTATGTCGGACGATTTACGAAATTTAACGGCGATATGCCGGCGCAAGTCGACGGTGAGCTCACCCTGCATGGTGTCACGCGCCCGGTTCGATTGACGTTGAACTCATTTGCGTGCAAAGCGCACCCGATGCTGAAACGCGAATGGTGCGGGGCCGACGCGATAGCAACGTTCTCGCGCGACATGTTTGGGCTGTCAATGGGCAAGGACTACGGATTCAAAATGGATGTCACGCTGCGCATCCAGGTCGAAGCGATCAAAGACGAGTAGGGAACTCAACGGTACCCAGTGACATCCATACACGATATCGGCAGGCGCAGGTCACTGCATGTCGTTCTGCTGCTTGCCGCGGCGCCGGCCGCCGGCTCGGGCATTGATTTGCACGGTCGTGCCGGCGTGCAGGAAATCGTGCTGAGCGTCACTGACGCCCGCCAGTGGGCCCGGACCTGGCAGCGCGCGAGTGGTTACGAGACCAAATGGCGCGGTGCGGAGAGCGCTGAAGTTGCCGTGCTTTGGCAGCTAACGCCGTCGGTACCGATCCGCAGCGTATTGCTTGGCGTGCGCGGTCACGATGGCGGTCTGCTGCGGATATCGGAAATTGGCGGGGCGCGAGTGCGCGCAGCTGCGAACGCGAACGCCGTGGCCGGCCCGGTGCAGATCCGCTCCAGCGCGCGCCCCTTCGATACCGGCGGCATCTTCAATTTCAACGTGCTGGTGCGCGACATCGACGCCAGCTTCGCCAGCCTGCAGACGCTGGGTTTCCAGGGCTACGCCGATCCGAATCGCTACCAACTGTTCGGCAAGCGCTATGCGGGCGCGCTGCTGCGCGGCGCCGACGGCGTGGTCGTGAACCTGCTGCAGCGCGTCGACGACGATTACGCCGAGCTGCCGCACTTCGACGCCATCAGCCACGTCACCAACGCGACGCAGATGGTCGCCAACTTTGATCGCAGCTTCGATTTCTACACCCGTGCGTTAGGTTGGAGCGTGCGTTGGCAGGCTACGCCGACCTGGCCAGCCGACGGTTCTAACAACATGGGACTCCCGGAAAGCCTGGTCCGCAGCGGCACGGTGCACGAGCGCGCAGCGAGCTTCCGGATCACGCCGCAGGCCACCGGGGGCAGCATCGAAATCTTTGCCTTCGAAGGTCTGGCGGCGCGCGACTGCTCAGCCCGTTACGCTGCCTGCTGTTGCAGCCCTATGGCCGGGTGTCCGCTTTTGTCGTGCGGGCCCCGGACGGCCGCCTGGCTGGAGTTCTTCGAGCAAGGTGTGTGCCGCGGACCGCACACTAACAACGACTGAACGAACAACCGTGTCGCCCGACATTATGTGAAACGGCACGCGCTGCCGCAAACGCATCACAACCCTCGGGCGGCAGCGCTAGACTTGCGGCTGTGACTCGCCCCCTGATCGTTTTCCTGGTTACTGCGGCACTTGTTGGCACCGCAACTCATGTGGCGCGTGCCGCGTGCATCGGCAATCAGACCGGCGCCCTGACGGAACTCGAGTCGCTCGCATTTCACGATCCAGCCAAGGCGCTGCCGCAGGTTGCCGTTGCCCTGGCTAACAAGAATACCAAGCGGAGTGAGCGTGTCGGGCTGCATGCGATTGCCGCGGATGCCTCGCGGCAGCTGGGTTTCAGCCGGCAGAGCATCACCTACGCGGATGCGGGCCTTGCGCTGCTTGCGCCGAACGATCTGTCGGATGTCGCCGTCCGCATGCGCACGGTGCGCGCATTGGTCAGCACCAATGTCGGTGGCATCGATGCGGCGGTCGTGGACCTGACGCGCATCGTCGACGCCGTACGCCAGCGGCCGCTCGCGCTTGGCTGCGCGCTGCGCGATCGTGGCTGGTTGCATTATCGGGCCGGCGACACCGAACAAGCACTTGATGACATGGTCCATGCTTACAATTTGCTGCGTACACATGCTTCGCGCGAAGAGGCGATGGTGACGGCGGGCCGACTGTCGATGGCGCACTACAGCGTGCGTGACTATGCGCAGGCGCTGACACTGGTCGATGAGTCCATTGCTTTCTTTCGCGCCGAGCGAGCCCAGGTGCGACTGGCAACGGCACTCGATCGAAGGGCTGCGGTCCTGCGATCAGCGGGCCGTTACGATGAGGCACTGGTGGCGGGCAATGAAGCGTTACAAATTCACACCGACGTAAATGATCGCGTCGGCACCGGGCTGTCGCAAATGCGGCTATGTGGCATCGAAATCGCACGCAACGCGCTCAAGGCCGCGCGCGCGTGGTGCAACCGTGCCGGGAGCACCCTGAGCGGCACTTCCGTCATGGATGACAATGACTACCGATCGCTCGCGGCGCTGCGCGGGCGGCTGTTGATCGCCGAAGGCAACCCACGCGCGGCGATTCCGCAACTGGATCGCGCGATCTCGCCGGGCGGCGCGCAACCGGCCGACGACATCTCCGAACTATTTGAACTGCGCGCGCGCGCCTTTGCCGAGATCGGCAACTATATGGAGGCGTTCGCCGACCAGAGCGAGTATTTGCGTCGCGTACGTGAACAGGCTGCCCTGGATCGCATTCGCGAAATGGCGCGGTTGCGTGTGCAATTCCAAATGGATCGCGAGAAGCAAAAAATCGAGTTACTGGAAAAAGACAAAGTGCTGGCCGAAGAACGGCTGGTCAATCAGGCACGCACTACCAGGCTCGTCGCAATTGCCGGACTTACCGGCGCCAGCATTGCGCTGGCGCTCGCCTACGCACTTTGGGGCTACCGTCGCCATCGCGCCGAACTGGTCGCGCAGGCCGAGCGTGACGAACTGACGATGCTGCCGAATCGCCGCACCATCGTGCGCAGCGCGGTCGCGGCGCTCACCCTGTCGCGGCAAACCGGCCAACCCCTGACCATTGGGCTCGTCGACCTCGACCACTTCAAGACGGTGAATGACCGCTTTGGCCACGCGGTCGGAGATGAACTCTTGCGGCGGTTCGCCAACCTGGCAGACACCGAAATGCGCGCTTGCGGCGCGCAGATCGGGCGTTTCGGCGGCGAGGAATTCCTGCTGGTGTTTGCGAATACGGCGCCCGACCAGGCGCGCGGGCTTGCGGAACGCCTGTGCCAGGCTATGCGCAACTGTGTCTTGAAATCCGGCGACGACGAGGCATCTGCGACCTTGAGCATCGGGCTCGCAGCCTATGAATCCGGCGACGTGTTATTTGATCAAATCACGCTTCGCGCCGACGTGGCGCTCTACTCGGCCAAGTCTCTCGGTCGAAATCGCGTCGAAGTCTACAGCTCGGAACGGCATGCAGCACTTGGCTTGTTAGCCAGTGGTCTCAATCCTAACGCCTGGTTTGCTGCTCCGCCCCAGGCTACCCCTTGAACCCCTTCGCCACCAGATAGACCTCGCGCGACTCCTTGCGCGAGGCCGCCGGTTTGCGAATCAGCACTTTCTCGAAGTGCTGCCGCAGCTCTTTCAGGTAGGCATCGGACCCCGAGCCCTGGAACATCTTCGCCACAAAGTTGCCGCCGGGCTTCAGGGTCTTGCGCACGGTGTCGAGCGCGAGCTCCAGAAAATACATCGAGGAGGCCTGATCGGCGACCTCGATGCCGGTGATGTTAGGCGCGATATCGGAAATGATGAGAGCGAATTTGCCGCCGCCCAGCCAGTCGAGCAGCTGCTGCACGACGGCCTCGTCAGTGAAATCGCCCTGGATGAAATCGACATTCGTCAGGCCGTCCATGGGCAGGATGTCGGTGGCCAGCACGCGCCCCTTCGAACCGACCAGCCTGCCGGCCACCTGCGACCAGCCGCCAGGCGCGGAGCCCAGATCCATGACGCGCATGCCGGGACGGATCAGCCGGTCCTTTTCATTCAGTTCGATCAGCTTGAAGGCCGAGCGCGAACGATAGCCATCCTTCTGCGCTTGCTTGACGAACGGGTCGCTGAGATGTCGGGACATCCAGCTGGCGCTACTTTTTGTTCGAGCCATTTCTTTGAGGGCACCACGCGCTAGAATTGCCGGATTCTACCCCTCTGCCGGATTGACCGGCCAGGAAGTCGGCGGTGATCCGCATTACTGAGTTGCCATTGCCGCTCGGCTACGCGCCCGAAGCGCTGCGCGCGGCCATTCTGAAGCGCCTTGCCATCCCGGAGGCAGAGCTGCTTGATTTCACGCTGTTCAAGCGCAGCTATGATGCGCGCAAGAAAAACAGCGGCATTCTGTTCATCTGCATTGTCGACGTCACGGTGCGCGACGCAGCGGCGGTGTTGCGGCGTTTCGCGCGCGATCGGCAGGTGGGAGTCGCGCCGGACACCGCGTACACCTCGGTCGCGCAGGCGCCGTCGCGGCTCAAGGAACGTCCGCTGGTCGTGGGCTTTGGCCCCTGTGGACTGTTCGCGGCGCTGCTGCTCGCGCAGATGGGCTTCAAACCCATCGTGCTGGAGCGCGGCCGCGACGTGCGGCGCCGCACGCGCGACACCTGGGCGCTGTGGCAGAAGAAGATACTGACGCCGGAGTCTAACGTACAGTTTGGCGAGGGCGGCGCCGGCCTGTTCTCCGACGGCAAGCTCTACAGCCAGATCAAGGACCCCAAATTCTACGGCCGCAAGGTGACGCATGAATTCGTGCGCGCCGGCGCGCCGGCCGAAATTCTCTTTGTTAGCAAGCCGCACATCGGCACCTTTCGCCTCACAGGCGTGGTGGCCGCGATGCGCGCGCAGATCATCGCGCTCGGCGGTGAAGTGCGTTTCGAGAGCAAGGTCACCGATCTGCTCATTGACAACGGCCAGATCGAAGGCCTGGTGCTCGCGAGCGGCGAAACACTGCACAGTCGCCACGTGGTGCTCGCGCTGGGTCACAGTTCCCGCGACACGCTGCGCATGCTGGAGCAGCGGCGTGTGTTCCTGGAGGCCAAGCCCTTCGCCATTGGCTTTCGCATCGAACATCCGCAATCCATGATCGACGCCGTACGCCTGGGGCGCTTTGCCGGACATCCCGAACTGGGTTCGGCCGACTACAAGCTCGTGCACCACGCCAGCAACGGGCGCTCGGTCTACAGCTTCTGCATGTGTCCCGGCGGCACGGTGGTGGCCGCCACCTCCGAGCCGCAGCGCGTGGTCACCAATGGCATGAGCCAGTACTCGCGCAACGAGCGCAATGCTAGCGCGGGAATCGTCGTGGCGATCAATCCCAAGGCGGATTTTCCCGGCGGGCCGCTCGCCGGCGTGGCGCTGCAGGAAGCACTGGAGTCGACCGCCTATCTGCTGGGTGGCAGCGACTACTGCGCGCCCGCGCAGCTGCTCGGCGACTTCCTGCGCGGCGTCAGCTCCACGCAGCTCGGCGACATCATTCCCTCGTACCAGCCGGGCGTTCGCCTGAGCGATCTGTCGCAAGCCCTGCCCGCCTACGCCATCGACGCCATGCGTGAGGCCCTGCCCGCGTTCGGCCGGCAGATCCGCGGCTTCGATCGTGAAGACGCCGTGCTGACAGGTGTCGAGAGCCGGACCTCCTCTCCGGTACGCATAACCCGCGATGCCGGGTCGCTGCAGAGCCTCAATGTCCGCGGGCTCTACCCTGGTGGCGAAGGCGCCGGCTACGCGGGCGGTATCCTGTCAGCAGGCGTCGATGGCATCAAAGTCGCTGAAGCGGTGGCGCGGAGCCTGTCATGAAACTCGAAGACATCAAGAAACTCCACCAGAAGAAGTTCCGCGAACAGTTCGGCTGCTTCCTGCTGGAAGGCGAGCACCTAGTGCAGGAGTTGCAGAAGGCGGCAGAGCATGACGCCCGCCTGCGTGCCAGCGAAATATACTTTACGCGCGAATATGCGCACTGCACCAGCCAGCTCAAGACGCACGTGGTGAACTCACGCCACATGACCATGCTCAGTGAAACGCGCTCACCCCAGGGCATTGCGGCCGTCGTGCCGTTGCTGACAGCAGCTGCGGCACGGCAGGGCGAACGCGCCATCTATCTGCACGAGATCCAGGATCCCGGCAATCTCGGCACCATCCTGCGCACGCTCGCCTGGTTCGGCGGGTTCCGCTGCCTGCTCAGCCCCGACAGCGTGGACCTGCATAACGGCAAGGTGGTGCGCGCCAGCATGGGTGCCATCTTCCATGTGCCCGTGGAAATCGATGTGCCGTTAGATTCACTGCCGGCGCGCTTCGCCCGTCTCGCCAGTCTCGATCTGCAGGGTCAGTCGATCGCAACCGCTGCGTTCGGCAACTTCGACTGCTACATTTTTGGCAATGAAGCGCGCGGCTTGCCACGCGAGGCGCTCGCAGCGCTGCAGGCACAGCCATTCACGATTGCAGGAACCGGCGCGATTGAATCACTCAACGTCGCAGCGTCGGTTAACATTTGTCAGTACCAACTGAGCCGGCGTTCAGGGGATTAATGATGAAGCTTCGAGTACTGACTTGTCTGGCAGCGTCGCTGGTGTTAATCGCACCCGCTGCAAATTCCGCGGATCAATGGATCAGCAACGCGCAGCTCATCGACGGGTTGCCAGATTCCAAAGTCCGCGCTGTCAATCTGCGCATTTCAGCCGGAAAAATAGCGGAAATTACCGCCGCCAGCGATCGCGCCGGCGCGATCGATCTGCAGGGCGCATTTTTGCTGCCTGGCTTTATCGATGCGCATACGCATATCGAGGATCCCGCCTCGGCCAGGCGTGCGCTGCTCGCCGGCGTGACCACGACCCGCGTGCTCGGCGATACCTATCTCAAAGCGATGGCGACACGCGATCTGGTGCGCGCGGGATACGTGCAGGGTCCGCAGATGCTGGTGTCGGGAGGACATGTGCGCCCGCGGCTTGGCGAGCCCTTCATATTGAGTTTCCCGCAATTCGGGCAGTACCTGGAAGCGCCGCTGCAGGGCGCCGACAATGTTGCGGCCGTGGTCCGGGTAGTCGCGGCGCGCGGCGCCGACGTCATCAAAGTGGGTGCAAGCGAGCGAGCGGGACTGGCACGCACCGATCCGCGCCGGCAGGAATTGTCGTACGAGGAAATACGAGCTGCGGTGCTGGAAGCCGGCAAGGCCGGTTTGTTAGTCGCGGCGCATGCGCATGATCGGCACGGGGCCAACGCGGCGGTCAGGGCTGGCGTGCGCAGCATCGAACACGGCACGTATCTCGACGATCAGACCCTGGCGCTGATGCGCAAGCAAGGCACTTTCTTCGTGCCAACGCTGGCCATCATGAGTCCTCTGGGCGATCCGCACGGTGACAGTGCCGACGACATCGCGTTGCAGTTGCGCACGACGCACATGATGAAGCCGTTGCGCGACGCGGTGCGCACAGCGCGCGCGCTGGGCATCACGGTCGCTGTGGGTACCGATGGCACTTATGGCGACGGTGATGAATCGTCGCGCGTACGGCCGGGCCACGAAGTGGCGGAACTGATCGCCTGCGGCTACACGCCGATAGAGGCGATCACGTCCGCAACCTACAACTCCGCGCGCGTGCTGGGCATCGAGGCACGCACCGGCAGTATTGCTGTCGGCCTTGAAGCGGATCTGCAGGTCGTGGATCGCGACCCGCGCATGGATCCGACGACGTTGTTCGAGCCGATGGTTGTCATCACCGATGGCAAAATCGTGTTGAATCGACTGTCACAGCGATAACGCTGCAATGGATCTACAACGCAGCTACTTTGTCTTCGGCCTCGCTGTCGCCAGCGCCTCGTCGAGCATCCTGATCAGCCCATCGCGGTCGTAGCTGTAAGGCTGGCCTTCGTTGAGCTGCACGAGCTGGCGAATCTGGTGGCGGATGGTCCACTCGGCTTCGCCCTGGTTGGGCACAACCAGGTAGCGTCGTTTCGGGTTGGGATCAAACAACGCTTTTTCGACCGCCTCGGCGACTTCGTCGGGCTCTTTGTATTGGGAGCGATCGCCGCTGGCCTTGGTATCGTTCAGTCGGCGCAGCGCACTGCGAAAAATTTCCGAGTTGTAATTGCCGGGCTCGACGATGCTGACGGTCACGCCCAGCTCTGTTAGCTGCAGCGCCAGCGAATCGGTGAAGGCCTCGACCGCGTGTTTGCTCATCTGATACGCCATCAGGTCGCGCGTGGCGCCGATACCCGAGATCGAGCCAATGGTGGCAATCCGGCCTTTGGCGGCGATGATCATCGGCGCGAACGCGCGGCTCACGCGATACGGTCCGTACAGGTTGACCTGCATGGTGAGATCGAACTCCTCGGGCGGCATGTCAGCAAGAGTGCCGCGGGTCGCAATGCCCGCGTTGTTGACCAGACCATACAAGCCGCGCCCGCCCTTCTGGATGGTTTCGACTGCAGCGGCAATGTCGGTGGTGCTGGTCACATCGAGACGCAGCGCCTGTACGTTGTTGATTTGCGCCAGGGCTTTGAGGTCTGCTTCCTTGCGCGCACCGGCATAGACGAAATAACCGTCCGCCGCGAGCCGCTCGGTGATCTTGCGGCCGATACCGGTGCTGGCGCCCGTGACCAGCACGGCCTTCTGCGATGCCGAAGGCGGAGTTTGCGCCGGGGCGGTGAGCGGCAAAGCGATGGTCAACGCGAGAAGGAACTTGAGAATCGGGTTCATTCGGGCAGGCTCCGTTTAAGTTGCGCGAGACTAGCAGTATTCTATATCCATGGAATACGGCAAGCGCTACCAAGATATTGGCATGGGTCATCCCATTTCCCGTCGCGATTTTCTGGACGGCGCTGCGATGGCGGTTGCCGCATCCAGCCTGCCCGCCGCCTCACCGTCCGCGCTGGCACAGGACGCGGCGGAAGTTACGCCACCGCGTCGTCTCGGTGAGCGGGGTCATCATCCGGGCAGCAATGTCGTCGCGCACAAGTTGCGCGATGGCGCTTTCTGGCGCGACGTCACGGACGTGCGCGCGAGCGGCGAGACCTATGACCTGGTGGTCGTCGGTGGCGGCATTTCGGGCCTCGCAGCGGCGATGGCTTATCGCGAACGAGCAGGTGCCGCTTGCCGCATTCTGATCGTCGAGAATCACGACGATTTCGGCGGTCACGCCAAGCGCAACGAGTTTGTCTCGCAGTCGGGCCGCGTACTGATCGGCTATGGCGGATCGCAATCGCTGCAATCGCCCAGCTACTTCTCGCCTGCGGTGAATGCAATGCTGCGGACGCTCGATCTTGACCTGACAAAATTTGCCAGCAGCTATTACGACCGGGACTGGACACAGCGCCACGGCCTGCGTCCCGCCTATTTTTTTCCGCGTGAAGCGTTCGGCAGGGACCGCCTGCTACCGACTTCGCAACGTGCCGCGGACTGGGTGCGGCGCGCGCCGCTGTCGCGCCGTGCGCAGCAGGACCTGATCCGGTTGATGGACGATCCGCCCGACTATTTTTCAGGGCTGAGCCAGACTGAAAAGCGGCAGCGGCTTGCGTCGATGACCTATCAGCAATTTCTGTTAGAGGTCGCGCGGGTCGATCCGCAATTGGTGACGGTCTTCGCCACGTCGACGTCGAGCTACTTCGGTGTCGGTATCGATGCTACGTCGGCACTCGATGCCTGTGCGAACGGCAACCCCGGTTTCAGCGCGATGAATCTTGGCGCGCTGGCGGATCCGGCGATGAGCCCGAGCGGCCGCCTCGCTTATACCGATCCGGATCCCTACATCTACCACTTCCCCGACGGCAATCACGGTCTGGCGCGTGCGCTGCTGCGGCATCTGAATTTTGCGGCGCTCCCAGCAGGGTCGATGGAAGCACTGGTGACCACACCGGTTGACTATGCGCGTCTGGATGACCCGTCCGCCTCGACTCGCATCCGTCTCGAATCGACTGTGGTGCGTGTGCGGCACCTTGGCGCAGTGGATCGCGCGCAGGAAGTCGAGATCACCTACGCAGGACGCGGCAGCGTCGAGTCGGTGCGTGCGAAACACGTGGTGTTAGCTTGCTGGCATCGGGTCATCCCCTATCTTTGCGAGGGTTTGCCGGCCGCGCAAGTCGAGGCATTGAACGATCAGGCGAAAGTGCCATTGATCTATGCCAATGTACTGTTGCGTAACTGGACAGCATTCAAGAGGCTGGGTGTAGAGAGCATCCGGGCGCCAGGACATTTCTGGCACAGCGCCGGGCTAGACTTTCCGGTGTCGATGGGATCCTATCGCTTTGCCGACAAGGAGACCGACCCCATCCTGCTGCACATGTCCACCATCCCGCTGTTTCCGGGCGAATCGCCGCGCGATCAGGCCGCAGCGGGGCGCCGGATGATCAGCCGGCTCGATTTCGACTACCTGGAATATACCATTCGCGATTTGTTAGGGCGCGCGCTGGTGCGTGGTGGCTTCGACCCGGCGCGGGACATCGAGGCGATCTGCGTTAATCGCTGGTCGCATGGCTACGCTTACGAATACATGCGTCCCTGGGACCAGTACTGGCCCGAGGGCCCATTGCCCATCGAAACCGCGCGCCAGCGCTTCGGGCGTATCGCCATTGCTAACAGCGATTCCGGCGCCTACGCCTATGCGCATTCGGCGGTCGATCAGGGCATCCGCGCGGTGCGGGAGCTGATGGGCGCGGCCGCAGATGCGCCGCCAACATCGCCATTTCCCGGTCCGCCGGTCCCGCTGTTTGCGGGTTAGCCGCGCAGCTGAATCGATTCGATTCGGTCGGTAGTGATATCGGCCGCGTTGCCCTGATCGGCTAACAGCTTCTGATGATGCATGCAGGAGGAGCGAACGGCTGCGGATGCCGTGAGATCCGCGAGCGCGCGGCTTCAGGCCGCGACCGATGCGCCGGATCGAAATTCCCGCCCGACGCCCAGGCGCTCGATGCGCATGGCGTTGTCGACCTGATCGTGCGCAAATTGCGTAGTCAGCTGCGGCACCGCATTCGCCCGATCAAGTCTGCGCAGCACGCATCTATCCGCGCAGCGAAATGACAAAACGTCCCAAAGCAATGGCGGCGACGCTGGTGGACAGCGCTTTGCGTTGGCTCTGCCGCGCTGTCGTCAGAATCCGGATCGTTGGCGTGCGGTTTGGTTCATGCCGTCGCGACACCTGTTGCTGATTTGCCGCATGCGGCCGCTCGCAGCAGCCTCGGGGTCACGACTCATCCGTTCACGCTCAATCGCGAACTCTTTGCGGGTAAAGCCCAGTCTCTGGCCGGCCTCGGTGACACAGCGGCAATAAGCCTCATGCTCGCCGCCCAGACGCTTGCGCTCCGACTTCGAGAGTGACTTGACGCACTCTTTTTCAAATTTTTCCGGCGCCGCTGCCTCGAGCGGCGCGCCAATCGATGAGGCCAGGAAAAATATCACGCATGCCGTGAGTTGTTTCATCGCTGCGAGTCTCTCCGTCGGTACCAAACGCGAAGACTCAAGCGTACCGGCAGGCATGACTCCTATATCGTGAGTGATGTCACTGTGTCGCGAAATGGCGATCGAGTTATGACAAGCGCAGCATGGCAAGACATTGATCTGGAGTGGGTGGCCACCGACGCGATTGTCCTACTTCGACTCCCCGAACCGATAGGTGAAGTCCACGCCCCACTGCCGTCCGGGCGCTACATAGCCCAGCACGCTGCCGGTATTGAATGGATCGTTGCGACCGTCGCTGGTCGAGGTGAATTGCACGCGATTCTGGAAGTAATCGGTGTCGCCAAGATTCTTGCCGTAGGCGCCGATCTCCCAGGCACCTGCTGCGCTGGCATAGCTCACACGCGCATCGAACAGGGAGTATCCGCTTTCCGACATGCCGGGGCTGTTAGCCGGCAGGAAGTACACGCGATCACGATGCGACACCTGACCTAACAACGATACTGTGCCGCCGGACGAAACATCGACATCGTACTGCAAAGACAACGAGCCCGCCGCCTGCGGCGCATTGTTGAGTCGGTTGCCGCTCGCGTCGATCAGGCGCGGCAGGCCGGCGCGTCCGACGCAGCGCGAGTCGAGCGCCGCGTTAGTTGCATTACAGGTGCCGAAAGGCGTTGTGAAGCTGTCATAGCTGGCGTCCAGCCAGCTGACATTTGCCGTAATCTCCAGATTACGCGTTGGCTTGGCCTGCATTTCCAGCTCAACGCCGTTGATGGTCGCTGCGGCGGCGTTAGTGGTGAACGTGGTTGTTATGTTGCCCAAATTGGCGAATACCGACACCTGCAGATCGGTGTAGTCGTACTTGAATACGGTCGCGTTGAATCGCAGCCGACGATCAAACAACTCGGTTTTGGCGCCGATCTCATAGCTCTTGACGAACTCCGGGTCGAACGGCGGGTTGATGACCGACAGGTCGTTGAAGCCGCCGGACTTGAAGCCTTTGCTGTAACTCAGATAGTAGAGGCGGTTTTCGGCTGGCCGCCATTCGAGACCGAGGCGCGGCGTGACCGCAGTCCAGCTGCGCGAGACATTGCGCGTGCCTGCCGCCGTCGCGGCCGGCGGCGAAGTGGACGCGAACAAGCCGCGCAGCTCCGTGTCCGGTATCAGCGTCGTGCTGCGCAGCAGGTCGGACTTGGTTTCATCGCTGTAGCGAATTCCCGCGGTCAGGCTCAATTGATCATTGAATTTGTAATTGACCTGGCCGAACACCGCTGTCGCGCGACCGCTGCCAACTGCGAAAAAGTCGAACGAACGCGGCGCCAACACCGTCGGTGGCGTGAAGCCCACGCGCACCAGGCCGAGCGCGCCGAACTTGTCTTCCTTGAACCAGTAGGCGCCCACCAGCCAGTTGCCCCATTCATGGTCGCCGGCGAGCCGCAGCTCGGACGAATACTGCACGCTGTCATAGACGAAGGTGGAGCGCGTAATCTCGATTTCGGTGCCGTCGGTGTTGAACATGAAATCGCTGTCCCATTCGCGATACCCCGACACCGAACTCAGGGTGAGGCTGTCGTTGATTTTCCAGTCCGCGGTCAGCGTGACACCGCCGGTCCGCCAGTTGTGGAAGCTTGGCGTGTTATTACGGGTGACATGCGGGTCGCCGGTGGCAACTGCGCCCAAGCTTTGCGCCAGGCCGACGCTGTCGAGCGGGTAGATGCTCGTATTGCCGTTTCTGAATTTGCTGTAGTCCGCGGCCAGGCTCGCTGTCAACGCATCGTCGCTGTAACGCAGGATCGCGCGGCCGGCTTTGAGATCGTTGTCGTCTATTTTGTTAGTGCCGCGCGGATCGATATCCGTCGTATAACCATTATCATCGAGGCTGCGCACCGCGATGCGTCCCGAAAAACCACTTCCGCCTAACGGACCGGACAGCGCCCCCTTGAATTCGCGGCGGCTGAAGCTGCCGGTACCGAGCGCAGCATAGCCCTGCAGCGTATCGGTCGGCTGGGCGGAGATGATATTGATGGCGCCGCCGGTCGCGTTGCGGCCATAGAGCGTGCCCTGCGGGCCGCGCAGGATTTCCACGCGCTCAACGTCGAGGAACTGCGTGAGCCCCATGTTGGCGCGGCCTGTGTATATGCCATCGATATGGGTCGCGATGCTCTGGTCGACACCGACACTGAAAATGTTGCTGCCAATGCCGCGGATGTAAAGTTGCGATTCGCCGCCGGCTTCGCTGTAAACGAGCGACGGATTGCGGGTCGCGATCGCACTGGCGCTGTCGATGGCCAGCTTGCTGATCATTGCGCCGGTGATGGCCGACACCGCGATCGGCGTGTCCTGCAGATTTTCGGTGCGCTTCTGCGCGGTAACGACAATTTCCTCAAGGACCGCATCTTGCTGGTTATTTTGTGCGGCTACCAACGTTGCCGCGATGGTGCCCAGCAATGACAATGCGGACGACCGTACCAAAGAACTATTCTTGTTGCTAATTTGAAACATCTGCGTATCCCCCCAATCTCTCGACCAGCGTGAATTCTTGAGCGAGCGCCGCGAATGGTCAAGTCATTCCCTCATAGCAGCTCGGCTGTTGGACAGTTTGTTGCGGCGCGTGTGTCGGATGTGGTCCTGACGCAGATCTGCATCAGGACCGCGGCCGATACAATCCCACTCTATTTCCGGGGTGCGGAAGCAGCGGACAGTCACGGCGGTTTGTTAGCTGAGGTTCTTGCGCGGCGACCGCCGCCATCATGGTGCCTGGGAAAAGGGTCTCGGCGCCACGCACCCGGCTGTGGACGGGAACCCGCCTTTGGCGGGCGATCGATCCTGAGACCGGGCGAGCACCCTGGCTAACAAGCTGCCGCGGGTGCCCATTCATTTCCAGGTACCAAAAAAATACCAGCGCACGCCCTTTGCCAGCTTCCCGACCGCCGCGTCAATCGGGATCTGGTCGCGGGATTTCCAGGCCACGGTGTCCGATACCGACGGAACCGCGCGCTCGAAGAATCGTACCTCATCGAAGCCCGCCGCCCGGCACAGCGCGCGCGGATCCTGATCCCGATAGGGTTTGTAGAACGGCTCGTTGTTGTAGTACGAATCCCAGTCAAGATAGAACTGGTCGAACGGTTCGAGCGATCTGTTAGGCGGCAGCTCCATGTGCAGCATCAGACCTCCGGGCCGCAGCACGCGGTGCGCCTCGCGGAACACTCTGGCAATGTCACGGCGCGGCAGTTCGTGCAGGAACATCGACGAGAAGACCACATCGAAACTGGCGTCGGCGAATCTGAGCGCGGTCGCATTCATCTGGTGAAAGTGAATGGCGCGGTTCTGCGCGCGGGCGCGCGCCAGCGCATAGCGCAGGCAGGGCGCCGCCACATCGATGCCGCGCACCTCGGCCTGCAGAAACACATCTTTCCACCCGCCGGTGTTGTGTCCGATGGTGCAGCCAAGATCCAGAATTTTTCGCGGCTGAAAATCCGGGTGCTGTGCGCGCACATAACTGGCAATCGACTGCCCGATGTCGTCGAGATTGCGGCCCATCAGTCCCATTGACGTTACCTGCAGCCGGTTGTCGTACACCGCGCCGGCGGTCAGGTCGTCGGGGCCGTCATTGCGGGTATAACTGCCCGGCATCAGATGGATGTCAATCGCGCTCACGGACCGGGGAATTGCGAGCGTGGGATCCAGCGTCAGGCTGCCGAGCGGCCGCTCGCGCGCCAGGTCTGCGGCGCGTTCGACCAGCGCATCGCGCTGGCGCTCGATTGGCGCGCACACGCTCTGATACACCATGTCCTGCGCGGCCACGCGCAGCGCCGAATAGAACCGGAATGCCTCCAGGGAACGCGCCAGTCGATGCACATCCTCGCCATTGCGCGCGTTCCGCCGCTCGCGCTCGGGCACATCGCGCTCAAAACTCTGGCGCAGTCCGGCCGCGAGTTCGTGGGAAACAAGCCGCCGCAGCTCGGTCACGAAGCGCGCCCGCCCGCGTTCATCGGGCGTTCGCTCCAGGCGCAGGGAATGCAGCAGATCGCTCACCGCCTGAGTTTACCGCGGACGTCAGCAGGCTCCCGACACCACGCAATGGATTGGAAGTCTTTGGACAGCCGTTGGCCCTGCTACCCTTGCTAGGATCAGCGCATTGCGGGGGTGCGGCATTGCCATGCAGAGACGCGATTTTGTTGCCAGTGCGCTGGCTTCTTCGGCCGGACTGGCGGTGGCCCAGCAGGCCCTGGCGGCACCCATGAGTGCCCGCCGCTGGGACCTGATTATCGTGGGCGCCGGCACGGCGGGTCTGCCGGCCGCGATCTTTGCCTCGCGCCGGGGTGCGCACGTGCTGCTCATCGACAGCGCCGACAAGATCGGCGGCAACCTGCACCTTGCGAACGGCCAGATCGCCGCCGCAGGATCGCGAACCCAGGTCGCGAAGGGAATCGTTGACAGCCCGGACCGGCACTACGACGACATCATGCGCATCACGCGCGGGCTCGCCAATCCGGAAATAGTGCGGCTGACAGTGGACCACGCGCCTGTCACGATCAACTGGTTGTTAGATAACGGCCTCAAGCCACTGCCCGAACATCCTGTGACCGGCGACTCACCCGGCCGGCCGGCCTACTCCGTCGCGCGCTATATCTGGGCCAGGAACGAAGGCCGCGATATCCTGGCTGTGGTGGAACGCGAGCTGGCGCCCGAACTGGCAAGCGGCCGTGTGCAAACGCAGATCAACTCCAGAGTTGTTAGCTTATTGCAGAATCAAAGCGGCGCAGTTACCGGGGTGCGTGCCAGGACGCCTGCCGGCGAGCGTGAATTTCACGGCCGGCATACCTTGCTGACCACGGGCGGCTATGCGATGAACCCGGAAGCGTTTCTCCGGCATTGCGGATATCCGGCCTATGCGGCGGGCGCCTACCCGACCAATCTTGGCGAAGGGCTCGATCTCGCGACCGCGATCGGCGCGCAATTGCGCGGCCGCGAACTGCATCGCGCCGGCACGGGCTCGATTCTCACGGCGCCGGCATTTCCGGCCAAGGTTTATAAACGATTCATCACGGTACCGCAGGATCGTCTGCCCTGGGAAATCTGGGTCGACGCCAAAGGCCGGCGGTTCTTTCGCGAGGATGACCCCGGCACGTGGCGGCGCGAACAGGCGCTGCTCAAGTTGCCGGACCTGCGCTACGCCATTGTCTTCGACCAGGTGATATTCGACGAGTCGCCGGTGGGCGTGCCGGGTTTTAGCCGCGCGCAGTTGCGTGAGCATTTCAACAGCCACCCGATGTTCGCGCAAGCGGACAGTCTCGACGAACTGGCGACGAAGCTCAGAGTGGATGCAGCCGGACTCGCGGCCACGGTGCGCGACTACAACGCCGGCGTCGATGCCTGGCAGGATCGCGAATTCGGCCGTGAATATATGCCGCGGCGTATCGAAAAAGCGCCATTCTATGGCGTGATCCACCTGGGGCATTCCGCAACTTCGTCAACCGGCCTGGTGGTCGACCGGCAGCTGCGGGTGCTGGGCGCGGATCGCATGCCGATTGCGAATTTGTACGCCGCCGGCGAAGTGCTGGGCAGCGGTGTCACGCTCGGCAATGCCTTTACCCCGGGCATGATGTTGACTCCGGCACTGACTCTCGGTCACTGGCTGGGTGCGACACTGCCACTTGGCAAGGGGGCCGCATGAAAGCAGTGGCATGGATTGCCGGGGTTGTGGGGGTCGTCGTGTTAGCTGTCGTGCTGACGCTGACCAGCGGCGCCATGACGTTGCGCCTGCCGGAACTGGAAGCGCGCTATACACTTCCAAATTCCAAGTTCGTCGATATCGACGGCGTGCGTGTTCACTATGTCGACGAAGGCCAGGGACCGGTGCTGGTGCTGCTGCATGCCTCCATGATGAGCCTGCACAGCTGGAACGACCTCGCCTCGCGGCTCAAGAGCCGCTATCGCGTGATCCGCTTTGATTCGATGACCAATGGACTGACCGGCGCGGATCCGAAGAACGACTACTCCCTGCAACACAACCAACGCATCCTGGCGGCGCTGAGCGACAAGCTCGGCGTCCGCGAATTCTTTTTGTTAGGTACATCATCGGGCGGTACTGCGAGCTTTCGTTATGCGGCCGCGCATCCGGACCAGGTCAAGCGCCTGATCCTGGTCAACAGTGCCGGCATGCCACGCACCGCCGCGACCGACCCGAATCGCCCGCGCGGCACCCGACTGCAGCAATGGGTACGCAGTTATTTCAAGTCGCAGCGCTATTGGCGCGAAAACCTCAAGCAGCAATTCGGCGGCGGCACGCCGCCGGACGACTTGGTACAGCGGATCTACGATATGAACCGTCGCGACACCCTGCGCATCGAGGGCGCAGCGATGATGCAGCAGTTCCAGACCGGTGATCCGCAGACGGTGTTAGGCGAAATCAAGGTGCCGACGTTGATCATGTGGGGCAACGGCAATATCACGGTCGCGCACCTCGAAGGCGATGTATTCCAGCACTGGCTGTTTAACGCGCCGACTCTGCTGAAGAAATACGACAGGGCCGGCCACTATTTTTACCTGCAACAGCCCGAGCAGTTCGCCAGCGACGTGGATGCATTCCTGACGGGCCAATGGGACAATGAACTGCTACGCGTTACCCGCAGTACTGGCCTGGCGCCACCGGCGCCCACGGAACCTGCCCGGAAAGACTGATTTTTTTGAACGCAAGACCCCGACCTGACAAGGAGTTTGAACATGACATTTCGCCCGATTACAACCCTGATGAACGCGACCCTGGTCGCGTTCTCGCTGGCCCTGCCCGTCGCGGCGCAGGCACCGCCGGCGGCCCCCAAAGATGAAACGACGCTGGCGATCGAGAAAGCGCTGGCCAGCGACATCCGCACTCCCGAAGAACGCGCCCGCGACGTCAACGAACGCAAGCCGATCCAGACGCTGGGGTTTTTCGGCTTGAAACCTAACATGACTGTGATCGAACTATTCCCCGGCGCCGGCTGGTACACCAAGATCCTCGGCCAGGTGCTGGCGGACAAGGGCAAGCTGTACATCACCGTCGGCCAGACCCGGACTGCCACTAAATTGGCGGAATGGAAGCTGGACAAGGTCGTCGCGGTAGATTCCAAGATGACACTCGCGCCGTCCGGCCAGCCTGGAATCTTCCAGGCCGATGTCATGGAAATTCCGCTTCGCGATGCCGACCTGGTGCTGACCTTCCGCAACTACCACAACATGACGCCGGCCACGCGCGCGCTGCTCAACAAGCAGGTATTCCTGGCATTGAAGCCGGGCGGTGTTTACGGCGTCAACGATCACACCAAGCGTCACATGGAGCCTTACAGCCCGGAAACCTGGCGCCGTTCTGATCCGGTAACGGTCATCAAGGAAGTGCAGGCCGCCGGCTTCGTGTTCGAAGACTATGCGACTCTGCACTATCGCCCGGACGACACGTTGCAGTACGACAGCCAGCGCGAGTCCATCAAGGGTTTCAGCGATCGCTACACGCTGCGCTTTCGCAAGCCGTTGAAATAGTCCACGACGCGACGACGGGCCGGCACCATGAATCGCCGCCTGCTCGTCGTTGCGTTGTTAGTTTTTGCCGGGCTGTTGCTGCCGCTGCTGCTGCCCGAGGCGGTGCAAACGGCCGGCCGCTATGATCGCGCCGGAGTTGCCGCGGGCGAATGGTGGCGCCTGATCACCGCGCATCTGCTGCATCTCGGACCGCGACACACGCTGCTCAATGCGGCGGCAGCCGCAATCCTGGTGCTGCTGTTTGCGGGCGCACTCGGCGCCCGCGCCGGGCTGGTGGTGGTTGCGGCGAGCCTGGTCGCCGTCGATGCCGGACTGTGGTTTTTTTCGCCGAATATTCCGTGGTACGTCGGTGCGTCCGGGGTACTGCATGGCGTCATCGCGGCCGGTGGCCTGGCGCTGGCGAGCTTGCGCGACTGGCGTGGCGGCGTATTGTTGGCTCTGCTGACCAGTAAACTGATTTTCGAGCAGTATGCGTCCGGCGATCTGGGCTTCGCGGGTGGCTTGCCGGTGGTGCTGGCAGCGCACCTGTACGGGGCGCTCGGCGGCGCGGCTGGTTTGTTAGGCTGGCGGATTGCAGCGCGCCAATTGCTGGCACGATGATTTGCCGCGATTCGCACCGCTACCGCACCCAGGAGAAGAACAATGGCAACGATACTCGTCACCGGCAGCAGCAAGGGCATAGGCTTCGCGACCGCGCTCGCGTTTGCGCGTGCAGGCCACAAGGTCGCGGCGGCGATGCGCAACCCGGACCGCGCTCCCGAGCTTGCAAAAATCGCCAGCCAGGAAAAACTGCCGATCAGCGTCTACACGATGGATGTCGATACCGATGTATCGGTGCGCGACGCGATGGCTCGGATCACCGGGGAGCTGGGCGCCATCGATGTGCTGGTCAATAACGCCGGCATTGATCGGATGGGTTCCATCGAGGAGCTCGCGCTCGCCGAGCACCGTGCCGTCATGGAGACCAACTACTTTGGCATCATTCGCTGCATTCAGGCTGTGATGCCGGCGATGCGGCAGCGGCGCAGCGGTTGCATCATCAATGTGGCGTCCGTGGCGGGTCACATCGCGATGGCACCGATGTCTGCCTACGCGGCGTCCAAGTTCGCTGTCGAGGCACTGAGCGAATGCCTGGCGCAGGAGGCCAAGCCGTTCAATGTACGGGTTGCGATCGTCGAGCCCGGCATTATCGACACGGCGATGGCCACGCACATCGGCATCGCCCAGGGCCCGTCGCCCTATCCGCAGCAGCTTCGAGTCGCCGCCATGTTTCGCGGCGTGCTCAAGAATCCGGTGCCGCCGAACGTGGTCGCCGAAAAAATTCTTGAGATCGTCGCCAGCGCCACGTGGCAACTCCGCCATCCCGTGGGGCCGGATTCGCAACCATTCCTCAGCTGGCGTAAATCCATGACCGATGCCGAGTGGGTCGCCTGGGGTGCGCTCGACAACAATGCCTGGTACGAACGCGTCCAGGCGGATTTCGGGATCGACGCGCGCTCGGCATGAGATGGCAACCTGGCTAGCGGGTGGCGGGGCCAACGTTGCGAAACACCTTCGGATCAAAGCGACTGTCATCCGCGAGCGCGCGGAACAGCCGATCGACATCAGGCCGGTGCCTGGTGTCGCTGCCAGAGTCAGCCATGAGCACCACCATCGCCATTGCCGCCTGCTCCGCCGACGCGTAGTCCGGAAAATCGCCACGCTGCGCCGATTGAACCAGCGAATCGAGCATCGCCTTCGACTGTGCTGCTGCGAAATTCATTGCAGAAATTTCGCCGCTGCTCACACCTAACAGGCGCCGCACATTCTGCTGCGCGATTGTAAGCTGTTGCGGATTGTTCAGCGACTTCTGCCACTGCCGCGTCGCCGCGCGCAGCTGCTGCGCGATCGGTTTTTTTGCACCGTCGAACGCCGCGCTCAGCACACGCAGCGCGCTGTCGTCGAATCGCAGGCTGCCGGGCGCGAGGCCGTCAGGCTGCGGACCAGCCCATGTTTCGACGCGCATCTGACGGTGGCAGGCGTAGCAGTTGTAGACGGCGAATTCCGGCATGACGCCCTGGCCCTTGCCGTGCGCAGCAATCAGATCGAGGCGCAGAGTGGCGGACTTGACCAGCCCGCGAAGCCAGGTGCGGCTGCCGCTGGTGGTGCTGCCGTCGCGTCGATGGTGCTCACGACCGCCGCTGGTGCGCCAGATCTCCGTGAAGGTGTCGAGCTCGAAAGACAGGCGCGGATGGCCGGCGGCCATCATGGTATGACTGGCAAAACGCGAACCACTGCCAACGTGACAGCTCATGCAGACTTCGGCACGCGTCTCGGGCCGCTCGAGCGCCACGAGGCCGCGTTCAACGTTAGATGCATGCGACTTGTTGCCGCCGGAATGATGCGGCGCGATCCAGTTTGACGCAGAGCCATGGCAGGCCTCGCAGCCAATGCCATCGTCGATCTGAAATTTTGGCCCGCGCTCAGCCCGGGGCACCAAATCGGTGTGACAGTCGAGACAGACTTTCTCTTCGTAGGCGTCTCCGAGCCCGAGCCTTCGTGCGATGGCGCGCGACTTCGCGTTGCGCAGCGTCGCATAAGCCCGGGCGTGCGGATCAAAGTTGAGCCAGGTGATGTACTCGTTCTGCTGCACGCGTGTGGCAGCGAGCGGTTTCGCGGCACCGTGGCAAAAACTTTGCGCACAACTTGCGACGCCAAGTCTTTGCGCGTGCACGACGCCGGGCATGGCGCCGAATCCGCTCATACACAGCATCGCGATGATCCAGCACCTCATTGGGCTGCTCCCGTCATGTCATCGACGAACCACGGTTGTCCCGCGTTATTGAGGTACATGCGCTGCATCTCTGGCAGTGTGAATGGGCGCGCGCCGCGCCGCCCGAAAACGGCTATCTGGCCGCCGCTTTCGTCTACCGCGCGGTCGCGTTCGAGCGGACGGGACAGCGACAGCGCCGCGCTGCTGGTGGCGTACTGCGCAATGAGTTCGGGCCTGGGCTCGGGCGTAAAGCCATAGAAATTGGGTTGCGACTCCGGGCTTGTCAGCTGCAGCACCTTCAGGCCGCCGCTGCCGTCAGCGACGTAGGCGAACAGCGACGCGTTTGTGGTCGCAACGATCACATCGCGCGCGTCGCGCAGAGCACCGCCGGCATTCCAGCGCTGATAAAGCCTGGGTTGCGCCGGTCTTTCCACATCGATAATCGCCAGACCCTCAGCGCCGTTAGCCACGTAAGCATAGGTGCGCGACACGAACAGCTTGCCCGCGGACTTCAGCGGCACGCGTGCGCCGTCGACGACGCGCGCCTTGCGCGGATCGGTGACGTCGATTACTGCAAGCCCGTTTCGGTCGGTGACAAACAGGTACCGGAACTGCTGCATGCTGGCGCGGGCATCGTCCAGCGGGACGCTGGCGATCAGCTGCGGTTGCAAGGGATTCACCAGATCGACAACGACGATGCCGTGTGGCGTTGCGACATAGGCGAAATCTCCGGCGACTATTACGTGACGCGCGCCGCTGAGAACGCCGCCGGGATTCCAGGTCACCGCGCGCTTCAGGAAGTTGTTGCGGAATTCGCCGTCCTGCAGCGTGTTGATGTCGACCAGTATCAGTCCTTCGACTGAATCACTGATGACCGCGTAGCTGTAGATCGCCTTGATGGGCTGTTCGAGATTGCGCGGTTGCCACTTCGCCGGCGCCACCGGTTGCGTGGTCGCAAGCGCGACGCAGGTTGCATTGCGTGATGCAATCGCCACACCCTGGCCAAGCGGCGAGAACGGCGCGGAAATTATTTTCTGACTGACACCTTTGTTAGCTACCGAGGCGACGTCGTACACCCGGAACCCGCGTGACCCTTCGGCGGCGTACAGGTATTCGCCGCGCAATTGCACGCAGCTCGCGGGTCCCGCGCTGATGTCGACTGCATGCTGCAGTCTTTTCCCGCGTGATTGGTGCGCCTGCCACCACTTCGGATACGCATAGCGCTGCAGATAGCTGCCGATCACGGCCTGCGGCTCGTCCCACTCGGTGACCTGCACGGCGGCGATGTTGCGCTCGGTGCCCAGGTAGGCGTTGTAGCCGACGAAGTTGATGAATTGGGTTCCCTGCCCCAGGGTCTGCGCCAGGATCGCATTGTTGTCGCCGGTCCTGGCGAGATGGCAATCGCTGCAGATCCTGGTTTCGACCTTGCGCTCGGTGTGTGGATAGTGCGCGTTCATCGCCTGCGAGCTGTAGCCCGCTGATGAAACAGGCGGCTGCTGCACGTAGATCTTTTCGCGATTGGCGTTAGTCGAGGAAAGCACCAGCGCCGACGACGAGCGCACCGGCGCGATCTTGCCGCCCTCGGTGGGCCCGCGGCGACCGAGCATGAAGATCTCGTCGCGCGCGACCTGCGGATTGTAGGTTGCGAAATTGCGGGTCTCGCCGCCTTCATAGCGATGCCGCGCAGTTTTCCAGTTAGCCTCGATCGGCAGGTGACAACCGCCGCAGCTGTTAGTCCAGGACGTGTGGCAGGCGTAGCACTCCATGTTGTCATCGCTGTGCGCGAGCTTGGCGGCTGGCGCTGGCGAACCCCAACGCTGCGATTCGGTATCACGCGACATCAGCTTGGCGCGGGCAGCTTTCGGGTTGTAGTCCGGATTGCCCGGCGTGACGCTGCGCTGCACCAGTTTCACGACCCATTCCAGCCGCGGATTCACCACCGAGCGCTGCAGCAACCTGCCATCCAGCCACTCAAAGCGTTTGCGGCCATCGGGATTGCGCAGCGCCGCCAGGTTCAGGCCGCTGGGTCCCGCTGCCGGCCCTGAGGTCCGCAGCGTCGGCAGCGACGTCGCCGTCCCGTGGCAGTCCTTGCAGTCAATTTCCACGGCGGCACCAACCTCGCCATAGATATGGCCGTTGCCATGACTGTCCTGCGCAAAATGGCAATCGACACATTGCATGCCGACGTCGACGTGCACCGAGGACAGATGCACGGCCTTGGTAAATTTCTCGGGATCATCGTTGGCGACCCGATTGCCGATCGCATCGAGCAGATTGCCGCGACGGTCGCGTTTGTACACTGCGCGGAAGTTCCAGCCGTGGCCATGATAATCGGCGAACTGCGTGTCCTGGGCTCTCGGGTTGACGTCGGTCCAGACTTTTTTCAGGAACTCGAGATCGGCCCAGTTGCCTCGCGGTGCGGCCCCTTCCGGGTTGCGATCCAGCACGCTGCGCATCCGCTGCGCCGAAGGAAACTGCTGTTGCTTCGGCCACATCAGCGGCGCATCGGATTCGTAGTCCCACATGGTGTAGCCGAGCATGCTGTTCATGAACATGTTCGGCTGGTGCATGTGGCACACCATGCATTGACTGGTCGGAATGGCGCGCGTGAAGGTGTGCTGCAGCGGATGGCCAGGTTCATCGCGCGGAATCATCGGGTCCGTGGTCTGCGTCGTGCCATTGTGTCCTGACGCCGCGTACGGCCCTGAGTGACGCGGATCGCGATCGTTAGCATAGACCACATGGCAGCTGCTGCAGCCGGAGGAACGATAGTCGCCCGGTTGATCGTTGGTGCCGAGGAACCACATCAGCGGATCGTTGAGCCGCGTCTTGTGAATATTGAGCACTGGCACCGCGATGCGTGCGCCCGTGCCTGGACCGCGCGTGCTCTGCTTGATGTCGGGACGTCCCGGCTCCTCGAGGCGTTGCAGCTGCCCTGACACATTCGGCAATGCGACCTCGGGAAAGGTGTTGAGGATGTTGCGGCCGCCGCGCTCGAATACCCGAAACACGTCAGCGGGTGCGAGATTCTCCCAGCGCGGCAGTGGCGCGAGGGTGCCGACGATGCCATGTTTTTCAGCGTCTTCGGCCGAGATCGGTGGCCCACGCAACGCGGCTGCTGCGCCCTCACGCGTGTATGCCTCGCCGATGATCGCGCTCTTGAACGGCAGTAATCCGTTGTTATACGCGGCGCCTTGCCAGAACATCGCGCTGGTCGCCATCAGGCTGCGCTCAGCGGCTTCCACAATCGGCAAGTGGCAGGATCCGCAGGTCTCGCGCGCGACGCGCAGATCACCGGGATTGATGAAGCGGATGAATTCGGGTGCTTCGCGATTCAGCAGTGTGTAGCTGCGCTCGGGTGTGGCGCTGTTAGCGCGTCCGGTCTCCGTATAGCCCCATTCACGCGCGAAGCGCGGCAGCACATGAGCTGCATCCCGGACGCGCCGAAATTCGGGGTCGCTGTTACGCGCGGCCATGGCGAGCTGCTGCGAACCACCGAGCCAGAGTTCTCTGGCATTGCCGCCATGGCAGTCGCTGCAGCCGAGCACGACCGCCTTGCTCGCATGCATCGTCGCCTGCTCGGTTGCCGTGTGGCAGGACAGACAGCCGCGACTCTTGTCGAGAGCCGCACCGGCATCCTGGTTTTCAGGCGCGTTAGCCGCAAGCACGCCGGCGACGGCATAGTCGCGAGGGACCGCATGCGGCTTTTCACTGGCGTAGCTCGCAGCGCTTGCGAACAGAAACAACAGGCCGAGCAAATGGCGGGTGTCAGGCATGGCTAATACTGCAATACCAGGTTGCCGAGTACGGAATACGCGAGGTCACCGCCATACAGCGCCTTATAGCCTGCGCCCGGGATCAGGATGGCAGCAGAGAGCCGGACGACGACATTCTGCGTTGCGAACGGTCGCCACGTGGCGGCGGCGGA
>JANLTW010000069.1:0-7823 GCA_031363155.1 Gammaproteobacteria bacterium | reverse complement strand
TCCGCTGCCCGGCGTGGCATCGCACAACCGCAGCGTCATGCGACCGTACGGCGTCTGGGTCGTGATCGCGCCGTTCAACTTCCCGCTCGCGCTGGCCGCCGGGCCCACGGCGGCGGCGCTGGTCACCGGCAACACCGTGGTTGTCAAAGGGGCGAGCGACACGCCCTGGGCCGCTCGTCTGTTAGCCGATTGCATTCGCGATGCGGGCCTGCCCGCGGGCACATTCAACTACCTGTCGGGTTCGGGTCGCGACGTGGGCGCGCGCGTCGCATCGCATCCCGCGACCGCAGGCATCACCTTCACCGGGTCGGTCGCGGTTGGCAGGTCACTGGTGCGGCAGATGGCCAGCGGCGCCTGGCCGCGCCCGTGCATCGCGGAAATGGGCGGCAAAAATCCCTGCATTGTCACCGCGCGCGCGAACCTCGAGGAGGCTGCCGCCGGCATCGCCCGCTCAGCCTACGGCATGGGCGGACAAAAATGCTCAGCCCTGTCGCGCCTGTATGTCGAGCGCCAGGTGGCCGATGAACTCGTCGACCGTCTGCGCGCACAGATCAGCGCGATCCGCATCGGCGATCCCTGCCGCCGCGAGAACTGGCTCGGGCCACTCATCAGCCAGACGGCACGCGACAACTACGCCGGTTTTGTTCGCGAACTCGAGGCGGGTGGCGCGCGTCTGCTCGCCGGCGGCCGCATGCCGGCCGCGGGCGACCTCGCGCGCGGCCATTACGTCGAACCGGTGCTGGCCGAGGCGCCGCTCACTCATCCGCTGTGGAAGCACGAGATGTTCGTGCCCATCCTGATGCTGCATCGTGTGCGCGACCGCGACGAGGCCATGCGGCTGGCGAACGATTCGGATCTCGGACTCACGGCCGGTTTCTATGGCGGCGCCGATGAAGTGCCCTGGTTCCACGAGCACATTGAGGCCGGCGTCACCTATGCTAACAGGCGCCAGGGCGCGACCACCGGCGCGTGGCCCGGCTACCAGCCGTTCGGTGGCTGGAAAGGCTCAGGATCTACCGGCAAGGCGATCGCCTCGTTCTATTACCTCGCGCACTACCTGCGCGAGCAGTCGCGCACAGTTGTCGAGCGCGGCGCATGAAGCTAACGTCGCTGGCGGAGGCGATCGGGCGCCATGTCATGGACGGCGCCTGCATCGCGCTCGAGGGATTCACGCACCTGATTCCGTTCGCCGCCGGCCACGAAATCATCCGCCAGGGCCGCCGCGACCTGCACCTCGTGCGCATGACGCCCGACCTCATCTACGACCAGATGATCGGCATGGGGTGCGCTAGACGCCTGACATTTTCCTGGGGCGGCAATCCGGGCGTCGGGTCCTTGCATCGCCTGCGGGATGCGGTCGAACACGGCTGGCCCGTGCCGCTCGCGATCGACGAGCACACGCACGCCGGCATGGCCGCGGCCTACTGCGCGGGCGCGGCGCGCCTGCCCTTCGGGCTGCTGCGCGGTTACCTGGGCACGGATCTCGCCACGGTGAACCCGGGCATTCGCAGCGTGGCCTGCCCTTATACCGGCGAGCGCCTTGCGACCGTGCCCGCCATCAATCCCGACGGGACGATCCTGCACGCGCAGCGCGCGGACCGGCAGGGTAACGTCGCCATCCACGGCATACTCGGTGCGCAGCGCGAGGCCGCACTGGCGGCGCATGCGCTGATCGTCACGGTCGAAGAAATAGTCGACGCGCTGCCGCCCGCGATGAACGGCATCGTGCTGCCCCATTGGGTCGTGAGCGCGGTCGCGCACTGCCCGGGTGGCGCGTATCCGTCCTACGCCCAGGGACTCTATGGCCGTGACAACGAATTCTACCGGTGCTGGGATGCGATTTCACGCGAGCGTGACGGCTTTCGCGCGTGGATGGAGCGGCACGTGCTCGGCAGCCGCGATCACGCCGCGTTTCTGACCAGTTTGCGGGCGGCTGCATGAGCGACTGGACCCGCGAGGAGATGATGACCGTGGCTGCGGCGCGCAAGCTGTGGGACGGCTGCGTTTGTTTTGTCGGCATCGGTCTGCCGAGCGCCGCCTGCAATCTGGCGCGGCTCACGCATGCGCCTAACATCGTACTCATCTACGAGTCGGGGACGTTGGGCACGCGCCCGGCCGTGCTGCCGCTGTCGATCGGCGATGGCGAACTCGCCGAGACGGCGACTTGCGTGGTGCCGCTGCCGGAGATTTTCAGCTACTTCCTGCAGGCGGGCCGCGTGGACGTTGGATTTCTCGGTGCGGCGCAGGCGGATCGTCACGGCAATCTCAACAGCACGGTGATCGGCCGGTACGATGCGCCGGCCACGCGCCTGCCCGGCGCCGGTGGCGCCACCGAGATTGCCGCACATGCGCGCCAGACATTCGTGATGCTCAAGGCGACGCCGCGCAGCCTCGTTGCGCGGCTCGATTTCCAAACCAGCGCCGGTTATCTCGACGGCCGTGGCGCGCGCTCGCGCACGACCATGCGCGGCGCCGGGCCGCAGGCGGTGATCACGGACTTTGGTGTGCTAACACCCGAGACCGGCAGCGACGAGCTGGTGCTGAGCGCACTATTCGAGGGTGCCACGCAGCAGGAGGCGTGCACGGCGGTCGGCTGGCCCTTGCGTGTCGCCGCGGCGGTCGCAGCGATCGCAGCTCCAACGGACGACGAACTCCGTACACTTCGTAACCTGCATGCGCGCACGCGCGCCGCGCACGCAGGTCCCGTGCGCCTGCCTGGAGCCTATCGTGCCTAACGCCCACATCAAGACCGAGCTTCCCGGCCCGAGGGCCCGCGCCCTGATCGCGCGCGATGCCAATGTGATCTCGCCGAGTTACCCGCGCGATTACCCGTTTGTCATCTCGCATGGCCGCGGCACCGAGGTCTGGGACGTGGACGGCAACCGCTTCCTGGACTTCGCCGCCGGCATCGCAGTCTGTGCCACGGGTCACGCGCATCCGCAGGTGGTCGAGGCCGTCAAGCAGGCCGCCGAGAAGTTCCTGCACATCTCGAGTGACTACTGGCACGAGAACATGGTCGCGCTTGCCGAGCGACTCGCCGCGCTTGCGCCGCTGGGCGAACCGGTCATGAGCTTTTTCTGCCAGTCCGGCACCGAGTCCGTGGAAGGCGCGCTGAAGCTCGCACGCTATGTCACGGGCCGGCCGCGCTTCATGGGCTTCCTCGGCGGCTTCCACGGCCGGACCATGGGCGCGTTGAGTTTCACGTCGAGCAAGTACACGCAACAGCAGGGCTTTGCGCCAACCATGCCAGGTGTCACGCACGTCCCCTACCCTAACAGCTACCGCCCGCTGTTCACGGGCGCGGACCAGGGCCAGGCGGTGCTCGACTACATCCGCATGCTGTTCGAGCGCAACGTTCCGCCTAACGAGGTCGCCGCGATCCTCGTGGAACCGATCCAGGGCGAGGGAGGTTATCTGGTGCCGCCCGACGGCTTCCTCGCCGGGTTGCGCGCGATCTGCGATGCGCACGGCATACTCCTCATTTTCGATGAGGTGCAGTCCGGGATCGGCCGCACCGGCCGGATGTTCGCGTGCGAACACTGGGGCGTCGCGCCCGACATCCTCACGAGCGCCAAGGGTCTTGGTTCAGGTCTCCCGATCGGCGCGGTGATCGCCAAACGCCGCATCATGGAGCAATGGAAGCGCGGCGCGCATGGCAACACCTTCGGTGGCAATCCCGTGACCTGCGCCGCCGCGATCGCCACGCTCGATCTCGTCAAGGGCGGCCTCGCCGCCAACGCGGCGCGCATCGGCGCCTACTTCATGCGCCGCCTCGATGAACTACGGCGTGATTATCCGTGCATCGGCGACCTACGCGGCAAAGGACTCATGATCGGCATGGAACTCATCGAAGGCGACGCGGCGCGCACACCGGCGCGCAGACTGTGCGATGACGTCATCACACGCGCCTATCACAATGGATTGATCCTGCTGACCTGCGGCACGAGCACCGTGCGCTTCATGCCGCCGCTCTCGGTCAACGAGCCGGAAGTAGACGAAGCCATGGCGCTGCTGCGCCTGGCGCTCAACGAGGCGCTGCAGGCTTGACGAAGCGGCCGTACTGCTTCAGCAACCTAACGAGCTCCGCGTGCGGCAGCGCATTCACATAGTGCCCATCGCGGCCCTGCATGTCGCGCGCGGCCACCAGCGCGTTGACGATGGCCTCCTCGGTCGCCTGCACGGTGGCTTCGAACAACGGATCGAGCGCGTCGTTGCCGAGGAACGTGGCCACGGCCGGCGCAGCGCCACCGGACGCCTGCGCGTTAGCCGTCGAGAAGGCCACAAAGATGTCACCGGAGCCGTTGCCCGCGAAACTGCCCATGCGTCCGAGACCAAGCGCCGGCCGGCGCGCGATGCGCTTCAGCTGGTGTGGCAGCAGCGGCGCGTCGGTCGCCACGACGACGATGATCGACCCGCTATCGCGGGCCAGTGCCGGATCGGTGTAGATACGATGCTCACGCAGCTGCTGTCCGACGGGAACGCCGGCGATGCGCAGCGTGTCGCGAATGCCATAGTTCGCCTGCACGAGCACGCCAACCAGGTACTCAACGCCACCGACCGCTACACGCCGCGACGCGCTGCCGATACCACACTTGAACTCGTGGCAGACCATGCCCGTGCCACCGCCGACGTTGCCCTCGGCCACAGCGCCCGTGGTCGCGCTCTCCAGGGCCCGCGCGACATGCTCGGGTCGCACATGAAAACCGTTGATGTCGTTGAGGTAGCCGTCCCAGGTCTCCGCGACCACCGGCAACGACCACCAGTAGCCGGATTTGTCCGGGCCGCCCGCACGCACGCGCCAGGCGATCACCGCGTCGCGCACCACACCGACGCTGTGCGTGTTAGTCAGCATGATCGGGCCTTCGAGATACCCCGACTCGTCGATCCACGCGGTGCCCGTCATCTCGCCATTGCCGTTGAGCGGGAACCAGGCGCCGAAAACCGGCGAGTTTTTGGTGGCGCTGCCGCGTGGCAGAATGGCGGTGACGCCGGTGCGGACCTTGCGCCCGTCCGCGAGATCTTCGATCAGCGTCACGTGGCCGACGGTCACGCCGGCTACATCGGTGATCGCGTTCAATGCGCCGGGTTTGCCCTCGAAGGGAATACCGAGATCGCGCGCGCGCGGCCCCTCAGCGGCGCAGGTTCCGGCCATGAGGCCGGCGATGACGATCAACGAAACGCAACGCATGGCAATACTCCGACGGCGGACCTCGTACCCGCCCCTGCAACCGCACTCTACCGCAGCGCGCACAGCGCGTGCGATTGACCGACAGAGGACTCATGCAGCCAGGCAAGGAACTCGGGTTCTGGATGTGCACGGCGCTGGTGATTGGCAACACCATCGGCATGGGCATCTACCTGCTGCCGGCGTCACTCGCACCCTACGGCCTGAACGCCATGATCGGCTGGACCATCACCGTGCTCGGCATGACGATGCTCGCGCGTGTGTTTGCACGCCTCGCGCGGGAATTCCCCGCCGCAGATGGACCCTATGCCTACGTCGAGGCCACCAGCGGCAGGCTCGCGGCCTTCATCGCGATCTGGTGCTACTGGGTGTCAACCTGGATCACCAATGCAGCCCTCGCGGTCGGTGTGGTCGGCTACCTAACAAAGGTGGTACCGGCGCTGGCGGAGGTGCCGCCGGCGATTCTGTCGCTGGCGCTGGTGTGGCTGTTCGTAGCCGTGAACCTGCTGGGGATTCGTGCCGGGGGCCGGGTGCAGGTGGCAACGACCGCGCTCAAGCTGTTGCCGATGTTAGCAATCGTGTTGCTCGGCGCCTGGTTGCTGTTGACCGAGCCTGCGACCTACACGCGGCAGGTCCCGACCACGCCGCTGTCGCTCGAGGCGCTGATGGCCGCCTCGACCATCGCGCTGTACGCGATGCTCGGGATCGAATCCGCGGCGGTGCCGGCGGGCCGGGTCCGCGATCCCGGGCACACGATTCCGCGCGCGACCATGGCGGGTACGCTGCTGGTCGCAGCGGTGTACGTTGCAGTTTCCTCGATGGCACTGCTGCTGATTCCGCAGAGCAAGCTGGCGCAGTCGAGCGCTCCTTTCGTTGATCTGCTCGACAATTTCCTGGGCCAGGGTGTTGGCCGCGTGCTCGCGGTGTTTGTCGTTATCAGCGGCCTGGGTGCGCTGAACGGCTGGACACTGCTGACCGGGGAACTCACCGCCACCATGGCGCGCCATGGATCACTGCCGCAGCCACTCGCCCGCCTCAATGCCCGCGGCGCGCCGATCGTCGCGCTCGTGACGACCGGGCTGCTCGCGAGCGCCATGGTGCTGATGAACTACAGCAAATCGCTGGTCGAAGGATTCACGTTCCTCACCCTGGTGGTAACGGCCGCCAGCCTGCCGCTTTATCTGCTGTGCGCATTTGCATTGCTCGTGCTTTGGCGCCGCCGCACATCGCGTCTGCCGGGTGACCTGTGGGTGCTCGGCCTGCTCGGCACGGCCTACTCGGTATTCGCGTTCGTCGGCATCGGCCGCGAGCCCTTTCTCTGGGCGATCGTCCTCGGCGTAGCCGGCCTGCCGGTGTACCTGCTGATGCGTCTGCGGCGCAGATGAAACCGCATTCCCCCGGAGACCTAACATGCAACGGCTAATATTCCCTGCTGTGCGCAAGCTGATTGCCGCCGCCGTGCTGTTGCCGTTGTTTTACAGCGGAACATCAGCCGCCGCGGACTACGGGGCTGACGGACGCCAGCCGGTGGCGAAACTTATGGCGCGCTACGAGTCGCTTGCGACGCAGCATGGCTGGCTGTCCGCAACCGTCTACGCGTATCCCGACGATCCGGATCTGGGCATTCGCGCCTGGCGCACGCCGCAGCAGGGCCCCGCGCTGTGGCTGCTCGCCGGAATCCACGGCGAAGAGCCGGCGGGACCCCATGCCATTGCAAAACAGCTCGCGAGCATCGTCCGGCTGGCCAGGAGCGGCGTGCCAATCGTAGTAATCCCGCTGTGCAATCCGCAGGCCTATCGCAGCAACTGGCGCTACCCTAACACCGCGGAGCGCGACTGGCGCAAGGGCGGCTACAGCGTCGGCGATGCCGAATACCTGCTGCCGGATCTCGATGCGGGCGCGAGACCACGCGCTCCCGCGGCGCCGGGTCCCGAGACCCTGGCGCTCACGCAGTTCGTTCTACGCATGTCGCAAGCCTACCCGCCGAGGCTGGTGCTCGACCTGCACGAGGACGAACTGTCGACCGAAGGCGGCTACATCTACTCGCAGGGCACGGACCCACACAACAGCCCGGTCGGCGCGGAGGTGATACGGTTATTGCAGACATCGGGCATCCCGATCCGCAATTCCGGGCGCACGCGCTTCGACGAGCCGATCGTCAGCGGCGTGATCAGTCGCGACGACCAGGGCGGCCCGATTCGCGACGGTTCGATCGACGAGCTGCTCGCGGCCACCGAGGTGTACGTCAACGGCGTCAAGGTGGCTGGGCCCGCGGCGCCGACCGTGATCGTTGTCGAGACGCCGGCTTTCGCGGGCTCGAAGTTCGCACTGCGCGTGGCGGCGCAAGGCCAAGTGGTGCGCCACGTGCAGAAGCTCTGGGAGCTGAGCCGCGGCCGGCGGTGATCAGGGCTTGCGACCCGTGAGCTGCCAGCGGATCAGTGGTACTGGAATCAGGCCCGCGGCATTGAACTCATCGAAAAAGCCGCGCAGAGTGAACGCGTCGCCGAGCTGCTGCGAGCGGTCCTTGATCAGCCCGTCGATCAGGTACTTGCCGGTGACGTAACTCGTGCCGTAGCCGGGCTGGCGCAGGTACAGTTGCTGCTCGAATCCTAACAAGTCGAGGTCGGGCCGCATCCAG
>JANLTW010000054.1:0-5239 GCA_031363155.1 Gammaproteobacteria bacterium | reverse complement strand
AAGGCCTCGATTGGCGTTCGGCGCGGCAAAGGGCACTGCAATTGCTCGAGCATGTGCAGGTCACCGACGCGGCGCGACGGTTGACACAGTATCCGCATGAATTATCGGGCGGCATGCGCCAGCGCGTCATGATTGCCATCGCGCTGGCTTGCAATCCTGCGATGCTGATTGCCGATGAGCCGACGACCGCGCTGGACGTGACGATCCAGGCGCAGATACTGACACTGTTAGCTGAGCTGAAACGCGAACAGGGCATGGCGATGGCGCTGATCACGCACGATCTGGGCGTGGTCGCAGGGCTGGCCGACCAGGTGGTCGTCATGTACGGCGGTCGAATAGTCGAGTCGGGACCGGTTGGCCAGCTGTTGACTGCGCCGCGGCACCCCTACACCCAGGCCTTGCTCGACTCGATGCCGCGCATCGACGACGCCCTCGACCGGCCATTGACGACGATTCGCGGCCAGCCCCCGAATCCGCGTCGCCTGCCATCCGGCTGCGCTTTCCATCCGCGCTGCGACTTTGCATCCGGGCGCTGCACCGAGCAGCGGCCGGCACTGCAGCGGGGCGCGGTCAACCGCCTGGCCTGTCACTATCCGTTGCGTGAGCCCGTCGGATGAACGAACTACCAGAATTTCTCCGCATCGAGCACCTCAAAGTCGCCTTCGCGATCCGCCATCGCTGGCTGGGGCGCAAGGCGCAATTGCGGGCGATCGACGATGTCAGCCTGGTGGTGAAAACCGGCGAGGCCCTGGGGCTGGTCGGTGAATCGGGTTGTGGAAAATCAACGCTGGCGCGCGCGGTGCTGCAACTTATACGTCCGAATTCCGGTACCGTAGTCTGGCTGGGCAAAGCGATCGAGCGTCTGCGTGAGCGCGAGATGCGGCCGCTGCGCCGCGATCTGCAAATTATCTTCCAGGATCCGCTCGCGAGTCTTGATCCGCGCATGACGGTGGGTGAAACGGTCGCCGAGCCCCTGCGCGTGCACCGGCCCGACATGGACCGCGCAGCCCGCCGCGCGGCGGTGGCCGCCATGCTGATGCGCGTCGGACTGAATCCGGACGATATCAATCGCTACCCGCATGAGTTCAGCGGCGGCCAGTGCCAGCGCATCGGTATTGCACGCGCGATGGTGTTGAATCCCAAGCTGCTGATTTGTGATGAACCGGTCAGCGCTCTGGATGTTTCCATCCAGGCCCAGATCATCAATCTGCTGCGCGATCTGCGCCGCGATCAGAACATGACCATCTTGTTTGTTAGCCACAACCTCGCCGTGGTGCGGCGGCTCTGCGATCGAGTCGCCGTGCTGTATCTTGGCAAGGTGATGGAGCTGGCGACGGTGCAGGAGCTGTTCGCTGCGCCATTGCACCCCTACACCCGCGGGCTGCTTGCCTCGGTCCCGATACCGGACCCGGCCCGGCAGCCGCAACGCCTGGGCTCCGCACTGGCGGGCGAGTTACCATCACCCCTGTCGCCGCCATCGGGCTGCGTATTTCGTACCCGCTGCCCGCGCGCTGTCGACGCCTGCGCGCAGCGAGTGCCTGAGCTGGAAACCGTCGAAAATAGTAATCGCAGCATCGCCTGTCTGCGCTGGAGAGAACCGCAATGAAACTACTGTATACGCCGATCAAGGATTATGTGCACACGGTCGAAGCCGTCATCAACTTTGCGGAGCTTCGCGACAAGATTGAGGCGGTGCCAACCAAGCCTTTCGATGCCGAAACACCCTTGCCATCGATCAATCCGTTAGGCAAGGTACCAACGCTGGTCCTCGAGAGCGGCGAGTACCTCGCTGGCGGACCCGTAGTCTACGAATATCTTGATAGTCTGCACCGCCGCCGCAAATTGATACCGGCGCGGGGCATCGAGCGATTTCGCTGCCTGCGCCAGGCCTGGATGGCCGATGGCCTGTTCGATACCTTCGTCATGATCGTCATTGAGTCATGGCTGCCGCAGGAGCAGCAACGGCCCGCCTATATCCAGCGCTGCTGGTCCAAGATCATCGCGATCCTTGATCAGATCGAACGCGATGTTCCGGGCTACGGCCGGATCGACCTTGCGCAGATGCGCACCGTGGGGGCGCTGCAATTCCTGAAGCTCAAGGTACCCGCGGTCGGACAGGCTGCCGTCGGTCTCGATATGCGTTTTGATTTCACCGCCGGCCGGCCGGCGTTAGCTGCCTGGTTCAAATCCATGGCGCGCAAAAAACTGTTCCGCGAGCCCCTGATCAAGGAGGCCTGAATGTCAATTCCACATGTCCGCATTTGCGGGAAAATTCACTACACCTCGGACAAACCCGACCGCAAGGGCCAGGAACGTGGCCGCGAATACTTCACTATCACCAAGCATTCTGATGGCCGGCGCACGCTGCGCGCCTACGTTGAGATCGACGACGCGCCCAATGTGATGCGTGATGTCACCTTGAGCGTCGGCGCCGACTGGAAACCGAGCGATTGCTTCGTGCGCCTGTCGGTCGGCGACAAATTCATGGGCTCAAGCTGGTTCCGCTTCACGGCCCAGCAGGCCGAATGCGAAGGATTCACGGTCGCCGAGGGCCGCATTTCGCAGCGCTACGCGCTGGATCGCCCGCTGGTCGGATTTGGCACGCATCCGATCCAGGGCGACGCTTTCCTCACCAGCATGGTTGATGTCAGCAAGGGGCCTAACAACCACGCCTACCAGGATGTCCTGATGTGCTCGCTCGACCACCGCGGTGCGACCGGCCCCATGCTGATGACCCACCCGAAGGGCGTGCGGCTGGCCTTCAAGGGCCGGGAACGCATTACCGTCGCGGCCGGCACATTCGATGCGCTGCATTTCCGCTACTCCGAAACCACCGATGACGGAACCGACACTCGCAACGAGCCAGGCAAGCACCCGCCTTATGACGTCTGGTGCACCGATGACGGCGACTACGTATTTCTGCGCGCCTGGGTCACGGGGTACATGATGACGCGTTATGAACTCACCGAGTACCAACGTATTGCCGCCACGCCCTGACAGATTGCTGGCGGCAATTGCGTGGGCGGCGGTGGCTCTTATGCCGTTCGCGGCCGGGGCCGAAGTTGCGCTGCGTCGCCAGAGCCTGGGTGATCCGCAAACGCTGGACCCGCAGCTGTGGGTCTACGGCCAGGATGGCAATCTCGCGCAGGACCTGTTTCAGAGCCTCACAACGGTCGACCCAGCTGCTAACACGGTGCCCGGGCAGGCCGAGTCCTGGCAGCTGAGTGCCGATGGGAAGACCTATACGTTTCGCCTGCGTCCCGGGTTGCGCTGGTCGGACGATCATAAGCTCGACAGTGAGGACTTTCTCTGGTCCTTCCACCGCCTCTTTGACCCGAAGACCGCTGCGCCATCCGCCTCGCTGCTGTATGTGATTCGCAATGCCCGTGCGATCAATACCGGAAAAATGGCCGTGGACAGGCTCGGCGTGCGCACGCCGGATGCGCGCACGGTCATCATCGAGCTGGAGCACCCGGCGCCGTATTTCACCGATATTCTGGTGCATCGCGCCTTTCCGGTGCCGCGTCACGTCATCGAAAAATTCGGTCGCGACTGGACCAGGCCGGGCAATCACGTATCTAACGGCGCCTTCAAGCTCGCGGCATGGCGGCTTAACGCCTACGTCAAGCTGGTGCGCAACCCGCTGTTCCATGAAGCCGCGACCGTCAAGCTCGATGCCGTCTATCACATTCCGATCGAAGATCCTAACACCGCGTTGACGCGATTTCGCGCCGGCGAACTCGACATCGTGGTGTCGCTGCCGTCCGAGAAGATTGATGACGCGCGGCGCGACTTTGCGCAGGAACTGCACCTGTTCCAGCAGATCGGCCTTGAGTATTACGTTATCAATACCAAACGTGCGCCGTTTACGGACCCGCGCGTGCGCCGAGCGCTGTCGTTGGCGGTGGATCGCGACACGCTGACGCGGCTGGTGCTGCGCGCCGGCGAGCGGCCGGCGTATTGCGTGGTGCCGCCCGGAGTTGTCAATTACACGGTCGTCAATTACACGCCGCAGCAGTGCCTGGCGCCGGGCACATTGCCTGCGACCATGCCGGCGCGATTGCGGCTGGCGCGCCAGCTGCTGGCACAGGCCGGATTCTCCGCCGGCAAGCCGCTCAAGCTGTCGCTGCGCGTCAACAACAACGATTCGCAGCGCAAGATTGCGCTTACGATCCAGGCGATGTGGCGCGCGGCCGGAATCCGGGCCGCGATCATCAGCACCGAACTCAAGGTGCATCAGGCTGCGCAGCAGCAGGGCGACTACGATGTCGCGCGCGCCGCCTGGTACGCTGAGGACAAGGATCCTGCCTCGTTTCTTGAACTGCTGGACTCGCGCGCCGTGGGCATCAATGTTTCGCGTTATGCGAACCCGCGCTTTGAGGCCTTGTTAGATCAGGCCGATCAGAGCGCTGACCTGGTTAAACGCGCGCAGCTGATGAACGAGGCTGAGCGGCTGGCAATTGCCGATCAGCCGCTGCTACCGCTGTATTTCTATGTGAGCCGGCGTCTGATATCCAAACGCGTGGTCGGCTGGACCGATAACGCCCGCGGTGTGCATATCAATCGCTACTTCAGCTTGCGCCCTGGTGCTAACAAGCCCTAGGGCTTGGCCACTTCGATCAGTTCAATCCATTCGCCAGCGGCGCCCTGCAACATGCCGCTGCGCCGGCCGCCGTACGGATTCGCCTGGCGCGCGGCCAGAGGTACGCGCCAGTTCAATGACTTCGAATCCAGGCCCGCCGCCGCGAAAGTGACCATCGCAATACCCGGCGGCAGATCGCCCGGGCGCGCAGGCCGCGGCGTGGCAGCCGGCGGGTACTGGTCAAGTTCAACCGCGAAACCAGGGCTGAGCAGCACCAACGCCAGCGGGGTCGCGTAGTCGGCGCCCAATTTCCAGGCGTCGTTGATGACATTGATGGGCGACGCATACGGCTCGGTCACCTTCATGCCCAGCTGATTTGCATAGAACGCACGCATTGCCGCCATGTCGGGTCCGCCAGACACGACAATAAAGGTGCGATCGACAAAAGACTGTGCTGGTGTCTTGATCGCGGCGCCGCCTTCCGGCGGGATCCGTGTTAGGTAGACGAGCTCGCCTGCCGGACCAATAGCCTGCATGGCCCGTACCTTCGAATTGCTGCCCAGTGGCCGTGGCGCACCGACGATGCGAAACGGCGAATCGGCCAATCGCTGGGCCAGCGCATCCGGGTCCTGGCAGAGGATCTCGTTGGCATTCCAG
>JANLTW010000030.1:0-6249 GCA_031363155.1 Gammaproteobacteria bacterium | reverse complement strand
AACCATTTCGATCGATGACCCCGGCACGTCCCCCATGGTGGGTGCTGAGGGGATCGAACCCCCGACCCTCGCCGTGTAAAGGCGACGCTCTACCGCTGAGCTAAGCACCCGGCGAAGGGGCGCGAATTGTAGTGGATAGTCCCGCCCGCTTGAAGGGTTTTCGAGCTAATGCGGGGCCGGCGCCCCACGGACGCCCTTACGGGCCAATTTCCGCGGCCGCTTGGCGGCGTCCGCATCTGCCACCGCCACCAGCGGGGTGGGCTGGGACGCCAAAGCGAGCTGAAAAACCTCATCGATCCACTTCACGGGCTTGATCTTGAGACCGCCCTTGATGTTGTCGGGAATTTCGACCAGATCCTTCTCGTTATCGACCGGAATCAGCACGGTTTCGATGCCGCCGCGATGCGCCGCCCGCAGCTTTTCCTTGAGGCCCCCGATGGGCAGCACTTCGCCGCGCAGGGTGATTTCGCCGGTCATCGCGACATCGGAACGTACCGGAATGCGGGTCAACGCCGACACGAGCGCCGTGCACATGCCGATGCCGGCGCTCGGGCCATCCTTGGGCGTCGCGCCTTCCGGCATATGTAAATGCACGTCATTCTTTTGATAGAAGTCTGGTTCCAGGCCGAGCGCCTGGGCGCGGCTGCGGACCACGGTCATCGCCGCGTCCATGGATTCCTGCATGACCTCGCCCAGCTGGCCGGTACGCTGCAGCTTGCCCTTGCCGGGCACCACGGCAGCTTCGATGGTCAGCAGTTCGCCGCCGACTTCCGTCCACGCCAAGCCGGTGACCTGGCCGACGCGATTGAGATTCTCGGCCTTGCCGTAGCGGAAGCGGCGCACGCCGAGGAATTTATCCAGGTTCTTCGATGTGACCGCAATTGACTTCGGGCCTTTGCGCCGGCCTAACAACTGCTTGACAGTCTTGCGGCAGATCTTGGCGGCTTCGCGCTCGACGTTGCGCACACCGGCTTCACGGGTGTAATAACGAATGATATCGAGGATCGCGTCGTCGGTCACTTTCAGTTCGCCGGCCCGCAGGCCATTGTGCTTTTCCTGCTTGGGCAGCAGGTAGCGGCGAGCGATGTTAGCTTTCTCGTCTTCGGTGTAGCCCGGCAGGCGAATGACTTCCATGCGATCCAGCAGCGGCGCCGGAATGTTCAGGGTGTTAGCCGTACAGACGAACATCACCTGCGACAGGTCGAAATCGACCTCCAGATAGTGGTCGTTGAACGCGGCGTTTTGTTCTGGATCCAGTACCTCGAGCAGCGCCGAGGACGGATCGCCGCGGAAATCCATCGACATCTTGTCGACTTCATCGAGCAGGAACAGCGGGTTGGCAACGCCGCACTTCGACATGTTCTGCAGGATCTTGCCGGGCATCGAGCCGATATAGGTGCGGCGATGGCCGCGGATTTCGGCCTCATCGCGCACGCCACCGAGGGACATGCGCACAAATTTGCGATTCGTTGCGCGCGCGATGCTCTGGCCCAGCGAAGTCTTGCCGACGCCCGGCGGACCCACGAGGCACAGGATCGGGCCTTTGATTTTCTCGACGCGTTGTTGCACGGCGAGATACTCGACGATACGTTCCTTGACCTTGTCGAGACCAAAGTGATCCTCGTCGAGAATCTTCTCGGCGCGGATGATGTCTTTGAATACCTTGGTGCGTTTTTTCCACGGCACCTTCACCAGCCAGTCGACGTAGTTGCGCACCACGGTCGCTTCCGCGGACATCGGCGACATCATCTTCAGCTTGTTGATCTCGGTCTGCGCCTTGTCGCGGGCTTCCTTGCTCATGCCCGAGGCCTTGACTTTCTTCTCCAGCTCCTGGACTTCGTTGCCGCCCTCTTCGTTGTCGCCGAGTTCCTTCTGGATGGCCTTCATCTGCTCATTCAGGTAGTACTCGCGCTGCGATTTTTCCATCTGCGATTTGACGCGGCCGCGGATACGCTTTTCGATCTGCAGCACATCCATCTCGGCTTCGATCGCGACCAGCACGTGCTCGATACGCTTGCGCACGTCGTGGATTTCCAGAACCTTCTGCTTTTCGCCGAGCTTCATCGCCATGTGGGCGGCGATCGTGTCCGCCAGGCGCCCGGGCTGCTCAATGCCCTGCAGTGCTGTTAGCACTTCAGGCGGAACCTTCTTGTTGAGCTTGACGTACTGCTCGAACTGCGAGATGGCTGAGCGCGTCAGCACTTCGATTTCACGTTCATCGTATTGTTCGGTATCGAGCAGTACCGTGGCGTCGCCGGTAAAGAATGCGCCCGGATGCAACTGATCGATCTGCGCGCGGTCCACGCCCTCGACCAGCACCTTGACCGTGCCATCGGGCAGCTTCAGCAACTGCAGAATCGTCGCCAGCGTGCCAACCGAATACAGATCCTCGGCCTTGGGATCGTCCACATCGGCCTTTTTCTGGGCGATCAACAGGATGCGCTTGTCCGCCTTAACAGCCGCATCCAGTGCCTGGATGGATTTTTCCCGGCCTACAAACAGCGGGATCACCATGTGCGGGTACACCACCACATCGCGCAGTGGCAGCACCGGCAGGTTTTCAACCGCGGTTACTTTGAGTCCCGGATTCGATGCAGATTCAGACAAGCGGGCACCCTCGATTGGCCAAGTTATAGTCTAACTGCCGCGATGGGGACGCATGCGACCTGTTTCAAGGTCTGGATAGTCAAGGATCAGGCGCGGCAAGACCCTGCCGCCCGCGAGGGATCTAGCCCGCTCCGCCTACCAGTTTGCGCGGCGGCGGCGTGCTTTCGCTGCCCGCATCGGAGCGGTAGACGACGTAGGGCTTGCTGTGCCCTTCGATCACGGTCTCATCGACCACCACTTTCTGCACGCTGTGCAGACCCGGCAGTTCGTACATGGTCTCGAGCAGGACGTTTTCAAGGATGGTGCGCAGGCCGCGCGCGCCGGTCTTGCGCGCCATGGCCTTGCGGGCAACCGCGCGCAGCGCATCTTCGCGGAATTCGAGATCCACGCCTTCCATATCAAACAGGCGGCGGTATTGCTTGGTCAACGCGTTCTTCGGCTCGACCAGGATCGAGATCAGCGCGCGTTCGTCCAGTTCCTCGAGCGTCGCAACCACGGGCAGGCGGCCGACAAATTCGGGGATCAGGCCGTACTTGATCAGATCCTCGGGCTCGACGTCATGGAACACATCCGCGCCATGCGGCCGGGAATTGGGCTGGCGGATTTCCGAGGTGAAGCCGATACCACCCTTCTGAGTGCGATTGAGAATGACCTTCTCGAGGCCCGAAAACGCACCGCCACAGATGAACAGGATGTTCGAGGTGTCGACCTGCAGGAATTCCTGCTGCGGGTGCTTGCGGCCGCCCTGCGGCGGCACCGATGCCACCGTGCCCTCGATCAGCTTCAGCAAGGCCTGCTGCACGCCTTCGCCCGACACGTCGCGGGTGATGGACGGGTTGTCGGACTTGCGCGAAATCTTGTCGATTTCGTCGATGTAGACGATGCCGGTCTGGGCCTTCTCGACATCGTAGTCGCACTTCTGCAACAGCTTCTGGATGATGTTTTCGACGTCTTCGCCGACATAGCCGGCTTCGGTCAGCGTGGTCGCATCCGCGATCGTAAAGGGCACATTGAGCAGCCGCGCAAGCGTTTCTGCTAACAAGGTCTTGCCGCAGCCGGTCGGACCGATCAGCAGGATATTGCTCTTGGCAATCTCCACATCGTCCTTCGGTTTCGGCGCCGTGCCGGTGCGGGTCTGCAGCCGCTTGTAGTGGTTGTACACCGCGACCGACAGGGTCTTCTTGGCCCGTTCCTGGCCGATGACGAAATCGTCCAGGACCTTCTTGATTTCGGAGGGCTTGGGCAGCTTGTCCCGGGCCCGCTCGGCACGATCCTCGAGTTCTTCCCGGATGATGTCGTTGCAGAGCTCGACGCACTCGTCGCAGACAAAGACCGAGGGGCCGGCAATCAGCTTGCGCACCTCATGCTGGCTTTTGCCACAAAAGGAGCAATACAGCAGTTTGCCGTCGTCCTGTCGACCGCGGGTATCGTCACTCATGTCTGTTTTATATCACGATGTGCAAGTCAGGTTCAAAGGTATGAATCGGCCGTAAGTCTTTGTCCTGAAAGCGAATACGTGATCGGCATCCCATAACCTTAACTGACCGCTGGGGGAGTGGACATATTGGCCCGTTTACTGAGCTCGAGATCCACCAGGCCGTATCCGATCGCTTCCTGAACACTCATGAAGTTATCGCGCTCGGTGTCGAGCTGGATCTTCTCCAGGGCCTGGCCGGTGTGCGCCGACAGAATGCGATTCAGGCGCTCGCGGGTGCCGAGCATTTCGCGGGCCTGGATGTTGATGTCGGTCGCCTGGCCCTGGAAGCCGCCGTGCGGCTGGTGAATCATCGCGCGCGAATGCGGCAGCATGAAGCGCTTGCCCTTGGCGCCGCCCGCTAACAACACCGCGCCCATCGAGGCCGCCATGCCGATGCAGATGGTGCTGACATCCGGCTTGATGAACTGCATGGTGTCGTAGATCGCCAGCCCCGAACTCACCACGCCGCCGGGTGAGTTGATATAGAGCGAAATGTCTTTTTCCGAGTTCTCAGACTCGAGAAACAGCAGCTGCGCGACGATCAGGTTCGCCATGTAGTCCTCGACCGGACCGACGACGAAAATGACCCGCTCCTTGAGGAGCCGCGAGTAGATGTCATAGGAGCGCTCGCCGCGGGCGGTCTGCTCGACGACGATCGGCACTAAATTCAGGGCTTTTTCATTCATGACGCGCTCGCTTCTGAAGCAAATCGGGTGAGTTCCTTGAAACTTGAGGCCTTGGTGACTTGCTGCACCTGCCCCAACAACCAATCAATGACCTGATCCTCGCGGACCTGATTCTCGATCTGACGCATTGCATCCGGACTTTGCAAGTACTGACGTCGCATTTCCTCAGCATTTGGGTAGGACGCAACGATCTGCGCCAATTGGCTCTGTACCCGCGCCCGATCCAGCTGGATATTCTGCGCCTTGATAAGTTCCGCCATCAGCAGTCCCAGGGTGACGCGCCGTCGGGCCGGTTCCTCAAAAGGATCGCGCGGCGGCAGCTGGCTGACGTCGCGCACCCCCATGCGGCGCGCCATTTCAAGCTGCAATTCCTGGATGTTCTCGTCCACCAGGCTGCGCGGCAATTCCAGCGCGTTGTCCCGGTACAGCGCATCCATGACCTGCTTGCGCAGCTGGGTGCGCACCGCCTGTTCCATTTCGCGCTGCATGCTGGCGCGGACTTCGGTGCGAAAGGCCTCGACACCGCCGTCCTTGACGCCGAACAAGCTAACAAATTCGTCGTTCACCTCAGGCAGCGATTGCGCCTCGACCTTCTTGACGGTAATGGCGAATTGCGCGGTCTTGCCGGCGAGATTGGCGTTGCCGTAATCGGCCGGAAACGGCACGTCGCAGCCGCGGCTGTCGCCGGCCTTGAGGCCTTTGACGCCCTCTTCGAACGCCGCCAGCATCCGGCCCGCGCCAACCACGAACGGAATGTCGCTGCCGTTGCCGCCCTCGAAGGCGACGCCGTCGAGCGTGCCGGCAAAATCCACGGTGACGCGGTCGTTAGGCTCGGCGGCGCGCTCGACCGGCGTGAACAGCGGCTGCTGGCGCCGCATCGAATCGATCATCGCTTCCAGGTCGGCGTCGTTGATCTCGGCCTCCGGCCTTTCGACGACGATCTGGTCGAGGGGCTTGATCCTGACTTCCGGCAGCACCTCGAAGGTCGCCACGAAGCTGAGCCCGGTCTCGTTCGCCGCCACCACATTGTCGATGCGCGGGTTGGTGGCCGGCCGCAGTTGCTGCTGGCTAACAGCCTCGGAAAAACTCGACTGCATCAGCTCGCCGAGGATTTCCTCGCGCACTTGCGGCCCGAACTGGGCCCGCACCACCGGCAGCGGCGCCTTGCCGGGACGAAAGCCCTTGAGCCGCGCATTGCGGGCAATGTCCCGCAGGCGGGACTCGATGGCGCCCAGAAAGCGTTCGGCGGGCACTTGCACCTGCAAACGGCGTTCCAGTCCCTGGGTGGTGCTCAGCGATACTTGCATGGTCATCAATCCTCAAAATGCTGCGTCTGCGTGGCCGACTGGTGCGAAAGGAGAGACTCGAACTCTCACGGGTTACCCCGCTGGAACCTAAATCCAGTGCGTCTACCAGTTCCGCCACTTTCGCAAAGGGGCGCGAATTATAGCGGATAGGCGCGCTAAACTCCGGGCCCAT
>JANLTW010000024.1:0-37968 GCA_031363155.1 Gammaproteobacteria bacterium | reverse complement strand
CCTATATCGCGATCGGTCCTCTGGAGGCGCTGCTGTACACCATTGTGTTAGCCGCGCTGGCGTCGGGCTATATCCTGCCGCTGGGTATCGCGCTGGTGCTCAGCGCGCTCGCGATGATATTAATCGCGGTCTGGCGCTCGCGCAGTATACGGTGTGAGCTTTGACTGCCTGCCGTTAAGTTACTTGAAGAAACAATCGTAACACACTGTATGAAAACGAGAAAATGGTGGGCCCTGCGCGATTCGAACGCGCGACCAACTGGTTAAAAGCCAGCTGCTCTACCGGCTGAGCTAAGGGCCCGTGTGGCGGGTGCCCGACGAGGGCCGCGCATTCTACCTGAAAGCGCTCTGCGGGGAACCGCAGCGATAGCGTGTCGGGTCCGGCACACCGGCGGTGATGAAGCCGGCCGCGCGGATCCGGCAGGAATCGCAACGACCGCAGGCCTCGCCCGCGTCGCTGGCCTGGTAGCAGGAGACGGTCATCGAATAATCAACGCCAAGACTCGCGCCCAATCGGATAATGTCGACCTTGGCCATTTGCTGCAGCGGCGCGTGCACGGTCAGCTGTCCGCCGTCCACACCGCGCCGGGTCGCGAGGCGCGCCAGCTCCTGGAACTTGGCGATGAATTCCGGCCGGCAATCCGGGTAGCCCGAATAGTCGACGGCATTGACGCCGATAAACACATGCCCCGCACCTAACACTTCGGCGTGCGCCATGGCGAGCGCGAGCATCACGGTGTTGCGCGCCGGCACATAGGTGACTGGAATTCCGGGTGCCACGGGTGCAGTGGCGGCAGGCGCGACCGGCACGGCAATCCTGTGATCGGTCAGCGCCGAACCGCCGATGCTGCCGAGACCCACGCGCACCACCCGATGCGACTGCGCGCCCAATGCGGTCGCGACCCGCTTGGCGGCCACAAGTTCGGCCGCGTGCCGTTGCCCGTATTCGACCGCCAGGCTGTGGCATTCAAAACCCTGGCTGCGGGCGAGCGCCAGCACGGTGGACGAATCCAGCCCGCCCGACAACAGCACCACCGCCGTGTTGTTAGCAACGCTCATTTGCCGGGAACATCGCCCCACAGGATTTTGTGCAGCTGCAGCTGGAAGCGCACCGGCAAACGGTCCGCCAGGATCCAGTCCGCGAGTTCCCGACCGGTCAATTGCCCGGCACTGGGCGAAAACAACACGGTGCAGCGCGTCGCCAGATGGTGTTGCTGCAGCTGCGCACGGCTCCATTCATAGTCGGCGCGGTCGCAAATGACGAACTTGATCTGGTCCCCGGCACGCAACAGCGCAAGATTTTCGAGCCGGTTGCGCGCCACCTCGCCCGAGCCAGGCGTCTTGAGATCAACCACACGCGCAACGCGCGCATCAACGTCATCGATAGCCAGGGCACCGCTGGTCTCGAGCGACACATCGAATCCGGCATCACACAAGCTTGTTAGCAGAGGCAGGCAGTTCTTCTGTGCCAGGGGTTCGCCGCCGGTGACACAGACATGGCGTGCACCTTCGTCTCTGGCCGCCGCGACCAGAGCAGCGACCGTGCGCCACTCGCCGCCATGAAATGCGTACGCGGTGTCACAGTACTGACAGCGCAGCGGGCAGCCAGTCAGGCGGATGAACGTGGTGGGAAATCCCACCGCATTCGCCTCACCCTGAAGTGAGCGAAACACCTCGGTAATTCTGAGGCGCGGCGAGCCCGGCTCTGTCGACTCAGCGTGCATCTGCGGGAATACGCTTCAGTCGCTCGCCGGCCAAGCGCGCCGCCTCGGTCCCGGGAAAGCGCTTGCTGACATCGTTAAGCACCGTGCGTGCGTCGGCCAGCCGCTTCAATTCGAACAATGCGAAGCCCTGTTTGACCAGCGCGTCGGGCACTTTGCGTGATTCGGGCCAGTCTTTGCTAACACGGGTAAACGCGGCGAGTGCCTGGTGGTAATCGCGCATGACATAGAATGCCTCCCCTAGCCAGTACTGGGCATTGTCGGATAGCGCGCCCCGGGGGTAGCTGGCGAGAAACGCCTGGAATCCCTTGATTGCTTGCGGATATTGACCGGCCTTTAGGTCATCAAAGGCGCGGCCATAGGCCTGCTGCGCGGCCGCGGAAGTCCCATCGCCGGGCGTTGTGCTGCTCGCCGGCGGCGGCATTGCTGGCGGCGCGCCAGAGGCAGCCGGCGCCGCGCTCAGGCGACTCTCGAGATCGGCGTACAGGTCCCGCTGTTGTTTACGCAGCGCGGTATTGGAGTTTTCCAGTTCCTCAACCTGGCCGCGTAACTGGCGCACCTCGTTCTGCAAGGCCTCGACGCGCTGTGTCAGCTCAACCAGGCTCTGGTTGTTGACCACCCGCTCGACCTGACCGACGCGGCGGTCAACATCATCGAGCTTGACCTGCACCGGATCGGGCTCGGCAGGCGTCAGCGAACAGCCCGCGAGCAGCAGTCCTGCTAACAAACGCCAGGGTTTCATTCGACCGGCTCTCATGGCGCGTAGACCAGCTCCACGCGGCGGTTTTGAGCGAGCGCGGTTTCGTCATCGCCCTCGGCTGCCGGCCGTTCTTCGCCGAAGCTGACGGTCAATACCTGCGAATCGGCAGCGCCCTGCACCATCAGCAGCCGGCGCACCGACTGGCCACGGCGCTCGCCCAGGCCGATGTTGTATTCGCGCGTGCCGCGCGCATCGGTGTGTCCTTCAACGCGAACTTTCTGCTGCGGATTGGTCGCCAGATAACGCGCGTGGGCGTTGATGAGGTCTATGTCCTGGGCGCGGACCTCGGACTTGTCGAAGTCAAAGTAGATCACGCGCTTGGCCAGCAGGCCGCCACTCGGGCCTGAGTTGACAGGCGCAGCTTCGGGTTGGGCCGCAGGGACCACGCCATTATCCGCGGGTGCTGTCGTGCTCGGCGTCGGCGCCGTACTGCTGCCCGCATCCGGCGCAGTCGTGGGTTTGCGGGCCGCGCAGGCGCTCAGTAACAGGGCCATGGCCACGCTCGCAACCAGAAAATGTTTTGCCGTCATAAATCCTCCGCATACAAATGCTAACGCAAGGTCAATTCAAACGGGGCCCGAAAACCGGCTCACGGACCTGGCCGCGATCGGCCTTGAGTCTTTGGGTGATCTGCCCGTCCACCGACACAGTCGCCAATATATCCCGGCCGTTGTCACGCCCCGCGTAAATCAGCATCGAGCTGTTCGAGGCAAAGGCCGGAGATTCATCAAACCGACCGCGAGTCACGATGCGACCCGCCCCGCCCGCCAGCTCCTGCAACGCGATCCGATAACCGCCATTATCCAGCGTCACCATCGCGAGCAACTTGCCATCGGGTGAAATTCGCGGCCGCGCGTTGTAGGGGCTGCCGAAGCTGACGCGTTTCGGCCGCTCGCCGCTGCCGATTTGCTGGCGATAGATCTGCGGACCGCCGGAGCGATCCGAGGTGAAATAGAGGGCCTGGCCATCGATGGACCAGACTGCCTCGGTGTCGATGCCCGGATCGTCGGTGACGCGGCTCAGGTCCTGGGTCGCCAGATCGAGTACATAAATATCGAGATTGCCGGCGGAGCCCGACAACGTCAGCGCCAGCTTGCCAGCGTCCGGCGACCAGCTGGGCGCACCATTCACGCCACGGCGCGCGGACACGCGCCGGCGTTCGCCGCTCGCAAGTCTCTGCACGTAGATCGCAGCCACGCGCGCTTCAAAAGACACATAAGCGAGCCAGAGCCCGTCGGGCGAGAACGCCGGCGACATGATTGGCTGCTCCGATTCCAGGATCGGCTTTGGCGTTTCGCCGTCCGAATCCGCGACGATCAGCTGGAAGCGCTGGCGCGGCGCACGCCCGTCCACCGATACATAGGCGATGCGTGACGCGAATGCGCCCGGGACGCCCAGCACCTTCTGGTAGACCCAGTCGGCCACTTTGTGACCTAACAACCTGAGATTGCCCCTGGAAACGTTCAGGGTCTCAGCGCCGACAGGCTGATTGGTGGCAACATTGAGCAGCGTCACCGCGGCCCGCACCGAGCCGTCACTGGCAACGCGACCGTTCAGATCGAGGACAAAATCCGCGCCACTGTTGCGCGCCGTTGCGGCCATGGGAACCGGCTTGATCCGGCCGCTGCTGGCGAGATCCGAGTGTGCCACCGTCGCAACCAGGGCTGCCGCCGGATCGCCCTGGTCGTTGATGGCCACCGGCACCGGGTCATTGACTCCGGACGTGATTTCGATGCGCAGCTGGGCCCCGGCCAGGGCCGACGCCAGCAGCAACGCGCAGATGCTCCATCGGGCTAACAATTGAACGGGCATACCAGGGCTTAGTCCTTTGGTTCGAATACGAGTTCCAGGCGGCGCTCAAATAGCGCGGGATCGGGTGGCGGCGGCAATGGCGATGCACGGAACACCGCAGACTCTATGGACTGGCGAACCGCATCGTCACCATTGCATTCGCTGATACGCGCATTGATCACTTCGCCGCCCGGCACCTGATCCACCAACACCACACAGCGGATCCCGGCCGTCGCGGTCACCGGTCGGCGCCATTGACGCTCGATATGCGCGCGCAACGCATCGTACCAGCTGGCAGCCTGCGCACTGCCGCGCAGCGCGGTGGCACGTTCTTCGGCGGCGACGCTGGCCCTGAGCGCCGCTACACGCTCTTTGGCTTCCGTTGCTGCACGGGCGTCGCGCGCGGCTTTTTCCCGCGCCACACGCCCGTCCATGGCCGCGGGCTTGGTTGCCAGCAATGGTTTCTCCGCCTTTGGCACCCGTGTCGTTAGCACCTCGGGTGTCGCGGACTCCGCCCTCGGTGTCGGCGCTGGTGTTGGTGGCGGCGCCGGTCGCGGCTGGGCGACGACCAGCGTCGCCTCGAGCGTCAGCCCGGATTGCGGCGGCGTTTCCGGTTTCCATCGAGCCCAACCTGTCAGGACGATGGTGACGACCAGACCATGCAGCAGCACGGCGCCGAGCCAGCCGACTGTGGCGTCGCGCTGGGAGTCCATCGTCGCCGCGGTCATGGCGACTGCGAACCGCGAGTTTCGCTGGCCGGCAAGGGATCGGTGAGAAATCCGACTTTGCGCGCCCCCGCCTTTTGCAACATGGCCATCGCTTCGATGACGCGGCCATAGGGCACGCGCGTGTCGCCTTTGACCAGCACCTGGATCTCTGGGTAGCGGCGCAGCAAGGCCGTGGCGCGCGCCGCCGCAGTTTTTTGGTCCAGCGGCTGCCCCGGGTTGCGACCAACACTCAGAAACCAGCGTCCGCGTGCATCGATCGACATCACCAACGGCAGCTGCTCGTTCACCGACACGGTGGGAATCGGTTCCGCCGACGCTTGCGGCAGGCGAACCTTGATCCCGACTGTTAGCAGCGGCGCGGTGATCATGAAGATCACCAGCAGCACCAGCATCACGTCGATATAGGGAACGACGTTAATCTCACCGATCAGCTTGCGTCTGCGACTGCTACGCTCCATTCGCTTCAGCTCGCGGCGCGTGCGGCATGCCGCTGCAACAACGCGGAGAATTCTTCGACGAATGCGTCGCAGCGCAGTTCCAGCCGGCTCGCCTGGTCGGCGAAGCGGTTGTAGGCGATTACCGCGGGAATGGCTGCTAACAAACCGATGGCGGTTGCGACCAGGGCTTCAGCGATGCCCGGCGCCACCATCTGCAGGGTCGCCTGCTGCACGCTGCCGAGACCCACAAACGCATGCAGAATGCCCCATACCGTACCGAACAGCCCTATGTACGGGCTGATCGAACCGATGGTTGCGAGCGTCGCGAGCTGATCCTCGAGTCGCTCCGTTTCCTTGAGCTGTGCCGCCTTCATCGCGCGCCGCGGACCTTCATATAGCGCATCACCGCTCGTGACGCCCTGCTGCTTGAGTCGCGCAAACTCGCGAAACCCCATTTCAAACAGCGTCTCCATGCCGCTGGCAGCACCCCGCTCACCCAGCGTCTTGTAGAGCGTCGTCAGATCGCCACCGGACCAGAACTCAGCTTCAAACCGCATCGCACTGCTACGCGCTCGTCGCAACATCGAGACCTTTCGAAAAATAATGCTCCAGGACCACAGCGAGGCCAGCACCAGCACCACCAGCACCAGTTGCACGCCGAGACTCGCGTGACTGACAAGGCCCAACAAAGAAATCTGATCCATCCGTTTCGATCCTTCAGCCGCCGGCGCCGGCAATAGCAGTACGCATCGCATCCGGTATGCGCCTCGGCCGCAGGCTTCCGGTCGCGACGCAGGCAACGCGGATGGTCCCCTCGGCCAGCAATTCCCCGTCCAGCGAATCGCGGTACACGCGCTGCCTGAATGCCATGCTGACCCGTCCTGCCAACGTCGGTTCACAACTGACCGCCAGAGCGTCTTCGAGTTTCGCCGGCGCCAGATATTTCACCTGCGCCTCGACCACGGTGAACAGCACTCCCGGATCCAGCGCCAGCGCCGCCTGAGAAATACCCAGCGATCGCACCCACTCGGTGCGTGCGCGCTCCATGTAGCGCAGGTAGTTGGCGTAGTAGACGATGCCGCCGCCGTCAGTGTCTTCCCAATAGATCCGTACCGGCCAGCTGAACACCGGTTTCATTTGCCGTCCTCGAACAATGGCAGGTTGCTGGCAAACCGTTCCGGGAGCTGCAAGCCAAAATGCTGGTAGGTCAGCCGCGTCACCATCCGGCCACGGCCGGTTCGTTGCAGATACCCCTGTTGGATCAGAAAGGGTTCAATGACATCCTCAAGCGTGCCGCGTTCTTCGCCGAGCGCCGCTGCGAGGCTGTCGGCGCCCACCGGCCCGCCTTCAAAACGCTCGATGATCATGCCTAACAAACGGCGATCCAGCGAATCGAAACCGAGCGGATCCACCTGCAACAGATCGAGCGCCGCGGCTGCGATCGCAGCATCGATCCGGCCGGTGGCGCGCACTTCAGCGTAGTCACGCACACGGCGCAACAGGCGGTTCGCGATGCGTGGCGTGCCGCGCGCACGACTGGCAATGCAGCGCGCTCCGTCGGCGTCGATTTCGGTCTGCAGAATGCCCGCCGACCGCGTCACGATGCGCGTCAGGTCATCCACGTCATAAAACTCGAGGCGCTGGACAATGCCGAAGCGATCACGCAACGGCGAGGTCAGAAGTCCGGCGCGCGTCGTCGCGCCGACCAGCGTAAACGGCGGCAAGTTCAGCTTGATGGAGCGCGCCGCCGGGCCTTCGCCGATCATGATGTCGAGTTGATAATCCTCCATCGCCGGATAGAGGATTTCCTCGATCACCGGCGCGAGCCGATGGATCTCGTCGATGAACAGCACGTCGCGCGGCTGCAGGTTGGTGAGAATCGCCGCCAGGTCGCCGGCACGTTCCAGGACCGGTCCCGACGTCTGCCGCAGGCTAACACCCAGTTCGGCTGCAATAATGTGCGCCAGCGTGGTCTTGCCAAGGCCTGGGGGACCGAATACCAGCACGTGATCCAGCGCTTCGCCGCGATTGCGGGCCGCGCTGACAAAAATCTCGAGCTGCGCCTTGACCTGTTTCTGGCCGACATAGTCCGCGAGCCGCTTGGGGCGAATGGTGCGGTCCACGGCTTCGTCGTCGGGGGCTGCTGCCGCTGCAATCAGACGTTCTTCGCTCAAGTGCGCACCGCACTCTGCAGCGCCTGGCGGATCAGGTCTTCGGTGCTGTGAGTCTCGCCCGCCACGCCCTTGAGTAGACGCGTAGCTTCGAGCGGCTTGTAACCCAGGGCCACCAGCGCACTGAAGGCTTCGCCACGCGCGCCACTGCCGACCAGCACGCTACCGGCATCCGTAAAGGCCATTTTGTTAGCCGCGAAGTCACCGACGCGGTCGCGCATTTCGATGACCAGCCGCTCGGCAGTCTTGCGCCCGATGCCGGGGATCCTGGTGAGCGCTCCCGCATCACCCGCGCGCACGCAATCCGCGAAGGCCTCGACCGTTGCGGCGGACAAGACACCCAAGGCAATCCTGGGCCCGACGCCGGACACCTTGAGCAGCGCGCGAAACAGGCCGCGCTCGTCGGCAGTTGCGAAGCCATACAGCACGTGCGCGTCCTCACGCACAACCAGGTGCGTCAGCAACCTGACGTCCTGACCAACGGCCGGCAGCACGTAGAAAGTCGACAACGGAGCTTCAAGTTCATAACCGACGCCGGCCACATCGATCAGCAACTGCGGTGGCGCCTTTTGCAGCAACTGCCCGCGCAAGGAGCCGATCACGACTGCCCCGCCGCAATCCATTGCGTCAGGCGGCGCGCATTCGCATGGCACAGCGCCACCGCCAGCGCGTCGGCGGCATCCGCTTTGGCGATGCCCTGCGCGATGCCCAGAAGGTGCGCGACCATGTGCGCGACCTGGGACTTGTCCGCGGCGCCAAACCCGACGGTCGCCTGTTTGATCGCCCGTGGCGCATATTCAAACACGTCGGCGTCGGCGGGCAGCGCCGCGAGCGCGGCGCCACGCGCCTGCGCCAGCTTCAGGGCACTGTCGGCATTGCGGTGCATGAAGGCGCGCTCGACCGCGATCTCCAGCGGCAGGAACGGCGGCGCCGGCGCAACCAGGGCTGTGACCTCGACATGAATCTGGCGCAAGCGCCGCGCGAATTCGTCGCCGCGGACATCGATGACGCCGTGGGCGATGTGGCGCAACTCAGCGCCTTCGATCTCAATGAGCCCAAATCCGGTGCGCAGCGAACCGGGGTCCAGGCCCAGGATTCGGATGCGCCCGGTCGCCGTAACCAGGGCGCGCGGGCGCGCCGCAGGCCTGGCCGGGGGGTCAGGTTGATAGTTTCGCCAGGATGAGGCACGGGTTCGACGCATGAAGTTCGCCGCTATGATACCGGCACACCGTGGAGATCGCGACCAAAGTACCGCCTGAAGTTGAGACTGCGCTCGGTGCAGCGGTTGACTGGCTGCGCGCTCAGTCGGTCGACGAGGTCGCGCTGGCGCGCAGTCTCGGCGTCGCACGCGTGTGCGCCGAATTGACCGAGAACTGTGATCTCAGCGTTGCGGCGTTAGTCCATGAAGCAACTGCTGACAACGCCGCGCTCGACGCCAGGCTGGAGTCAGGCATCGGCGTCGACGTCGCGGCCGCCGTGCGCGGACTGGCGACGCTAGGCGATTTTCGATTGCCCGCGGACTGGCAGCCGGATCAGCGTCTGGGCGGCGGCCAGGCCGAGTCCTTGCGGCGCATGCTGCTGGCGTCCGCGCAGGATCCCCGCCTGATCGTCGCACGACTGGCCGCGGTGTTAGTCGATCTGCGCACCGCCAAGACCGCCAGCGACAGCCAACGCCGGCTGCAGGCCCTGGCAGCACGCGTCGTCTACGGCCCGCTCGCCAACCGGCTCGGCATCTGGCAGGTTAAATGGGAGCTCGAAGATCTCGCGTTTCGCTACCTGGAGCCCGCGGCCTATCAGCGTATCGCGGGCGCCCTCGCCGAGCGGCGCCTGGATCGCGAAACCTATATTGCCGCGATGGTCGCGGCACTGAAGGCGGAACTCGCGCGCGCCGCTGTCCAGGCCGAAATTTACGGCCGGCCGAAACACATCTTCAGCATCTGGCGCAAGATGCAACGCAAGCAACTCGCCTTTGAGCAGATCTTCGACGTTCGGGCCCTGCGCATCGTCTGCGCCACGCTGCCCGATTGCTATGCGGCGTTAGGTGTCGTGCACGGTCTCTATGCGTTCATACCGGGCGAGTTCGACGACTACATTGCGACGCCCAAGGACAACAACTACCGTTCGATACATACGGCGGTCATCGGTCCGCAGGACCGGGCGGTTGAAATTCAGATACGCACCCAGGAGATGCACGCGCAGGCGGAACTGGGCCTGGCTGCGCACTGGCGCTACAAGGAAGGCGGCAGCCGCGACAAGCGCAACGAACAGCGTATCGAGTGGCTGCGCAGCGTGTTAGGCACCGAGGACAGCGGCGCCGCGTCGGAGACCGATTACCTCGAGCAGGTGCGCCGCGACCTGTTTGCCGACCGCATTTACGTGCTGACACCCAAGGGCGAGGTCGCGGACCTGCCACAGGGCTCGACGCCACTGGATTTTGCGTACCAGGTACATACCGATCTCGGGCACCGCTGCCGGGGCGCGAAAGTCAACGGCCGGATCGTGCCTCTGGCGACGCCTCTGGTCAGCGGCCAGGTGGTTGAAATCATCACCGGCAAGGAAGAATCACCGAGCCGCGACTGGTTGGTCGAAGACGAAGGCTATCTGGCATCACCGCGCAGCCGCGCGAAAGTGCGCGCCTGGTTTCGCAAGCTTGACGCCAACGACAACATTGCCGCCGGCAGGAGCATCGCCGAGCGCGAATTGCAGCCGCTCGGCGTGGGGCCGGAATTGCTGTCAGCATTGGTCAGCGACCTCAAGTGCGACAACGCCGAACAAATGTACCGGCTGTTAGGCGAAGGCGAGCTGTCGGCGCGGCAACTGTCGCAGGCGGCTGCGCGCCGACTGGGGACCGCTGCTACGCCGCGCGCGATCGTCCGCCCGGCGGTGGCGAAGCGCCGCGCCGCCGGCAAGTCAACCAGCCGCAACCCGATCGAAGTCGAAGGCGTCGGGGACCTGCCTGTCACGCTGGCCCGATGTTGCGCGCCAATGCGCCCGGAACCGATCGTCGGGTACCTGACGCTCGGCCGGGGCCTCACCGTGCACGCCGCTCGCTGCCGCAGCTTCGCGCGCATGCGGATCGGTCGTCCGGAACGCAGCGTGCTGGTGAACTGGCGTGGCAGCGCCAACAGCTTGTTGCCGGTGGAGTTGACTGTCACCAGTTACGATCGGCGCGGCCTGGTACGGGACCTGTCGGAGGCCATTGCCGCCGAAAACATCAGCATCGATGCCATGAATACCAGCACCGAGCACAGTGCCGGCACAGCGCACACCGTTTTGCGGTTCGGGGTTCAGGACCAGATGCAACTGGCACGGCTGCAGCGGGCGCTGCAGCGCGTGCCTAACGTGGTGAATGTCCGCCGCAGTAACTAAGGCCTAGTGCCAGGCGCCGAGAATGGCGCCCATGACCGTAAAATTCACCGTCTGATAGCCGGCATTTACCAGCCACAGTTTCAATGAGCGGTGTTCAAAGAGATAGCTCACGCCCAGCGCCATCGAGACGAAAGTGAAGCCCGACATGAAGCCGGCAAATACGCCGAAGTTGAGATCGCCCTTGCCGATGAACATGGCCAGACTGAAAGATGCGACCAGATTCAGCAGCAACGTGGTGCCATAGGTCTTTGCCAGATTGCCCGATTTCGCCTTTTCCTCGGTCATGCCGGATTCCTGCATCCAGACCTTGCCAAACAAGGGTCCGTACCAGACGCCACCGATCGCGAAACCAGCTAACGCCGCTACCATGACCGCCAGCCAATTGAGAGTCACCATTGGATCGCCACCCATAAGTCCCCCGGTTGTTGTTAGATGAAGGGCGACCCAAGACTAGCGATGTTCGCAGTCACAGGCAACAACCGTGGGACGAACCGCTGTGTCAGCGGTTCGGAAAGTCGATGGCACGCTTGTCGGCCGCCAGAGCCGCCTCATGCAGGGCCTCCGACAGCGTCGGATGCGCATGGATTGTGCGCTGCAAGTCCTCGCTGCTGGCCCGATACTCCATCGCCAGCACCGCCTCCGCTATCAACTCGCCGGCCATCGGTCCAATGATATGGACACCGAGGATTTCGTCGTTGTCGGTCGCGGCCACTACTTTGGCGAAGCCGTTGGCGGCCTCCATGGCCCGGGCGCGCCCGCTCGCCAGAAACGGAAAGCTGCCGGTCTTGTAAGCACGGCCGCTGGCCTTGACCTGTTCTTCCGTCTGGCCGACCCACGCGATCTCGGGCGCGGTGTAGATAACCGACGGAATCACCTGGTAGTTGACCTCGCCGTAACGCCCGGCAATGCGGTCCGCGACAGCAACGCCCTCTTCCTTGGCCTTGTGAGCTAACATCGGTCCGCGCACGCAATCACCGACCGCCCACACGCCCTCGGCGCCGGTGCCGCACTCGTGGTTGACCTTGATGAAACCGCGCGCGTCGAGCTCGACGCCGGTGCCGTCGCCTAACAAATCCCGGGTGAATGGGCGCCGGCCGATCGCAACCACGAGCTTGTCGACAGTGACTTTGGCGGCGCTGCCGGCAACATCGGTGTAACTGACATCGACGGCGCCATTGGCCAGCAAGGCGCCGGTCACTTGGGCGCCGAGTCGAATATCAATGCCCTGCTTCTTGAAATGCCTGGCCGCTTCCTTCGCCAGCGCCTGGTCGGCCATCGGCAGAAATTGCTCCAGGGCTTCAAGCACGATGACCTCGGCACCCAGTCGCCGCCAGACGCTGCCCAGTTCCAGGCCGATAACGCCAGCGCCGATGACGCCCAGCCGTTTCGGCACCGCTGCAAAGTCGAGCGCGCCCCAGGAATCGACGATGCTAGCGCCATCGAAGGGTGCGGTTTTCAGCTCCATCGGCGCCGAGCCGCTGGCCATCACGACATGCCTGGCCGCTAACAAGCGCTTGCTGCCATCGGCCGCGGTGACTTCGACCTTGCGGCCGGCTAACAGCTTGCCGTGGCCGTTGATCGCATTGACACCCGCGGCCTTGAGCAGACCCAGAATTCCACCGCTCATGCCCTTGACGATGCCGGACTTGCGTTTCTGCATCGCGGTGACGTCCATGCCAACCGCGCCCACCGTGATGCCGTGAGCAGCAAATTCGCTTTGCGCGCGATGGAATAATTCGGTCGACTCCAGCAGGGCCTTGGACGGGATGCAGCCCGCATTGAGGCAGGTGCCGCCGAAGGCGTACGCGCCATCGCGGTTGCGCCATTCGTCGATGCAGGCCACTTTCAGCTTGTTTTGCCCGGCGCGGATGGCGGCCGGGTAACCGGCAGGTCCACCGCCGATCACGACGACATCGAATTCCGCAACGCTATCGGTGCTCTGGGCCGTACTCATGGTGCTTGCGCCTACATGCCTAACAACATACGGCCCGGATCCTCGAGGCAATCCTTGATGGCCACGAGGAAGTGCACCGCTTCGCGGCCGTCAATGATGCGATGATCATAAGTCACGGCGAGGTACATCATCGGCCTGATCACCACCGCACCATTGACTGCCATCGGCCGCTGCTGGGTTTTGTGCATGCCGAGGATCGCGGACTGCGGCGCGTTCAGAATGGGCGTCGACAATAGCGAGCCGAAGACTCCGCCATTGGTAATGGTGAACGTTCCGCCGGTGAGTTCCTCGATGGCCAGTGTGCCGGCGCGCGCGCGGCTGGCAAAATCCACAATGGACTTTTCGATGTCGCCAAAAGATTTGTTAGTGGCATCGCGCAGCACCGGCACCACGAGTCCGCGGTCGGTGGAGACGGCGACGCCGATATCGTAGTACTCGTGATAAATAACGTCGACGCCGTCTACCGAGGCATTCAGCACCGGATATTTTTTCAGGGCATCCACCGTGGCCTTGACGAAAAACGACATGAAGCCGAGCTTCACGCCCTGCTCTTTTTCAAATCTTTCCTTGTGGCGGTTGCGCAAGTCCATGACCGCGGTCAGGTCCACCTCGTTGAAGGTGGTCAGCATCGCAGCGTTCTGTTGCGCCTGCAGCAGGCGCTCGGCGATCCGCTGACGCAGCCGTGTCATGGGAACACGCTGCACACCGCGGCCGCCCGCTGCAGGCGCAGGGCTCGCTCTTAATGCGGTTGCTGGCGCCGCGGGTTTTGGCGTGGCTGGCGCTGCTGCCTTCGCCAGATGATCGACGACATCAGACTTGGTCACCCGGCCGTCACGGCCAGAACCCGCGATGTCGGCCGGATTCAGCGCGTTTTCCTGCACCATGCGCCGTGCCGCCGGGCCGAGTTTGTCAGAGTCCGCGGCCGTGGCGGCCGGTTTCGCAGCAGCTGCTGCGGCCGACACTGCCGCAGGCGTGGCGCTCGCAGCGGCGCCTGCCACCACGATTGCTAACAAATCGTCCGAATGAACGACGCTGCCAGCCGCCATCCTGATTTCCTGCAGCACGCCGTTAGCCGGTGACGGAACCTCCAGGACCACCTTGTCGGTTTCGAGATCCGCAAGATTCTCATCGCGGCTCACGGCGTCGCCCGGCTTCTTGCGCCAGGCCACCAGCGTTGCGTCGGCAACGGATTCCGGCAATTTGGGTACGCGAATCTCCATACTCATGACAGCTTCCTTTTTTGTGCTGCGCCGGCGCGCGCCGGGGCATTCAACGCCGCCTCGATCAAGCGCGCCTGCTGTGCGTCGTGAACTTTGCTGATTCCGGTTGCGGGCGCCGCCGCATGCGCGCGGCCGGCATACAGCAGGTCGCGGCCCATCTCGAGCAGCGGCCGCTCCAGGCGGTGACGGATCTGATACCAGGCGCCCTGATTTTGCGGTTCTTCCTGACACCAGACGACTTCCCTGGCGTTGGGATAGCGCCGCAGTAGGTCGTCGTATTCTGCCGCCGCGAACGGATAGAGCTGCTCAACCCGCACCAGCACGACCGATTTGTTAGCGCTCGCACGGCGCGCCTTGAGCAGTTCGAAATACACCTTGCCGCTGCAAAGTACCATGCGGGTCACGCCCGCCGGTTCGAACACATCAGCTTCGTCGATAATGTTTGCGAACGAACCATAGGTCAGGTTCTCCAGCGGGCTCACGGACAGCTCGTGGCGCAGCAGACTCTTGGGAGTCATGACGATCAACGGTTTGCGGAACGGTCGCAGCATCTGCCGCCGCAGCATGTGGTACATCTGCGCCGGCGTTGACGGCACGCAGACCTGCATGTTGCTCTCCGCGCACAGCTGCAGGAAACGTTCGAGACGCGCCGAAGAATGTTCCGGACCCTGGCCCTCGTAGCCGTGCGGCAGGAACAGCACCAGGCCGCAGTAGCGCGCCCATTTGGCCTCACCCGAGGCAATGAACTGGTCGATGATGACCTGGGCGCCGTTGGCGAAATCGCCGAACTGACCTTCCCAGATGACCAGCGTGCCGGGATCGGTGGTTGCATAACCGTATTCGAAGCCCATGACGGCTTCTTCCGACAGCACCGAATCGATTACCTGGAAGCGCGGCTGGCGCTCCGCAACATGTTGCAGCGGAATATACGGCGCAGCGCCGTTCTGGTCGTGCCACACTGCATGCCGATGAAAGAACGTGCCGCGACCGACGTCCTGGCCGGACAAGCGCACGGCATAGCCATCCTCTAACAAGCTCGCGTAGGCCAGGGTTTCGGCGCAGCCCCAGTCGAGCGGCTGCTCGCCAGCTAACATCTTGACGCGGTTTGCGACCACCTGCTGCACGCGCGGGTGCAGCTTGACCCCGGCCGGCACGGTCGTCAGCGTCTTTCCTAACGCGGCGAGCCGCTCGCGCGACACACCGCCATCGACGTTGGTGGTCCAGTCCACCGTCAGGTACTTCGACCAGTCGATCGTATACTTGTTGCCGACCAGGCCTAACGAGGCGTGCGCCTGCGGTGCGCCGGCATCGAGACCTGTACGGTATTTCTCGATGTAGCCGTCGACGTCGGCCTGGGTCATGACGCCATCGGCAACCAGCCGGTCGGCGTACAGCTTACGGGTGGTCGGATGCTGGCGAATCGCCGCATACATGACCGGTTGTGTTGCGGCCGGTTCATCCGCCTCGTTATGGCCGAGGCGGCGATAGCAGACCAGGTCGATGACCACATCTTTATGGAAAAGCTGCCGGTAAGCTAACGCGAGGCGCGTGGCAAAGACCACCGCCTCCGGGTCGTCGCCGTTGACGTGGAAGATCGGCGCTTCCAGCATCTTGGCGATATCCGAGCAATACATGGTTGAGCGCGTGTCGCGGCTGTCGTGAGTCGTGAAACCGACCTGATTGTTGATCGCAATGTGAATGGTGCCGCCAGTGAAATAACCACGCGCCTGCGACAACTGCAGGGTTTCCATCACCACGCCCTGGCCCGCGAAAGCCGAGTCGCCGTGAATCAGAATCGGCAGGACGCGCGTCCCCAGCTGGTCGCCACGACGCTCCTGCCGCGCCCGTACTGATCCTTCGACCACCGGGTTCACCACCTCCAGGTGCGACGGGTTGAACGCGAGCGCCACATGCACATTGCCGCCCGGGGTGCGCAAATCGGCGGAAAATCCCTTGTGATACTTGACGTCGCCCGAACCCTGCATCTTCGAGATGTCGTACTTGCCCTCGAACTCCGAGAACAACACACTCGGCGCCTTGCCTAACAGGTTCACCAGCACGTTGAGGCGTCCACGGTGCGCCATGCCAATGACGCACTCCTCGACGCCCTGCTGGCCACCGCTCTGAATGAGATCATCGAGCAGCGGAATCATCGAGTCGCCGCCTTCCAGCGAGAAGCGCTTCTGGCCGACGTACTTGGTGTGCAGATAACGCTCCAGGCCCTCGGCAGCCGTCAGCTGCCAGAGGATGCTCCTGCGTTCCTCGGGCGAAAATTTCTGCGTCAACCGCCCGGCCTGGAACTGTTCCTGCAACCAGAGGCGCTCGTCCGTGTCCGACACATGCGCGAATTCAGCGCCGATGCTGCCGCAGTAGATCTGCTTGAGCTGCGCCAGGATGTCGCGCAGCCGCTCGCGCAGCGGTACCGGACCGCCGCGGCTGCCGGTATGAAACTCGGTGTCGAGATCGGCATCGGACAAGCCAAAATACTCAAGATCCAGCACGCGTGGCCGCGGACGCTGCATCAGGCCGAGCGGATCAAGCTGCGCCACCAGATGCCCGCGATTCGCGTAGACCTGGACCAGGCGCGAGACCGCGCCCTGCTTGGCGGTGGCATCGTTGGCAGGTTGGGACGCTACCACACCCGCGACCGCCGTTCCCAGCCTGGCTCGTGCCGCGATGCCGGCCTGAACCAAGCGGTGCGACGTGTCGGGCGCAGCCGCCGTCGGGAGGCGCGCGAAAAACTCCTGCCACAGCGGCGGGACCGACGCAGGCGCAGTCAACCAGGCCTCAAATAGGGCCTCGAGATAATCAGCATTGCCCGCATAAAGCGGAGCGCTCTGCAGCAACTCCGTGCGGGACACGGAACGAATGGGGGGCATAGCCGGATTAAGTTTAACGGATCACGAGGGCATCGTGGCTGTCAGGTGCTCTACCAGCCAAAGCTCATACCCGACCAGCACGGTGTAGATGGCCAGGATGACGTACAGCAGCCAGCCGATAGGGAATCCCCCTAGCGTGCGCATACGGGCCATGATCGTCAGGAATATGAGTCCAAAGGAGGTCAAGCCGAGCTTCCACGCGGCAAAACTATGTCCACTGCCGGTGACCAGCGGCCGCATGACCGGGTTGATTTCCTCAGCCCCCAGATTGAGCACGGTCAGCGTCAGCAAAGCGTCGGCGATGGACAGAAACAGGATTGCCAGGACAACCACCAGCCACTGCGGGTGATGCCAGTCCACGGCAGTTACGCTGCGATCATCGCTGCGACGCGGGTGACGGCGGCGCGCCATGAAACTGCCGATCCACAATGCGCGCAGATGGTTCTTGCGACGATCGGGCCCGCTGTCGCGGCGCGACCCGGGTGGATTGACAGTTTGATCCAAAATAAGACTCGTTTGTTAGCCAGGAATCACGGACTCCGGAAGCGTGGATTATCGCCCGGCAGCGATCGCAACCGTGGCGCCGACCGTGATGGCAGTCACAGGTTGCGCGAAAGTCCGGAGGGCCTCAGGTTGGGCCGCTACTGAAACAAGCGGCGCACGAAGACCATGGCCTCGACCCGGTCATACTGAAAAAGGCTCACATTGGAACGATTGTCGGTGAAACGAATTTGCGGCGACACGGTCCAGTTCCTGACCGGCCAGTTCTCCGCGTCGAAGCCAACGAAGGCCAGAAACTGCTGGTCGTGGCGCCGTACTCCAAAAAATCCAAGGCCATCGAATCGTGTGTCGAGGTAGAGCAGCTCGCCGTACAGGGTGCTGCGGGGACGCAGCGCAATTCCCGCGAAGAAGCGCGCGCCAAATTTATCGTTGCTGAATGGCGACCCAAGGCGCCGCGCTTCATCCCGCCCTGCTAACAACGCAGCGCCCATGCGCGCCGTGCCGTTACGCAGGGCATAACGCGTCAGCGCCACGCCGCCGAGATACCGGTCGACATTGAGAACCTGGTACGCGGCCTGATCGTATTCGAGCACCCCGCCCCGCACCAGCGCTGACAGTTCCAGTTTTTCAGTCAGAAACCGGCTGACACCAAATTCAACATTGCCCGAGTTCTGCTGCTGCGCGCCATCCAGCCAACCGTTGAAACCATTGACGCCGATGGTAGCGCGCGTCTCGCCGAGCTTGAAGGCGTAGGACGCGCCCGCAAAAGCGACCGTCTGATCGACAAAACTGGCGTCCGTGTTAGCACGGTGCGTGACCCGGCCATAAAGGTTGACAGCCGCATCCGCAGCGACCGGCTTTTCCCAGGCGAACCCCAGACCAAGCTCGACAAAAGGCGACGCAGTCTCCACGTACTGACTGTTCAGCGCAAAGCCCAGGAAAGTTGTATCGCTGGTTGAGCCGTTGGCATTCGAGTCGTAACCGCTGCCAGCATCTACAAACCAGGAACGGCGTGTGGCGGCAACCGCCAGCGGTGCGTGTCGATCGATGGCAGCGAGATAACGATTGATGACCGTGCGACTGGTCGCCGACGGGTTGTCGCGCAACATGACCTGAAATTGCTCGCGCGCGGCAGCCGCGTCGCCTTTCTCATAGTGCGCACGCGCCAATTCCATTCTGACACCCGCAAATTGCGGCTGCACCGCGATCACCCGCTGCAGCGGCGGTATCGCGACCACGGGCTGATGGGCGTCCAACGCCGCCAGCCCTAACAAATAGTCGAAGCGGGGATTACCGGCAAACTCAGGCTCGCGCGCCTGCATGGCCGCCAGCGCCTCCGCCGGCTTACCCTCGGCCATCAGGGCTTCGACCTGATCCATGAACTGCTGGTCGAGCGCCGCGCCGAAGCTGGTCGCGGGCCATGCAAGCACAGCGGCTGCGGCCACGGCTCGGATCAAGGCAGGCACGCGGGCGTTCATCTGTCAATTAGACCGCAACATGGCGCGCGCCGCAATGCGGTGTTGCCGCAGCGCAACGAAATCATGCGCCGCCAACCTAACGGCTAGGCGCCGCCACCCGCCCGGCGCGCTCCGCCCTTGCCGCCCTTGCCACGCGCAAGCGGTTTCCCATAGGGCTTGTTAGTGCGGAGGCGCGCGTGCCCGGTATCGCCCTCGGCGTGTTCGCCACCACCGGCTTCGGCCACGGTGATCGCCAACAATTGGCCCTTGACCCGGACCGTGCCCAACCGCGTGATCGTTTCCGGCGACAGCCCTTCGGGCAGGCGCACAAAGCTATGGGTACGCTGAATATCGATGCCGTTGATATGCGAGCCGCTGAGCCCGGCTTCGTTAGCGATCGCGCCGACGATATTGCCAGGTTGCACGCCGTGTTCGCGCCCGACCTCGAGACGGTACAGTTGCTGCGGATCATGGCGCCGTCCACGGGGCCGTGTCTCGCCCTTGTGTTCCGCTGAGCGCCAATCCGGACGCCGGTCCGAGCCTCGTTCCGCTCGGCCTTCAGGAGGCGCGGGCCGCTCGCCCTGCCCGGCCGCCCTCGAAGCTAACAACAGCGGCGTCTTGCCCTGCACCATGCTGGCGAGCGCGGCGGCCAGATCGGCGGCATCGACGCCACCGCCTGCCAGAATCTCATCGATCATGCCGCGATACGGCGTGGCATCACCGCGCGCCAGCACCTCGGTGACCCGTTCTTTGAACTTCGCGACGCGCCGGGCGTTGACATCACCCTGGGTCGGCAACTTCAGCGGTTCGAGTTCCTGGCGTGTGTGCCGCTCGATGAGCCGCAACATGTTGCGCTCGCGCGGTGCGACAAACAAAATCGCCTCGCCACTGCGTCCAGCGCGACCGGTGCGGCCGATGCGATGGATGTAGGATTCGATGTCATACGGCATGTCGAAATTGACCACGTGCCCGATGCGATCGACATCGAGCCCGCGGGCGGCCACGTCCGTCGCCACCAGAATATCGATCTTGCCGGCCTTCAGTTGCGCCACGGTGCGTTCGCGCTGCGCCTGCAGCATGTCGCCGTTAAGCGCGGCCGCTGCAAATCCGCGCGATTCGAGGCGCTCCGCCAGATCCACCGTCGACTGCTTGGTGCGCGCAAACACCAGCATCGCATCAAAAGTTTCTGCTTCCAGAATTCGCGTCAGCGCATCGAGTTTATGCAATCCGTCCACCAGCCAATATCGTTGCCGCGTGTTAGCCACGGTGGTGGTCTTGTTGCGTATCGTGATCTCGCGTGGCTCGCGCAGGTGCTTTTGCGCGATGCGACGAATCGGCGGCGCCATGGTCGCGGAGAACAGCGCCACCTGGCGCTCCCTGGGCACCTGGCCCAGGATCTGGTCGATCGCATCAATAAAGCCCATCGCCAGCATTTCATCGGCCTCGTCGAGCACCACGCAGCGCACCTGATCGAGCTTGAGTGTCTTGCGGTCGAGGTGATCCATCACCCGCCCCGGCGTGCCAACGATCACGTGTACGCCGCGCTGCAAGGCGGAAAGCTGCGGTGTATAACTCTGGCCGCCATAAATCGGCAGCACATGAAAGCCGCGCATGTGCGCCGCGTACTTTTGAAACGCCTCTGCGACCTGGATCGCAAGTTCACGGGTCGGAACTAACACCAGCACCTGTGGCACGCGTTTCGCAAGGTCCAGTTGTGACAAGGCCGGCAACGCAAACGCGGCCGTCTTGCCGGTGCCGGTCTGGGCCTGCCCCATGATGTCGGCGCCCGTCAGCAGCGCCGGGATCGTCGCGGCCTGGATTGGCGACGGCGACTCGTAGCCGATTTCGGCCAGCGCCTTGACCAGCGCCGGCGCCAGGCCGAGCTCGGCAAAGGTCGCGGCCGGCTCAACGGCAGTGGTGGTCATGGCAGGTCCTGGCGCGGATACGGGGCGGGCATGCTACCTGAAATACGGGGCCGGAACAGGCAGGCGCGCAAGCTATGATTACTGCCTGCAGCGCACTGCAGCGAAAGCCACACCGGGATACCCATGATTGACTTCTATTACTGGCCTACGCCGAACGGCTGGAAGATCAGCATCATGCTGTTCGAGTGCGACCTGCCGTTCAAGGCCATCCCGGTCAATATCATGACCGGCGAGCAGTTCACGCCCGAGTTCTTCGCCATCAGCCCTAACAATCGCATGCCGGCGATCGTGGACCACCACCCACCCGGAGGCGGGCCACCGCTCAGCGTGTTCGAGAGCGGAGCGATCCTGCTGTACCTCGCCGATAAATCCGGGCAGTTTCTGCCACGGGATGCCCGCGGCCGGGCCAGGGTCACGGAATGGGTGATGTGGCAGATGGGCGGTCTTGGGCCAATGTTAGGCCAGCACGGGCATTTCAAGCTGTATGCACCCGAGAAGATTCCCTATGCAATCGAACGCTATGAACGCGAATCGAACCGCCTGTTCGCGGTGCTCGATGCCGAGCTCAGCAAGACCGGCGACTGCGTGGCGGGCGAGTATTCCATTGCCGACATGGCAATTTTTCCATGGATCGTGCCCCATAAGGCTCAGGGCATCGCCATCGCGAACTACCCGAATGTGCATCGCTGGTTCACCAAACTGCGTGAGCGTCCTGGCGTCAAAGCGGGCATGGATCTGTTAGCAGAACTGCGGCGCGGCGCCCCACCGCCTGACGCAAAGACACGCGAACTGCTGTTTGGCATTCGGCCCGCCGCCGACAAGCCAGCATAGGGAGTAAGGCCATGGCCCGTGCCGAGTTCTTCTTTGATCTCACCAGCCCCTGGACCTACCTGGGCTTCATCAACGTTCAGAAGGTGCTGGCGCGTACCGGAGCGGATATCCGCTATCGACCGATTCTCGTGGGAGGCGTCTTCAATGCGGTCAACCAGGCTGTCTACGCCGCGCGCCAGAACACCGATACGCCGCGCATGCGCCATTCCGCGCTGGTATTACACGACTGGGCGGCGTGGACCGGCGTGACGCTGAAATTTCCATCGCCCTTCCATCCCGGGAAAGGCGTCCATGTCATGCGCATGGCCACGGCGCTGGAAGACGATCAGCCAAAACTGATCGAGTTTGCGCGCGCGGCATTCGAGAGTTACTTCCTGCGTGGCGAAAATATCGACGATCCGGAGCTGCTGGTCACGGTTGCTGACAACGCTGGCCTGGATGGTGTGGCGCTGCGTGCAGCCTCACAAACCGACACGATCAAGACGCGGCTACGAACCAACACCGATGAACTGATCGCACGCGGCGGCTTCGGCTCGCCGACAGTGTTCGTGGACCGCAAAAGAATGTTCTTTGGCAATGACGAATTGCCACTGCTCGAGTTCGCGCTGAATCGAACCGCACGTTGAATCGCGGACTGTCAGGCGCTGCCACCCAGGTCGGCCAGTGCGGCTGCAGCGGCCGACTGAAAACGCCGCGGATTGCCAAAGGAACGCGCGACCAGCATCGCGCCCTCGAGCGCTCCGAGCAGCAATTGCGCCCGCTCCTGGGCTGACTCCTTGAAATGAAACGCGCCGGCGCGCACACCATCCTTCAGCACTTCGGCAAGCCAATGCTCATTGGTGTCGAAGAACAACTTCAGCCCCTGCTGCATGGGTCCCGGCAGCGTTGCGTACTCGGCAGCGAGCATGCCGCACAAGCACATCCGGTCATTGCGCAGGACTGAGGTGTAGAGATCGACATACTGCTGCAGCTTCTTGCGCGGCTGTTTTGTCTTGGCGTTGATATCCAGAAGCGCAGCGCCAAAGGCGCTGTGATAACGCGCAATTAACGCTGACCCTAGTACAGCTTTCGAAGCAAAGTGATAATGCAGCGCCGCCTTGGTAACGCCTAATTGCGCCGCGATATCCGCATAACTGAAACCGTTGTAGCCACGAGTCTGGGCGAGGCGCTCCGCCGCATCCAAAATGGCGGTTGCCGCCGCCGATGGCGGCTCCACAAGGACTGGTGGTTTCTTTGACGCGCTCAATGCTGGTTGACTTCTTACCTACTAGTAAGTAACTTACCACGTACCCCGATTATGGGCAATGGGAGACTGTGATGCATCGACAGGAACAGAAAACCGAGCACAAATCCTTTACCCGTCCGGAAGATGTGCGGAAATTCCCGCACGGCAAGGCCGAAATTCTAACAGTAGGTGGTGCCGAAGTCGGTCGCCTGGTGTTCGAGCCTGGCTGGCGCTGGTCCACCGATCTGAAACCAATTGCGAAGACCTCGAGCTGCGAGGCCCCGCATTTCCAGTATCACGTGTCCGGCAAACTCGCCATACGCATGGACGATGGCACCGAGTTCATCGCCGGGCCCGGCGACATCACCTCCCTGCCAAAAGGCCACGACGCATGGGTTGTGGGTGACGAACCGGCCGTGGTTGTCGATTGGTTCGGCGCCAGCAACTACGCCAGGCAGGCCTGACAAATGTAACCGGGGAATAGCATGTCGAAGCTCTTTGGTGACAGTCACCGGAAACTGCAGCGAGCCTTTGACACTGAAAGGCTTGCTGATCGTATCGAAGAGCGTTTGTGTCGCGATCACATTACAGCTGATGATCGGGCCTGCATCGAACGCCTCGACATGTTTTTCCTGGCCACCGCGGACGCGGCCGGCAGGCCCAACTGCTCCTACAAGGGCGGCGACCCGGGCTTCGTGCGGGTGCTTGACGAGCGCACGCTGTTGTTTCCTAACTTTGACGGCAACGGCATGTATCTCTCGATGGGCAATGCCAGTGAAAATGCCCATGTCGGGATGCTGTTCATCGATTTTGAAAATCAGAAGCGTTTGCGCGTCAATGGCAGCGCGCAGATTGTGGCCGCCGACTCCGTGCAACCTGAGTATCCGGAGGCGCAGTTCCTGGTCAAAGTGCTGGTGCGGGAAGTGTTTCCAAACTGCAGTTGGCCGAACGCTCGAAGTTTGTGCCCCGCCCCGCAGTACCCACACTGGTGCCGGGCTGGAAGCGCATGCACTGGGCTTGCGACGTACTGCCGGCAGGTGACCCTGCGCGGGCGCCGGAAACGAAGGCGTGAAAAATTGGCGCCCCCGGCCGGAGTTGAACCGACGACCTACCGCTTAGGAGGCGGTCGCTCTATCCACTGAGCTACGGGGGCCTGCGTCTATCGTAACCGAGGTCACCGGATGCGAAAAACAGATTAGGCAATGCCTGCCTGCGATACGTTGACTTGACCGGTATCCAACCGAATACTCCCGCAGCGCCGGGCGACCCTGCGCTGCGCTTCCTCAGGAGTCGACTTCGATGGATATCAAGGATTTTGCGCTGGAGTTCTTTTCGCTTAAGGGCAGGAACGCCATCGTCACCGGCGGTAACACCGGCCTCGGCCAGGCCTTCACGCTCGCGCTTGCCAAGGCAGGTGCTAACGTCTTCGTGCCAAGCGTCATGGACGACGACGGCAAGACCGGCCCGATGGTCACCGCGGCAGGTGTCCGCTATGAATACCTCAAGAGCGATATCACGGCGCCCGGAGCCCCGGCGAAAATCATCGACGCCTGCGTGCAGCGTTTCGGCTCGCTCGACATCCTGGTCAACAGCGCGGGCATCTGTCCGATGGCCGAGGTACTTGAGTTCGGCCGGCCACAATGGGATGCGACGGTTGCCGTCAACCTGACAGCCGCATTCGAAATGAGTTACGAAGCCGCGAAGCGCATGATTCCGCAGCGCAGTGGCAAGATCATCAACATCTGCTCGTTGTTTTCCTTTCTCGGTGGTCGCTGGTCATCGGCCTACGCCGCCACCAAGCACGGCATCGCGGGTTTCACCAAGGCCTATTGCGATGAGCTCGCCATGCACAACATCCAGGTCAACGGCATTGCTCCGGGTTACTACGCGACCGAAATCACGCGCAAGACCCGCAGCGATCCCGTGACCAACCAGCGCGTGCTGGATCACATCCCGGCTGCGCGCTGGGGCGAGCCGGTCGACCTGATGGGCACGCTGGTATTCCTGGCGAGCCGCGCGTCGAACTACGTCAATGGCCACGTGCTCGTGGTCGATGGCGGCTATCTCGTCCGTTAGGCTCGATTGTCAGCATGACCGGCAAGTACATCATCGGCATCGACAACGGCTCGCAGAGCGCCAAGGTCGTGATCTACGATCTTGCCGGCAACGCGGTCGCCGAAGGCCGGCAGACCTTGCGTCCGACCTACCGTCCCAGGCCGGGGATCGTGCTGCATCCCGATGACGATCTCTGGGATTCGATCGGCGTTGCGAGTCGCCAGGCGATGGCGTTGTTCAAGGGCAACCCAAAAGACATTATCGGCGTCGGCCTTTGCACGATTCGTTGTTGCAAGGCTTTCCTGAAGAAAGATGGTTCGCTGGCGGAGCCGGTAATGAGCTGGATGGACAGCCGCGCCTACCAGCCCTACCTGCCGGACGATCCCGCCGTCGCCTACGCGACCACATCGTCGGGTTACATCACCCATCGCCTCACCGGCCAGTTCCGTGACACGGCAGCTAACAGCATCCAGATGCAATGGCCGATCGATACCGACAGCTGGCAGTGGAGCACGGACGCTGCACTGCTGCGCGAGTTCAAGCTGCGCCGCGAAATGCTGTTCGAGCTGATGATGCCGGGCGCCATCGTCGGCAGGGTCACCGCCGCCGCAGCTGCGGCCACCGGCATCCCGGCCGGCATTCCGGTGGCTGCCACCGCGAACGACAAGGCGGTCGAGGCGCTGGGATCCGGATCGCTCGATGCGAACATGGCGCTGGTGTCGCTCGGAACTTATATCGCCGCGATGGTGCATGGCCGGGAAAACCGCAAGACACCGACCGGGTTCTGGACCAACTTCGGCTGCATTCCCGGACAATACCTGTACGAAAGCCACGGCATCCGCCGCGGCATGTGGACGCTGACCTGGTTCATGGATCTGTTAGGTCCGGAATTTACCGCTGCAGTAACTGCCCGCGGCATGACGCGCGAGCAGGTTCTGGAGCACGAAGCGCAGGACGTCGCGCCCGGCAGCGACGGCCTGATGACGGTGCTCGACTGGTTGGCCCCGGGCGACCATCCTTATCGCAAAGGCGTGATGCTGGGCTTCGATGCGCGGCACACCCGCGGCCATATCTATCGCTCGATTCTCGAGGCGATCGCCGTCACAATGAAGAACCACGTCGATGCGATGTGCAAAGAACTCGGCACGAGCCTCAAGGAGATCGTGGTTTCGGGCGGTGGCGCCAGCAGCCCGCTTTGCATGCAGATTTTCGCCGATGCGTTCGGTATCCCGGCGTCACGTGCGGTGGCCACAGGCGGAGCGAGCCTCGGCGCTGCGGTCTGCGCGGCTGTCGCGGCCGGCGTGTACGCGGATTTCAGGACTGCGGCGGCCAGCATGGAAAAACCGCGCGAGTCATTTGCGCCGCGCCTTGCCAACGTTGCCGTGTACCAACGCATGAACACCGAGGTCTACCAGGGCATCCGCGCTGCGACCGATCCGGTGCTGGAACGGTCTTTTCCGATTTTTCACTAGTAAGGATAGCCATCATGGCATTGAGCAGAGAAGCGATCGTCGAAGGCCTCGCAAAAATCGTAGGTGGATCCAATGTCATCACCGACGAACAGACGCTGCAAGAAAGCAGCATCGATCGGCTGCGGCTGTATGAAGGCGTGCACGGTATCTACACCAGGCCGATGCCGGCTGCCGTAGTGATGGCGCGCAGCACCCAGCACATCGCGGACGTGCTCAAGTTTGCTAACGAGCACCGCATCAACGTCGTTGCCCGCACCGGCCGCACAGCGACCGAAGGCGGTCTCGAGACCTCCGTGCCCGACTCGATCGTGCTGGATGGTTCGGGCATGGACAAGATTCTCAAGATCGACACCTACAACATGCAGGCCACCGGGCAATGCGGCGTGCCACTGCAGGCGCTCGAAGATCTCGCCCGTGCCCAGGGCTGCACCACCGGTCATTCGCCGCAGTCGAAACCGATTGCGCAGCTCGGCGGGTTGGTAGCAACGCGCAGCATTGGCCAGTTCTCGACCCTGTATGGCGGCATCGAGGACATGGTGGTCGGTGTCGAGGCGGTTTTCGCCGACGGCACCGTCACCCGCATCAAGAACGTGCCGCGGCGCGCGGTCGGGCCGGACATCCGCCATGTCGTGATCGGCAACGAAGGTGCGCTCTGTTACATCACCGAAGTCACGGTCAAGCTCTTTCCCTACCTGCCGGCTAACAACAAATTCGTCGGTTACACGCTCAAGAACATGCGCACCGGCTTCGAAGCGCTGCGAGAAGTCATGGTAGCCGGTTACCGGCCATCGGTCGCGCGACTCTACGATCCGCCAGATGCGGCGTTTCATTTTACCAAGTTCGCTGCCAAAGGCGACTGCGTGCTGCTGTTCATGGCCGAAGGCCCGGCCGGTGTCGTCAATGAGACGGTGAGAGGCATCGAGGCGCTGGTCGCGAAGCATCCGGACTGCCGCAAAGTCGACCCGCAGCATATCGCCAGCTGGTTTGCCGACCTCAACTGGGGCGCGGACAAACTGGCGCGCGAACGCGAGGAAATCCTGTCGACCAAGACCATGGGCCGCACGACCGAAGTGTCCGCCGACTGGAGCACGATCTGTGACATCTATGAAGCCGCGCTCAAGCGCCTGAAAAAAGAAATTCCCGACATCACAATGGCCGGCGGTCATTCATCGCACAGCTACATCAATGGCACTAACATGTATTTCGTCTATTACTACGACGTGAAGTGCCCGCCGGAAGAGGAAGTCAGCAAGTACCGCACGCCGATCAACCGCGTCATCTGCGAAGAAACGCTGCGCCTCGGCGGCTCGGTGGTGCACCATCACGGGATGGGCAAGGCGCGCACGCTGTGGGTCAGGGAGGAATACGGCTCCTCGTACTACATCCTGGAGGGCCTGAAGCGGGTCTACGACCCTAACGACATCATGAATAAAGGGACGATCATTCCGTCGTGATGAGGTCGGCCGCCTTCTCGGCGGCCATGATGACGGCCGCGTTGATATTGCCCGACGTGACGGTCGGGAATATCGACGCATCGACCACGCGCAAGCCCGCGATGCCATGCACGCGCAGCGCAGCATTGACCACGGCGCTGCGCGGATCCGGCCCCATCGCGCAGGTCCCGCAGGGGTGGTAAACCGATCCTGCGCGCTGGCGGAAATCGTTGAGTAATTCCTCACGCGTCTGCAGCGCCGCACCGGGCTGCAGTTCCGACTCCATGATTTCTGCCAATGGCGCCGCGTTAGCAATGCGGCGCAGCAGCTGCGCGCCCTCGAACGCATCCTGGATATCAAGCTCGGTCGACAAGGAATCTGGCCGAATCGCCGGAGCAACAGCCGGGTCGCGGGACACGATGGCGATCGAACCGCGGCTGGTAGGACGACAGCTGTTGAAGCCCAGCAGATAGCCCGGGAAAGGATCCGGCTGCATCAACTTGCGTTCCAGTCCGGTGGCCGCCGCATAGCTGAGCGGATTGAAATAGACCTGCATGTTAGGACGCGCAAGTCCCGGACGGGTGCGGACAAAGGCGCCCGCGTGATTGACGCTCATCGCAAATATCCCGTGCCGTCCGAATGCGTATTGCAGGGCTGCTTTGATCTTGCCGCTGAGCGGGTAGATCTCGTTGTTGAGCGTCGGCACACGCGATTTGTAAATGTAGGAAATGCCCAAATGGTCCTGCAGCCCCTGCCCGACCGCTGGCGCATCCAGCTGTACGGTAATACCGTGATTTCGCAGCAACGTTGCATCGCCAACGCCGGACAGTTGCAGCAACTGCGGCGTGTTCACCACGCCGGCGCTCAGAATGACCTCGCGCCGCGCCTGCGCGGTGTGCAATGTGCCACCCTGGGAATATTCAATGCCGCTGGCGCGCGTGCCGGCAAAGCTGACACGCCTGACCAGCGCGCGCGTAATGACACCGAGATTCGGGCGGCGCATGGCCGGTCGCAGAAAGGCGTTAGATGTCGATTCGCGCAGGCCATTGCGGATGGTCATCTGCCAGGTGCCCGCGCCTTCCATCTGCGCCGCATTGAAGTCCGGATTGCGTGGGATGTTGAGGGCGTCGCAGCTCGCAAGGAAGCGCTGGCAAATTGGGTGCACGGCGGTCGTGAATTCGCTGACACGCATCGGGCCGCCGCTGCCGTGGTACTCCGATGCGCCCCAGACGTGGTCCTCGGACTTCTTGAAGTACGGCAGCACGTCGCGATACGCCCAGCCCGGATTACCCGCAGCGGCCCAGTCATCGAAATCGCTCGCGTGGCCGCGCACATACAGCATCGCATTGATGGAGCTGGAGCCACCGAGCACCTTGCCCCGCGGCCAGTAGGTTTTGCGATTCGCCAGGCCCGGGTCGGGTGCGGCGAAATATTTCCAGTTGAAGCGCGGATCGGTGAACGTCCTGCCGTAGCCGATCGGGACCTGGATCCAGGGGCTGCAATCCGATCCCCCTGCTTCCAGCAGCAGTACCGAGTACCGGCCGCTCTCGGTCAGTCTGTTAGCCAGCACGCAACCGGCCGAGCCTGCCCCGACAATGATGTAATCAAATTCGCCCACAGATTCGGCTACACACTACGCCAGGCGGAGCAGAGAGTGGTGGAGCGGAAGGGGATCGAACCCTCGACCTTCGCATTGCGAACGCGACGCTCTCCCAACTGAGCTACCGCCCCACGATAAATCCTGTGCCTCGAAACGGCGCGCGATTCTAGCAGGCACACCCAAGCCCGCAAGCGCTATGGCGCTAGAATAGACAAACCATGCTAGCCACCGGCACCCAGGCACCCGCTTTTAGCCTGCACGACGATGAGGACCACCTCTGCAAAATGCAGGATGTGCTGAAGAAAGGCGCGCTGATCCTGTATTTTTACCCAGCGGATTTCACCCCCGGCTGTACCCGCGAGGCCTGCTCGCTGCGCGATCTGCACGATGACCTGGTGGCCACCGGGCTCACGGTCCTGGGGGTCAGTCCGCAATCGACCGAGAGCCACCGGCGTTTCCGCGCAAAGCACAAACTGCCGTTCAACCTGCTGTCCGACCCTGACAAGAAGGTAATCAAAGCCTACGACAGCGACGGACCGCTGGGCATCGGTGTCCGCCGTACCAGTTATCTGATTGGCAAAGAGGGGCACATCATCGACGGGATTCTGGCCAACTTCATGGTTACAGAACACACCAAGTTCTTCCAGCAAGCGATTAATTTAAAACGATAAAATATATTCCTATCAATTGATATATGGACTTGATATGTCTTTTTGGGTGGCCGCGAAGACTGTTTGCCGGGGACTCCTGAGCGGCGGCGAAGCCGCGGGGCCTGGACCGCACGAAACACTGCGGATCGACCCCGGAGCATTTCTTTCCGACCGGCTTCGGTTCGATTTATCCTGCGCTCGCGGTTCAAAACCGCAGTTGTGCCAGCCCCGCAGGTCCAAAGCTCGGTCGGCTAACAACCCAGGCCTGACCGTAGTCGTTGTCGCCGCTGGCAACCTGCACGCGCCCCTGGGTCAGTTGCGCAATCAAGGCGGGCACGGTGTTGCTGTGGCCAATGACCATAACCACGCGGCCGTGCTGCTGTTCCAGGATTTCATGGGCCAGCGTAGCGGAATCTCTGGCATCGCGCACGATGGGTGTGAGACCCAGCAACTGCGCCAACGGCGCTGCGGTATCCCGGGCCCGCCGGGTATCGCTCACATAGATGGCCTCGATCGTTCCGGCGGACCGGGCGCTGCCAAAAAGCCGCGCCAGCGACTCAGCGCGCGCAGCCCCCTCCGGTGACAAGGGAGCATCAGCGATCGCGCCCAACTGCTTTTCCGCGTGTCGCAGCACGATAACGGTGGTCGTTGCCTGACCCCGCCAGATGTTGAGCGCCATGGCGCCAAAAACCACCATACCGAGCAACATCAGCCAGACCGGTGCGAGGAACGCACGGCGACCGCGGGCAACTCCGGGTGCCAGAATTGGGTTTTGCGAACTGCCAGTCACGTCGCGATGATAACAGCAGCCTCCGATGTTAGAGTATCGCCATGAGTACCCCCCATCCTGGCACCGAAGCGCTGGTGCGTCTGGTTGACTCGGCCTTGGGCGCGGGGAGCGTCGAGCAAATCGTCGACCGCCTGCGGGGCGGGCTGTGCGAACTCGTTAGCTACGGTGGCATGCAACTGCCGGCCGACCTGACCAGCTGCTGCGGCGACCACTATGCGCGGCGGTTGGTGCATGAGGATCTCGCGCGAGGCTATTCCATCGTCGCAATGACCTGGGGTCCGCATCAGGGCACGAGCCTGCACGATCATGCCGGCCTCTGGTGCGTCGAGAGCGTTTGGCGCGGCAATATCGAAGTGCTGCAGTACGAACTCATGGAGCAGCGCGATGCGATGTTCCGATTTGAAAAGCGCGGCAGCATGCAAGCCGGCGTGGGTAGCGCAGGCTGCCTGATCCCGCCGCATGAATATCACGTGATCCGCAACCCGACCGAGCGGCCGGCTGTGTCGGTGCACATTTACGGCGGCCGGATGGAGGCCTGCAATGTGTTCGAAGACACCGGCGACGGCTGGCACCGCCGCAACCTGAAAGCGTTAGGTCTTGACGCCTAGGATTTGCGACGATCGCGGGCCGCTTTCCAACGCGCCAAAGATTCGGGCGGCCAGATCGCCCGCGGGTCATAAAACTCGGCAAAAACTGTCGCATCGGGCGCTAACACGACCCAGGGCTGCCGGGTGCTCGTAAAGATGTGCGCGTCGGGCGGGAAATCCGCCGCGTTGTCGAGCGTACCGACCCGCACAAAACCGATGAAATCCCCACCCCCTGCATAGTGACTCCAGAGCGCCACCCGGCACTGCGGGCATCTGACAATCTTCTGGCCCTTGCCACTCGCCGATGCCGTTAGCACGGTTTCCGTTTGGCCGCGCAGCAACGTCACACGATCCGACTCGATCATGGCGTTCACGGCAAAGGCGCTGCCCGTTTCGCGCTGGCACCAGCTGCAATGACAGCAATTGACAAAATACGGTGCGGTTTCCAGCCGATAGCGGACCGCACCACAGGCGCAACCGCCCTCTCTGGTATTCGGTGTTGTCATGCTCAAATCATAATAAGCGTTACAATGCCGGCATACAGGAGGATTACCTATGGATAGCAAACGTCGCGAATGGCTCAAGCGGGCTGGTACTTCGGCGCTGGCGCTACCGTTTGTGGGCGTGGCCCCGGTTCTGGCGGCGGCGAAACGCGAGCCTTACCCGGAGGAGGAGGTCTACCGCGAGGCCAAGGAATTTTTCGACACCGGCGCCAAGGAACTGTCCGACGTGCTCGCCAAGGTCCTGAAGGATAAAGGCGCTCCAACCGCAATCATCAAGGGCACCGAAGCCGGTGGCGCGATCGGAATTGGCGTTCGCTACGGCAACGGCCAGTTCGGCTATCGGGGTGCTGGCGGCCGCAGAGTGTACTGGCAAGGCCCATCAATCGGTTTTGACGCAGGTGCCAACGTCGTCAAAGTCTTCGCACTGGTTTATGGACTGTCTAACACCAACGAACTGTTTCAACGCTTTCCTGGGGTTGAAGGCAGTCTGTACTTTGTCGGCGGCTTCGGCATGAACTATGTGCAGTCGGGCAACATTGCGATCGCTCCGGTAAGATTTGGCGTCGGCTGGCGCCAGGGACTTAGCATCAGCTACATGAACTTCTCTGCGAAAAAGCGCCTCAATCCCTTCTAGGGTGATCTGGCCGTTGCCAAACGTGACGGCCGTCTGCTTTTCCTCAGAAGATGAGGATATGTCGCATTACGGGTGGTTAAGATCCGACCTGAGGCCACTCGGTGTGCGGACCGCGCACATTAGATTGCCCCTACCGTTAAAAAATCTGGCGACTGGGTACCGTGAAAGTAGATACTTGTACTATCGACGCTGATTCAGCTACTCAAGCGCCACTGAGGGCCGTTTCACTGTGATTCGAGTCGCCATCGTCAACACTAAAGGCGGATCGGGTAAAACGACGCTTACCGTCAGTCTCGCCAGCTGGCTCGCGGCCCGCGGCAAACGGGTCGCGATCGTCGACTACGACCCGCAGGGCTCCTCGCTCGCCTGGCTGGCGCGCCGCCCCGCCACCGCGCCGAAGATCATCGGCGTCAAAGCCCACGACATCGATTTCCGTATCAACCGCAGCTACCGCCTGGTCGATGGCCAGGAAGTCGGCTACCTTCTGATGGATACACCAGCCGCCATTGCGCGCCAGAACCTCATCTATTTCTGCCGCGATGCGCATCGCGTGCTGGTACCTGTGCTGCCGTCGGCTATCGATACCCATGCTTGCGCGCGCCTGATCCAGAATCTGCTGTTGAACGGCGGCTTGCGCCATGATCAGGCGCGACTTGCCGTCGTCGCCAGCCGCACGCGGCATAACACGCTGGCATACACCGCGCTGCAACGATTTTTGGCCACCATGAATTTGCCGATCATCGCGACGGTGCGCGATTCACAGAACTACGTGAAGTCGGCCGAACTCGGACTCGGCGTCCCTGAAATGCCGGTCAAGCAGGTCGAGAAAGATCTGACAACCTGGAATACCCTGGGCGAATGGCTGGAGTCGGTTCCGACTGACATTCAGGCGTTCCAGGAAAGCAAGCGCCCCACGTCGGTCGCTGGAACGTTTCGAGCTGCCGGAACTGTCGGCGCGGCAAACCAAGGCAGTTTCGTCAAAGAGCCAGTCGCTATTCCGGCGATGCTGCGCGCCGAATGAACTCGCGACTCGCTGCTAACGAATGACCGCACCCGTGAGGGTGACATCCGCCTGACCCCAGGCAGTCGTAAATCGGCGAAGTGCGTTGGTGGCGCCCGCCTCGTTGCGCATGGCCCGCAGGCTGCGCTCCAGGCCAAACAGCGCCCAGCCATTCTCGGGATGCCGCGCCAGATCGCCGCGAAACGCAATCTCCGCGTTGGCCGGCTGGCCGGCTTCCAGGTAGGCGGTACCTAACAGCAGCCGGGCCGGATGGTTCCAGTCTTCGGGTTCGTTGTAGCCCAGGGCGTCCTCGCTGGCCACCGCCTGCCGCAGTGCTGCGACGGCCGCATCATATTGCCGCTCGCGCAACAGCAAATCTCCGGCCAGAAATCGCTCGCCAACCGCAAGAATTCCCTTGGCGGTATTGCGCACGGACACGTAGGCGTTAGCAAGCTCCGGATTCGCCAGGATTTTCTGCAGCACGTCCAGTTCGGCCTTTGCTGCAACGACATCCCCGCGCGCCGACAATGCCAGGCCGCGCGCAAAATGCGCCAAGCCGGCCGCGTAATCTCCCGCCTGCGAGGGTGCCGGCATGGCCAGCACCTGGTCCCACAGCCCAAGGCGCGCCGCGGTCATCATCGGAATCAGGTCGAAATGCTGGACCGTCAGTCCCATCACCGGGTCACTGTAGGCCTTGCCATGCATGAGGTGCCCCGTCTTTTCTGCACCTAACATCGCCTGCTGGCGGTTGCCCAACATGCTGGCCGATACCGCAACGAAGTGCCAGTTGTGCGGATGATAGCCAATCGCGTAGAAGCCCTGCACCTGGCACTGATTGATGTAGGACTCATCGGCCTTCCCGGCTTCGATATTGATCTTCAAAGAGTCTGCATAGCGTCCAACGCGCAGATAGATGTGTCCCGGCATGTGTACCAGATGCCCGGCGTCCGGCACCAGACCGCGCAGCGCGTCGGCGGCAGCGACGCCATCTTCTGGCCGCACCTCTTCCATCAGATGAATCATGAAGTGCAGCGCGCCCGGATGACGCGGCTGCAGCGCTATCGTCTGTTGGATTGCAGCAATGGCCTCGCGGATTTCGCTGCGGGGCACGCCGCCGGCCTGCCAGTAGTTCCAGGGATAAAGATCCATCAGGGATTCCGCGAACAACGCCAGCACGTCGGGATCGCCGGGAAACTGGCGTGCCACCTGCCGCAGCGAATCGGCATAGGCCCGATCCAGCGCGCTGCGGTCCGCCGCCCACTGCGGCTGATATCTAACGGTGAGCGCCTGAATCAGCGCGCGTTCGACCGCGCTGGCGCTGGACGCTAGTTGCAGCGACTGCTGCGCCATCCGGTATGCCTCAGCATTGTCCGTTTCCTGCATCGCCAGGTTGATGTTAGGTCCCAGCACCAGGCCAGCGCCCCAGGCGCACATCGCGCACGTCGGGTCGAGACTGAGCGCAGCCATGAACGAACGCCTGGCTTCGGCATGATTGAACCCATAGGCCAGGATCAGGCCCTGGCTGAAATACCGTTGTGCCAGGGGATTTTGCGTGGTTATTCGCCGCGAAAAATTGCCCAGATTCTCGAACAGCGGCGCGGGGCGCGGCTGAGCTGCAGGTGTTTTCAGACTGGGGCTCGAGGTCGAGCAAGCAGTCAACAAGGCAGTCAACAAAACTATCTGCAAGCCGCGCATAGACCCTCCAGCAGCTGAGATTCTAACTCGAAGCGTTGCGTTGCGCACGCAGGAAGCGGCTGTTGCACAACTAGCCCGCGGACACCGGCGCCCTGCTGTTGTTTGGCTCAGCCTCTTGGTGTATTCGCCGGCGACCACGTTGATTCCCAGCTCCCGCCCATGTAAACGTCCCGATGTTTCTAGATGGCAACGAACACAGCACTGAGCGCAATGAGCATGGCGAGATAACCAACAGCCATGGCCCACGCCATTGGCGTGTGGCGGCGCATCACTACTCCGACAGCAAACCCCTGTGCGGCTACGATCAGACCCGCGACCGCACCGTATCTGTTGCGACCTCGAGCAGCGCACGGTAGTAAGCGACCCTCTTCCACATCAGTCCATGCTCCGGCCAAGGATTCACGGCTCGCTGGTGTAGCGCGGGTGTGTGCTGACAAACAAACGCGGCGCGCTGCCATGACAGTCGCGCCGCGCCAGGCTTGTGGCGAATGCCGGCTAACTAATGCGCGATCAACCCGGTTGCGGATCCCGGCAGCCCCTGAATGGTCTCGCCACGCAGCAAACTTCCGTCCGCACGCACGGTAAATACCTGAATTGTGCCGACTGGCGGATTGAGCGACAACAAACTGCGGCTGTTGCGGCTCAGCGCGAGATCAGTCGGCCCGGTGCCGGCGCCCACGTTCGCGGTGACGCCACCGGCCGTTAACAGCGACAACGCGCCGTTGTGCGCGACGCGGTAGCCAGAAATATTGCCACTCGCGGTATTGGACGTGTAGGCAAAACGTCCATTGCGCGTCACAACGACCCAACAAGCGGCGGTCTGCCCAGTGCCCACCGAACCACTGATCAATTGGAGCGGCTCTGCCGCATCGTCAAGGTCGTAAGACGACACTGCGCTGGCCCCGGCAGCGCCGCCGAAAGCTTCGGACACGATCAAATGATCGCGTTTGTCGAAACTGAATCCAAAAGGCGTGATGCCATTGGAACTGCGCACGAATGGTCCGGATGCCACACCATCTTCAACTCCATAAACGCTGATTTTGCGAGTCGCTTTTTCGGTCACAACCAGCGCATCGCCGGCGTTGTTGAACCCGACCTGCGCGGGCCCGACGACCGCCGCGCTCAGTGGACGGGTTGATCCCGCGATAGCTTGCAGGCGTCCGTCATCTTTGACGGTGAATCCCGAGATGTTGCCGACGTCGCCCGCATTCAGTGCGTACAGCACATCACGGTGCAGCGCGACGCTAACAGGGCGAGTGCCGCCCGAGGCAATTCGCTGCATAAGCGTCAAAGCGCCCCCGCGTACCGCGAATACTGAAATATCATTGCTGCCCGCATTGATGGCGTACAAACGCCGTCCGTTCTCGCTGAGCGTCAAAGCGCCCTGGTTGCCCAGACCGCCGCCTGTTCCAGTACCGCGCGTCGCGACCTGCGCCGACTGCACCAGGCGATCTTCATAACGCGTAAAAACCAGAATTTCATTGCCTTGCACTGCGTTGGTCTGCGTGTAGACCACACGCGGTTGCCAATCATGCTCGTTAGTTGCCTGGGTCACCTGTGAAGTGAGGCCGGTCGCCAGGACCAGCACGGCGATCGATTTTGTTAGTCCGTTCATGAGCGAGTTCTCCATTGTGAATTGGTTCGCACGGTGGCATTGCCCACGCAACGATTGCCGTGTCTTGCCAAACCACGATAGGACTCAGCCGGTCACGAATTCATCACAGGCGCGGAACTCGGGCCGCAAATCGGGAGCAAACGCGCCCGTCTCTGTCGGCAGTGCCGGTAGCGTGAACGCTGCGGTCGTACCGAGCCCGGGTGAACTCGACAATTCGAGCGAACTGCCATGCAGTTCCAGCACACGGCTTACGATCGCGAGTCCAAGTCCCGTGCGTCCGCCGTGACCGGCCTCGAATCGTTGCGTCATGCGCAATAAATCGCCGCTCTCGATGCCCGCACCGCGATCCCGGACTTGCGTGTGCACGCCTGCACGGTCGCTGGACACGGCCACGACAATTTCCGCACCGGCAGGCGTATGCCGCAGAGCATTGTCGAGCAGGTTTTCTAATACTGTCTCCAGCAGCGAAATATCGGCGCTTACACGCGGTGCATGTGGATCGACCTCGAGCTGTAACCGCACCCGCGCGGCTTCTGCCGGCAATTGGAACTTGCTAACGATGTCTTGCGCCAGCTCGGCTAACGACACGGGCTCAGGGCGCAGACGTACAGCCGCGATATCGAGGCGTGCCAGCGAAAACATCTGGTCCACCAGGCGATTCAGGCGATCGCAATGACGCAAAGCGATGGCGAGGTAGTCGCGCCGCCGCGCACTTGTTAGACAATCCGATTGCAGCTCAATCGTGTCCAGATAGCCACGCATCGCAGTCAATGGTGTGCGCAAATCATGGGAAATATTAGTGAATAGCTCACGTCGCAGACGATCTGCCTGCTGCAGCGCATCGACGTGGGTGCGTAACGCAGTCGCTAGATCTTCGAAGACGTCACGAACCGCCGCAAGACTACCGGTCCTGCGTACATCCGCCGAGATCCGGCCGGCGCCTAATTGCTCCCCAAGATCTAAAAC
>JANLTW010000004.1:0-16327 GCA_031363155.1 Gammaproteobacteria bacterium | reverse complement strand
AGATTCTCGATCTCGACCGTGGCGCCGAAGATCACCTTGCCATTGTTAGGTATCGCGGTGACGTCGATGATCTCGCAGTTGCCGAGCTTGCCTTCAATCTCACCGATGCGGCCTTCGATGAACCCCTGCTGCTCGCGCGCGGCGTGGTATTCGGCGTTTTCAGACAAGTCGCCATGGCTGCGTGCCTCGGCAATCGCCTTGATGACCGCCGGCCGTGACTCGCTCTTGAGCTTCTTGAGCTCGGCGCGCAATTGCTCGGCGCCGCGCAAGGTCATTGGACTTCGCTTCATGCGAGCAGCTCCCGGTGCAGGTCCTGAAGTTTGTTAGGTTCGACATGTTCGATCTGGTCGATCGCCGCGCAGGTGGCAAAGGCACCCGCCATGGTCGTGTAATAGGTCACGCGCCGCTGCACTGCTTCGCGCCGGATCGCATTGGATTCGCGCACCGCCTGACGGCCTTCAGTGGTATTGATGATCAGATCGATTTCATCGTTCTTGATCATGTCCACGATATGCGGGCGCCCTTCACGGACTTTGTTGACACGCCGGCAGGCGAGCCCTGCTTCATTGATGGCTTTGGCCGTGCCGTCGGTCGCAATCAGCTCAAATCCGAGCGTCAACAACCGGCGCGCCAGCTCGACGGCGCCGGGCTTATCGCGTTCCTTCACGCTGATCAGGCACACGCCACTGGTCGGCAAGCTGACGCCCGAAGCCGCCTGCGCCTTGGCATAGGCTTCGCCGAAGGTGCGGCCGGTGCCCATGACCTCGCCGGTAGATTTCATTTCCGGCCCCAGAATCGGGTCAGCCTCAGGGAATTTCACGAACGGAAACACCGCCTCCTTGACTGAGAAGTAAGGCGGGACTCGCTCGCGCAGCGCGCCCTGCTTCGCCAGCGTCTTGCCCGCCATGACGCGCGCGCCGATCTTGGCCAGCTGATAGCCGGTCGCCTTGGAGACAAACGGCGCGGTGCGCGAAGCCCTGGGATTGACCTCCAGCACATAGATACGGCCGCCCTGGATCGCGAACTGGACATTCATCAGGCCGATGACGTTCAGGCCTAGCGCGAGCTGCCGTGTCTGGACGCGCAGCTGATCCTGGATTTCCCTGCTCAGCGAATTGGGCGGCAACGAGCAACTGGAGTCACCCGAATGCACGCCTGCCTGCTCGACGTGCTCCATGATACCGCCGATCAGCACGTCGTTGCCGTCGCAACAGGCGTCGACGTCCACCTCAATGGCATCGTCAAGAAACCGATCCAGCAGCACCGGGCTGTCATTGCTGACCTTGACGGCATCCGTCATGTAGGCCTTGAGATCATCGCTATTGAAGACCACTTCCATGGCCCGGCCACCTAACACATAGGACGGCCGCACCACCAGTGGAAAGCCCACCTGCTGGGCGAGCTTCAGCGCCTGCGCCTCGGTGCGCGCCGTGGCATTGGCCGGCTGCAGCAGCTTCAGCTCCTCGACCAGCTTCTGAAAGCGCTCGCGATCTTCGGCGATGTCGATCGATTCGGGGCTGGTGCCAATGATGGGCGCGCCGGCCCGTTCCAGCGCGCGACTCAACTTGAGCGGCGTCTGGCCGCCGTACTGGACAATGACGCCCTTGGGTTTTTCCTTGTCGATGATCTCGATGACATCCTCGAGAGTCAGCGGCTCGAAGTAAAGTCGATCGGAGATGTCGTAGTCAGTGGAAACGGTTTCCGGATTGCAATTGACCATGATGGTCTCGAAACCATCTTCGCGCAGCGCCAGCGCAGCATGCACACAGCAATAGTCGAACTCGATGCCCTGGCCAATTCTGTTAGGCCCGCCGCCGAGCACCATGATTTTGGGCTTCCTGGTCGGCGCCGCTTCGCATTCCTCGTCGTAGGTGGAATACAGGTAGGCGGTGGTGGTCGCGAATTCAGCCGCGCAGGTGTCAACCCGCTTGTAGACCGGGCGAATCCCCTGGTCGTGACGCTTCTGGCGTACCATGTCCTCGCTGATGCCCGCGAGCCGCGCGAGGCGCATATCTGAAAAACCCTGGCGCTTCAGCGCGCGCAGGCTGTCACCGTAAAGGGCCGTTTCCCTTTCGGCAATGACCCTGGCTTCCGACTGCAGCAGGTCCTCGATCTGCGCCAGAAACCATGGGTCGATCCGGGTCAACTCGTAAACGTGCTCCTGGGTCCAGCCGGCACGAAAGGCATCCGCGACATACAGCAATCTGTTAGGACCCGGCGCGCGCAGTTCGTAAGTCAGGCGCTCGGTTTCTTCATCGCTGAGTGGCTGTTTCGGCTTGCGGACAATGATCTCGTTCAGCCCGTCGAGACCGGTCTCGAGGCTGCGCAGCGCCTTCTGCAGCGACTCCTGGAAACAACGGCCGATGGCCATCGCTTCACCCACCGACTTCATCTGCGTGGTCAGGCGGGAATTGGCTAACGGAAACTTTTCGAACGTAAAGCGCGGGATCTTGGTGACGACGTAGTCGATGGCAGGTTCGAACGACGCCGGCGTCTTTCCGCCGGTGATATCGTTGCGCAATTCATCGAGCGTATAGCCAACGGCCAGCTTTGCTGCAATCCTGGCGATCGGGAAGCCGGTGGCCTTGGAGGCCAGCGCCGAGGAGCGCGACACGCGCGGGTTCATTTCGATGACCAGCACGCGACCGTCGACCGGATTCACGGCAAATTGCACGTTCGAGCCGCCAGTATCGACGCCGATCTTGCGCAGCACCGCGATCGACGCATCGCGCAGGCGCTGGTATTCCTTGTCGGTCAATGTTTGCGCCGGCGCGACTGTGATCGAATCGCCGGTGTGCACACCCATCGGATCGAGGTTCTCGATCGCGCAGACGATAATGCAATTGTCGGCACGGTCGCGCACGACCTCCATTTCGAATTCTTTCCAGCCTAACACCGACTCCTCGACCAGCACTTCGGAGGTCGGCGAGACATCGAGCCCGCGGGTGACGATGGCTTCAAATTCTTCGCGGTTGTAGGCAATGCCACCACCGGATCCACCCAGCGTGAATGAGGGACGAATCACACAGGGGTAACCCACATCGGTCTGCAGCACCAGAGCCTGGTCCAGGCTGCGGGCGATCGACGCCCTCGGGCATTCGAGGCCGATTTCGCGCATCGCAATACGGAACAGTTCGCGGTCTTCCGCCATATCGATGGCTTCGCGCGAAGCGCCGATCATCTCGACCTTGAACTTGGCCAACACGCCTTCGCGCACCAGATCGAGCGCGGTGTTGAGCGCGGTCTGCCCACCCATGGTCGGCAGCAACGCGTCGGGGCGCTCTTTTTCGATGATGCGCGCGATCGTGCGCCAGTTGATCGGCTCGATGTAGATCGCATCGGCCATTTCCGGGTCGGTCATGATGGTCGCAGGATTCGAATTGACCAGGATGACGCGATAGCCTTCCTCGCGCAGCGCCTTGCAGGCCTGCGCGCCGGAATAGTCGAATTCACAGGCCTGGCCGATGATGATCGGACCCGCGCCGATGATCAGGATGCTGTTGATGTCGGTACGCTTACCCATGCTAGCGCCCGGCGCCAGTGGTGAGCCGCTTCAACTGGTTGGCCAGGCGGCGCACCATCAGCTGGGTAAAGCTTTCAAACAGCGTCTTGAGATCGTGCGGCCCGGGACTGGCCTCGGGGTGCCCCTGGAAACTGAAGGCCGGTTTATCGGTGCGACGAATGCCCTGCAGCGTGCCATCGAACAGTGACCGGTGCGTCGGCTTCAGATTGGCCGGCAGGCTGCTCTCGTCAACCGCGAAGCCATGATTCTGCGAGGTGATCAGCACTCGTCCGGTTTCCAGATCCTGTACCGGATGATTGGCGCCATGATGGCCGAATTTCATCTTGACGGTTTTTGCGCCACTCGCAAGAGCTAACAACTGGTGGCCGAGACAGATGCCGAACACCGGCACATTGGTCGCAACAAGATCACGAATCGCAGTGATCGCGTAGTCGCAGGGCTCGGGGTCGCCCGGACCGTTACTGAGAAAAATACCGTCGGGCTGCAGTGCCATTACCTCAGCGGCCGTGGTCTTGGCGGGCACCACCGTCATCCGCCCACCCTGGTCAGCTAACAGGCGCAGGATGTTGCGCTTGATGCCAAAATCGTAAGCCACGATGTGCATGCGCTGGTGCGCACGGATTGGCGGACGCACCGGGGCATCGAAAGTAGAACCATCGTTCCACTGGTAGCTACGCGGCGTGGTGACAATCTGCGCGAGGTCCATGCCCTTGAGGCCGGCAAAGGCGCCCGCGGCACGTACCGTCGCATCGCTGTCGATACTGAGGCCGGCGGCGATGCATCCCGCCTGCGCGCCCTTTTCCCGCAGGATGCGGGTCAGCTTGCGCGTATCGATGCCGGCGATCGCCACTGTGCCGCAACGCTGCAGAAGACCGGGCAGCGTTTCCGACATGCGCCAGTTACTGGCCTGCAGCGGCAAATCGCGAATGATCAAGCCCGCGGCAAAGATTTCCGGCGCCTCCATATCCTCGGCGTTAGCACCGGTGTTGCCGATATGTGGGTAGGTCAGCGTGACCAGCTGCCGTGAGTAGGAAGGGTCGGTGAGAATTTCCTGATAGCCGGTCATCGCGGTGTTGAAAACTACTTCGCCGACGCTGTGCCCGATGGCGCCTATTGATTGGCCGCGAAACACCGTGCCGTCCGCTAACGCCAGCACCGCAGGTACACTCACGCGCTTCATCCCCTTCAGCCAGCGCCAAGCTGCGCCAGCCGCAAAAATTATTCCGGCTCTCCGTGGTTAGCGGGCAGGTTTTTAGACCGCGCATGTGCAAAGCGGGAGGGGCTCTTGCGACCCCCTCCCGCCCTGCGTGGACTAACCCGCGGATACGGATTAGGCGGAAATTTTACGATTTAGCGCGGTCCCCGTCCATGCAAAACCGGCCTCATTTGCGGACAATTTCGCGGGAAAAACCTTGCGTATTTCAGCACAGAATCGCCTAAGTCCTTGTTTATAAACCAAGTACTTCGCGCATGCTGTAGCGGCCTGCAGGCCGTCCCGCCAGCCAGGCAGCCGCCCGGAGCGCTCCGCGGGCAAAGATGGCCCGGTCGGTTGCCTGGTGGCGCAGCACCACGCGCTCGCCCGCCCCGGCAAAGATCACATCATGGTCGCCGACGATGTCGCCACCGCGCACGACGGCAAATCCGATTTCACTATTCTGTCGCGGCGCGGTCCCATCGCGGGAAAGCCCGCGTACCGCCTCGAAATCCTGCTCGCGGCCCCGCGCCGCCGCACGTCCCAGCGCCAGCGCCGTACCCGATGGCGCGTCCTGCTTGTGGCGGTGATGCGCCTCGATGATCTCGATGTCGTATCCCGGCAGGCTCCGTGCCGCCTGCTGCACCAGTTCCAGCAGCAAGCTGACACCGACCGAGGTGTTCGCGCTCTGCAGCACCGCGATCGAGCGGGCCGCCGTGGCAACCTCGGCATCGAATCCGGCACTCTGGCCGGTCGTGCCGATGACGCAGGCGATGCCGGCTGCAACACAATCTGCCAGCAGTTCACTGCTGGCATGCGCCGCAGAAAAGTCAACCGCAATATCGGCCTCGCGCAGCGCCGCCGCGCGATCGGCCCGGATCCGGATCTTGTTAAGCACCAGGCCGGCCAGCTGGCCGGAATCGGCGCCGATGAACTCACTGTCAGCCTGATCGATGGCAACCGCCAGGGTCAGCGCGGGAAACTCCGCGAGATTGGCAACCAGCGAGCGGCCCATGCGGCCTCCGGCGCCGACGATTGCGAGGCGATGTCCCATGCGGCCCTGCTCCCGAGCGAGTGTTAGGTCAGTTAACGGGTGAAAAATCGCCTGACGCCGTCGAAGAAACTCTGCTCGCGCGGCGAGTGCTTGCTGCCATCGCGTTTCAGAGACTCTTCGAACTTGCGCAGCAGCTCGCGCTGCTCAGGCGACAGGCTCACCGGTGTTTCTACCACAACACGGCAAAACAGATCGCCCCGGCCACTGGAACGCACCGGTTTGACGCCCTTCTCCCGCAGCCGGAACACGCGGCCCGACTGCGTCTCGGCTGGAATCTTCAGCACCACTTGGCCATCAAGCGTCGGTACTTCCACGGTCCCGCCGAGCACGGCGGTCGCAAAAGAAATCGGCACCTCGCAGGACAGATGCTCGCCATCACGCTCGAAGATCGCGTGCTCCTTGACGCTGACTTCGACATACAGATCGCCAGGGGGCCCACCGTTGCGGCCAGCCTCACCCTCGCCGGCGAGGCGAATGCGATCACCGGTGTCGACGCCCGCCGGAATCTTGACTGACAGCTTCTTGGAACGGCGCACGCGACCCTGCCCGAGGCAGGTATCGCAGGGGTTCTTGACGATCTTGCCGCTGCCGCGACAGCGCGGACAGGTTTGCTGCAGCTGGAAGAAACCCTGGCTGACACGCACCTGGCCATTGCCGCCGCAGGTGTCGCAGGTCACGGGTGAGTGGCCGCGCGCCGCGCCGCTGCCATGGCAGGTCTCGCACTCGATCAGCTTGGGGATGTCGATTTCGGCTTGATAACCGAACACCGCTGCATGCAGATCGAGCGGCATTTCATAGCGCAGGTCCGCGCCCCGGAAAGCCTGGTTGCCACCGGTACCGCGCCGGCGTCCGCCACCGAAAATGTCGCCGAACACATCGCCAAAAATTTCATTGAAATCCTGGCCGCCGGTAAAACCGGCCGCGCCACCTGGACCGCCGCCCTGGCGCGCGGCTTCGACGCCTGCATGACCGTGCTGGTCGTAGACCGCACGCTGCTCGGCATCCGAGAGCACATCGTGCGCCTCCTTGGCTTCCTTGAATTTCTCTTCGCCGTCTTTGTCGCCCGGATTGCGGTCCGGGTGAAATTTCATGGCCAGCCGGCGATAGGCCTTCTTCAGCTCTTCAGCTGAGGCCGTCTTCGGAAGCCCGAGAACCTTGTAATAGTCGCGTTTTGCCATTCAAGGCGCGGTCCCTATGAAGCGCGCTTGTCCTTGTCCTTCACGTCTTCATCTTTCACTTCTTCGAACTCGGCGTCGACGACATTGTCATCGCGGTGCTTGTTGCCGCCCGAATCGCCGCTGCCCGACTCGCCGCCATCGGCGCTTGGTCGACCACCCGCGCCTTCGGCGCCAGCCGCGCCCGCGCTCGCCTGATAGGCCTGCTGCACAATCGCGGCCGAGGCCTGCATCAGCGCTTCGAGCTTCTTCTGGATCTTGTCCTTGTCGTCATCTTTCGCGACCGACTTCAATTCGCCTAACGCGGACTCGACCTTGGCGCGCTCTTCACCGGACACCTTTTCGCCCAGATCGGCCAGCGATTTCTCAACCTGGTGAATCGCCGCATCGGCCTGGTTGCGCGTCTCGGTCAGCTCACGGAATTTGCGGTCTTCCTCGGCATGCGCCTCGGCATCGCGCACCATGCGCTTGATCTCTTCCTCATTGAGGCCGGAGTTGGCCTTGATGATGATCTTCTGTTCCTTGCCCGTCGCCTTGTCCTTGGCAGACACGTGCAAGATGCCGTTCGCGTCGATATCGAAGGTGACTTCGATCTGCGGCGCGCCGCGCGAGGCCGCCGGAATGTCCGTCAGGTCGAACTTACCGAGCGACTTGTTGTCCTGCGCGCGCTGGCGCTCACCCTGCAGCACATGCACGGTGACAGCAGTCTGGTTGTCGGCCGCGGTGGAGTAGGTCTTGGTCGCCTTGGTGGGAATCGTGGTGTTCTTCTCGATCACCTTGTCGACGATGCTGCCGAGTGTTTCGATGCCCAGCGACAGCGGCGTAACGTCTAACAACAGCACGTCCTTGACGTCGCCGGCGAGCACGCCACCCTGGATCGCGGCGCCCACGGCCACTGCTTCATCCGGATTAACGTCCTTGCGCGGCTCCTTGCCGAAGAAATCCTTGACGTATTTCTGCACCAGCGGCATGCGCGTCTGGCCGCCGACCAGGATTACTTCCGAGATATCGGTGTTAGATACGCCCGCATCCTTGAGCGCGACGCGGCAGGGCTCGATGGTCCTGCGCACCAGATCATCGACCAGCGATTCGAGCTTGGCGCGCGTCAGCTTGAGCGCGAGATGCTTCGGCCCGGACGCATCCATGGTGACGTACGGCAGGTTGATATCGGTCTGCTGCGACGAAGACAACTCGATCTTCGCCTTCTCGGCAGCTTCCTTCAGGCGCTGCATTGCGAGCGGGTCCTTGCGCACATCAACGCCGGACTCCTTGAGGAATTCTGCCGCGATGAAATGGATGATCTTGAGGTCGAAGTCCTCGCCGCCGAGGAAGGTGTCGCCGTTGGTCGAGAGCACTTCGAACTGGCGCTCGCCATCGACGTTGGCAATTTCGATGACCGACACGTCGAAGGTGCCGCCACCCAGGTCATAAACTGCAATCTTGCGATCGCCACCGGCCTTGTCCAAACCGTAAGCTAACGCCGCCGCCGTCGGCTCATTGATAATGCGGCGCACGTTGAGGCCCGCAATGCGCCCGGCGTCCTTGGTCGCCTGGCGCTGCGAGTCGTTGAAATACGCGGGTACCGTAATGACGGCCTCGGTGACCGGTTCGCCGAGAAAATCCTCAGCGGTCTTTTTCATTTTCATCAGCACCCGGGCTGAGATCTCCGGGGGAGCCATCTTCTTGCCATGCACTTCAACCCAGGCATCGCCGTTGTCGGCCTTGACGATCTTGTAGGGCACCATGTCGATGTCTTTCTGCACGATCTGCTCTTCAAAGCGGCGACCGATCAGGCGCTTGACGGCATACAACGTGTTATGCGGATTGGTGACTGCCTGGCGCTTGGCCGACTGGCCGACGATGACTTCGTCGTCCTTGGTAAAGGCGACGATCGAGGGAGTGGTGCGATCACCTTCGCTGTTTTCGATGACGCGCGGCTTGCCGCCTTCCATGATGGCGACGCAGGAATTGGTCGTGCCGAGGTCAATACCGATAATTTTTGCCATAACAAATTACTCCGCTGGAAATCTCTTGGCAAAACAATTGGTTCTGCTTGCCAAAAATCAAGGTGTAGACAGGTGTTCGACGACTCAGCTTTCTGGCTCTGCCGGTGCTTTGGTGACGATGACCCGCGCCGGCCGCAGCAGGCGGCCGTTCAAGGTGTAGCCCCGCTGCACGACCGCGAGCACCGAATTCGGCTCGGCGCTGGACGATTCCTGCGCCATGATGGCCTCATGCTGGTGCGCATCGAAGGGCTGGCCGACCGGATGAAGCTCGGTAACGCCAGTCCTCTCCAACGCCTTTGTTAGCAGGCGCAGGGTGGCCTGCTGGCCATCGCGGAGCGCTGCGGCATCCGCCTTGTCGGCGCTTTCCACACCCAGGTCCAGGCCGTCCTTGACCGGCAATATCTCGCCGAGGAACTTCTCCAGGCCATAGCGCTGCGCGGCCTCGATATCGCGCAGCGCGCGCTTGCGGATGTTGTCCTGCTCAGCAACCGCCCGCAGATACTCACTCCAGTGATTTCTGGCGCGCTCCTCGGACTCTGCCAGCTTGACGCGCAGCTGCTCCAGCTCCACCAGCGCCGCGGCCGATTCGGGCATCACGGCGGTCGCCTCGGGATTAGCTTCAGTCGCTGGAGGCGGTGCGCTCAATGCGGGATCAACCATCAAATAATTCTCCATAATTCAAAAGGTTATCGATGTTTTCTAAGGTAAATTAACGCGCGTATGCATACGGGCTCGCCGGCATATGGAGGCTAACGGCGGGAATTCAAGGCGGCGCTGAGTAATTTCGCCGTGATGTCGACGATCGGAATGACGCGCTCGTAAGCCATCCGCGTCGGGCCAATCACGCCCAGCACGCCCATGACATTCTGATCGAGTGAGTACGGCGCCGCGATCACGCTGACCTCATTCGGGATCTGATAGCCGGACTCCTGGCCAATGAATATCTGTACCCCGTCCGCCTTCAGCGATCCATCCAGCAAGGTCAGAAAATCGCGCCGTTCGTTGAACGCCTCAAACAGACGCTTCAACTTGTCGACGCTGGTAAGGTCCGCAACGCCCATCAGGTTGGTTTCGCCGGCAATCACATACTCCAGCCGCTCATCGGGCAGCGGCGCGATGGCGGCCTCGGCCACCTGCACCGCATCCAGCATGATCTGGTTCATGGTCTCGCGGGCTTCCTGCATTTGCCGCAGGATCTCCTGACGGGCCTCGTGCACGGTGCGGCCGCGCAGCAATTCACTCAGATAGGACGAAGCACGCCGCAGTTCCTCGGTCGAATGATAACGATCCATCTGCAGAATGCGGTTCTGCACTTCGCGATCGCCTAACACCAGCACCACCAGCACACGGTTGTCGGACAGGCTGACAAACTCGACATGGGTGATCGCAGCCTGCGCCGAGCGCGGCAAGGTCACCACGCCTGCGAGCTGCGTAACGTTGGACAGCATCTGCGAGGCCGCCGCGACCAGCGCTTTGTCATCCACCACCAGGCGCGCATTTTCAAATTGACGAATCAGCTCGCCACTGTCCCGGTCGTTGAGCGACTGGCCATGCAGCAAGGTGTCGACAAAAAACCGGTAGCCTTTATTGGTGGGCACGCGACCCGCCGAGGTATGCGGCGAGCTGATGAAGCCGAGTTCTTCGAGGTCGGCCATCACGTTGCGGACCGTGGCCGAGCTCAGGGTGAGACCCGAATCACGGGTCAGGCTGCGCGAGCCGACCGGCTGCCCATCGCGGATATAGCTGCCCACCAGCGTTCGCAGCAGGCGCTGCGCGCGTTCGTTGAACACATCCTCAAATTTGTCGTGGCTCATGCTCGGCGCCACGCTACCGACTGCCGCCGGCCAGCGTCAAGTGATCCTGCAAACCATATCGATGCGGCCATGGTCCTTTTACCAGCTGGGTTTTGCCGGCGCGGCATGCTACAAGGTGAGGCCCTATGAGCATTCGTACCTGCGCCCTGATCGCGCGTTACGCTGACACCCGCATCGCCGACAGCAGCGCGCAGCTTGCGGCCCATTTGCGGGCGCGCGGCGTGACCGTGTTGGTCCCCGACGACGATTCGGTGCCGGCAGAATCCGGCGACGTGCGCGCCGTCGGTGAGGCGGAACTGGTGCGTCAGGCCGAGCTGGTCATCGCCATTGGCGGCGACGGCACCCTGCTGTACGCGGCCGGCCTGGTCGCCAGCCGCGGTACGCCCTTGCTGGGTGTCAATCGCGGTCGACTGGGATTTCTCACCGATGTGAGCCCGGACGACATGCTGACGTCTGTCGATGCAGCGATTGAAGGCCGCTGCGACGTGGATCAACGGCCTTTGTTAGCCGCCGAAATCATGACGGCCGCAGCGCGACCGTCGGGACGCCCGCCGCAGCGCGGGCTGGCGCTGAACGATGTCGTGCTCGAGGGCGCGCAGCCGGGGCGCCTGCTGGATTTTTCAACCACCATCGATGGCCGCTTTGTAAACACTCACGGTGGCGATGGCCTGGTCATCGCGACAGCCACAGGCTCGACCGCCTACGCGCTGTCCTGCGGCGGGCCCATTGTCGAGCCCGGCCTCGATGCGCTGGTGCTTGCGCCAATCTGTCCGCACACGTTGTCGGACCGGCCCATTGTCGTGTCCGGGCGCTCGGTGGTCGAGGTGGCCCTGGTCGATCGGCCCGAATGCTATGGCCAGGTGAGCTGCGACGGCCGGCCGCTGGGCGAACTCATGCCCGGGGACAAACTGATCGTGCGACCGTCACCTGACAAAATTACCTTGCTGCACCCGACTGGCTACGATTACTTCCGCCTGCTGCGCTCCAAACTCAACTGGGGCCGGCGCAACTTCGACCCTGCCCGTTAGGTCCGCACGCCATGCTGACGCATCTGCAAATCCGCGATTTCGCCATCGTCGACACGCTGGAGGTGGATTTCACCTCGGGCCTGACGGTCCTGACCGGGGAAACCGGCGCAGGCAAATCGATCATTGTCGATGCGCTGCAATGGCTCGCCGGCGGCCGGCTGGGTGCCGATGCGATCCGCCATGGCGCCGAGCGCGCCGAGGTCAGCGCCGTGTTTGACTTGTCGAGCGCGCCCAAGGGCCTTGGTGCGTTGCTCGACGAACAGGCCATCGAACACAGCGGCGAACTGCTGATACGCCGCGTGGTCAGCCAGGACGGCAAGTCGCGTGCGTTTCTCAACGGCCAGGCAGTCGCCGCGCAACAACTGCGCGACATCGGCGGCTGGCTGATCGACATCCACGGCCAGCATGAATTCCAGGCCTTGTTGCGCACGGGTGCGCAGCGCGCGCTGCTGGATGAATTCGCCGGGCTCGAGTCCCAGGCCGAGTCGCTGGGCCGTGATACCCGCGTGTACACCGATGCCGAAACCGCCCTCAGCGAACTGCAGCAGGCCGCGCGCGATCGCGATGCGCGTTTCGACCTGCTGCGCTATCAGTGCGGCGAACTTGCGGCGCTGCAGCTAACAACCGGCGAAGCGGCGAGTCTGGCGGCCGAGGCGACCCGTCTGCGCCACAGCGGCCGGCTCGCGCAGGCCGCGCGCACCGCCAGCGACCTGCTCTATGACGCGGAATCAAGCAATGCGCATGCCCAGGCGTCGCGCGCGCTCAGCACCTTGCGCGCAGTGGCCGCGCATGATCCGGCGCTAGCAGCCCTGGTGCCCGCCGTCGAGGCGGCCGCCAGCCAGTTGCGCGACGCGGCCGGCGAACTCGCCCGTTATCTCGACGCGCTGGAGGTCGACCCGGGCCGCCAGGAAGGCGTCGAATCGCGCCTTGCCGCCATCGAACAGTTGGCGCGCAAGCATCGGGTCAGCGCCGATGAGCTGCCGACGCGCCTCGCGCAACTCTCAGCCGAACTCGACACGCTGGAAAATGTCGAGCGTGAGCTAACAAAAAGGACCGTGACGCGCGACCAGGCCCTCGCGGCCTGGCGCAAGGCAGCCGGGGCGCTGTCGCAACAGCGCCAGCAGGCCGCCAAACGCCTGTCCAGGGATATTGCCGCGCGCATGCAAATCCTCGGCATGGCCGGTGGCAAGCTCGAGGTCCAGGTCGCGGCCGATCCCGACGCCAAGCCGAATGCCAACGGCTGCGACAGCATCGAATTCCTGGTCAGCGCCAATCCCGGCCAGCCGCTGAAACCGATCGCCAAGGTCGCTTCGGGCGGCGAGTTGGCGCGTATCTCGCTCGCGATCCAGGTGTCGCTGGCGCAGTCGGGCTCGCGCTGCATGGTGTTCGATGAAGTCGATGCCGGCGTCGGCGGCGCGGTGGCCGAAATCGTCGGCCGGGAACTCGCGCGGCTCGGCGCGGAAGCGCAAGTGCTGTGCGTCACCCACCTCGCGCAGGTGGCCGCTCAGGCCGCGCAGCAGCTCAAGGTGAGCAAGCTGACCGACGGCCGCACCACGCGCACTTCCGTGAAAACCTTGTCCATCGACGAACGCATTGCGGAAATTGCCCGCATGTTAGGTGGTGTCGATATCACCGACCGCGCACTCGAGCATGCGCGCGAGATGTTAGTCGTGCGCGGCGCCGCTCAGTCGCCGGAACGCATGCGCCGCGGGCAGACTTCGCGGCGGCAACGGCCGTAAAGAATCAACGAGTGGTCCTGCACGTCGAAGCCGAGCCGCACCGCAGCGGCCAGCTGGCGCTCCTCGATCGCGACATCGACGAACTCTTCGACATGGCCACAGTCCATACAAACGATATGGTCATGATGCGCGCCCTGATTGAGCTCAAACACCGCCATGCCGTCCTCAAAATGGTGGCGGACTACGAGCCCTGCGGCCTCAAACTGGGTCAGCACCCGGTACACCGTGCCGAGGCCGATGTCCTCGTCGCCGGCCAAGTGACCCGCGATGTCCTCGGCCGACAGATGCCGCCCTGGGTGACGCTCCAGCAGCTCCAGAATACGCAGCCGTGGTGTCGTCACCTTCAGCCCTGCGCGGCGTAAATCCTTGCCCTCCACCCCTGACCTCAGTGCTTCCGGTATGATGCGCGCGATTATGTTTCAGCTTCACCTCGAGCGGCTAGCACCGCGTTTGGCAGCCCTCGCGGCCTGCACTGTGGTTCTTTTAAGTGGCTGCGTCTACCGTCAGACCATTCAGCAGGGCAATTACCTCGATCCAGAGGCTGTCAAGCAGCTACAGCTGGGTATGACCCGCAGCCAGGTGCGCTTCCTGCTCGGTACGCCGATGCTGCCGGACGCGTTCGACAAGGACCGCTGGGACTACGTCTACTACCTGCAGATTGGCCGTGCTGCCCGAGCCGAGCAGTGGCGCCTTACCGTCTGGTTCGATGAGGACAAGGTCAACAAGATCGACAACGCCGGCGTCCCCGAGACCAAGGACCTGACCGCCGGCGCAGAAGGCAAGAAAGCGCCGAAACTCGGCAATGCCGAGTGCCGGCGAAAGTGGTACTGGCCGCTGAAGTGCCGGTCCTAGGCTAGGGCTTGCTGCGCAAGCGCCGCGCCCGCTCGCGGCGTGATTCTTTCGGGTCGGCCGCCAAGGGCCGATAAATCTCCACACGGTCACCGTCGCTGAGACGAACATGGCGGTCGCAGGCCAAGCCATAGATACCTGCCTTTGCGTTCTGCCAGTCAAGCTGCGGGGGGTCAGGCGCTGACACAGCCTGCGTTTGCGCAGCCGCGAGAGCCTGCGCCAGGTCCGCGCCGTCCGGCAGCTCGAGCTGCCATTCCCAAAGGCGCTCGGGACGCGCAAATACCACCGTACAGCGCATGCTCAAGCCGCGGGCGGCATCTGCCGGGCGCGCAGCACGAAGGCGTCGACCAAGTCCGCGATCATCATTTCAAAAAAAGGTGCCAGCACCACAGCTGTCACGGGGTTGTTGAATTCGAAGCGCAGACTGAGGGTTGCACGGCAGCCGCTGTCCGACAGAGGTGTTAGCTGCCAACCGCCTGTTAGCTCGGTGAACGGTCCGTCTACCAGTTCCATGTCTACCGCCGAATAAGGCGTCAGCCGGTTGCGGGTGGTGAATTCCAGACTCAGGGGGCCCTGCCCGACACCCAGCCTGGCCACGACTTCCGTCGCGCTGCGCGCAAGCAGCTGCGCGCGGGCACAGCCCGGGACAAACTCCGGATAACGCTCAAAATCGTTGATCAGGCCATAAACCAATGCTGCGGGCCGAGCGATCAGTACACTGCGAGTCACCTCACCCATGCGGCCATTGTAACCAGTCGAGTAAACTGCGCGCGGCGCATGAAAGACAAATCCACCACACCCAAACCCATTGCCGAGAACCGTCGTGCGCGTTTCGATTACTTCATCGAAGAGCGCTTCGAGGCGGGCTTGGTCCTGCAAGGCTGGGAAGTCAAATCGCTGCGCGCCGGTAAAGCGCAGATCACAGAATCGCATGTGTTCCTGCGCAACGGCGAAGCTTTCGTGATCGGCGCGCATTTCGCGCCGCTCAATACCGCCTCGACCCACGTCACCGCGGAACCGACCCGCACCCGCAAGCTGCTGATGAACCGCTCAGAACTCGAGTACCTGCTGGGCGCAGTGGAGCGCAAGGGCTACACGCTGGTGCCGCTAGAGCTGTACTGGAAAGGCGGCAAAGCGAAGCTGCAGATCGGTCTCGCCAAGGGCAAGAAGCAGCACGACAAGCGCGCGACCGAAAAAGACCGCGACTGGGAACGCGACAAGGCGCGGGCGCTGCGGCGCGGCTAACGACGCAGGCGCAGATCGGCAATCAGCGGCCGATGATCACCGCCGAGGCCCGGATCGTCCTGCGCCGTCAGGCAGCGCCAGGCGCGATCGTAAAGCACGTGATCGATACGAACACCGTGGCGTTTTTCGTATTTCGTGTAACCATAACCAAGGCCGCAATCACTGAACGCGTTGCCATAGCCGCGCCAGCGCTCCCTATAGAAAGCGCTTTCCACCGGCATGTTGAAATCGCCCACGACCACCTGAGGCAACGGCGAACGCAGCGACCAGCTGAAGGCTGCGGCCGAATCCAGGCGGCGCGCAATCATCGCGACCCGCATGGCATCGCCGCCGGTCATTGACCTAGACAGCACCCGCTCCAGACCCGGACGCTGTGTCGCAAGGTGGATGCTCACGACAGTGAACTTGCCGTGCGGCGCATCGATATCAAAGCTAACAATGCTGCCATTGGCGCCCAGGGACTGCAGATCGTCGCGCGGGCGTACATCGACCCTGATGATTGGCCAGCGGGACAGCAGGCACGCTTCGTCGGCCGCATAAATCTGCGCGTCAGGAAAGAACGGAAATAATTCGTCCTTCCCGAAGCTGCATTCCTGCAACAGCAGCAGATCGGTACGCGAGATGTCGTAAAGACGGCGCAGGTCTTCGGCCGTAACCCGGTGTTCGTCCATGCGACTGTTGCCAATATTGAAGGTGACAAGC
>JANLTW010000156.1:0-11196 GCA_031363155.1 Gammaproteobacteria bacterium | reverse complement strand
GCAGCGGCCCTTTACATTGGGGGCCATGAAAACGCCTAAATTCGCATTGCAGCTCGTTCTGTTAGCGAGTTGCGTGGCAGTCCAGGCGGGCGCCGCCGGCAAGAGCCCGATTCAGTTCGTCGACGAAGCCGCCAAACGCGGCGTGGCTGACCCCGCAGTCAACTCCACCGGCCCCACGTTTGGTGACTTCGACAACGACGGCGATCTCGATGTTTTCGTGCCGGTTGAGGATCTCGCGCCGGGCCTGACCGACCGCCTGTTCGAGAACGACGGCACCGGGCATTTCAATGACGTGGCCGCCGCGCGTGGGGTTCAGAATGTCGGTAGTTTTAATCGCGGCGCCGTATTTGGCGACTACGACAATGATGGCGACCTCGATTTGCTGACAGCAAACATGCCACCAGGCGAGGGCCGTCGCAAACACATCCCGACCACCTTGTTCAGGAATCAGCTCAAGGAAACCGGGATCGCCAACTTTATCGACGTGACGCGTGCCGCCGGGCTGATGCGCGCGGGCAACGACAACGACGCCAGGATCGGCGGCATCGGCGATACCGCCGGCGGCGTGGCCTGGGGCGACTACGATCGCGACGGTGATCTCGACCTGTACTGGAAGAACGCCGATGCCGACATCGATAATGCGCTGTTCCGCAACAACGGCGATGGCACGTTCACCGATGTGACCACGGCCTCGGGCGCGGGCGTGCAGGGTTTCGTCAAGGAATCCAATTCCCAGGGCTCACCCAACTGGACCGACATCGACCAGGATGGCTGGCTCGATTTGTTAGTCACGATGGAAGGTGATCGCAAGGTACTGCTGCGAAACAAGGGTGATGGAACCTTCGAGAACATCACCGCCAGCCGCAAGTCGCCGAGCGGTCTGCCATTTCTGAATCCGGGCAACGCGCAGGGCGCCTGCATCGCCGATTTTGATCATGACGGCGACATGGATTTCTACCTGCCGCTGGCGGATCAGGCGAATCGCGTCATCCTGAGTCGTTTCAAGGAGAAGGGCATCGCGAGCTTCGAGGACACGACGCTCAAGTCCGGGGCCGGAGACAATGGCGGCGCACGTGGCTGTTCGGCAGCGGATTTCGACAACGACGGCAACATCGATCTCTATGTCAATAACGGCGGGCTGACGAACACGCTGATCAACGACATGATCCCGGGCTTTCCGCCCTTCGTACAGTTCTACATCGCCTGGGACCCGGCGCCTAACACGCTATTGCGGGGTAACGGCGATGGGACCTTTGTCGATGTCACCCGTGGATCCGGCGCCGGGAGCGATGGCATCGGGTCGGGCGTGGGAGCGGCGGACATCAACAACGATGGCTTCCCAGACCTCTACGTGACCAATCGCACCTACTACGCGCTCGGCAAGCAGGTCAGTCCGCAGGCCGGGCAGACCCGGCTGCTGATCGCGAAACCTAACAAGAACAACTGGATCAAGATCCGCCTGCGCGGCACGCGGGGCAATCGCGATGGCCTGGGTTCGCGGGTGCTGGTGGTGTCCGGCGACCTGACCCAGACATTCGAAACCACCAGCGCGCACGGCTACAACTCGACCAACGATCCGGTGCTGACCGTGGGACTAGGCCAGCGCAGCTCGGTCGACCGGATCGAGGTGCGCTGGCTGTCAGGCGCGGTCAGTGTAATAGAACAACCCGCGATCAAATCGCGGGTTGATATTGCCGAAGCGGCTGATCGCTAGCGCGCAGCCAGACGGCTGTCACGCGCCGGGATGCGGGTGCCGACGCCCGGGTCGGTCTTCATCCGCACCGTTCGCACCGTGCCGTCCAGCTCATATTTGACGCTGTAACCCTCGGTATGGCGGGTCGTGCCGTAGACTGTCTGGCACTGTTTTTCGGTGACCGTTTCCGTGTTCTTTTCCTGCATGCGTTCCTGCACTTTTCGACCGGCCAAGCCGCCTGCGACCGCACCCGCGACGGTTGCAATTTTCTTGCCGTCGCCGCCGCCGATCTGATTGCCCAGCACGCCTCCGACCACCGCACCGATGGCGGTGCCTGCAATCTTGTCCTCGTCTTTGATGGGCTTCTGGCGGGTTACCTGCACATCTTTGCATTCCTCGCGCGCGACCTTGTCGGTCACGACCACCGGCGAGCTGGCCAGCACCACGGCAAATCGGTCGGCAGCAGCGCCGCTTGATTTGCTAACAGGTGTGGTCGTGGGCAGCGGTGTTGCCGCAGCCGGCGTTGCCGGTGTGGCGAGACTGGAAACCAGCGGCAGGGCGGCCACGGTCTTGGTTGCCTCCGGCGCACCGCTGCGATAACTGGCGACTGCGGCGATCGTGCCCGCGACCACTATGCCAATGCCCACACCCGTCAGTAATTGCTTATTCATAAAGTCCTCCACAAGCACCAAGATTCTGGGTGCAGGCTAACCCGCGCAGCCTGAACGCAGCATGAAATTCATCGGGAAATTCTCAACAAAGTTGGGCAAACTGTCGCCGAGCGCCGACAAAACGCGCGCCTGAGGCAATTTACTCAGCCAATATGTCGGATTGCAAAATCCATACGGAGGAAGCATGCGGGTAAGTCTGGGTCGCTGGCTGCTGTCGCTGCTAATCGGCTATGTGGTCGCCAGTGGCCTCAATTGGGCGGTCGCCGAGAAATTTCTCAATGACATCATCAAGCCTGGTTTTGGTCCACTGATGCGTACTAACGCGAACGCTCAGGTCGGTGTGATTGTCGGCGGTTTTGCACTGCTGATGGTGGTGCTGAGTCTGATCTGCGCCTTGCTGCGCAGCCCGGATAGCTGGCTGCCACGCGGCCTGGTGGCCGGTGGCATTGTTAGCCTGGGCCTGTTCGCGACCTACACGTTCCTGAGTGGCTGGCTGAACCTGCCGACTCGCGAGATGTGCCTGACCGCGACGGCCGACTCGATCACCGTCATCATCGGTGCGCTGGTGATGACCCGCATTCAGGACTGGCGTTGAGCGTGCGTGACTACCCGATGCTGATTGCCGGCGAGCTGAGTGCCGGCGATGGCAGCAGCTGGATCGCGAGCCACAATCCAGCCACGCTGGCGCCGTTAGGTCGGGTGCCGGACGCCAGCGCCAGTGATGTGGACCGCGCAGTGGTCGCTGCCGCCGACGCCCAGCTTGAATGGGCGCACCTCAGTGTCTGGGAGCGCGCCGGAGTGCTGCGCCGGCTCGCGGGCGGCATTCGCGCGCGCGGGCCCGAGATCCTGAATCTGGAAGCGCGCGATACCGGCAATACGATCAGCAAACTGGCGGCCGATGTGCAGATCGCGGCAGGCTATCTCGAATATTTCGCAGGTCTGGGGTCGGAACTCAAGGGCGAGACGGTGCCGGCGACGGCCCATGGATTGCATTTCACGCTGCGCGAGCCGTACGGCGTGGTCGCGCGTATCGTGCCTTTCAATCATCCATTCATGTTCGCCGCCGCGCATCTCGCCGCACCCCTGATGGCCGGCAATGCGGTGGTCGTGAAGACTCCGGAAACCAGTCCGCTGTCCGGTAGTTTGTTAGCTGAGCTGTGCCTCGAGCATCTGCCGCGCGGCCTGGTGAGCATCATTCATGGTCGCGGCAAACCGGCCGGCGATGCGCTGGTGCGCCACAAACTGATTCGCCGCATTGGATTCACAGGTTCAGTGCCGACCGGGCTCGCGATCCAGCAGAGTGCGGCGGCGGCCGGCGTCAAGCATGTCAGCCTCGAGCTTGGCGGCAAGAACCCGTTCATCGTGTTTGCGGACGCCGATCTCGACCTGGTGGTGAAGTTCGCCGTCAACGGCATGAATTTTTCATGGGCAGGGCAGTCCTGCGGATCCACCAGTCGTCTGCTACTGCACGAGAGCATTCATGACGAAGTAGTGGAACGCGTTGGCGCGGCGATGAGCGCCCTCAAGCTCGGCGATCCGCTCGATCCGGAATCGGAAATGGGTCCGGTGAATTCGGCGCTCCAGCACGAACGCGTGCTCGGCTTTATCGCCGCTGCCAAGGCTGCCGGCGCGCGCCTGGTCACCGGCGGCAAGCGTCCACCAGGCACGGCGTTTGCGCAAGGCTACTGGGTCGAACCCACGCTGTTCGCCGATGTAACACCCCAGATGCGGCTGGCAAACGAAGAGGTGTTCGGGCCGGTGGTCGCCGCGTTGAAATTTGGCGACGAAGACTCAGCGATTGCAATGGCTAACAACAGCGATCTGGGCCTCACTGCGGCCGTGTGGACCCGGGATCTGGCGCGCGGCATGCGCATGATGCGCGCCTTGCACGCGGGGACGGTCTGGATCAATTTTGCCGGCGCGCACTTTGTCGGTACGCCTTTTGGTGGCTGGAAAGACAGCGGCCTCGGCAGCGAGGAGTGCCTTGACGAGCTCTATTCCTATTCGCAGGTCAAGGCGGTGCACATCGTGCCATGATGGTGAGAGTTGGGTCCGTTCAGTCGCTGGATTCAGCGCCCGTAGCGACCCAGGCCAGGTCGCTCATCGACACTTTTTCGAGATTGAACTGACGCGCCGCGGCAGTCATTCTTGTTAGCGCTTGCGCAATCGGCATGACCGGTTTCCTGTCGCCCGGTTTGACCTTGTGAAAGCGCACCGGGTTGATGCGCGCCACAACGTAGCTGCGCAGGTAAGGTGATTTCATGCCACGTTTCTGCAGGGCTTCGACGATGCGTTTCACGGCGGCATCGATGTCGCCCAGCCGCGCCGCATGGTCGGTACGCTCACGCAGGCTGACAGCGAGTGGCTGGTCGCTCAGTCGATCCACCTTCTTCAGGAACGAGCTGTACGCGCCGCCACCGAAGCGGGGAATTTTTTCATACAGGATGCCGAGCGTCAGCAGTTCCGCGCTTTCGAACTGGGCTGCGAATGCAGACTCTTTCAGTGTCGGCTGCCGTTTCGCCAGGTTGCGCGCCATGCGAATCACTTCCAGGCTCTTGTCCTTGAGGTTATGCGCTTTCTCGGTGTTCAGCGCCAGGATCCGGTACGACAGCGATTCATCGGGCGAAATCAGCGCGGTGATCTGCTTCAGACCTAACACTTTGGCGGCCGCGAGCCGGTGCCGGCCATTAGGCGTCCAAAGCTTGCCATCTTCGCCGCGTACCACGATCAGCGGATCGAGAAACGCATCGGTTGCCTCGATCGCGGCGGCCAGCCGTTTCGCATGTGTCGGTGACAGGTCGCGCTGAAACGGGGTCGGCTGAATCGCCGCAAACGGTAACGACGCGAGTAGCAGCGGCCGGCCCGACAGGGGTTCGCGGTAGGCGCCAATCGGCGCGCCGCCGGCGCTTTGAACCAGTGCGACGACGTCCTTCAAGGCTGCGTCGTCGAGCGTTAGTGCGACATCGCCCGCGCTCAGGCCGCGACTGCGGGCGGCGGGCGCGAGCTTGCCGGCGCGTTTGGCTTTGCTTGTCCTGGATGTCGAGGTTGTTCGTTTGGCGGCGCGCATGTTTCGATCATAAGGCACCAGCGCAGTTGCAGCGGCGCGCGCGACACCAGATGATTCAACGGGTCCAACAGCAAGGAGATGCCGATGTCGACGCGCGTTTGGTTCATGACTGGTGTTCGAAACTACATCTTTAAAACAATGTAACTGTATGATTAATAAATTTTTTATATATGCCGGAAAAGGCTTGTTGTGGATACTCGCGGCGTCTGTCGCAGCCTTCCTGATTGCCTGCCTTTTCTATCGCGACATCCCTGCCAGCGAGCTCGAGGCGAAGTGGGCCACGCCGCCGTCGAAGTTTGTCGTGCTCGATGGTTTGCGGGTGCATTACCGCGATGAAGGCCAGGGGCCCGTGGTGGTGCTGCTGCACGCGAACTACGCCAACCTTTATATGTGGGAGCCCTGGGCCGCGGTCTTGAAAGATAAATACCGCGTGATTCGTTTTGATTTGTCGGGCCATGGGCTCACCGGCCCGGATGCGACGCGCGACTACAGTCTGGAGCGCAGCGCCGCGACACTGGGCCGGCTGCTCGACTACCTGAAAATCGACCGGGCGACGTTAGGTGGTACATCGATGGGCGGTACGGTCGCGATGCATTACACGGTGGCACACCCCGAGCGGGTGGAGCGCCTGATCCTGATCAGCCCGGGCTCGCTCGAAAAAGATGTGCGCGGCCGCAAGACGGCGCGACCCGTGCCCAAAGCGGCCGACGTGCTGATCCTGGTGACGCCGCGTGCGCTGGCGCGTTTTTTGTTAGCCAGCAATTACGGCGACAAGACCAGGGTCACCGAAGCCGGCGTCAACGAGTGGTATGAATTCTGGCTGCGCGAGGGCAATCGTCGCGCGATGCTGGATCGGCTGCGCCAGTATGTGTCGGGCGATGTCGAGCGCACGATCGCCGCGGTCAGGGTTCCGGTGCTGTTAATGTGGGGCGAGAAAAACCCGCGCGTTCCGCTGGCGCTCGCCTATGAATTCCAGAAACTGCTGACCGGCTCGCCGCAGGTGGTTCTCAGGATCCTGCCCGGTGTCGGGCACATGGCGGTGCAGGAGGCGCCAGCGGAAACGTCACGCATCGTGCGCGACTATCTGGATGCCGCACTGGATGCCGCACAAGCGGCGGCCGAGGCTAGAACTTCGGGCGCCGTTTCTGCTGGAACGCCGCAGCGCCTTCCAGAAACTCCGGGGTCTTGAAGCTGTCGTTGAAGAGGGCGCTCGACTCGGGCGTTTCAAGGCGTTCGCCGCGCGCGATGCCGTTGACCAGTCGCTTGGCGATGCGCAATGAATTCGGTGCGTTAGCCGCGATGTCGAGCGCCAGTGTTTCGGCGGCCGCGTCTATCTGATCCGCAGGCACGATACGGTTGATCAGGCCCATCGCCAGTGCCTCGGCGGCGGAGAATTTGCCCGCCGTGTAGAGAAGTTCCTTGGCGCGCGCCGGCCCCACCAGATCGACCAGCCGCCGTGTATCGGTGAGGCTGTAGGCAAGCCCGAGTCTTGCCGGTGTGATCGCGAAATATGCATCGGGCGTAGCGAGCCGCAGGTCGCTTGCGATCGCCAGCCCACAGCCGCCGCCGACACAGGCGCCGCGAATCACCGCAATTGTTGGTAGCGGCAGGTCGAACCACGCCTCCTGGCCGGCTTGGGTGGCATCCTGCATGGCGCGCATCCTTGCGGGGTCTGCGACGTTGGCGTGCATTTCGGCAATGTCAGCGCCCGCGCTGAAGGCCTCATCGCCCGCGCCGCGTAACAACACCACCCGCAATTCGCGCTGGGTCGCCAGTTGGGCGCTGGTCGCGGCGATGTCGGTCCACATCGCGCCCGTGACCGCATTGCGCTTGTCGGCCCGATTCAGGGTGACCCAGGCGAGAGGCGGTTTGAGGTCGATGCGGATGTCGGTCATGGCTTGCGTTGACAGCGGTTGGCAGCTCCTGATCTTATCAGCGCGCCTTTGTTTCGGGTGGCACAGCGGGGATTTCAGCTCATGGCGACGTATGCGGACTTGCGCGGCAAGGTGGCGGTGGTCACGGGTTCCGCTAGGCCCAACGGTCTGGGCGAGGCGATGCTGCGCCGGCTGGCTGCCGAGGGCTGCAAAGTCGTGGTCAGTGACCTGGGCGCCGCGCGCGGCACCGACATGCCGGCCAGTGCCACCGGCAGCAGCGCGGACATCGACGCCCAGGTGGCGGCCATCAAGGCCGCAGGCGGAATTGCCGCCGGCTGCGCCTGCGACGTCCTCGAGGAATCCCAGGTCGCCGCGCTTGTTAGCTTCGCGGTCCGGAGCTTCGGCCGTATCGATATCATGGTGAACAATGCAGGCATCGGCTACCTGATGAAGCCCTTGATTGATACCGAGCAGCCGCAATGGGATGCGGTGTTAGGCGTCAATTTGCGCGGGGTATTTTTTGGCATCAAGCATGCGGCGCGGCAGATGATCGCGCAGGGTGGCGGCGGCCGGATCATCAATATCGGTTCGCAGGCCTCCAAGTCCGGATTCCCGATTGCTGCGGCCTACGTATCGTCCAAGCACGGTGTCGTTGGCCTGACCAGGACGGCCGCGATCGAACTCGGGCAGCACCGGATAACGGTCAATACGCTGTGCCCGAATCATGTCACCACCGGGCTTGGCGCCTGGCAGAACCAGTACTTCAGCGCGGCCACTGGCCGCAGCGAAGCGCAATACCTGGCCGACATGCGCGCCAGGATTCCGCTCGGTCGGCCGGGACTGCAGGAGGATATCGCCAAAGCCTGTGCATTCCTCGCCTCGTGCGAGGCCGATTACATTACCGGTGAGGCCATGAATGTCTCCGGCGGCGAGGAGTACCACTGATGGCGAAGGCGAAAAAGAGATCGCGTGCTGACAGGACGCGGGCTGCGCGCGGCTTCTGGCCGGGCGGCGCCAGTCTGGCACTGTCGCTGGTGGTCAACGTCGAGGAAGGCGCGGAGCAGAACATCCAGGATGGCGATCCGGGCCCGGAAGCGGTGGATGAGCTGGGGATTGCGCTGCGCAAGCCGGTGCGCAATTTTGGCAATGAAAGCAATTATCAGTACGGCATCAACGAGGCGGCGCCCCGGGTGCTGCGTATGTTAGCCAGGTATCGCACGCCGGCGACTTTCACCGCGGCCGCGCAGGCGCTGGAACGCGCGCCGCAGGTGGCGCGCGGCATCGTCGCCGGCGGGCATGAGGCCTGCGCACATGGCTGGCGCTGGCAGGCAACCATGGGCATGGATGAGGCCGCCGAACGCGCCTTCATTGCCAGGGCGCGCGACAGCATTGCCGCCAGCTGCGGCGTCGCGCCGGCTGGCTGGTTGTCGCGCTATATGCACACCGCCGCGACGCGTCGTTTGTTAGCCGAGGAAGGCTATGGCTACCACATGGATGATTTCAGCCGTGACGAGCCCTTCTGGGACCGCTCGAAAGAGTTACCGCGCCCGATGCTGGTGCTGCCCTATGCGCTCGACAGCAACGACATGAAGTTCTGGAGCCATCCGGGCATGACTCCGGCAGCGTGGCTGGAATATGCGCGCGACAGCTTCGACTGGCTGCTGGCCGAAGCGCGCGGCAGCGGCGCGCCGCGGATGATGTCGCTGGGAATCCACCTGCGCATCATGGGCCGGCCGGGACGCATCGGCGCGTACCAGGGGTTTCTGCGGCACGCGGTCAAGGCGCGCGGCGTCTGGATTGCAACACGCCGCGACATCGCCACGCATTTTGCCGCGCGCCACCCGGCTTGAACATCTAACGCAGCTGGTTTTGCTGCCAGTGCGCCTCGAGACTGCAGGCCAGGCCGACCAGATTCTCATCCTGGCCCGCGCGGCCTAAAAGCTGCAGGCCCCCGGGCAGCTGGCCGGCTGGCGCCGGGATCGGCAGCTGTACCGCTGGCAGGCCCGCGGCGGTCGCGATGGCGGTCAAGTCGGCCGTGTTCTGCGGCCGGCGCTCGCCGAGCGGAAAGCTGGTGCAGGCCACGGTCGGCAACACGATCGCATCGAGGGCCGCGGTGGCTTCCTGCCAGTCCTGATGAAAGCGCGCGATTCGGGTTTCGGCGTCCGCAATGTCATCGCCTGACAGCTTGCCTCCATAGCGGATAAAGGCGCGCAGTCCCGGCGAATAGTCTTCCGGGGTGTCGTTCAGGCGCGAGCGATGACTGCGCCACATGTCCAGTTCGCAAAGTGTCAGCACCGCACGCCGCAGCTTCGGCAAATCCCAGCGTTTGAGGTTCACAGGCAGCAGGTTATGGCCCAGTTGCCGCAGCGTTGCAATCGCGTGGTTGTAGTAACCCACGACTGCATCGCTGACGATCAGCTCCGCAAAGCCGACCGCGTAGCCAAGCGTAGCGGGCTTGTTAGCGGGCCAGCGCTCGAGCGGCGCGGATGCCACCGACACCGCGCAGGCATTGTCGTAACCGGCCAGCGCCACCAGCGCCAGCGGCAGGTCGCGGGCCGAACGGGTGATGGGGCCGGCATGATCAAAACGCAGATTCACCGCTACGATGCCGCCGACGCTGACCAGGCCGAAGCTGGGCTTGATGCTGGCGCAGCCGCAGAATGCCGCCGGAATGCGCAGCGAGCCGATGGTGTCGGTGCCGACCGCAAACGCGCACAGGTCGGCGGCGACCGCCGCGGCGGATCCGCTCGAGGACCCGCCGGCGCAGTAGCCGGCCCGCAATGGATTTTGCGTCGTCAGGTACCAGGGGTTCATGCCCTCGGCGCCAAGCGCGCCTTCGTCCATGTTGGTCAGACCTAACAGCACAGCACCGGCAGTGCGCAGGCGCCGTACCAGGAAAGCATCCTGGGCGGCGATTTCCTGCTGGCGGAACCTGAGCCCGGCGGTGTAGGGCCAGCCGCGCACCGCAATGTTAGCTTTGAGCGCGACCGGAATTCCGTCGAGAGCGCCAAGTGGGACGCCGGCAGCCCGTCGCGCATCCGATTCGCGCGCCGCAGCGCGCGCGGCCTCGGCAGCAACAAATGTAAATGCACCGAGGCGCTGGTTGTCCCGGTCGATGGCATCGAGGTAGCGTTCGGTCAGGGCTGCGCTGCTCAGGCGCGCAGCTGCCAGGTGTCCGCTGAGCGCGGTCAGGTCGTCGCGCAGGCCCAGGGACGGCTGATTCTGCATGTCATTCATGGACGGCAAGGAATGTTACAGGATGCGATCCTGCGGGCGCTCATCGATCAGGCGGATGGGCTTTTGCCGGCTGTCGACCTGCGTTAGCGCTGCCGTTGCGCCGGGCGCGACGAGTTCCACAGCTATTTCCACGCCGACGCGGCGGCTCAGCAGCGTGGCAAATTCGGCAAGCAGGGCCGGCGTTCGTGCGGCAGTGGCGCGGGTTTCGACGATCACGGTCATTTGATCGCGGCCCGTTGCCGGGTCGCGATTCGCGCGACAGACATATTCACCCGCGAATGCCGGATGATCATTCAGGATGCCGGCCAGCGCCAGCGGGTACACATTGATGCCGCGCAGCTTCACCATGTTGTCGCTGCGGCCATGCACTCCGGTAATGCGCCGCAGCGTCCAACCTAACGACGACTGGCCGTCCGCCCAACTTGTCAGGTCATGGGTATTGAAGCGGATGAGCGGGTAGACATCGTCCCGGTACAACGACGTGACCACCATGTCGCCGGGCGCGCCCGGGCTGACAGCCGTGCCGGTCGCAGAGTCGATGAGTTCCAGGTACTGCGCATCTTCCATCACGTACATGCCGTCCTGGTCGAGCGATTCCGCGGCAATCGGACCGGTGTCCGCGACACCGTACCAGTCATAGATTGCCGCGCCGCC
>JANLTW010000115.1:0-7481 GCA_031363155.1 Gammaproteobacteria bacterium | reverse complement strand
TCCATGGCAGGGCGGCGGCGAGATGATTCGCACCGTGAGTTTTGCGCGCAGCACCTATGCGGACCTGCCGGCCAAATTTGAAGCCGGCACGCCTAACATCTCGGGCGCCATCGGGCTGGGCGCTGCCATGGATTTCCTGGCAACGCTCGGCCGCCCCGCCCTCGCGGCCCACGAGGACGGCTTGCTGGCGCGCGCGACGCGTGCCCTGGCCGCGGTTCCGGGGCTGACCATCGTGGGCACAGCCGCGCAGAAGGCCGGCGTCGTTTCCTTCACAATGAAAAACATTCATCCGCACGATCTTGGCACGATTCTGGACGCCGAGGGCGTCGCGGTCCGCACTGGACATCATTGCGCCATGCCGCTGATGGACTTCCTGGGTCTGCCGGGGACCGCCCGTGCCAGCCTGGGCTGCTACAGCGGCGATGACGACATCGAGCAGTTGTTAGCGGCGCTGCAGCGTGCGCGCGAGGTATTCGGCTGATGGACCTCAAGGAACTGTACCGGGACGTGATTCTCGATCACAACCGCCAACCCAGAAACTTTGGGCGCCTGGATCCTGCCGACGCGGCTGCCGACGGTCATAACCCGCTATGCGGCGACCGCCTGCATGTCACGGTTTGCAAGGATTCGACGCGGCTCAATGACCTGCGCTTCGACGGCCAGGGCTGCGCGATTTCCGTCGCGTCCGCGTCGCTGATGAGCGAGGCCGTCAAAGGCAAGGCGCTCGGTGAGATTGACGCGTTGTATCGCGACATCCATCGCCTGCTCACCGAGTACGACTATCAGCCGACCCGGAATCTCGGCAAGCTCGCGGCCTTGTCGGGCGTGCGCGAATTTCCGGCGCGGGTGAAATGTGCTTCGCTGTGCTGGCACACGCTGCACGCCGCGCTGTCCAGCGGCCCGGCAACTGTTTCCACGGAATGAATCATGCGCACCGCCGATAACGAGCCGTTCACCATGCAACGTGAAGCCAAGGCGGTCATCGTGCCTGCGGGCGTTGAAGTCAATTTGAAGGCCGGCCAGTCGGGTTACATCACCCAGGCGTTAGGCGGCCATTTCACGCTGTATATAGAAGGCAACCTGTTTCGTCTCGCTGGCGAAGACGCGGACGCCATTGGCAAAGAGGTCATCAGACCCCCCGAGCTCCCGCCTAACGCCACGGAAGAAGATGTGCGAAAACTGGCCTGGGAGCAGATGAAGAGCTGCTACGACCCGGAAATTCCGATTAACATCGTCGAACTCGGCCTGGTCTACAGTTGCGACGTCGCAGCTAACAAGGAGGGCAAGCGTGACATCGACGTCAAGATGACGCTGACGGCGCCAGGCTGCGGCATGGGCGATGTGCTGGTGCAGGACGTGCAGGAGAAACTGCAGATCATTCCGACGGTGGCCAAGGTCGCAGTGGAATTGGTTTTCGACCCGCCCTGGAATCAGTCCATGATGAGTGAAGCCGCACGGCTGCAGACCGGCATGATGTAGTGGCGAGCCATGAAGCAACTCGCCCTTGCACGTCATGGCCACGCCGCACCTTTCGAATCTGAGGCATCCGATCACGCGCGGCCGCTGTCACGGCGTGGCTGGGCGGACGTCGCAGCTGTTGGGCACCGACTGCTGCGGCACCCCTGGCAACCGGAGCTGATTGTCACCAGTTCGGCGCTCCGAACTCTGGAGACGGCGCACTGCCTGGCTCAGGCCTGGCAGCTTGGGGAAGCGGCGATCTCGGTGGACCGGCGGCTCTACCAGGCTAACGTCGCCGAATGGCTGCTGGTGGCCCGGGAACTGCCACCCGGAGCTAACAAAGTCGTGCTGGTCGGACACAACCCGGGCGTCAGCGAATTTGCGCGCTGCCTGCTGCCCGGGCAACTTACGGCTGGCTTTGCGCCCGGCACCATCGTCAAGTTAGATCTGGACATATCGGAATGGAGTGACCTGGCGCCAGGCCAGGTACTCGCGCTGCACCGCGAAGCGGCGCGCGAACATCCCCGTGGCTAGCACTCGGGAACGTTGACCGCGAGTCCACCCTGAGACGTTTCCTTGTAGCGGGTCAGCATGTCTTCGCCGGTCTGCCGCATGGTCGTGATGACCTGATCCAGCGTCACTTTGTGGGAGCCGTCACCGCGTAATGCCAGCCGCGCGGCATTGATCGCCTTGACGGACCCCATGGCATTGCGCTCAATGCAGGGGATCTGCACCAACCCGCCCACCGGATCGCAGGTCAGGCCCAGATTGTGTTCCATGCCAATTTCCGCAGCGTTCTCGATCTGTTCGCTGGTGCCGTTCAGCGCCGCAACCAGTCCGCCAGCCGCCATCGAGCAGGCAACACCCACTTCGCCCTGGCAACCCATCTCGGCGCCTGACAACGACGCCCTGCTCTTGTAGAGCATGCCGATCGCGCCTGCGACTAACAAGAAGCGTCGAATGCCGGCATCGCTCGCACCCGGCTCAAAGCGCCGGTAGTAATGCAGCACCGCCGGGACAATACCTGCTGCGCCATTGGTCGGCGCAGTGACCACGCGCCCCCCTGCGGCGTTTTCCTCGTTGACCGCCAGCGCCCAGGCATTGGTCCAGTCCATGGCCTCGAGCGGGCGCGAGCCGCCGCTTTCGGTCAGCTGCCGGTGCAGACGCGGCGCCCGGCGCCGCACTTTCAGGCCACCAGGCAGGATCCCCTGCTGCCGAAACCCACGCTCCACCGTGGCCTGCATGACAGCCCAGATCGCGTCCAGCCGCGCTTCGATCGCCGGACGGTCGGCAAAGGCGAGTTCATTGGCCATGACCAGTTCATGCAATTCAAGACCCTGTTCACGACTCAAAGCTAACAACTGGTCGCCGGTCTCGAACGGCCAGGGCACGGGTCGCGATGGCGTCGTGGTTTCTGCGGGCTGACCTGGACCCTGCACGACAAAACCTCCGCCCACCGAAAAATATTCCGCTTCCACTAACAATTGCGCGCCGGAATCGAAGGCGGAAAACCGCATGCCGTTGGTGTGGAAGTCGAGCCTTTGCTCGCGCAGAAACAACAGCTGCATCGGCTCGTCAAAGTGAATGGCTTTTTCGCCGAGCAACAGCAGCTGCTGCCTGCTCCTGATTGCAGCCAGGCGGGATTCGCAGCTGTCTGGGTCGATGCTTTCCGGGTCAGCGCCTTCCAGGCCGAGAATGATCGCGCGATCCGTGCCGTGGCCCCGGCCAGTCAGAGCCAGTGAGCCGTAAAGCCGGGTCACCACCGCGTGGGTCTGCGCCAGCAGGCCGGCATCGCGCAAACGGCAGGCAAAGGCGCGCGCCGCCCGCATCGGACCCATGGTATGGGAACTGGACGGCCCGATGCCGATCTTGAAAATATCGAAGACGCTGAGGGAGTTCACGCGCCGCGCAGTATACGCGGCGCGCGCCGGGCCTGGCACTAATCCGCTGCGGCCGCGGCGCGCAGTCGCTCGGCCTCGCGATGGCCCAGATAGCTGTCGATCGCGCGATGCGCCACGTACAACAGCGGGATCAGAACAATCGCTGCCAGCATCTTGTAGATGTAGTTGACGGTTCCGACCGCGAGAAACTGTGGAATCGGCCAGTGCTGCGGGCCTAACACGAAGGCCACATACAGCACCACAAAACTGTCCAGCAGTTGCGAGACCGCGGTCGAAGCGGTGGCGCGCAACCAGATCATCTGCTGCCCCGTGACCCGCCGGATGCGATGGAAAACCAGCACGTCGACCATCTGGCCGAGCAGAAAAGCCAGCACCGAGCCACCGATGGTCCACAACCCCTGCCCGAAAATCTGCGCATACGCGTTCTGGATGTCAGGCACTCCCAGGCCTTTGTTCGCCTCGACCCAGAAACCGGCGGGTGTCAGCCCGATCGATATATAGGCAGCCAGGAACGCATAACAGATGAACGCGACGGCTATCCATGAAATGAGTCGCACGCCGCGCACGCCGAAGTATTCATTGATGACATCCGTCAGGATGAAAACGAAAGGCCACAGCAGCACGCCCGCGGTGAAATTCAAGTTGCCGCCGACGCCGAGCAGATGCCATTCGAAGGGTGCAATGCCCAGAGTCCCTTCCAGCGAAAAAATCTTGACGCCGACGAATTCGGCAATCAGCGCGTTGGTCAGGAAAAAACCCGCCAATACGATAAGCAGGCGATTCTGGCGCGAGGTGGTGACTTCCATCCAAGGAGTATAATTCGCGGATCGTGACAACCCCAATTGAATCGCGTTTAACAGCCTCCCTGCAGGACTTGCGTAACGAGGGCCTGTACAAGCCCGAACGGGTACTGCAATCCGCCCAGGGCGGCCGGATTCGTACCCAGGACATGGAGGTCATCAACCTCTGCGCTAACAACTACCTCGGCCTCGCCAACCACCCGGCGCTGCGCGAAGCCGCCCACCGGGCGCTCGACAAGTTTGGCTATGGCATGGCGTCGGTGCGTTTCATCTGCGGCACGCAGACCGTGCACAAGCAGCTGGAACAGCGACTCGCCGGTTTTCTCGGCATGGAGGACGCGATCCTGTTTTCGTCGTGCTTTGACGCCAACGGCGGCTTGTTCGAAGCCATTCTCGATGAGCAGGATGCCGTCATTTCCGACGCTCTCAATCATGCGAGCCTGATTGATGGCATTCGTTTGTGCAAAGCCCGCCGGCTGCGTTATGCGAACAACGACATGGCCGAGCTGGAACAGCGTCTGCGCGAATCCCAGGACGCGCGCACGCGCCTGATTGTCACCGATGGCGTCTTCTCGATGGATGGCAGCATCGCCAAATTGCGCGAAATCTGCGACCTTGCGGAGCGCTACGGCGCGCAGCTCGCGGTCGACGATTCGCATGCCACGGGCTTCATGGGTGCGAACGGCCGCGGCACCCATGAACACTGCCAGGTCATGGGCCGCGTCGACATCCTGACCGGAACGTTAGGCAAGGCGCTGGGCGGTGCGAGCGGCGGCTATGTCGCCGCGCGTAAACCCGTGGTCGACTGGCTGCGGCAACGGGCGCGGCCGTATCTGTTCTCCAATTCGATCCCGCCGGCCATCGCCGCCGCGAGTCTGCGCGCATTGGACCTGGTCGAGTCCGAGCAGGATCTGCGCACGCGGCTGGCACAGCACGCGCGGCGGTTTCGCGCTGGACTGACCGCCGCGGGACTGGAGCTGTTGCCGGGCGAACACCCGATCATCCCTGTCATGACCTATGACGCGACCCGGGCCGCCAAGATGGCCGAGCGGCTGCTGCAACTGGGCGTGTACGTGACTGGATTTTCATTTCCGGTGGTGCCGCGCGGCCTGGCGCGTATCCGGACGCAGATGTCGGCCGCCCTGGTGGATGCTGACATCGACAAAGCCATTGGCGCATTTGCCCAGGCCTGGAAGGAGACGCTGTGAAGGCGTTGATTAAAATGACCGCCGGGTCCGGCCTTGCGATGGGCGAGCTGCCGGAACCCGTTCCGGGACCTAACGATATTCTGATCAAGATCGTCAAGACGGCGATCTGCGGCACCGACATGCACATTTACCATTGGGACGCCTGGGCGCAGAAAACCCTGCGCCTGCCGATGGCGATCGGCCATGAGTACTGCGGCCGGATCGTCCAGATGGGCAGCGAGGTTCGTGGTTTCGATGTGGGTGACCGCGTGTCTGGCGAGGGCCATATCACCTGCGGCCATTGCCGTAATTGCCGCGCGGGCCGCCGCCACCTATGCCGCAATACGGTCGGCGTGGGCGTCAATCGCCAGGGCTGTTTTGCCGAGTATCTGGTGATTCCGGCCAGCAACGCCTTCAAGTTGCCGGATGTGATCAGCGACGACATGGCCTCGATTCTCGATCCGTTCGGCAATGCAACGCATACGGCGTTGGCATTCAACATGGTGGGCGAAGACGTGCTCATTACAGGCGCTGGGCCCATCGGCATCATGGCGGTCGCCGTTGCGCGCTTTGTCGGCGCGCGCCATGTCGTGATCACCGACGTCAATGACTACCGCCTGCAGCTCGCCGCCAAGATGGGTGCAAGCCGCACCGTGAATGTGAGCCGCGATTCGCTCGACCAGGTCATGAAGGAGCTTGGCATGCAGGAGGGCTTCGACGTCGGACTGGAGATGTCGGGTAATCCTCAGGCGCTGCGCGAACTGCTGCGCACCATGCATCACGGCGGCAGCGTTGCCATGTTAGGTATTCCGCCCGGCGATACTGCCATCGACTGGGACCAGGTGATCTTCAAGGGCCTGACGCTGAAGGGCATCTACGGCCGCGAGATGTTTGAAACCTGGTACAAGATGTCGAGCATGCTGCAAAGCGGCCTCAACATCGGTCCGGTCATCACGCATCATTTTCCGCTGCGGGACTACCTGCAGGGATTTGAAACCATGGCCTCGGGCCGCTCCGGCAAGATCATTCTCGACTGGAGCTGATTTCCCCGTCGCTCAGGCGCTGGCGGCGAAACGGCGCGCATCGGTCATCGCAGTCCGGTCTGGAATCTGCAGAATGATGCGGCGGCCGCCGTTGGCCAGCGCGACCCGGTCGATGGTCGCACCCAGCGATTCGGCGCGAAAGGCCAGCATGCGCTCTTGCTGTTCGATCCTGGCGTCGTCGGCACGTGCGACGTCATCGGTGATCGACGCGAAAATATGCGCGCCCTCCTGCCAGACCCTGATGTCGATGCTGGCGCCGGTTTCCACCTCGCAGACTTCGGTTACGACTTCCTGCGCCACGCGATGCACGAGATAGGCTGCATCGCTGTCAATGGTGCCGGCAACATGGGTGACCGCGACGCTGACCTTGTCGGCGCCCTGCTGCTCGGCCCACTTGCCCAGACTCTGCATGGCGATGGCAAAGCCATGCTCGCCTAACACGAATGGCGAAATGCCCTGCGCCAGCTGCCGGCACTGCGAGATGGACTCGCGCAGAATGCGCTCGACTTCCATGACCGGTTCAGAGGTATCGGCGGGCAGTTGCCTGCCGAGGCCGCGCAGCAACAAGGATGCCGCGGTCAGCTCCTGACTGAGCGATTCATTCAGTTGTTTTCCCAGCCGCTGCTGTTGCGTGCGCGCTGCCGCAAGTTCCGTCTGCTGCATCCGCATGCGTTCGCGCAGATCGCGCCGGACATGAATCCACAGTTCGCCATCGTCGCCGTGCACGCGGCAGACAGCGGTGTCCACTGCAAATGCATCGCCAGCCGCGGCAACGTTGCCCACGCGCCCGCGCCACAGGCCGGAGCGTGCGACGGTATCGCGAATTTCCTGATTGAGCTCGAGCTGACGCTCACGGCTATCCGCAGAAAACTCCGCCAGCGCCCGTCCGGTCAGCATCGCGACCGGCATGCCTAACAGGCTGGCGGCCGCCGAATTCGCCCACCGGATTATTCCGTCAGCGCCGGTCACCAGCACGGCGTCGTAAATCGTTTCCAGCATCAGCGCGCCTATCGCCAGCTGGCTCTCGATGCGCTTGCGCTCGGTAATATCCAGCAGCGAGCCTGCGCAGCGCAGCTCGCCGGATTTGCCGGC
>JANLTW010000098.1:0-53378 GCA_031363155.1 Gammaproteobacteria bacterium | reverse complement strand
CCGCGCATCGGCGGTCGTCTGCGCCTGAACGCCTACTGTGGCTTGAATCTCGCCGCGCATGCGCTCGGCAAGGCCGGGGCACGGCATCGCTCGCTGTATGCGGATCCGGGCGAACCGGGACTGGCGGAAAGATTGCGCGCGTTAGCTCAGATGGCAGATCCCGTGCCATCCCGGGCAGCCGCGCCGCAGGCGCCGCTTGCGGCCGACCAGCAGAAAGCGGCTGATGTGCTGGGCCGGCTGGCCAATTCCAGCATTACGGTTGTTGGCCAGCATCCCGATGGCTTCGATACCTGCGAGTTCGATCCGGATTTGCTGGCGCGACTGGCCGGTTTGCGTATCAACGCGGTGGGATTGCCGCAACTTTTCGACCGCGCGCGCGCCACTGACGCGACTCGTGTTGCCAGCGTCCGCGCCGCTACCGCCGCGCGCGTGACCGGACTTGATGAGGTGGATGCCGGTCAGCTCGACAAGTCGTTGCGGGTCTTTTGCGCGCTGCAGGATGTCACGCGCGACACTGGCGCCAGCGGCCTCGCCGTCAGGTGCTGGCCGGAGATGTTCACCGAATATGGCTGCGCCGCCTGCGGCCCGATGGCGATGATGAACGAGCAGCGAGTGCCATCCGCGTGCGAGGCGGACGTCAACGGCGCGCTGACACAGCTCATCATGCAGGAGCTCGCAGGTGAACCTGCGTGGATGGCGGATCTGGTCGATGTGACCGCTGCTAACAACACGGGTGTGTTCTGGCATTGCGGCCTCGCGCCCTTGTCGATGTGCGATCCGGCAGTGCAGCCGACCGCGACGATCCATACCAACCGCCGCATGCCCTTGCTGCACCAGTTCACGCTGAAGCCCGGGCGGATTACCCTGGCGCGCATTTCCCGGTCCCGCAATGTGCCGAAACTCGTGGTTGCCGGCGCCGAAGTAATTCGTGCGCCCATGGCTTTCACCGGCTGCTCGGGCACGGTGCGATTCGATGCGCCCGCGGCCGAGGTCAGTGAGCGCATTCTGGATGAAGCGCTCGAACATCATTTCGCACTGGCCTACGGCGAGCACCGGCCGTCCCTTCGTGCCATGGCCGCGCGCTGGCAGCTGCCTGTCATCGAGCTTTGTTAGGTAGCGGCAGGCCAATGACCGCCTGGGATCCGATCGCGCCGAGCTGGGGAAAGATCCCGCCGCTGAGATTGCTGGGTGCGCCCGCGGTGGTTGGCACACAGCTGCAGCTGGCGACCTCCGCAGGACGCATGCAGTTGACTCTGCACGATTGCGGCCTGCGCCTGCGCAGCGAACAACGCGCGCGCGACTACGGCATGCTGGTCGCCGAACCTGTGGCATTGCCGTTAGCTGTGGCAACTACGGCTGACGGGTTCAACATCGTGGCGCAGAGCAGCACCGGCGCGCATCTGCGGGTGCAACTTGCAGCGGAACCGCTGGCCTTCCAGCTGTTCTGCGACGATCGCCTGGTGCAGAGATCGCCGACCGACGGGCATTTCGTTCGCAAGTTCCGGCTGCCGCCGTTAGCCAAATTACCTGAAGGCTGGCTCGTTAGCTTCGATCTGGAGGCCGACACCAAAGTGTACGGTCTCGGCGAAAAGTCCGGCCGGCTGGACAAGCGCGGTCAGCTGTTGCGTTCGCATAACCACGACGCGTTGGGTCTCAATGCCGAATGGAGCTACAAGAACTCGCCGTTTGCCTGGAGTCCGGATGGCTGGGGCGTGTTTATCCATACGCCTGCTGCTGTCAGCCATGGGGTTGGCTATGGCCCCTGGTCGCAGCGCAGTTACGTCGCGGTTGTCAGTAGCGAGTGCCTCGATGTATTCGTGCTGACGGGCCGTGACGGCGCGGCGCAACTCGCGCAGTACACGGCGCTGACCGGCCGCGCGCCAGCGCCGCCATCCTGGAGCCTGGGCGTGATTCTCTCCAAGGCCTATTACCGGGATTCGGCAGAGATCCTCGCGGTGGCGCGCGAAGTCAGACGCCGCGACATGCCTTGCGAAGTCATCACCTTCGATGGCCGCGCCTGGCAGGACACCGACACGCGTTTCGCGTTTGAATGGTGTCCGCGGCGCTATCCCGATCCGCGGCCGACCGTGCACGCGCTGCGCGAGATGGGATTCCGGATCTGCGTGTGGGAGTACCCGCTGATCTCGGTGCGCAATCCGAGGTTCGCGGAGCTTGCGGCCAAGGGCTGGCTGCTCAAGGACCGTCGCAGCGGCGAGGCCTATCGGTTTCGTTTCGATCCCGAGCCCTTCGGTCAGGTGCTGACGCAGCTGCCGGAATCGGGGCTGCTGGATTTCACGCACCCGGAAGCTTATGCGTGGTGGCGCGATCAGCACAAAGCGCTGTTCGACCTCGGCATAGACATGATCAAGGCGGACTTTGGCGAGCAGATCGAGCCTGACATGCTGGCGCACAATGGTGCGCAAGGCGCCGAGCTGCACAATGTGTACGGGCTGCTCTACAACCGTTGCGTGTATGAAGCCGCCAGCAAGTTCGGAGCTAACGGCGCGTTTCTGTTCAGTCGCGCGAGCTGGACCGGCTCGCAACGTTATCCATCACAATGGGGCGGCGATCCGCAGGCGGACTGGGGCGGCATGGCCGGCAACCTGCGCAGCGGCCTCAGCTGGGGGCTGACCGGCGCCCCTTACTACGCGACCGACATCGGCGGTTTTTATGGCGATCAGCGCGACCCGGTCCTGTATGTCAGGTGGCTGCAGATGGCGATTTTTTCCGCGCACCTGCGCCTGCATGGCATCGGCGCGCGCGAGCCCTGGAGCTACGGCGCCCAAGCCGAGGCGCTGGCGATGACGGCGCTGCGCCTGCGCAACCGCCTGCTGCCTTATCTCGAGAGCGCCGTCGCTGCGGCAGCTAACACCGGCCTGCCGGTGCAGCGGCCGATGGTGCTCGCGTTTCCGGACGATCCCGCGGCCTGGGCCTTCGAAGACCAATTCATGTGTGGCGATGACTTGCTGGTGGCGCCGTGCCTGCGTGCCGACGGCCGGGTCCGCGTTTATCTGCCGCACGGGGACTGGTGCCGCTTCCCGGATCGCGCACCCTGCGGCGGAGGCCGCGTGTATGACTTGTCGCTGGGTCTCAGCGAAATGGCCGTGTTTGTGCGCCGCGGCACCCGGGTCGCACTGGGCCCCGCAAGCGGTTTGTTGCTTGGCCGCATCAGTCGGAGTGAAGAGTGGGTCGCCTAGACGAATTGCTTGACTCTCATGTCTTATATAAGGGTTGTAAGACATATAAACCTCGTGCTAGTTTGGCCCAATTGAAGCAGCGCCGGCTCGGCGATGCCAGGTTTTCTGAGGGGAACTCCACATGATTCAGAATAAACACACGCTATTGACCGCGCTCTTGTCGGGCATCGCGACCGCGCTGGTAGCCAATCCGGTACTCGCGCAGGAGGCGGGCAGTTCCGGGCCGGCACTGGAAGAAATTGTGGTGACCTCGCAAAAACGCGAGCAGAAACTGCAGGACGTGCCGATCGCAGTGTCCGTGGTCAGCGCCAAGATGGTAGACGCTGCCGGCGGCTTCAATGTCGACGGCCTGCGCGCCATGGTGCCGTCGCTCAATATTCGCAAGACCAACACCTCGCTCAACCAGGCGCTGTTCCTGCGCGGCGTGGGTACGATCAACTTCGCGATCGCTGCGCAGCCCAGCGTGGCGGCGGTGGTCGACGGCGTGGTGCTGAACTCGGCGGGCGAAGCCTTCGGCGACCTCTATGACATTGAGCGCGTCGAAGTACTGCGCGGTCCGCAGGGCACGTTGTTCGGTAAGAACTCCTCGGCCGGCGTGGTGAACATCGTGTCGAAGCGACCCAGTGATGAACTGGGCGGATACGTCGATGTCGGTCTCTACGAAGACAATGAGTACAAGGTCAAGGCGGCGCTGGACGCGCCGATCTCGGAAAACCTGCGCACGCGCACCACGGTTACCTGGGGCCAGTTCGACGGCTATATTGCCAACATTACGACCACGGGCACCGGCGGCAAGGTCAACGGCTACGACCGCAAAGGCATCCGCACCATCTGGGAAGCCACGCCTAACGACCGCGTACGCCTGACATTTATCGGCGACTACCGCGAGTCCGATGACAATTGCTGCGCGGAAATCATCGGCACGACGCCCACCGGCGCGAACGGACCGGCGCTGACGTCCTTGTTAGCAGGTGTCTCATTACTGGGTGACGATACACGCCAGGTCAGGCAGAATCTTGCAATGCGTTCGACCGAGAAGGCCTGGGGCGCCTCGGTGCAGGCCGACATCGACTTCGACAAATTCACGTTGACGTCCATCACCGCGTATCGCACCTGGGACGCAACCGAATTTCGCGAAGGCGATTGGCTCGACCGGTCCGCCGCCTATGTCGGCAACGCGTTCGCGCAATTGCATGATTTCGGCCCGCAGACACAGAACACTCTGTCGGAGGAACTGCGCATCGCCTCCAAGGGTGGCGGGGACCTCGACTATGTGGCTGGTGTGTTTTACTCGAAGAACGATGCCGAGCGATTCTTCCAGCGCAGCGATATCGTCTGCACCGCAACCACATCGCCGGTGAACGCGACCGGCCTGGCGCCTTGCCTGGCCGGTACCTCCACGATCGTGACGCCGTCGGCTAGTGCGCTGTTCGGTGCCGATTTCAAGAACTTTGCCGTGTTCGCCGACGCCACCTACCACATGAGCGAGGCAGTGCGTGTGATTGGCGGAATCCGCTGGACGCAGGACAAGCTCGCCTTCAATCACACTTACAACTTCTCGCCGATCGCGGGTCCCGGCATCCGCAACCAGGCTGGCGGCGGCACGGCTTTCCTGTCGGGCAACAACAGCTCCAGCAATTTCTCGGGTCGCGCCGGGTTCCAGTTCGACCTGAACGACGACATGATGGGTTATGTGACCTACGCAAAGGGTTACAAAGGACCGGCATTCAACGTGTTTTTCAACATGACGGCTAACAATGCGCAGGTACTGGCCGCGGAGACCGGCAATTCCACCGAAGTCGGCCTGAAGACTACGTTGCTGGATGGCCGCATGCTGCTCAACACGGCTGCGTTCTATGCCAGGTACAACAACTTCCAGGCTAACAATTTCCTGTTCCTGAATGGCACGCTGATCACAACGTTGACCAATGCCGGGTCTGTGACCTCGGGTGGTGTCGAAGTGGAAATGCAGGCCAAGCCCACCGACCGGCTGTCCGTGTCGGCGGGTATCACCTACAACGAGGCGCGAATTGACCAGTTCTTCACGCCGGCAGGTTCAAATCCGACGGTGAGGAATGGCACGGCGCTGCCGCTGGCGCCGAAGTACAAGGGCTCGGCCAGCATCGAGTACAGCTTTCCTGTGGGCGGCTTCGAGCTGGTCCCGAATCTGTCCATTTCCTACCAGGACGAATCGTTCGCCGATCTCAACGAGCCGGCGGCGTTGCGTATCCCTGGCTATACGACCACCGACCTGATCGTCACGCTGCGCGATGCCGACAACAAGTTCCGGGTGTCGCTCATTGGCCGCAATCTGGGCGACCAGAGTTACAGCGTGCTGCGCACGGGTGGTGGCCCGGGTGGCGCGCCGCGTCTGCAGATTCCGCGTGACGCCGACCGCTATTTCGGTATCCAGGCGCGGTACAACTTCGGCGCCAAATAGACGACACTGCGATCGTGCTTCGGCCGATCGATACGACGATCAGTTGGCTTGCCGCCATCAATGCCCCCATCTCAAGGTGGGGACGTTCGTTGGCGGCCATTTTGTTAGCCGTCATGCTGGCGGTGGCGCTGGCGCAAATTCTGCTTCGGGCTGTTTTCAATTACACGCTCGACTGGGGCGAAGACATCGCGCGCATGGCGCTGGTGTGGTCGGTGCTGCTCACCGCGCCGATCGGCTACCGCAGCGGCAGTCACGTTGCGATCGGTGCTTTCGCCGAATCTCTGCCGCCTCGGTTGCTGTACTGGACCGCCGTGCTGGTCAATCTTCTGGTGGGGTGGATCTGCGTGATGCTGCTGGTTGAGAGTCGCGAGCTGGTACTACGCGGACTGACTATTACCGCAGCGACAGTACCCATCCAGATGGTCTGGGTATATTCGGTCGTGCCCGTGGTCTTCATTGCGCTGATTGCGGTCAGCATGGAAGTTTCGCTGCGCCTGCTGCGCGCCTTGCTGACCGGTCGGTTTGATCTGCTGTTGTCGGGTGTCGTACCCGTCATCGACGCGGACTGACATGTCAATCGCTTTCTTCTGGTTCTTTGTATTGCTGCTGGCGCTCGGCGCTCCGGTGGTGTTTGCGTTGCTGATCGGCCCGGGCCTGTCCCTCATGCTGGATGGCGAGAGCCGTTATTTCGCCGCATTGCTGGCCAGGTTCTACAACGGCATCGACAGTTTTCCCTTGTTAGCCGTGCCATTTTTCATCCTCGCCGGCGAGCTGATGAATTCCGGTGGAATTACCGCCGCAATCGTCCGGTTTGCGCAGTCGCTGGTCGGGCATCTGCGCGGCGGCCTGGCGCAGGTCAATATCCTGTCGTCGATGCTGTTCGCGGGGATTTCAGGTTCCGCCGTCGCGGATGCCTCGGCGATCGGCAAGATGATGGTTCCATCGATGGTGCGCGCCGGCTACACGCGGCCGTTCGCGGCCGCGGTCACCGCGGCCGCGGCAGTGATCGGTCCCATCATTCCACCGTCCGGCATCATGGTGCTGTACGGCTTCGTCATGAACGTCTCGATCGGCGCGCTGTTTGCAGCGGGCATTGTCCCGGGCGTGCTGATTGGTCTCGGGCTCATGGCAACAACGCGGCTGCTCGCGACCCGCTACAAGTTGCCGGTGTCGCTCAAGAAGGCCACCTGGCAGGAACGCGGCCATTCGCTGCGCGGCGCCTACCTGGCGTTGCTGATGCCGATCATATTGTTAGGCGGCATGCTGTCGGGGTTGTTCACCGCAACCGAGGCGGCGGCCGTCGCGGTCGCCTATGCGCTGATCGTCACGCGCTTCTTACTGCGCTCCATCGACAATGTCGAACTGCGCCGTATCTTTGTCGCCACAGTGCAGCAGTCGGGCGTCATCCTGTTGCTGGTTGGCGCCGCGGTCACGCTAGGCTGGCTGGTCACGGTGTCGGGCATGGCCAGCGCGATTGCGCAGCGCATGGTGTCGCTGACCGATAACGTCTATCTGTTGCTGCTGCTCGTGAATCTGTTGCTGTTCCTGGTCGGCATGTTTCTGGACGCGGGACCCGCGATCCTGATACTCGGGCCGATCCTGGCGCCGATCTTCACCAGCATCGGTGTGCACCCGGTGCATTTCGCGCTGATCATGTGCGTCAACCTCACCGTGGGGCTGGCCACGCCGCCGATGGGGCTGGTGCTGTTTGTGGCGTCGTCGGTTTCCGGCGAACGCGTCGAGAACATCGTCAAGGCGATACTGCCGTTTCTCGCGGTCGAATTCCTGGTGATAATGCTGATCACCTATTTTCCGGTCCTGACGCTCGCGGTACCCCGCTTGTTAGGTCTGATGTAAGGCCCCCGCATGAACAGCCAGAACTGGATGCGTATCGTGCTCGCGGTGATCGTCGCCGGATGCATTGCGGGCATCATCAGTTCCAGCGCCAAGCAGGCTGAATACACCATCCGCATCGCCTTCCTGGCGTCCCAGGATGATGAGGACTATATCGGCGCGGTTGCGTTTCGCGACCAGATGCGCGAACTGACCGGCCAGCGCGTCGAGGTGCAGATCTATCCATCGGGCCAGTTCTGTGGCAACGAACGCGAGTGCATCGAGTCCCTGCAGAGCGGGGTGCTCGACATGCACCAGACCACCATCGGCGGGCTCGCAGGTCTGTATGGCACCGCACAGGTGTTCGACCTGCCCTATTTGTTTCGCGACGACGCGGTTGCGGAGTGTGTGCTGGACGGTGACGTCCCGGGCGCGATGGGGCGCGACATTCTGCAAAAAGGTCTCGGCTTGCGGTTGCTGGTGGTCGGAAACACCGGTGGCTGGCGCAGTTTCGCGACCACGCAGCAGCGCATTGCGTCAGTGAGCGATCTCAAGGGCCTGCGCATCCGCACCCTGCCGTCGGCGCTGGAGCAGCAAATGGTGCGCGAACTCGGTGCGAGCCCGATGGCGCTGCCGTTTTCGGAAATCTACACCGCGTTAGGCGCGGGCATGCTGGCCGGCACCAAGAACAGCATCCAGGACATCATGGGTATGAAGTTCGATGAGCACATCCGCCATGTGTTCATGGATCGTCACAGTTACATGGCCTCGATCTGGTGGTTCTCCCAGCCCGTTTGGGACAAGCTGCCGGAAGATATTCGCGCCGCGGTAACCGAGAGTGCACGCGCGCTGGCGATCGCAACCCGCAAGGCGGCCAAGGAGCGCGAGGCACCGGCGCTGCAGGAGTTTGTCAGTAAGGGCGGTACCGCAGATTATGCGACCGACCTGCAACGCGCCGAGTTTCGCGCAGCGACTGCGCCACTGCGCGCCTGGTATGTCGAGCGCTATGGTTCAACCTGGCTCGACCGCGTCGACCAGGCTGTCTCTCAGTGCGAACAAGCTAACAAGTGAGCCCATGAAGATATTGATCGTAGACGCCGGCAATTACTGCCGCTCGCCAGTGGCTGAATGTGTGCTGCAGCAGCTGCAGCAGGTCTCCCATTCGCAGCAGGCGCTCAGCTTTGGGTCGGCAGGCCTCAAGGACAAGCACGCCGGCGACAGCGCCGATCCACGCTCGATTGCAGCTTGCGCGACGCGCGCTTACGACCTGACCGCACACCGTTGCCGCGAAATCACCGCGCAGGATTTTCGCGAATGCGCGCTGATCCTGGCGATGGACCGCGACAACCTGGTGCAGTTGCAGCAACGCAAGCCGGCGGACAGTGCCGCGCGCCTGGAATTGTTTCTGGGCGATGCCGAGGTTCCGGATCCCTACTACGGTGGCGATGATGGCTTTGCGTCGATGATGGATCAGATCGAGGCGGGTGCCGGAAAATTGCTTGCCCGCCTGAAATCCAGTTCGGTTGACCCACTTCGTTAGCTTGCGCTGACAGCCCGAATCCCGCCGGGGTCGTCGATCGAGGCGACGCGATCAACGCGGCGCTCTTGTCAGGGCTCTATATTGAGCGGATCATAATAAGCCACGAAGCATTTCCGGGCATGGTCAGTGCTTCCCGGCGACGACCATAAATCAGATCGCGGCGAAACGCCGCCGTTGTCCTACACCAATAAACCTCTGGAGATTTCCCATGGCTGAGTCAAAGCGTATTGCCTTGGTGTCCATGTCGGTGGCCCTGCTGCTGAGCATCGCCGCTTGCTCGAAGAAAGATGCGGCACCCGTGGTCCAGTCGAGTAGTCCGGAATCTGCTGCGGCGGTGCAGCGCAACATCGAGGCTGGCCAAGGCCTTGTGCTGCTGCGCGGCCTGCCCACGCTTGGCACCGCGCACAGCGTCGCCATCGTCGAACTGGATCCGGAGGCAGCGAATTTTGGCGCGCTATTGCAGGATTTTGCGCTGCCGGATTTGCAGCAGCCTCTGCACCACCTGTACTACAGCCCTGCGGGACGGCTGTACGCCACGGGCCTTGATCCCAAGTGCAGTCTCGCCGAGGTTGGTCTGTCGCGAAACGCTAACGGGGCCGCCGTCATCGATGGCGTGACGTGCGTGAACACCCAGGGCCAGCAGGTGGGTGAGGACATCATCTGGCACAGCGTCAACGGCAAGGAATATATGTTCGTCACTTTCCTGGGCGGCACCGGCATCGATCAGGCCGACTGCGGCTCGATTGGCGTGTTTGACCCACAGACCAATGCGGTGATCAAGATCATCGAGGCCCGCAAGAGCAAAGTGGCCAAAGGGGCGCCGTTCATCATGTATCCGCACGGTATGTCCGCGTACCAGGATCGGATGGTGGTTACCTACACGATTCACCCGGACCTTGCCACCGGTGTCGGCAACGGCATCACCGTAGTCGACCTTAACGCCATGAAGCCGATTCAGAACATCGTCATCGAGGATGTGAAGCCGGTGGGCTTTCCGTCATCACCGGTAGAGGTGCTTTTCGTGCGGCCCAGCATCGTGCCGGGCGTCGCGCCAGCCGTGCTGGTCAATACAATGTTCGGATTCGAAACCTGGAAGGTCCCATATAGCGAGGCGACCAAGAGCTTCGGTGCTCCCATGAAGCTGTATGACGGCGCCAAGTCGGGCACCGGCGTCCCGCTTGAGTTCTACGGCAACGATACTGAACTGTTTGTTAGCCACGCGCTACCGGGCATCGTGAAACGCTACAAGCTGTCTGGCCTGCCGGATCTCGTTTCCTCCGGCCCGGACATCAAGGGCGAAGCCGGCGCGCACCATGTGATCTTTTATACCTCGGCCTCGGGCCGCAAGCTCATCGCGGTGCAGAACAATCTGCTGAATCTCGGCAAGGCGAGCGACAATGATCCGACCGATGTCGATTTTATCGCCAAGGTCAATGACCATTCGATAACCGTGCAAGACCTGCAGACCGGTGCACGTGTCGCCAGCGTCAACTTCAAGCAGCGCTACAAGAAAGGCGTCGAGAACGTTGAAGCGCTGTTCGGCTCAGGCTTCGTGCATCATCACTGAGGCCATTGAGTTTGTGGCGCCTCGTACCGGCGGCGGCATGGTGTGCTGTGCTGGTCGCTGTGGCGGCAAGTGTCAGCTGCGGCGCGCGCCACCACGCGCCTGCGCCGCTGGCGGGATTTTCGGCGCCTTTTGTGTTTGGCCGCTTCCAGGTACCGGCAGACAATCCGCTGACCGAGGAATCGGTGCAGCTCGGCCGTCGGCTCTTTTACGATCGGCGCCTGTCCGGCAACAACACGGTGTCCTGCTCCACGTGCCACCAGCAACGGCTGGCCTTCACGGATGGCCGCAGGACCGGAATCGGCGTAACCGGCAAGCCGCTGGCATTCAACAGCATGAGCCTGGCCAACCTGATGTGGGGCCCACAGCTTTTTTTCTGGAATGGGCGAGCTGCGACACTGGAGGCACAGGCGCTGGTCCCGATCCAGAATCCGGACGAGATGGCCCAGGACCTGCAACAGCTGGTTGCTGAATTGGAACCTGACGATGGCTATCGCGCCATGTTTGATGCAGCCTACGGTGAGATCAGTGTGCAGGCCATTGCGCGCGCGCTGGCATCATTCGAGCGTGCGCTGATTTCGTCAAATTCCCGCTACGATCAATTCCTGCGCGGCGAGATCAGCTTGAATACGCAGCAGGAATTGGGACGCAAACTGTTCATGGCCCACCCGGACGTCAAGGTCAGCCTGCGCGGCGCCAACTGCATCGACTGTCACAGCCAGTTCCTGACCAGCGGGTTCAGCACGCGCCTGGACGGATTTTCTAACAATGGCCTCGATGATGAAGAGCACCTGCAACCCGGTCTGCAGGCAGTCACCGGCCAGAGGGCGCATCGCGGCAGGTTCAAGGCTCCAACGCTGCGGAACATTGCGCTGACCGCACCTTATATGCACGACGGCCGCTTCGCGACTCTCGATGCGGTGTTGCATCACTATGACGGCGGCATTCACAAGAGCAGCACGCTCAGTCCCCTGATCGCGGAGGCCGATAACCAGGGTGCAGGATCCAGTGAAGGGATCAGTCTGCATCTGTCGGAGGCCGAACAGACGGCGATCATAGCTTTCCTGCATACAATGACGGACAACGAATTCGTCACGGCAGAGCGGTTCGCGGACCCGTTCGTGCGCAAGTGATGCCAATGCGCAGGACCGCCATCTTGTCCGCGGTGATGGGAGCAGCGGCGTTGTTTGCGGCGGCCGGTTATCTGTACAACGCGGCCCAACCGGTGAAGCTGACACTGCAATTTGACGCCTTTGTGGGCGCTGAACCGCTGGTTGCCAACGAAATGCGCTATGCCAATCCCGGCGGGCAGGGCCGTTTCGAAGTGCGCGATTTCCAGTTCTTTCTGAGTAATATCCGGCTCGTGGGCGACAGCGGTGCATACGCCGAGCCCGACAGCTATCACCTGCTGCGTTTTGACGGCGGGCAGGCTACTTTTGTTATTACGTTGCACACGGTACCGCGCGGGAACTATCAGCGCATCGAGTTCGGGATCGGCGTGGATTCCGCAGCCAATCGCTCGATAGAGCCGCGCGGCGACCTGGACCCTAACGGTCGCATGGCATGGACATGGGAAGTCGGTTACAAGTTTGTGCTGCTGGAAGGCACGCTGGCGAGCGGCGGCGCGCGCATGCCGCTGGTCTACCACGTTGGTTTCGACGAGAACTACCGGCGGCTCTCTTTCGCGTTCGATACGCAGCGCCTGCGCAGCCGGGACGCCAGTATGGCTTTTCGGGTGGACCTGCAGAAGATGTTCACCGCGCACGCGACCATCGACATGGCGGCGCTGTCCAATGTGAAGTTTGATCGCAATGATGCTGCGTTGCTCGCCGGCAACTACGCAGAGATGATCAGTCCGTTGTGAGCGCGGCCTGTTGACGGACGCGCAACACATTCACAGCTAACAATTGGCGCCATGCAAACGCTGATTGTGATTGCCCTCAATCGCTGCCCGCCGCCTCGTAGTCCCATGACTGCAAGAAAGTTGCCTGATGACCACCCTGGCCCTCAAAGTCACAAGGCGGGCGCATGGGAAGCCCTGATTCATTTACAACATGGCTGAGTTCTTGTACTACGTCGGCGGCATGATCGGGCACACCGCGACGGCCTTCGTCGTTCGTGGCCACCAGCAGCCTGCCGCTGCGGACCGTGACGTCGGTCCGTTAGGCCGAAAAGCCTGACAGCGACAACGGCAATTCACGCACCCGGATGCCGGTCGCCGCAAAGATAGCGTTGCACAACGCTGGCGCCAGCGGCGGCAACGCGGGCTCTCCCACGCCGGTGGGCGGGTAGCCACTGTCGACCCAGTGCACGCTGACCGGCGGCGCCGCCGGCATGCGCAGCAGCGGGTAATCATGGAAATTGCTTTGTTGCACGGCGCCGTTCTCGATGGTGATTCTTTGACCGAGCGCGGCGCTCAGTCCATCGGTCACGGATCCCGCGACCTGATGCTCGGCATTGAGCGGATTTACCACCAGTCCGATATCGCCGGCGACGGTTACGCGGTTGACCTTGAGATTCCTGCGCTTGTCGACCGTCACGTCGACTACCTCGGCAAAATGACCGGCGTGGGAATAATAAAAAGCCAGCCCGAGGCCGCGGCCGCCGCGTAACTTCTGGCCCCAGCCGGCTTTTTCCGCCGCCAGCCTGATGACGCGGATGGCGCGCTCGGGATTCAGCCCGGGCTGGTTGGCCGCGGGTTTCTGCATTTTCGCAAACAGTTCCAGCAGCAGTTCGACGTGGTCGCGTTTCGCAGCGACGGCGACCTCATGCAGGAAACTCTGTGCCGCAAACGCGATGCCGTTGGATCGCGGCGCGCGCCACGGCCCGGTGCGGGTCGCGAGCGGCAGCAGGGTCTGGCCGACAAAGACGTTAGCCACGACGTTCATCGGATAATCGGCGGCATCGATATTGCCGCCCGACACCGGTGCCTTGCCGTCACTGGTAAAACTGATGAAATGCTGTTGCCAGGCGCTCAGCTGGCCCTGCTGGTCGATGGCGGCCTTGATTCCATGGAAGCCTCCGACGCGGTAGTAGTCGTACTGCAGGTCATCTTCGCGCGTCCACACCAGCTTTACCGGGCTGTCGACCTTGCGCGAAATCACCGCCGCTTCGGTCATGAAGTCGTACATCAAGCGCCGGCCGAAGCCGCCACCGAGGCGTGGCAGATGCACAGCCACCTTGTCCAGCGGCAGACCTAACAGACGAGAAATCGACGGCCGCGATGAGTCGACGGTCTGCGCCGGCGCCCACAGATCGATCTGGCCTTCGCGATACCAGGCAGTCGTGACCTGCGGCTCCATGGTCGCATGCGCCAGGAACGGATAGGCGTAGAACGCCTCGACCGTTTTGTTAGCTGCGGAAAATGCGGCCTTCGTGTCACCGCTCTCCCGCAGGGACTGCGCTCCCGGCTGAGCGCTGATTTTTTTGGCCGCGGCCAATGCCCCGGACCAGCTGTCGCGCGACGCGCTGCTGGTATCCCAGTCGATTTTCAGCGCTCGTTTCGCGCGAAAAGCAGCCCAGGTGGACGAAGCAATGACGGCCACAAACGGCACCGCCTCCGCCGGCCCGGCGCCCTGTCCGTCGATCGTGAACACATCCAGCACGCCCGGCAGCCGGCGCACCTCGTCGAAGTTGCCGTGGGCCGGTTTGGAGCGCAGCGCCGGGCCGCGGGCAATCGCCGCATATTTCATGCCCGGCAGACGCACATCCATCGCGTAGAGCGGCTCGCCGCTGACGATCTTCGGCACATCGACGCTGCGGGTTGGCTGGCCGACGATGCGGTAGTCGCTGCCGGACTTGAGTTTGACGCTTGCGGCATCCGGCACGGGCAGTGCTGCGGCGCGCGCCGCCAGTTCGCCATAGCCCAGGCGCCGCATCGATGCTGTGTGGATCACGGTGCCGGCCGCGGTGCTGCACTCGGCGGCGGGCACGTTCCAGCTGTTAGCTGCGGCGCTGACTAACATCGCGCGCGCCGTTGCACCGCAGAGTCGCAGCGCGTCCCAGCTGCTGGGCGTCGAGCGCGAGCCGCCGACGGTCTGCGAGCCATAAATGGCTGAGTTGGCGGGCGCCTGCGCCACCGTGACGCGCGACCAGTCGGCGTCCAGTTCATCGGCAATGGTCATCGCCGCCGAGGTCTTGATGCCCTGTCCCATATCGGGCCGCGCCGCGAGGATGCGTATCGAACCGTCGGGATCGATGCGAATGAATACTGAGGGCGAGAGAACGGTCGCCGGTGGCGGATTGGCGGGCGCGGTCTGTGCGAGCGCCGACTCGTCAGGGATGCCAAATGTTGCAACCAGCAGATAGCCGCCTGCGGTGGAGGCGGTTGCCCGAAGAAAATCGCGACGCGTACCAGACATCTCGTGTCAGTATAAAGTAAGTCGCTTATGCCAGCACACCCGCGTGGTCGCGCCGGACCGCTCGCGACCCTGACGATCGCGACTAATTCACTGCCGCCGCTGCGGCTGTTCCTGGAAACCGGCCACGGCCTGCAATGTCACGGTCCCGTAACGGTCGACGCCACCACGCGCCGCGCGCGCCGGCATCAGTGACGCCGCCTGCATCCGCGTGCTGGTGTTGGATCGGTATAGCGAACCCTGGCGCGGGAACTGGGAGCCTGCCGTTTACGGACCCTATACCATCGGCTTTCCTAACACCGTCCAGGAATCGCTGGATGCCAGGCTGCGTTTGTTAGGATTCGGGGCGCGCAACCCACTCGAACGGACGCTGTTTCATCATCCGGACGGCCGCAGCTGGGAAATCCTGGAGTCATTGGCGACCGCACCGGAATTCGTAGCGGCGGTCGGCATTGCGCGCGGTGCCGGCAGCCCGCCAATTTCGCCGGTGAATGCACTGGGTCTGGGCGGTCCCGCGTATTCCATGTGCGTGGTCAAAGACACCGATCGCATGGCCGGCTTCATGCGGGCGGCGCTGGGATTCGAAATCCGCAAGCGCCGCCGCCAGACCTCCGCAGGCCGCCTGGGTGCGATGAACACGCCGGATGGCACGCAGTTTGACTTTGCGCAGTCCTATCCTCCGTACGGTGCCCACGGATTTATGATCCTGCTGCAGTTCACCAATCTGGCGGTGGCACAGCCGCCGCGACCGCCACGACTGCCGGCGACAGGTCTCGTCATGTACAGTTTTCCGGTCGATGACATCGAAGCGGTACTGCGCCAGACGGCATTGCGTTCGAATTGTTTCAGCCTCAACATTGATCTCATGCTGATCAATAACTGGTATGTAGCGGCTTACGCCCACGAAGTAACCGCGACCAAACCGTTAGGCGTGCGGATTCTGTGCTGCGACTTCGTGCTGTATCGCGACCCGACCGGCAAGGCCGTCTGCCTGTCCAATGTCTGCGTGCACCGTGGCGCCGCGCTGGCCAATGGGCAGATCGTCGCCGGCAACGTCGAGTGCCCGTATCACGGCTGGCAGTACGGCAACAGCGGTCGCTGCGCGAAAATTCCCGCCATGGGTGACGAGGCCGTCATCCCCAAGCGCGCACGCATCGACAGCTATCCGACCGTGGAGAAATACGGCTGGGTGTGGGTGTTTCTAGGCGATTTGCCTGAGGCCGATCGTCCGCAGGTGCCGGATCTTTTTCCTGAGTATGAGATGCCGGACCAATGGCGGCTGATTCACTACCAGGGCGAGGGCAACGTCAATTGGGCGCGCTTCGAGGAAAACTCGCTGGACACCGCCCACATTAATTTCGTCCATCCGACGTTCGGCACGCGCCGCGCGCCGCGCGTGCGCGTGGTGCCAATTACGCCGACAGAATATGGCGCGAGCGTGCAGCGTGTCAGGCCGGCGCCGAAGGTGGAGCAAAAAACCGGCGGCATGGCCAAGATCCTGAATCCGGATCGCGGCTTTACGGCGGTGTCGGTCGAGTTCAGCCTGATCGGCGTCTGCCATCGCATCCAGCCGGTGTTTCAGGAAGGCATGTCGATCATCACGTTTTCGGTCAAGGTGCCGATCGACGCCACTAACACCCGCACCTTCGGCATGCAGGCGCGCAATTTTCTGTTAGATCCCGCCGCGGACAAGGACCGCCACGCGATGATCCTCAAGGCATTGAATGAAGATCTCGCAGTCGTTACCCGGATCGAACCGAAGTTGCCGCCGCGCACCGCGGCCGAAGAGTTCCTGACCGAAACCGACGGCATGGAATTCCAGTTCCGGCAGCGCGTGCGCGACTGGGCGCGGCACGGCAACGAAATCGACGTCGAAAAAATGCAGAGCGAACGGCTGCGCCGGGTGCTGGTCATTCCGTCGCCGCAGCGGCGTTCCGATCCCGGCAACTGGGTGCACCGCACCGTGCCCCTGGTGCAGCCAGAGGATCTTGAAGCTCCGGTCGCGAGCCTTTCGCGGACCTAGCACGCCTGTGAGTCTCAAGATCTCGGGTTGTGTGATTGCCTATAACGAAGAGGACTGCATCCAGCCCTGTCTGCGATCGCTGGCGCTGGTCGCCGACGAGCTGCTGGTCGTGGATTCACATTCCACCGACCGCACGCACCAACTGGCCGCCGAATGCGGCGCGCGGGTGATTGAGCGGGACTGGCCTGGTTACCGCTCGCAGCGTCAGTTTGCGCACCAGGCCGCGAGCCATGACTGGATCATCATGCTGGACGCGGATGAACAATTGTCGCCGGAACTCGCGGTGGAAATTCAGCAGCTGAAACAACGCGGCGCCACGACCGCTGCGGCCTACACGATTCCCTTTGCGTCACGTTACTTTGGCAAATATCTGCGCTTCGGCGATGCCGGCCGCGAGCATCACCTGCGCCTGTTCGATCGCCGCCGCGCGGCCATGGGCGGCTTCGAAATCCACGAAAAGATCGTCGCTAACGGCTCCGTCGGCAGGTTGCGCGGCCGGATCCTGCATGACTCCTATCGCAGTCTCGATGACCAGACGGAAAAGCTGACGCAATATGCGGCCTTGATGGCGCAGCACATGCACGCGGCCGGCAAGCGCGGGCGGGTCGTGCAGATCCTTTTCAATCCGGCCTGGCGTTTCCTGCGCGCGTACTTCCTGCGGCTCGGCTTCCTCGACGGTTGGCGTGGTTTCGCAATGGCTTTGCAGGACGCCAACTACGTGCGGCAGAAATATCTGCATCTCTACGTGCGGTCGCACGCCAACAGCTAGAGAAACCGGTCCAGCCGCCGGAACAGGTCGGCGCGGTCCACCAGGTCGGTCAGCCAGTCAAGCTGATCGGTTTCCAGCGTGACCACTGGCGACAGGCGGTAACTCGCGAACCAGTTGCTGTAGAGGCGATTGAGCCGCGTCAGATAATTGACCGGCAGGTCCTGCTCCATCGCCCGGCCGCGAGCGCGTATGCGCTTGCGCAGCGTGCGCACCGGACAGCGCAGCTGAATCATCAGGTCGGGCGGGCGTACGCTCGCGGCGATCGACTGGTACAGCTCCCAGTAGACGCGGAAATCGCGGCCATCGATGCAACGCTGCAAATGCAGGTTGCGGGCGAAAATCTCCGCGTCTTCATACAGGGTGCGATCCTGGATCACGGGTTCCGGGTGCTCCTGCAGCTCGAGGTGCAGGCGGAACTTGCGGGTCAGGAAGAACATTTGCGAGCGGTAGGCCCAGCGCTGCATGTCCTTGTAGAAGTCCGCCAGATACGGATTGGCGTCGTTAGGTTCGAAAAACGGCTGCAACCCGTAGCGCCGGCACAGGAATTCTGTTAGCTCGGTCTTGCCGGCGCCGATGTTGCCGGCAACCGCAATGAATTTCGGGGTGGACACCCTGGCGACACTAACAGCAGTGGCCGGAGGCCGCAAATGTGCGCCGCCGGGCTTTCAGCGGGGCTTTCGCCGCGGCTCGGGGCGCGGTATTGTCGGCGCCTCCGCCTGTTACATCGACGACGAGTGAGTCGCCATGATCAAGACACTGATCGGATACACGCTGGTTCCCGGAATCACCCCCGAGGAATACGACGAGTGGCTGTGGAAAATCCACACCCCCGATTTGTTAGCTAATCCTCATCTCGACAAGATCGTCTACAACACGGTGCTGAAGCCGGTGGAGTCGGCGAGCGGCAATACCATGCGGCTGCCGCAAAGCCTGATGTTGTACCGGATTGCCGAAATGCACTTCCGCGATATGGCGGCCTATGAAGCCTATCGCACCTGGTTCCATGAACACCCGCTGCCGCCAGAGCGGGGCCCGGCGGGCCGCACCGATTTCAAGTTTTATCTGTTAGCTGAAGTGGCCGAGGCGACGCGTTAGTCCTGGGCCGCGCCGCGGTCGCGCAGCATGCGGCGCAGGATCTTGCCGGATGGGGATTTCGGTATCGCATCCAGAAATTCCACCTGGTGAATCTGTTTGTAGGTCGCGACATGCGCGGCGACAAAGGCGCGCAGAGCATCCGCGCTTACCGTTGCGCCCGCTTTGCGGACGATGAAAGCTTTGGGCAGTTCACCGGCCTCGGCGTCCGGCATGCCGATGACGGCAGCGTCGGCGACCTGTGGATGCGTCAGCAGCAGTGCCTCGAGTTCCGCAGGCGCAACCTGGAATCCCTTGTACTTGATCAGCTCCTTGAGGCGGTCGACGATATAGAAATTGCCGGTGTCATCAGCGCGGGCAATATCGCCGGTATGCAACCAGCCGTCGACATCGATGGTCGCCGCCGTCGCCGCAGGGTTATTGAGATATCCCTTCATGACCATCGGGCCGCGCACCCAGAGTTCACCGCTCGCGCCGGTTGGCGCATCGCGACCTGTTTCCGGATCGATCAGGCGCGCTTCACTGTTAGGCGCCAGCTTACCGACGGAACCCGCCGGTGTAACGCCGACAACCGACAGGTGTGAGACCGGGCTCATCTCGGTCATGCCATAGCCCTGAATGATCGGTGCCTTGATGCGTGCCTGCGCTGCAGCGGCCACGTCGGCGCCCAGCGGCGCAGCGCCCGACATCATGAAGCGCAGCGATGACAGATCGAAATTGTCGACCAGCGGGTGTTTCGCCAGTGCTAACACAACCGGCGGGACAACAAAGGCAATCGTGACCCGGTAGCGCTGGATGGCATCGAGAAATGCCGCGAGATCAAAGCGCGGCATGGTTACCAGGGTTGCGCCGGTGCGCAGGCCCAGGTTCATGATCACCTGCATGCCGTAGATATGAAAGAACGGCAGCACCGCAATGAAAACGTCCTGCGGCTGCAGTGGCATGCAGGCTTCGATCTGCGCGATATTGGCCGCGCAATTGCCGTGTGTCAGCACCACGCCCTTGGACCGACCGGTGGTGCCACTGGAATAGGGCAGAACCACCATTTCGTCGGGCAATACAGGGATCTGGGCGATGGGCCCGCCCGACAGGGCCGCGAAGGATTCGGCGCCTTCGCCGTCAAGACAAAACACCGGGCAATTACCGACCTGCTGTGCCGCAGCACGCGCGACCTCGGCAGCGGCGCGGTCGCAGATCATCCAGCGCGCTGCGGAATCTCGCAGTTGGTGCACCACTTCTTCGATTTTGTAGGCCGGGTTGATCGTCGTCGCCGCACCGCCTGCGAGCGCAGCCGCATGGAAGGCGATGCCGTAATCCGCACAATTGGCGGCGAGAATTCCCAGCACCGAGCCGTGTCGAAAGCCGCGCGCGGCGAGGCCACCCGCGGTTCGTTCCACGGCGGCCCAGATCGCGCGGTAACTCAGCGTCTTGCCGGTCAGGGGTTCGATGAACGCGGGGCGGTCGGCGTGTTTTGCCCGGTGCTCAAAGACATAAGCTGTTAGCGGGCCGCCCGGGAGGCTTATTTGCGGTCGCGGCGACTGATAAATCATTTACTGACAGCGTCTCTTGTTGGCATTTGGCGATGCATTTACTAGTATCGTAACCAAGGCGCCTACGCAATCGTTGCGCGCCAGCAACAATAGTATCGCGATAGGGGAGAGACCATGCAAATTCGTCGTTCGCGCGTCAACCGCGCCATTGTGCTGTTATTGGCCGGGACGGGCCTAACAACCAGCGCTGTCGCCGCAGAGATCGAGGAGGTCGTGGTAACCGCCCGCAAGCGCTCCGAGAACCTGCAGAACATCCCGATGGTGATCACGGCCATTTCGGCCGAGGCGATTCAGCGCAAGGGCATCAACGATCTCGCCGACATTGCCAAGTACTCCTCGGGCGTGATGCTCGATGAAGGATTCAACAAACAGGACACGCGCGTGGTGATTCGCGGTCTGTCGCCGACGCGCGGCCGCCAGAACGTCGCGATCCTGCTGGATGACGTCGATATTTCCTCGCTCGCCCAGGCGACCGCCGGTGGCTCGTTTGTCATCAACCCGCGACTGATGGACGTGGAGCGCATTGAAATCATCAAGGGCCCCCATTCGGCATTGTTCGGTCGGTCCGCCTTCAACGGCGCGATCCATTACATCACCAAGAAACCCGGTGAAGAATTCGCTGCCAGTGCGCAACTGGATGTCGGCACGTATAGCAAGTTTGAAGGCCGCGGCAGCATCAGCGGTTCGCTGATCCAGGACAAGCTAACAGGTGGCCTGAACGTGGCGGCCTGGGGTTCGGATGGCTTCTATACCAGCAAGGTGACCGGCCGCAGTCTCGGTGGCGGCACGGGTTGGGGTGCCGCGGCGGCGCTGCGCTTCACGCCGACTGACAATCTCACGTTCACTTTCCGTAGCGAACTGTCCGAGGACCGCTACGAGCCGGAGGCGGCGACGGTCAAGAAGCCATCGCTGGTTGCCCTGCCAGGCTCGGTGCTGGTGGCCGTCAACGGCCTGGCAGCGGTGGTGGGTGCGGCGGTGGCTGCCAACCCTGCCAACGCTTTCTTCCCGCAGACCGTTGGCAGCCTGGGCAGCGCCCGCAATTTCCCAAATCCTGCGCCGAGCCGCAATCCGCGCACCGGCGCTGACTACCCTGGCTCCAACCGCGACATTTCACGCACCATCCTGCGCGGCGATTGGGATTTTGGTCCGGTCGTGTTGTCGTCGATCTCCGGCTACGGCGATAACAAGACCTTTCAGTTTAATGACGCGCTGGCGGTGGGCGACTTCGCCGATCCGCTGGTCAATGGCGGCCAGGAAACGTATTTCGATACCCAGATCACGACCATCAGCGAAGAAATCCGCTTGCAGTCCAAATCCGAGAGCCGGTTCTCGTGGACGTTAGGTGGTTTGTACTGGACCGAGGAACTGGAGCAGATCAGCCGCGCGCTGCGTTGCGCTTCGGCGAGTGGCGACTGCGCCCGCGTGTTCCAGGCAGTTGGCACCGCGGCCCGGACGCCCGAGGACTTTACACGTCGCAATACCTACCATTCGTCGGTCTACGGTCTGGCGGACTTTAAAATCACGGACAAGCTGTCGCTGGGCGCCGAATTGCGCTCGACCAAGGAAAAGGAAAATACCCAGGCGCAGGGCGTCGTGGGGCCGCCGGCGCCGATCGGTTGCCCGAGTGTCACGGCCAATGGCCGCATTTTCGCCGCCAACGGCTCGGTCACCTGCTCGGCGAATCTGACCGGCACGGCCACCGTCAGCCCGCAGACCGCGGCTCAGATGAACGGCCTGTTAGTCACTGCAGTACCCGTACCTCGTTACGCACAGGTTGAGTCCAGCTTTACGACGCCGCGCGTCTCGCTGGATTACAAGTTTACGCCGGGCAAGATGGGCTACATCTCGTATGCCGAGGGCAAGAAGCCGGGTGGTCTGAGCCCGCTGGTTGGAATCGCCAATGTCGCGGCTAACACCTACCTGCCGGAAGAGCTGGCGGCCTATGAAATCGGCGCCAAGACCAGCTGGCTGGAAAATCGCCTGCAGTTGAACGCGGCGATCTACTACCAGGACTACTCCAAGAAACAAGTCTCGATCACCTTCGTTGATCCAGCATCGGGCCAGTTGACGACGCAGGTCGTCAATGCGGCCTCGGCGTCTGTCAAAGGCTTCGAGTTCGAGCTCAATGCGGCGCCGACCGACAACTGGACGGTGACCGCCGGTTACACCTACAACGATGGCAAATACGACAGCTTCACCGATATTCAAACCGGCGTATCGGCGATTTCGCGGGCAGCGGTCAACAATCCTAACGCGTGCACCGTGGTTGTGGTGTCGGGCACCAATCGCTGCGCCATCAGCTATAAGGGCAACCGCCTCGAAGGCGCGGCCAAGAACAGCCTGTTGTTAGGCACCGAAGTGCGCGGCAACTGGCGCGATGACATGGACTGGTTCTTCAATCTGGATACGCGTTATCAGGGTGCGCGCTTCACCAGCTTCGAGAACAGCCTGGTGATGGACGCGTACTGGCTGGCCGATGTGCGCCTGGGCCTGAAGTCCGGCAAGAAATGGTCACTGACCGCCTACGTCAACAATCTCTTTGACGACGACACCCTCAAGGCCAGCGCCGTCTACATCCAGGACTGGAATATTGCCTATGCGGCAGGCGCGGCCGGCACCGTCCGCACACCGATCGCGGCGCAGGCCCCGAGCGGCGCGCGCGCCGTGCTTCCGGATCGCCGCCAACTGGGCCTGCGCGCGAGCGTCAACTTCTGACCGTCCAGCCCGTCCAGTTGAGCTGACGAAAAAGCCGGGCTAACGCCCGGATTTTTTTGTGCGTGGATGGCGACGGCTGCGCCCGGCAATTCTTCAGTTCGACGGGTTTGATGCCGCTTCTGCGGCGTCCAGCTGCTGCCTCGCAGCCTGTTGCGCGGCATCGAGGTCGCGTTTAACTTTCGCCTCGAGCTCCTGGCCCTGCTTGGCCTGCTCGGCCGCCGCAGCGCCTTGGGTGGCGGCAGTCGCGGCCGTTTCCGCCAGCCCGCAGCCGCTGAGTGCGACCGCCACTGCCAGTACGCTTAACCGAACCAGTGTGGCCGTCATTTTCAGGCTCCAGCCAGCGCCAGGGGAACGCGCGCGGTGATCTTGCCGTTGAAGTCAGTCCAGCAGTGGTTGGCAAAATCATAAAGCTTGCAGCTGCGTACGCAGGCGCGGAATTCTTTCCAGCCCATGCGATACACCTGAAAGTCGCCGGCAAACTTTTCCTTCAGCAGGGCTTGCGCGCGGCGCAAGGCGAACATCGGGATGCGTGGATTCAGGTGGTGCGCGTTGTGTTCCATGATGTTATGCATCACGCGATCAATACCGAAGGGCAAGCGCACATTGGCGGTCGCGGTCAGATAGGCCCTGAAGCGCTGCCATTCCTGGCGTTTCTGGAACCAGGCGATGCTCGGATGTGTGTGGTGGACATAGACCACGAAGCCCATGACGCTGTTCCAAAGCGCAAACGGCAGCGCAAGGCCTAACACCAGCAGCAGCCAGACGTTCTGCTCGGTGCGACGCGCCACCCAGACGATAACGGCTGCCCAGGCGATGGCGCCGACCGTCACCAGCGCACTGTCCCAGCCATAGCGGGCGCGGGTCGCGCCAATCTGGCGCTTGGTGGCGAAGTAGAGCTTCTTCCACCACAGCTCGTAAAAATAATAGGCACCATAGCCGAGGCCGCTGCGATAGAAGCGCTCGCGCAGCCGGCGGAAACCGCTGGCGGCGTCATATTCCGCTTTTGACATTGGGGCCCAGACCTGGTCGCGACCCTTGAGGTTGTTAAAGCCATGATGCGCGACGTTGTGGCCGACATCCCAGAGGCTGAACGCAGTCATCGAAGGCAGGAAGGCGATGCGGCCGATGATCTGATTCAGCGCTGAGACACCGAAGAAGCTGCCGTGACAGGCGTCGTGGCCGATCAGGAACAGCCTGACAATGCCGACCGTTGCCAGGAGGCTGCCAAACAACTTGAGCCCAATCGAATCCGCGAACAGGGCGATGGCAACGCCGCCTGCAAACATCGCCAGGTCGACTCCCAGCGCCAGAAACTGACGCCACAGGCCCGCCTTTTCAAAGGCGAGCAAGATCGATTTACGGGAAGTGGTCGGGTCCTGCATACGGCGTATAACCTTGGTTTGAGGCAGCGTAACTGTCAACTCTAGCAATCTGGCCGCAGTCATGGCCAATTTCAGGGCCCGGTATTGGGAAAAATGGTCACAAATGGCCACTTGTCGCACTGCAATCGGGCCCGGCAGCGCGGTTGCACCGCCCTGCGGGCCGTTCAGGAGCCCGTATCGAGAAAATCCCGCACGGCCTGGGCCACCCGCGCCGGCGCGACAATAAATCCGAAAATCGGCAGATCGAGCATTTCCACCAGCTGCGCGCCCGGAATCAGGCGACTGGCCGCGCGCGTCGGCTCCGTCATTTCTTCATTGAAAGCGATCAGCAGGGTCGGCACCTGCAGTCCTGGCAAGCTGCTGCCGCTGTCGTAAGTGAAGACGGCGTCCGGTCCCCACCAGCCGTTAGGTCCGGCCCGCAGGCGATCGCCGAAACGCCGCAGCCGCACCTCGGGCGGGCCCGAGTCTTTCGCGTCCAGCACCAGACGCTGGTACAGCGTCGCAACGTATTTGGGGTCGGTGAAATACGGATAGGGCGCGACGTGCGCGGCGCGTTCGCTGGGCCGCCGCGCCGCATCGTAATGCGGCACTCCGGCCAGGATCAGGCGGCGCACCAGCTGCGGAAACTGCAGCGCAAATTCGACCGCGATCAACGAGCCGGTGTGAAAGCCGAACAGGTCGATCTGCCCGCGCGGCGATTTGCTGTCGCCGTATCCCAGGCTAACAAACGCATCGCCCAGCGCGCCGCCGTAATCGGCGATGGTGGGCTGTTTGGGTGGTGCGTCGGACGCGCCAAAGCCCGGCGTGTCCGGGCAATGCACAACACGACTTGCGGCGAGTTCGGTCTGCAGGTCCTGGAACATTTCGCCGCTCGTCGGGCTCGGATGCAGGCACACCAGCGGCAGCCGGCGTGTGCGATCCGTTGGCTCGGCACTCCAGAGATGCACCTGACCGTAACGCGAAGCGGCATAGTGGCGCCAGCGGCGTAAATTTTTTGCAGCGGCGGGAGCGACGGGACGCCGTGCTGCTGGCGCAGCATGCTCGCGACGATAGCGTTCGAAGCTGTTGCCGACGCTGACAAACGGCGTGTCGGCCTGCAGATAGTCCGGCATCGCGTTAGCCAGGTAGCCGCGTACCGCAGCCGGTGCGTCGTCAATCGAGGCGATTTTGCGCGCTACGGTTTGTATCAGCATCAGTGCCGGCATGCGTCCCATCCGCAGCCAGGGGTGCGGGGTCGATATCACGGTCAGGATGGTCTGCATCGGCGCGCGTGTGGTCGCGAGGTCCTGGATGTCGCTGACCCGGCCCTGATAGGTGAACCAGCTGCCCTGCACGATATCGGGAAAGCTGGTCAGATCCGGAAAATCCTCTGCCGGCAGCGGATTCGGGAACTGGAACGGGAAGAAGGTGCTGTACCAGAGCTCGTCACCGGACTGATGCCAGTTCAGCTCCAGTTTGCGCTTGGGATCCGGTGCAGCACCGTCGCGGTAGATCCCGAAGGCGCTGTACAGCGCTTCGAGGGGACCATCGCGGATATCCTGGGGCACCAGTGTCTCGCCGGTCAGTAGATTTGTTAGTGTGCTGACCGGGCTGCCCGTTGCTAGATCGCCAAAGTAGCCGATATCAAACGTGCGGTAGCGGAATGAACCGTCCGGCAGTGGCGTCCAGTCAGTGCGAATGACTCCCTGATAGCTGGCCACGCGCGCCGGCGCGCGCCCCGCAACCAGCAGCGCCAGAGTGCCGCTGTAGCACTGCAGTACACGGGCGCCGCTCAGGTCGCCGCGCAGCTTGACGACCGCGCGCAGGCTGTTAGCTGCCTGCGTCAGGTCGAGCGCCGCCGCCGCGCGGCGTTTCGGACCGTGTCCGCGGGTTGCAGCGCCCGCCAACGCGGGCGCCAGCAGGGATGCGGTCAGTAGTCGTCGTCGATTGCGGTTGGCCATATGTTTTCCTACCAGGGCAGTTGGCCGCCGGCGTGCTCACCGCCCAAATCTACCCGGTCCGTCGCGGCCTAACAAATTGAGCAACGCCTGCTGTTCATTATCGAGCCCGGCGACCGGGCCGGGCTGCCGGTCCGGATCATCGGCGTAACCGGTAATCGCGTAGGCCCAGACCCGTCGCGATGCCGGGTCGCGCAGCAGCGCGGCACGCAAACCATAGGCCTCGCCGAAATGACCCCAGACCGCGCCAACGCCCGGCAGATCGAAGGAATGCAGGCCGAGACCAAAATCCCGATAGAACCCGTGCTCGCTGTCGCCATTGCCGCCATCCGCACGGAGCACGAGCGGCGATGCGTGCATCGCGGCAAACGTCTTGCGGTCCAGGCGCGCAAACCAATGCACCAGATCGGGCAGCGCAATTCGCAAACCACCGTGTGGCGAGAAGACCGAGCCGTTGACGCCGATGCGGTACTGCGCAAGGTCGATGTTTTTAGGTGGCGGGGCGCCGCCAAAATCATCGACCTGCGCGATCCACGGCCCGGCCGGGCTCCAGGCTCCGGCCTCGGGTTGCTTGCGGTACAGCGTGACGACCCGCTGTGGATCGAAGGCGCGCGCGAAATGCCAGTTGTAGCCTGCGAGGATGGCGTGCCGCTGAAACTGCTCGCGGCGCATCAGCACATCGAAGCGTTGCCTGCTGGTACGCTCAAGAATCTGTCCGAGCAATACGTAGTTGAAGTTGCCATAGCGGAAATAGCTCCCCGGCCTGTGATCCCGATCGAACCGATGCGTGCTGGTCGTCGCTGCGTCAATCACCTGCGGCCAGGGCAGCCAATACTGCTCGCCGTCGACAATGCTTGAGGTGTGATTCAGCAGCTGGCGGACCGTAATCGGCTGATCCGCAAAGGCTGGATTGCGCAAGCTGAATCCGAGCAGGGAGCTAACATCATGGTCCAGTAACAGGCGTTTTCGCAGCACCAGCCGCTCGATCTCCGCCGCGGTGACCATCTTGGAAATCGATGCGATGCGGATCAGGCCATCGGGCTGCAGTGGCGCTGCGCAATCGCGACCGTTGGCCGCAAATCGCGCACAACCACTGGCGCGAGTCTGCAAGCGGCCACTGCGGTCAATGGTGGCAACGACAATGCCGGCGAGCTCTACGCCCGCACCGCCGGCACGCAGCGCGTCGAGCTCCGCCTGGGTAATTGCCGCCGGCGTCGGCGCCGCGAACGCCAGCCCGATAAGGCCGGCAAAGATTGGCGAGGTGCGCGCGCTGCTCATGGCCGATGAGGATAAACTACTGATTGGCTGTGAAGGCGTTCGAAGCGGAGATTGCCGTGAGCATCATTAAGGAAGACGATCTGATCGAAAGCGTCGCCGACGCGTTGCAGTACATTTCCTACTACCATCCGCCGGACTACATCACGGCGCTGGCCAGGGCCTATGAGATCGAGCAATCGCCCGCGGCCCGCGACGCCATCGCGCAGATCCTGACCAACTCGCGCATGAGCGCCGAAGGACATCGGCCCATCTGCCAGGACACCGGCCTGGTGGTGGTGTTCGTCAAGCTCGGCATGAACGTGCGCTGGGACGCCAGGCGCACGCTGAACGAGATGATCGACGAAGGCGTGCGCCGCGCCTACCTCAATTCCGACAACAAACTGCGCGCTTCCATGGTCAGCGACCCGGCCTTCACGCGCAAGAACACGCGCGACAACACGCCCGCCATCGTGCACGTCGAAATGGTCGCCGGCGATCATGTCGAGATCACGTTAGGCGCCAAGGGCGGTGGCAGCGAAAACAAAGCCCGGTTTGTCATGCTGAATCCATCGGACTCCATCGTCGACTGGGTGCTGAAGACCGTGCCGCTGATGGGTGCGGGCTGGTGCCCGCCAGGGATGTTAGGTATAGGCATTGGCGGGTCGCCGGAAAAGGCCCTGGTACTCGCCAAGGAAGCGATGATGTCGACCATCGACATGGCGCAGCTCAAGGCGCGCGGGCCGCGTACACCGATTGAGGAACTGCGCATCGAACTTTGCGACAAGGTCAATGCGCTCGGCATTGGCGCCCAGGGACTGGGCGGCCTGACGACGGTTCTGGATGTGAAGATCCTCGACTACCCGACGCATGCGGCCAGCAAACCCGTCGGCATGATTCCAAACTGTGCGGCGACCCGGCATATTCATTTCACGCTGGACGGCAGCGGCCCCGCGAAACTTGCGCCGCCGGATCTGGCGCTCTGGCCCAAGGTCAACTGGCAGCCTTCGGCCGAAACCCGTCGTGTGAATCTCGATCAATTGACGCCGGCGGAAGTGGCTTCCTGGAAACCGGGCGAGCGCCTGCTCCTGAACGGCGCGATGCTGACCGGCCGCGATGCGGCGCACAAGCGCATTGCGGAATTGTTAGCCAACGGCAAGAGCCTGCCGCCCGGCGTCGATTTCCGTAATCGTGCGATCTACTACGTCGGGCCGGTGGATCCGATCAAGGGCGAGGTGGTGGGTCCTGCGGGGCCGACCACCGCGACCCGCATGGACAAGTTTACCGACATGATGTTAGGTCAGCTGGGGCTGCTGGTGATGATCGGCAAGGCCGAGCGCGGCCCGGTCGCGATCGAATCGATCCGCAAACATCGGGCCGCCTATCTGATGGCGGTCGGTGGCGCCGCCTACCTGGTGTCAAAGGCGATCAAGGCGTCGCGGGTCGTGGCGTTCGAAGACCTCGGTATGGAGGCCATTTACGAGTTTACCGTCAAGGACATGCCGGTCACGGTCGCGGTGGATGCGAGCGGCCAGTCAGTGCACCAGACCGGCCCCGCCGAGTGGAGCCGGAAGATCGCGGCCGGGATCCCGGTACGAAAACGCTAGACGAGGGCTCGCTACAGCAGTTCAGCCACGGCAGCGACCACGGCCACATTGCTGGTCGCAGTGCGCCGCTGGCGCGCGATATCGAGCGCCGCAACCCGATAGGCCTCGGCGAGCGTCGGGAAGTTGAACACGTTGTCGATAAAGGTATCGACATCGAAATGCGCCGCGATGCCCAATTGCGCGATATGCACCAGGTCCGCGGCGCCGTCGCCGACCACCTGGGCGCCCAGCACCCGACGGCCATCCGGGTCGGCCACCAGTTTCAGCAGGCCACGCTGCGAGCCGGCGATCTGACCGCGCGCGATTTCCGCAAAACGCGCGCGACCGACGGTCGCGCCGCCGAGATGTTTGCGCACCGTGGCCTCGTCGCTACCCACCGTGGCCATCTCCGGAATCGTATAGATGCCGGACGGTGCGCCACTGCCGAGGTCCTGGTTGACCATCAGACCTAACGCGTGGCATGCGGCCCGGCGGCCTTGCTCCATCGAGACGGACGCGAGTGCCGGCGGGCCGATGACATCGCCGGCGGCATAAATGCCTGGCACGTTGGTCGCGAATTCATCGTCAACGGCAATGTAACCGCGCGCAGCAAGCTCGACACCCGCAGCCGCGAGATTCAGGGTATCCACATTGGCCAGTCGCCCGGACGCCACCAGCACCTTGTCGACGCGCAGGGTTTCGCCATTGGACAACTGGCATTCGGTCTGGCAGACGCCGTCGAATCGCGTGCTAACAAGTTCGACCCCACCCAGGTAATCGCTGCCGTTGCCACGAAATTCCTGCAGGTAACAGTCGGTCAGTTCCGAGTCGAGGAAGGCCAGCGGCCTTGGGCTGCGATCCACCTGCACCACATGACAACCTAACGCTGCGAGCATGGACGCATATTCGCTGGCAATGACGCCGCTGCCCGCCACCAGCAGGTTGCGCGGCAGATAGGGCAGGGACAGGATTGAGTCGCTGTCGAGTACCTGTTCGTGATCAACAGTGATATTGTCGGGAGCGCGGGGGCGCGAGCCGGTGGCGATGACGACACGCTCGCCCATGACATCGATGCTGCTGCCGTCCGGCAAACGCACCGACAGCAATCCCGGCGCACGGAAATGCGCGCGGCCACGGATCAGCGTGATTTGATTGCGCTGCAGCTGCGCGGCCATGTAGCGATCGTGCGCAGCGACCGTTTCCGCCACTCCAGCTAACAAATCACACAAGGGCACATCCAGCAATTCAGCCTTTTCGCGGCTGCGCCGGTGCGCAGCGCGGTAACGCAGCGCCTGCTCGCGCAGCGACTTGCTCGGGATGGTGCCGGTGTGCACGCAGGCACCGCCGACAGTTGACTCGCGTTCTATGATCGCGACCCGCAGACCGGACTTGGCGGCCTGGATGGCGGCCTTCTGGCCGGCGGGGCCGGAACCAATGACGACAAAATCAAACTTCCGCAATGGTCCGCTCACGTAAGACTCTCCACCGAATTGATGGCAAGTTCACGCTTGCCCCACAAGGTGCGTAAATCGTCCTGGTAAATGCCGAGTTCCTCGATGATCGGCCCCGCGGCGCTTGCCAGCTCGGGCGGTGTCGCGTCGTCCGCTACCGCGGCAGCGACCTGCAACTGGGCAGCCAGTGCGCGCGCCAGCACGATTTCCAGCAGCGCGAGCCGCGACGGCTTTGCCAGTTGCAATGCCTGCGGGACCCCGGGCGTGCGCCAGTACAGCAGGCCCGCGGCGAGCGGATCGGGCAAGCCCCAGTCCTTGGCCAGAAACTGCGCCAGCGGCGCTTCAAATTCGGCGGCGAGCTGTGCCAATGCCGATGCGTCAGCTAACAAACCGGCGTGTGCATTGTTGGCGATAAGCATCTGGATAAGCGACGCATATCCGCCACGGTGCAGCAATCCACACAGGTACGCCGGCTCGACGCCGCGGCGACGTAGCCGGGCAATTTCCTGGCCGAAGCAGGCGCTCGCCAGTGACTCGGCCCAGACCGGCGCAAGCGCCCGTTCGGCGCCCCTGCCCGCGAACAGTTGCGCGTGCAGCGCACAGCTAACAGCAACTTTGCGGACTTCCGCTATGCCGAGCCAGGAAATAGCCTGCTGCAGCGAGGTGACGGGACTGCGACGGGCGTACAGCGCTGAATTGGCAACCTTGATGATCTGTGCAGCGAGGCCGGCATCTTTCTGAATCAGCCCGGCTAGCACCGCGGCGTCGGTGTCATCCTCCGACATCTGCGTAACCCGCAGCGCGACGGCCGGCAGCGGCAGGGGCCGCAGCGCCAGGTGCGGCTGTTGCATTGCCAGGCCGAGATCGTGACGCGCCGCCGCCAATTGGGCTGACGCAGGGACTGTTAGCGGTTCCGCCATATCCCCGGTATCGACCGGCCAGCGTCCGCCCTTGAATGCGCGCTTCTAAAGGCTCATCACCACCGCCGGTGTGACGATGGTCTCAGTTACCAGGCGACGCGTTCGCCGTTGTAGCGGATAAACCCGCTGCTGTCGGCCATGGTCAGGCCGGCAATGATCTTGCGCAGGCCGGTGACGGATTCCTGTGCGTCCATCGTGGCGCCTGCGCCGCCGAGCGCGGTGCGCACGTGCCCGGGGCACAGCGCCGTCGCGATAATGCCCCGATCGCGCACTGCACGTGACAGCATGGTCACGCATTTGTTGAGTGCCGCCTTGCTGGAACAGTACGCGAAGACGTCATGGAGGCCCTCGGCACTGGATCCCGTGGTACTCGACATGAAAATCATTTTCTTCGCGGCACTGCGCTCGACATGGTCGACAAATGCCTCGGCGATGCGCATCGGGCCAAAGGTGTTGACGTCGATGACCCGTTGCCAGGCCGCGTAATCCAGGCTGCCAAAAAATTGCTTGTGCAGCTGCTCTTTCGCTGCGCCGCGCGGACCGATGTCGCCGGCATTGTTGATCAGCAGATCGATGGCGGTGTTAGCATATTTTCCCGCGAGCCACGCAATCTGCTCGGGGCGGGTGACATCCAGCATTTCCACGTTGACCGCGCCGCCCCACTTTCTTTTCAAAACCTGCAATTCGGTGGCTTTGCCGGGGCTGCGGCAGGATGCGATCACGTCCCAGCCGGAATTGGCGTACTGCCGGACCATTTCCAGTCCGAGTCCCTGGCTGGCCCCGGTAACAAGTGCTGTGCTCATGTGCGGCTAGCGTACCGCAGCTTTTGTACTTGTGGCAGTCTTGTCGGGTGCACGCACCGTCCAACTATTTTGCGATCAGCGAGTTTCTGGCCCAGGCAGCTAACAATGACGCCGGGTTGTGGGCGGAGCTGACCAGTTACGGCGCCCTGGCGACCGCCTGGTCCCCGGCGCGCGGATTCGGCGATTGTTATCCCGGCCCGACGCCGCCGGTGTCGGCCACCTCGGCGGACGAGGCGCTGCGCTGGCTGCGCCGCTGGCGGCGGCGCGAAATGGCGGCCATCGCGTATCGGGACCTCGCAGGCCTTGCCGCGGTCGAGGAGACGCTGGCGCATTTGTCGGGCTTTGCCGATGCCGCGATTCGCTGCGCCTACGAGCATGCCTGGGCTGCGACCGCCCTGCGTTTCGGCAAGCCGCGCGACAGCGCTGGCAATGCGCTGCCGCTGGTGGTGGTGGGCATGGGCAAGCTCGGTGGTGGCGAGCTCAATTTTTCCTCGGACATTGACCTCGTGTTCCTGTTTCCGGAAGGCGGTGAGACGGATCATGCCGCGCCGGTCAGCAACGATGAGTTTTTCATACGCCTCGGGCAGCAGCTGATCCAGCTGCTAGCGAAGGCGACGGTCGACGGTTTTGTATTCCGGGTGGACATGCGCCTCAGGCCGTTCGGCGACTCGGGACCGTTGGCTTGCAGCTTCGCGGCCTTCGAGGATTACCTGCTGCAGCATGGCAGGGATTGGGAACGCTACGCGTGGGTAAAAGCGCGCGCAATCGTCGGCGCAAGCCATTACGCGGAACTCTTTGCCAGCGCGGTTCGGCCGTTTGTGTTCCGGCGCTATCTCGATTTCGGCGTGTTCGAGAGCCTGCGCGAAATGAAAGGGCTGATCGAGAAGCAGGTCGCGCGCCGCGACCTGCAGGATGACATCAAATTGGGGCCCGGCGGAATTCGCGAGATCGAGTTCATTGTGCAGGCGCTGCAACTGATCCGCGGCGGGCAGGACGCGCGCCTGCAGATCCCCGGTTTGTTAGCTGTGCTGCCACGCCTGAGCGGTGGACGGTTGCTGCCGGAGTCGACCGTTACGGAATTGGGCCAGGCCTATCGGTATCTGCGCAAGCTGGAAAACCGCCTGCAGATGCTGCGCGACGCGCAGGTGCATCAGTTGCCAACCAGCACCGATGAGCGCCAGCGGCTCGCGGCCGCGATGGGAGCCGCGGACTGGCAGCAACTGCTGACGGGGCTGGATCGCGAGCGCGCCGTCGTGCGCGGGCATTTCGCTGCCCTGGCCCTGGGTGTCGCCGATGACACGCGCGCTGCACCGGCTATCGTAGCGGCGCCCGAGCGCGCGTTCCACGACGCCACGGAAGTCACACGGCTATTGGAGGAGTTTCGCAGCGGACCGCGGATCCGCCGGCTGGATGCCACCGGCGAGCGGCGCTTGAACGCCCTGCTCACCAGCATGTTGCCGGCGATATCGCAGCAGGCGCCGCAGCAACAGCTGGTGCTGCTGCTGCGGGTGCTGCAGATTCTGGAGGCCATCGGCCAACGCTCGAGCTATTTTGCGTTGTTAGTGGAAAACCAGCTGGCGCGGCGGCGCTTTGTCGAGTTGTGCGGTGCCAGCGATTTTCTTGCGAAACAGATGGCTGCGTTCCCGTTGTTGCTGGATGAATTGCTGGATGAGCGCCTGTTTGCGCAGACGCCGGCCGCAGCCGAGATGGCCGCCGATCTTGAGGAACGCCTGGTCCGCATTGATGCCGCGGACGACGAGCGCGTGCATGAGGCCCTGTGCCAGTTCAAGAACGCGGCGCAGTTCCGGGTGGCGGTGGCGGATCTTTCCGGTCGCCTGCCGCTGATGCAGGTCAGCGATCGCCTGACCGAGATTGCGGAATTGATCGTCGAGCAGGCCATGCGCCTCGCGTGGCGCCAGATGGTCGCGCAATTCGGAACTCCCAGCTGCGGCGCCGGCGCCGCGCGCCGCGCGGTCCGTATCTGTGCGTTAGGTTACGGCAAGCTCGGTGGCTTCGAGCTGGGCTATGCCTCGGATCTGGACCTGGTGTTCCTGCACGATTCGATCGGCGAGCAGCAGGAAACCACAGCGTCGCAAGCGGTCGATAACCAGGTGTTTTTCCTGCGGCTGGCGCAGCGGATCCTGCACCTGCTCAGCATGCATTCGGCCGCGGGCCGTCTTTACGAAGTCGATGTCAGGCTGCGACCAAGTGGCAAGGGCGGCATGCTGATCACCGGTATCGAAGCCTTCCGGGAATATCAGCGCAGCGAAGCCTGGACCTGGGAGCACCAGGCCCTGCTGCATGCGCGCGCGGTGGCCGGCGACCCCGAGTTGCGGGCGCGCTTCCAGCAGCTGCGGATGGAGGTGGTCACGCAGTTCGTGCGGCGCGACCAGCTGCGGACGGACGTCCGCAGCATGCGCGAGCGCATGCGCCGTGAACTCAGCAAGTCCGGCGCCGGCGAATTCGATCTCAAGCAGGATCCCGGGGGTGTCGCGGATATCGAGTTCCTGGCCCAGTACTGGGCCCTGCTGCATGCGGCGCGCCGGCCGCCGGTCGCAATCTACTCAGACACGATTCGGCAGCTGGAGTCGCTGGCATCCGATGAACTCGTGCCGCAGCAAGCAGTCGATCAGCTAACAAATGCCTATCGGGCCTATCGCAGCCGCGGTCACCAGCGCGCGCTGCGCGACGATGTGGCGCCAGTTCCGGATGGCGAATTTGTGCTCGAACGCAACGCGGTCACGCGCATCTGGCAGGCGACTTTCGCTGGCGCCGACGTATAATCCACCGATGCAATCCAATACCCCGTCCGCCAGCCTGCTGCAGCCCAATGCACAGACCCGCTACGAAGTGGGCGCCGAGGACCTGCCGCTGTCCTGCCCGATGCCGCAAATGCAACTGTGGAATTCGCACCCGCGCGTGTACCTTGCGATCGAGAAGACCGGCGCAGCAAAATGTCCGTATTGCGGCGCTGATTATTTGTTGCGCCGTTCATAGTGTTAACAGGCCCTAGGCGGCGCACAATGCGTGGCCGGGGCGCGCTGCGCCGCCGTTGACGCTGGTCTTGAGCGCGTCAGGGCATCAGGGTTTCAGACTGCCAGGGGGATACATGCAGATCCAGGGTTACTTGCCGCGCGCAGGCGCCGCACTTTTGTTAGGTTTTAGTTTGCTGGCGGCGCCCGCGGGCCTCGCGGCGCGCGCCGACCACAAGCCGCTCGATGCCAAGGTCCCGGAAGATGCGCTGCAGATGACGCGCAAGATGATTTGCTCGCTGGAGGATGGCAAGCCCATCCTTCATTGGTGGAAGGGCAGCATGCTGAGTCGGGTGCCGGGCGAACGCGACCGCGTGCTCTTTAACGTGCAGGGCATGAATATTCGCCAGTGCGGCACTTTTTCCGACCCCAGGAAGGGCCCGGGCTTTCGTTCGGTATCGCGCGAAGTAATGCTGTATCTCGATCCAGCCACGGATCAGGTAATGCGCAAATGGAAAAATCCCTGGAGCGGCGAGGAATTGAACGTCGTGCATGTGGCTAACGACCCGGTCAACATGCGCGGCCCGATGTTCGCCTACAACGATCAGGGCAAGCCGCATGAATTCGGCGGCCTGTTCGTCAAAGACAAGGTCTGGACCAGCGGCGAAGCACCGCTGTTTTACGACAACCCCATGGCCGGGGACTACCAGGATCTGGTCGGCAACAAGTATCAGGCCATCGAAATGCTGAATTCCTTCACCGACGCCAAGTGGCTGCTGGATCGCAAGCAGAAGACACTGCCGACGGTCACCATTTCCTGGGCCAGGGTTTCGGAATGGATTCCGTGGATGAAGATGGCCGGCCGGCCAGGCCTGGTCGTTTTTACGACGGTCGGCAAGCGCGTCGCCACGATTGATGATTTGTCGGAGCCGCTGCGCAGCGAGATTCGCAACAATTATCCGTTGTATCTCGCGCCACCGCCACTCGATGACGCGCGGCCTAACGAAACATCCTGGACCTACATCAAGAAAATGGTCGACGCGCAACGCGCCGCGGCCAAGTGAGGACCGAACCATGAATACGAAAAGAAAAATTGTCTCTGGTTTGTTAGCAGTGCTGGCCGTGATGTGGATCGGGCAGCCGCTCGATGCGCGCGCCGCCGGCAAGGGCAGGGGCAAGCCGGTAGATCTGTCGAACCCGGACGAACTGTTCAAAGTGCAGATCAAGGCCAGCTGCTCGACCGTGAGCGGCAAGCCGACGCTTTACTGGTGGAGCGGCCACATGTACTCGCGTGTGCCCGGTGAGAAAGACACGCTGTTGTTCAACGTGCATGGCATGAACACGCGCCGCTGCGAAATCAAAACCGACCCCAGGAAAGGCCTTTGCTATCGCTCGGTGTCGCGCGAAGTGATGTTCTACCTGGACCCGGTGACCAACGAGGTGCTGCGCACCTGGAAGAATCCGTGGACCGGTGAGACAGTGCCGGTCATACAGGTCGCCAACGACCCGGTGAACCTGCAGCCCACACAGCGGTTCTTCTGTGCGCGCGATGAAGAAGGCAAGCCGGTTACCCGTGACGGCATGTTCGTCAAGGACGATGTGGTTCTTGAAGGCGGCGGTGCAGCCCGGCTGTTCTACAAGAATCCTCTGGCCGGCGACTACCAGGACTATGTCGGTGGCACCTATCATGCAATGGAATTCGGCAGCACTGCGATTCCGTTAGCGTCGGCGCAGAACGCAAACATTACCGAGTTCAGTGATTCGGTGATTTCCTGGGGCCGCGTGTCGCGCTGGATCCCGTGGATGAAAATGGGCGATCGCGAGGGCCTGGTGATATTCCACACCGCCGGCATGCGGCTCGACAACTTCGGGCAGCTGCCTGAAGTGGTGCGGCGCGAGATTGAAACCAACTATCCGCAATACCGCGAGCCACCGCCGCTCGATGACGCGCGTCCTAACGAAACATCCTGGACCGTGTTCAAGAAATATATCGATGCCAAGCGCGCGGCCGATGGTCCGGCCAAATAGGCCCGGGCTGACGACAGCGCGCTGGTTCGCGCAATTCGCGTTGTGTGCGTCCCTCATCGGGGGCTTACACACCGCCCTGGCCGCCGAACCCGGCCAGGCAACCGACCTGGTGCGCCGCACGACGCTGATCGTCCACGACATCGATGCTGCGGTTCATTTCTATCGCGACGTGTTAGGTTTTGAGCTGTGGCTGGAAAACACGGGCACGGTCAGCAAGTCCAGCCTGCCGAGCAGCGCCAGACCCGGCGATCCCAGCCGCTTCGTAATCATGAAGGGGCGCCACCCCTGGGTCGGCATGATCGGGCTGCTGCAGTACGGCGCAGCACGCCCTGCGCCCGGGCTGCAGCGGCACACGCTGCCCAGGCGGCTGAACCCGGGCGACGCGGTGCTGATGATCGAGACCCAGGATCTCGAGCGCATCTACGCGCGCATGCGCCGCGCCGGCACGCCCATATTCCGCGAACCCGAGAGCAGCGAAGTGACCGGGGCCGGCGGCGTGCGCTGGATCGCACGATTTCTGTTCGCCTGGGACCCTGACGGGCACATGCTGGAAATCAATCAGCGCGCCAGCGTCACAGCACTGCCACAGCAGGGTGTGCCTGACGCTACGCGCGCAGGCGTTGCTGGCAATGTCGTCGTGCGCCGCGGATTCTTCGACGGTCCGACGGGCCAGCTGCATATTCGTCGCGCGGCGCCGCTCACGACGGCTGGCAATCTGACACCGGTGGTGTTGCTGCATCAATCGCCGTTGTCGGGGCGCATGTTCAGCGAGTTATTGCCGGTGCTGGCAGCCGACCGCGTCGTTTACGCGCCGGACACGCCGGGATACGGTGAAAGTGCCGCACCGGCGAAACCGCTGTCGGTCGAGGAATATGGCGCAGCACTGCAGGCGTTTATCGCCGATCTCAAAGAACCCGTTGATCTTATCGGTTATCACACCGGTGCTTTGCTGGCCGCGCACATCGCTGCGCGCTACCCGGCATCGGTGCGCCGCTTGATACTGATCTCGTATCCGCTGTTTTCACCGGAACGCCGCGCGCAGCTCAGCGGCGATACGCCGCTGGCCGAGGACGGTTCGGCGCTGTTAGCAGAGTGGCGCAGCACGATGAGCGTGCGACCGCCCGGTCAATCCCTGGAACAGGCGGCGCGCATCGTGGCCGAAAAACAGCGCGCCGGCTCGCGGGCTGGCTGGGCGATGGCAGCGATCGCGGGCTATGACCCGGCCAGCGACCTGCGCGGTATTACGCAGCCCACCGCGCTGTTGCGCCCCAGGGATGGCCTGTGGGACGCAGGCGCCGCCGCCGCGCAGATGATCCCAAAGGCGCTGCTGGAAGATGCGCCGACCTGGGGCTACGGACTGTTTGACGCCTATCCGGCCGAGGTCAGCGCGCGGCTGCGCTCGTTTCTCGACCGGGCGCCCTAACGCTTGTACTCGGCGTAGGATTTTTCTTCGACGATCCGCGAGCCTAAAGCGGTGTTGATGCGTTTTTTGGCGGCCGCGCGCTCATCATTGGTGACGTAAACCGCGCGTGCCAGTTCGATGAACTCGGCATCAAAGGCGCCGGCGCGTTCCTTGTCGCGGATTTGGTCTTCAATGTCCCACAACGCGCTGTTGACCCTTTGCAATTCCGCTTCATCGGCGGCGCTGGCCAAGATGCCGGCGCCGCTGTCGCGCCACACGCGCTCCAGCCATTCCAGTTCAAGCTGCACATTGCTGAGTTTGACGCGGTCGCTGATGCGCGCAGTCTTGATGCGCAGGATCGTGATCTTGTCGAGCAGCTCGCCCGGCGAAATGGGGACCAGGATGTCTTTCATCCGCGCATGTTAGCAGGGTGTGCGCAGCGGCGAGAGCGCCATCAGCTGATCCAGCTTGGCGCAGACTTCATCGACTTCAATGAGATCCATGACACCCGTTGTTTCGATCTTGGTGGTCCAGGGCAGCTCCGCGGCAGTTCGACCCAGGAAGCGCTGTGCCGCGCGTTCATAGGCGTTGACGCACCAGGGCCGCGAGTTGTAGGGACCGCTGCGCTGCGGATTGGTCGCGGCATACAGGCCGATGACCGGCGTTCCGACCATGGTTGCCATATGCGCAGGTCCGGAGTCGGGCGTCAGCAGCACTCGCGCGCGCGACAATACCGCCAGCAGTTGCGGCAGGCTGTCCTTGCCGACAGTGTCCAGCAGCGGATCCTGGGAGGCCGCGACAATCGTATCGGCCATCTGCCGGTCGACTGGGGCGGGCCCGCCTGTTAGCAATACCTGCATGCCATGGCGGCGGATCGCGTGCCGGGCGACCGCCGCGTAGCGTTCGGCGCGCCAGTTGCGGCTCGCATGGCTCGAGCAGGCGCTGATCACCAGGGTCCGTTGTCCGGCCGCGAGATCGGGCATAAGCCGGCTGGCATAGGCCAGCGTGTCCGCAGGCAGCGTCAGGTCCCAGCGCGGCGAGCCGGGCGCAGCACCTAACGTCCGCGCGAAACCCAGGAAGCTGTCCAGTACATGCTCACGCGCCGCGGAGGCGATTTGCGCGTTGCTGAAAAGCCATTGGCCCTCGCGGGCCCGGGCGCGATCAAAACCCAGTTTGATGCGCGCCGGAATCTGCGTCGCATACAGGCTGGCGCGCAGCGCCAGCTGCAGATGCAGCAAAACGTCGAATTCACGCTGTGCGCAGGCGCGGCGCACGGCGATCATGGAACGCCAGCCAGTGCGCTTGTCGACGGTGATAAACTCGACCCCGGGCAGCAGGCGCATCAGGCGTTCTTCGATGCGACCGATCACCCAGGTAAAGCGGCAAGCGGGCCAGGCACCCTGCAGCGCACGCAGCAGCGGCACCACATGGCAGGTATCGCCGATGGCGGAAAGGCGCAGCAGGCAGACGCTGCGCGGCGGCTCGGTAAGCGGTAACGGCATTTTTGTCAGAGGGGCGTTTGCGCCATCCAATTGCGGTAGGACCAGCAGCTCAACGTGCGGCCATCGAAGGCGGCGCCATGCTATACGAGGCTGCCTGGGGCGGCAATTTGACGGCTGACTGGTTCGATCCGGCGTGGTGGCACAACCGTGGCGCCGTGCAAGGTGAGGCGCAGGGCCGCGGCACGACCTTTTTCGTGCTGGCGGGGAAGGACGAACTGGTCCTGCGGCATTACCGCCGCGGCGGCCTGGTTGCCAGACTGATCCGCGACCGCTACTGGTTTTCGGGCGCGGATAGTACCCGTGCGTTTCGCGAGTGGTCGCTGCTGCATCTGCTGCGCGGCCGCGGCCTGCCGGTGCCCGAGCCGGTCGCCGCGCGCTACCGCCGGCATCGCAACTGGTATAGCTGCGACCTGCTGACCCGGCGCCTCGCCGGCACGCAGTCCCTGGCGCAATTGTTAGCTGCGGGGTCGGTGTCGCTGCCGTTGTGGGTCGCGGTCGGCCGTTGCGTCCGGCGCTTCCACGATGCTCTGGTGTTTCACGCCGATCTCAATGCCCACAACATTCTGCTGCGCGACGACGAGGCTTACCTGATCGATTTTGATCGCGGCCATCTGCATCATCGGCGCGGTATCTGGTGCGACTCGAACCTGGTGCGCCTGCGACGCTCGATCGAAAAAGTCACCGATGTATTGCCGCCCGGCCGCTTTTCGGAAACCGACTGGCATTCCTTGTTAGCAGGCTACCGGACCGCGGCGCCGGCCTGACATGCGTTTCCTGTATATTTTTCTGAGTTACCTGCTTGCGCCGCTCATGGTGCTGGCGATGCTGTGGCGCGGCGTTCGTGATCACAGTTACTGGCACGGCATGCGCCAACGGTTTGGTTTTGGCAAGCCGGTCGCGAACGGTCCGTCAATCTGGGTGCACGCGGTCTCCGTGGGCGAGGTGCAGGCGGCGTCAGTCCTGATTCGCGAGCTGGTGAGCATGTACCCGGCGATTCCACTGGTGCTGACCACGGTGACACCCACCGGTGCGGAGCAAGCGCGGCGGTTGTTTGGAACGAGCGTCGATGTGCGTTTTGTGCCGTACGACCTGGTGGGTCCGGTACGGCGCTTCTTCCGCGCGGTCAATCCGCGCGTCGCCATCATTCTGGAAACCGAGTTGTGGCCGAACCTGTATCACGAATGTGGCCGGCGCAATGTGCCGCTGGTGCTGGCCAGTGCGCGTATTTCGCCGAAGTCGGTCGGCCGCTATCGGGTGCTGGCCGGGCTGTTTCGCGAAACCCTGTCGCATGGCATCGTCATTGCGGCGCAGAGTGCGCAGGATGCCGAACGTTTCAGGTCGATCGGCGCTAACACCTGCCGCACTCACGTGACCGGCAATATCAAGTTTGATTTGTCGGTGTCCGACGCCATCCGGGCGGACGCGCGGCTGTTGCGCGAGCGCTATGTGGGTACGCGGCCTGCCTGGATTGCCGGCAGTACGCACGCCGGCGAGGAGCAGATTCTGTTAGCTGCGCAGCGCAAACTGCGCGCCACCGTGACCGATGTGCTGCTCATTCTGGTACCCAGGCACCCGAATCGATTCGCGGAGGTCGCGGCCTGGTTGCAACGCGCGCAGGTGCGCACTGTGACCCGCTCGTCCGGTGCGTCGGTCGCGGCCGATACCGAAGTCCTGCTGGTCGATTCGCTTGGCGAACTGCAGGCTTTCTATGGTGCCGCCGATGTGGCCTTTGTCGGTGGCAGCCTGGTGCCGATCGGCGGCCACAATCTGCTCGAGCCTGCCGCGCTGGGTGTTCCGGTGCTCACCGGACCTAACAACTACAACGCCGAGGACATCGCCGCGCAGATGATCGCGAGTGACGCGGCCCGGGTGGTGCATGATGCCGGGGAACTGGCGCGCGAGCTGGCGCGCCTGCTGGCGGATGCGAGCCAGCGCCGCGACCTCGGGCAGCGCGGCCAGGCGTTCATCGAAGCCAACCGCGGCGCGCTGGCGCGCTTGCTCGCGCTGCTCGGGCCGGTGATTACTTCGGCGGGCTTGCCTCCAGCCAGCCGTTGATTTCCTGCAGGTTCTGGCGGCCGAGATCGCCGGCGGCCGCGTGCAGCTTGATCACGTTCAAAATATAGTCGTAACGGCTGCGGGAATAATTGGTTTGCGCCTGCACCAGGTTCTTGCGCGCATCCAGCACATCGACCGCGGTGCGGGTACCGACTTCGTAGCCCGCTTCCGTGGCCTTGAGCGCCGTCTGGCTGGATTCCAGCGCCTGCCGCAGCGCATTGACGCGTGAAATTTCACTGATGACGCCAAGATAGGCATCGCGCGCCGCGAGCTCGGTCTGGCGCGATACGCGCACCAGACGCTCCTTCGCCGCCTGCCACTGGTACTCGCTCTGGCGCACGCGGGACTGCGTGCCGCCGCCGGCGAACACCGGCACGTTCAACTGCAGCTGGTACTGCGTCGTGGTGCTGTCGGTGTTGACGTTAGGCGTGCCGTTGGAATTGAAGTTGCCACGCTGTGCAACCAGGTCCAGGTTCGGCAGATGCGAGCCGAAAGACGCGCGCACATTGTCGCGCGCAATATCCGCCGCCAGGCGGCTGGAGGCCAGTGCGAGATTCTGGTTCATCGAGGTTTCGACCCACCTGGCCTCGTCGGCGGGTTCGGGCGCCTGCAAAGGCAATGCGTCGCTCGGTTTCGCCAGGTTCTCCGGCTTCTCGCCGACCACTTCACGCATGCGCTCTTCGGCGCTCGCGAGCGCGCGCTTGGCGGCGATTACGCCGGCCGCAGAATTGTCGCGCGCGGCCTTGGCTTCCTGGACATCGGTGATGGCAATCAGGCCGACTTCAAAACGCTTTTCAGCCTGCTCAAGTTGGCGGGCAATGGCCTGCAGCGCCGCAGACTGCGCATCGACCGTGTCCTGCGCGGCGAGGACGTCGAAATAGCGTTCGGCGACGCGCGACACCAGCTCCTGCTGCGCCGCCTGGTAATCAGCCTCGGCCTGTGCGACCTGCTTATTGGCCTTGTGCAGGCCCACCCAGTCGCTCCAGGAGAAAATTGTCTGGCGCAAGGTCAGCGAGTAGAGCTTGTCGCGCGTGTCAGTCGACGAGTTGACGTTGTTCTGACCGACCAGTGTCGTGCCAGCGCGGTCCACTTGGGAGTACTGACCAAAGCCGGTGATATTCGGCAACACTTCCGCGATGGCCTGTGGTTTGGCCTCACGGGCCGCCAGCCGGTTGGCATCCGCCTCGCGAATCTGCGGGTCCGAACCGAGCGCTCGTTGGTATACGGACATCAGGTCGTCGGCCTGCGCGGCTGACGAGAAAACAAGGGCCCCAACAGTGAAAGCCATCCAGTGCTTCATACGAAAATCCTGCCTCATATAGTGTTGTATATCACCATATCACAGGCCAGCTGTCCTTGCCAAGCCAGGTCAGTAGACCGCGACACGGGAGTCTACCTGTTCGTGCCAGGCGAGGATCCCGCCGGACAGGTTAGCGACCTCGGTATAGCCGTTGCGCTCCAGAAAACGTGCCACTTGCATCGATCGGGCGCCCGATCGGCACAGCACGACGATGGGTCCTGCCTTGGGCAACTCGGCGAGCCGCTCCGGGATCTGATTCATCGGGATGTGAACCACAGGGTCAAGCCTGGCGATCGCCAATTCCCAGTCCTCGCGCACGTCGAGCACACAGGGCTTCTGGCCCTGCTCCCACAGTGCCTGCAACTGAGTTGGCAACAGCTCGGCGGGCATGGGTCAGAAGCGGAATTTGTCGGTGCCGGGCGCGTGCGTGAGCGGATCAATGTCGGTCTCGAACAGATCCGCGGCCGCAAATGTCCCGCCACTGCGCGTGATCAGGCGCGCCGTCATCAGCGGCGCCGTGCCTACGATCGCGAACAACCGGCCGCCCGGAGCTAACAATCGTTCGAAACGTGTGTCGTAGCGGGGCAGGGACCCGGTGAGCACGATGGCATCCCAGTCGCCGCGCAGACTGTCGGGGGCAAATGCATCGGCGGTTACGACTTCGAGCGGCCCGGTGCGCAGGCCCGCCAGGGCGAGGCGCGCGCGCTCGGCTAACAGCGGACGTATTTCCAGGCTGCGTACCGGTCCCGCCATGCGCGCGAGGCAGGCGGTCATGAAACCGGATCCGGTGCCGACTTCAAGCACCCGATCGCGGCTGCGCAACGACAATGCCTGCAGAATGCGCCCCACCAGCTTGGGAGTCAGCATGTGTTGGCCGTCTGGCAACGGCAGTGCAACATCCGCGAATGCCAGGGCGGCCTGAGATTCGGCCACAAACCGTTCGCGCGGCACCTGGGCAAGGACCGAGAGTACCTCGGGATCCAGCACGTCCCAGGCCCGGACCTGCTGCTGAATCATCTGTTCACGCGCACTCTGCTGCCAACTCATGCCTGCTCCCGATTAGACTTATTCCGCCACTGCTGCGGCGCGCCAAGTTTAAGCGTTTCGGCCGCTGCCACAAGGCAAATTCGTCATATGGTCAATCGCGAGCATGGCCATGGCGCGCCTCCGCTAAGCTGCGGCACTGACCCGGCGCCTGCCGTGACACATAACAACAACAGGAACCAGGCCTCGAAATGACCGCATTGGGCGTGACCTGTCTGCTGCTCGCAATCGTTGCCGTTTGGCTGCTGATACGCAACCGTCGACACCGCCACGCGCTGCGGACGGTCGATGAGCTAACAAAGCAACTGCATCGTATCGTCGCTCAGGCGAGTGGCGATCTGTCAGGTCGCGTGTGGGTCGAAAGCACCGATGCATCGGTGCTGTCCATCAAGACCGACGTGAACCAGTTGCTGAGTCGCCATGGTTCTGCCGCGCCACAGCAGGTCAGTCACAAGGAGTTGTTTGGCGAGCTGGCGGACCGCGTGCACGAAATAGTGGTTGTGCATCGCGACGCAATTCTGTTTGCCAACAGCCAGTTCGCAGCACTGATCGGCGTCGATCGCAGTGAGCTCAATGGCCGGGCTCTGGATGAGCTGGTGGCGCCCGAATTCGCGGAATTTCTACAGGACACCCTGCGCCGGCACCTGCGATCCGAAAGCGCCGCGGAGCGCTTCGAGGTCGAAATCGTCGGCTTTCAGGCCCAGTTCAGCCGCCTGGAACTGAATGTGCGCCATATCGACTGGCAAGGCGGAACCGCGCTGTTGCTGACCGGCGTCGAAATCGTCCCGACCCTGCAACTGCCGGCGCTGCGCGTACCGGCCGATGCGCCCGCTGTCTATGACGAGCAGGATGAGGACGATCTGCGGCAGTCGCTGGCGGCCGCTGCGGTCGAGCCGCACGTGCCTGCCGAGCTCTACGACGCGGATCGCTTGCTGGATGCCGAACAGCTGGAGCTGGCCGCCGAAGCGGCAGTCGGTGCGCAGGAAGCCGCCGCGGTCGCAGTGACGCCGGCATACGACGAAGCTGAAAGCCCCGACCGCCTGACGCTGGAATCGATCGCCGAAGCCATCGTCACCACCGACACGGCCGGCAGGATTGAATACGTCAATCCGGCGGGCGAGCGCCTGTTAGGTTCGTCGGCCAGCCTGGCAATCGGTCTCAGCATCGAACGGTTGTTAGGCCTGGTGGACGATCATGAGGGTCGCAATCTGCTGGATCCAATCATGCGTGCAGTTGCATCCGGACAACCGGTATCGCTGGGGCGGCGCGCCGTGACCGTGGCCCGCAAGGATGGCAGCGAGCGCACGGTTGAGCTGTCGGCGGCGCCGCTGCGCGATGCGGCGCGCAAGACGATCGGCGCAGTGCTGCTGCTGCATGATGTGACCGAGCTGCGCGGCATTGCCCGGCAAATGTCCTATCAGGCAACGCATGATGCGCTGACGGGCCTGGTGAACCGGCGCGAATTTGAACGGCGCGTCGATGAAGCAGCGACCACCGCAAGGCGCGGCGACGGCACGCACATCCTTTGTTACATCGATCTGGATCGCTTCAAGGCGGTCAACGACACCAGTGGTCACCTGGCGGGAGACGCGCTGCTGCGTGAAGTGTCCAAGTTGTTGCGCGAGGCGGTGCGTGATTCCGACACGGTGGCGCGCCTCGGCGGCGATGAGTTTGGCCTGCTGTTAGTTGGCTGCCCGCTCGACAAGGCGCATCAGATTGCCCATGACGTATGCCGCGCCGTGGCCGAGTATCGGTTCGTCTGGAAGGAAAGAGTATTCAACATCGGCGCCAGCATCGGTCTGCTTGAACTTGGGCGCGAGAGCGGCAGCGTCGAGGAGTCACTGGCAGCGGCAGACAGCGCCTGTTACATGGCCAAGAGCCAGGGCTCGGGCAACGTCGCGATTTATTCTGCCCAGGAGGAGGCGGTCGCGCGGCGCAGCGGCGACATCCAGTGGTTGCAGAAATTGCAGGCGGCGCTGCGCGATGAGACCTTTGAGTTGTACCAGCAGCCCATTGTGCCGGCAGTCGTGGCCAGCGCCGACGGTCCCGCAATGGAAGTATTGCTGCGGCTGCGCGATGAGAACGGCATCTTGTGGCAGCCGCGCGATTTTCTGGCGGCTGCCGAGCGCTATCGGCTCATGTCCAGCATCGATCGCTGGGTTGTGAAGACGACCATCTCGATGCTGGGCAATGGCGCATTGTCGGTTCCGGGCTCGCGTTGCGTCACGCTGAACGTTTCCGGCCAGACCCTGGGCGATGTCAATTTCCTGGAATTCGTGGTCGAATGCCTCGATCGTTCCGGCGTCGCGCCGTCACAGCTGTGTTTTGAAATGACCGAGGCCGCAGCGATCGCGAACCTGGAGCACGCACGGCGCTTCGCCGGTGTGCTGCATGGCATGGGTTGCCGCTTCGCACTCGATGACTTTGGTTCCGGTGTTGGGTCGTTCTCGAACCTCAAGAATCTGCCGCTCGATTACCTCAAGATCGACAACTCATTCACCCGTAACCTTTCACGCGATTCGGTCAACCAGGCGCTGGTGGCGGCGATGATCAAGCTCGCCCGCACGCTGAACTTCAAGGTGATTGCCGAGGGCGTTGAAGACAATGCGTCGCTCGACTATGCGCGCCGCATGGGCGTTGATTTTGTCCAGGGTAACGTGATCGCCAAGGCTCGGCCGTTGTCCGCAGCCGCGTAGTTTGCGCAGGTTTTTGTTTCGCGGCGCCCATCCGCCGTGGTAAGAAGCCGGCATGAAAACCCCCCAGCCGGTCAATCTGGATTTTCTGCATGACAACCCGCTGTTGAATCGGGTCCGCGCCAGCGAGGTGTTGCGCCGCGAGGGTTTGTCGGCGGTTGTTGTCGGACGTCCGTCTAACATTTCCTATCTGACCAACCACTGGCCGCTGCTCGAGCGCATGGGCGCAACGGGCTCGGCCTACGCGGTCCTCAGCGCGGACCCCAAGGCGCCGGTGGCGCTGGTCATGGGCCAGTTCTCCTATTACTACGGTCTCGCGGAGGAACAGCTGCCGCAGTCCGTCCAGCCATTTTTGTATACCGGCCCGGGACCGAACGGCGCGGCTGCGCCTGCGCGCATGTTTCGCGTGCTCGATGAGCAGGCGCTGCTGCCGCGCGAGCGCGCGCGCCGCGCCGCGACTGACGCAACCCAGCCTTTTTCCGCGGACGCGGGCGTGGCCCTGCGCAAGGCGCTGCAGTCGCTCGCGGTGCGTGGCGGGACGATCGGCGTCGATGGGGACGTTGCCGAGGCTTCCTTGTTAGCGGTATTGCCGATTGCCGGGGTGCGCAACGCCGAGGATACGCTGCGCCGGATCCGCCGCGTCAAATCGCCCGCGGAACTGCAGTTGATGCGGCTGACGGCCCAGGCGAATGCCGACGCAGCGCTGGCTGCTGCGCGTGCCGCGCGCCAGCTTGGCAGCATCCGGGCTCTGCGCGCGCGATACTACGCCGAGGCGGCGGCGCGCGGCTTGCGTCCGGTCTTCATGGTGGCCGATGGCGTGACTTCCGATGACTATGACGAGCCGCTGCGCGACGGACAGTCGGTCCTGATCGATTGCGTGTCGAGTCTGCACAATTATCACGGCGATTTTGCGCGTACTGTCTTTGTCGGTGAGCCCACGGCGCGGATGAAAATGGCGACCCGCGCCATCGCCATCTGCTGGGACGAAATTCGCACGGCACTCAGGCCGGGCATGGCCTACTCCGCGATTCGGGCGTTAGGCGAGGAGACGCTGCGCAAGCAGAATTTTGACGTACAGGTGGGTTTCACGCCGCACAGTGTCGGTTTGTGGCACGGCGACGACCCGCGCCGCGGGGCGGATGGCAAGCCGTCCGACCAGGTGCTGGAAGAAGGCATGATCCTATCGGTCGACTGCCCGGTATTTGATCAGGGCGCCGGCGGTACGGCCCACCTTGAAGACCTGTCGTTGATCACCGCATCCGGCGCGGAGCTGATCAATTCGCCCGACTACCGCACCATCACGGTTTGAATGTCAGGCTAACGACCAGCTGACAAATACCCGGCCCTGTATCCAGGGTCCGAGCGCGGCCTCGAGCTCGAAGCCCGGGTCGGTATCAGTAGCCGCCTCCAGGGCCAATCCCAGCGGCCGGTGATCCAGCAGCCCCTGCAGAAACACCGCCGCGCCGGTGGCGATAGCGTCGATGCGGGATGAGCGCAGCGCGCGCGTGACCAGGGCGTTATCACCGCCGCGGCCGGTATCGATTCTGGTATCGCTGGTTGCATCCGGTTGATTGGCGGACCAGATGGCGACGATCGGATAGGGCGATCGCAGCAGGCGCAACGCCGGGTGCGGATGCAGGCACAGGCGGTCGTAACTGTCCTGCTCGAGTTGCGCGAGCCCGGCAATGTCGAAAATCCGTGCATCGTCGGCGGCGATCATGGCTTCCTGATAGGCCCATTCGAGCGCCGCGACATCCGGCAGATAGGCATAGTCGCTGGCAGCAAATTGTTGCCGCAAATAGTCCGCAAACGCGTGCCCGCAATGAAACAGGTCGCCGCTGTGCGATGGCGATTGCAGCAGGAACTGCCGCGCAGTCTGGCGAAAGTAATCTGCTCCGACCAGACGCTGGACCACCGGAAATTCCAGCTCCAGGACCTTGAGGAAATTTTCACGCAGATTATTGCGGTAAATGCTGAGACGTTCAGCGGGCGAAAAAACACCGCCACGAATATCTGACATCGCGGCTGACGGGTCCCCGTGTTCTGCGAGCAGCGCGTCTAAGAACGATTTCTGCTGTGCGCCTAACATGCGGTCATGCGGCTAACGCCAGGCGCGCATGCCGGTCGGCGCGCGCCGCTTCGGCCGCCAGCACCGGCAGTGACGGGATGTCGAGATCCCATTCGATCAGCGTCGGCACGGGCCCGAACCTGTGGATGGTGTATTGGTAAAGTTCCCAGACGGCATCGCAGACAGGGGTGCTGTGGGTATCGATGCGAATCTGGCGCTCATCGATGCGATTGATGCTGTGACCGGCCAGGTGAATCTCGCCGATGGCTGGTGCCGGCATCGCGTCGATGAACCGGCGGCCATCAAAGCCGTGATTACAGGCACTGACATAGATATTGTTGACGTCCAGCAAAATGCCGCAGCCGGCGCGCAGCGCCAGTTGCGCGAGAAATTCCCACTCCGGCATTTCACTCGATTCGAATTCGAGATATGACGACACATTCTCGATCAGCATTTGCCGGCCGAGCGCGTCCTGCACCTGGCCGACCCGGGACACCAGGTGATCCAGCGCTTCGCGGGTATAAGGCAGTGGCAGCAGATCGTTGCTGAAAATTCCGCCGGCGCTGCTCCAGCACAGATGCTCGGACACCAGCGCCGGCTCGAATCGGGATATCAGTCGCCGCCAGTGTGCGAGGTGTGTCGCATCGAGCGGATCGGTCGAGCCCAGCGACAGCCCGACACCATGGAGTGACAGTGGATAACGACTGCGGATCTGCTCGAGGTACCAGGGTTGGGTGCCGCCCAGCGCGAAATAGTTTTCACTGTGCGCTTCCACCCAACCGACCGCTGGTGGCGCGCTCAGGAATTCATCGTGATGTACCGCCCGCAGGCCGACCCCGGCTTGCGCCGGGAGGGCCTGGGTTGTTAGCCGGCCAGGTGATTTGTCACTGCTGACCGGCATGTCAGGTATGGAAGGACCTTATTTGGGAGCAGTCAGCGAACCGCCGACCAGGCGCTCGCAGGTGCCCTTGGGTAACTTGATCCATTCTTTGGCGTTTGCAGCCGTGGCCTGCCCGGCGCAGGAATGTCCATTGGCAGCGCAGTCGTTCTTACCGGCCTTGGCGACGCCAAAGCATTTCTCGGTCGCGGCAGCCTTGTCGGCGTCCATCATGTCGGCAGCGGGTGCCATGTTCGACAGCATCAAGGTGCCAATCGCGGCGGCGAGCAGAGTCTTGGTTGAGGTCATCTGAAATCTCCTGAAGTGTGCAATGCGTTGTCGTCGGGCCATCCGACCTGGAATCAGACCGGGCCCGGGTGGCGATTGTTTCAGGTACGGCGCCCAAAAAGCAAAAGCCCGGCGCACAGCCGGGTTCTTGCGTTGCAGCAGCCGACCTGGGCCGGCATCGTTTACAGCAACGGGATTATCATCAGCGCGACGATGTTGATGATCTTGATCAAGGGATTGATGGCCGGTCCGGCGGTGTCCTTGTACGGGTCGCCAACCGTGTCGCCGGTCACCGCCGCCTTGTGCGCGTCCGAACCCTTGCCGCCGAAGTGACCTTCTTCGATGTACTTCTTGGCGTTATCCCAGGCACCGCCGCCGGTGCACATGGAAATCGCGACAAAGAGACCCGTTACGATGGTGCCGATCAGCAAGCCACCGAGGGCCTTGATGCCTTCGCCGGGACCCATCAGTGCATTGAGGCCGAAGGCCACGACCACCGGCACCAGAATCGGCAGCAGCGATGGCACGATCATTTCCCTGATCGCTGCTTTTGTTAGCAGGTCAACGGCCTTGGAATAGTCCGGCTTGGCCGTGCCTTCCATGATGCCTTTGATTTCCCTGAACTGGCGCCGCACCTCGACGACCACCGAGCCCGCAGCACGACCGACCGCTTCCATCGCCATGGCGCCGAAAAGGTAGGGCACCAGACCGCCGATGAACAGGCCGATGATGACGGCCGGATCCGACAGCGAGAACTCAACCATCGCCCGCCCGGTTTCGGCCAGATGCGTCTCCAGGTTGTGCGTGTAGTCGGCGAACAGCACCAGCGCCGCGAGGCCGGCTGAACCAATGGCGTAGCCCTTGGTGACGGCTTTGGTGGTGTTACCCACCGCGTCCAGCGGATCGGTGATGTTGCGCACTTTCTTGTCGAGGCCCGCCATTTCGGCAATACCACCGGCGTTGTCGGTGATGGGGCCGTAGGCGTCCAGCGCCACGATCATGCCGGTCAGCGACAACATCGCCGTGGCGGCAATTGCGATGCCATACAGCCCATGCAGCGCGTTAGCGCCCCAGATGGCGATGCAAACCGCGATGACCGGCAGGGCGGTCGACTTCATGCTGACGCCGAGCCCGGCGATCATATTGGTCGCATGGCCGGTCTGCGACGCCTCGGCGATTTTGCGCACCGGGCTGTATTCAGTCGCCGTGTAGTACTCGGTGATGACAATCATCGCCGCCGTCAGGCCAAGGCCGATCAGTGCGCAACCGAACAGCGCATTGAAATCTCCCGGCATGATGGACTTGGTGATGAACCAGAACAGGATCGCGGAAATGATTCCCGCCACGATGACGCCCTTGTACAAGGCATTCATGATCTTGCCGCCTTCTTTCGTGCTGACGAAAAAGGTGCCGAAAATGGATGAGACAATTGAGGCCGAGCCGAGCGCCAGCGGGTAGAGAATCGCGTTGATCCCGGCGTCCTTCATGACCAGTCCACCTAACAACATGGTCGCGACCAGCGTGACCGCATAGGTCTCGAACAGATCGGCCGCCATGCCGGCGCAGTCGCCGACGTTGTCGCCGACGTTGTCGGCGATCACCGCCGGGTTGCGCGGGTCGTCCTCCGGAATGCCGGCTTCGACCTTGCCGACCAGGTCCGCACCGACGTCGGCGCCCTTGGTGAAAATGCCGCCCCCGAGGCGGGCAAAAATAGAAATCAGCGAGCCGCCAAAGGCGAGGCCTACCAGCGCGTGCAGCGCGCCGTCGTCGCCCAGACTGCCGCGGGTTGCCATGAAATAGCCCGCGACACCCAGCAGGCCGAGGCCAACGACTAACATGCCGGTGATCGCGCCGCCCTTGAAGGCCACCTGCAAGGCCGCGTTGAGACCGGTGTTAGCTGCTTCGGCGGTGCGCACGTTGGCACGCACCGAGATGTTCATGCCGATATAGCCGGCGAGACCGGAGAGAATCGCGCCGATCGCAAAACCGCCTGCGGTGGGCCAGCCGAGCGGCGTCAGGCCAATGATCAGGAACAGTACGACGCCGACCACGCTGATCGTGGCGTACTGGCGATTGAGGTAGGCCTTCGCGCCGGCCTGCACGGCGGCGGCGATTTCCTGCATGCGCGCGTTGCCGGTCGGCAGCGCCAGAATCGAAATACTTGCAACCACGCCGTACAAAACGGCAAGCACGCCCGCGGCAATTGCGAGCCACAGCCAGGTATTGGCATCCATCAGGAAATCTCCCCAAGATCAAGACGTTATGTTATTTGCTAGCCACAGGCAGGAGCCTCTGACCACCCCCAAAAAGGGCGCGAATAAGAGCCCAGGCCACGCCGCCGGTAGCTAAGGCGTGCCGTGGGCCTTGCGCCCGCCACGCGCGATTTTCGGGTCCGGGTCCGGCTCGCCAGCCCGCAGTTCGCGCGCGGTCTGTGCGCAGCGATCGACCAGCGCACGCGTGCCTGCGCGCAGCTCGTCGTGGCTCTGCACGTACTCGACATTGCGTTCCATGTTTTCGGCCGTCCAGCCGAGCGAGTGTGCCACGTAGGGAAACGGCGGAAAGACAAAACCGAGCTCGGCAAAAAATCCGAGTTGCTGGCCGGCCACGGCCTGCACATTGTCCTGGCCACCGGTAATGATGAAGGCCGCGACCTTGCGCTGGATCAGCACGCGATTCTGGGTTGTTAGCTGGTTCTGGATGCAGTTCATGCGCTCGGCCATCTTGTAGTAGAGCGA
>JANLTW010000018.1:0-9841 GCA_031363155.1 Gammaproteobacteria bacterium | reverse complement strand
CGCAAGGCCAAGCGTATCGGTACTGATGCGAAGCGGGTCAACGTCGATTTTCCGTCGTGGATGGTCAGCTCGCTTGATCGTGAAGCAAGCCGGCTGGGCGTAACTCGGCAGTCATTGATCAAGTTGTGGCTCGCCGACAAGTTAGGACAACCGGCTACAACTGCCCGGCGCTAGTTCTATTTTGGACATCGACTGAGATTGTGGACAGGCGCAGCAATTGGACGTCGATCGGCATCGCAAGTCGTTGATCCTCGTCGATTGCGAGCTAACCAGTGTGGTCAATATTCGATGCCTGTCCACACTAGGGTGGCGGGCGGCTGTCCGTGCGTTGTCTACAACGTGCAGCTCGTTTAACTTAAATCGGCCAGGAGACATTGGTGCCGCTCTAAACATGACCAGAATTCGGGCTGACGCCCTACGATATTGCGTATATTTTGTAAATTACGTATAATTCAGAAATTATAATACGCCGTCGGGTATCCATCATGACGCGAGTGCCAGCCAGTGAATTTCAGCGCCAGTTCGGCCGCTTGCGAGGGGTCGCGCATCGCGAAGCGGTGATCGTGACGAGCCATGGGCGCGACGATGTCGTGCTGCTCTCGGCCGAGGAATATCAACGCCTGCGTAGCCTGGATCGTCGCGCGATGCCCGTTTCCAAACTCACCGATGAAGAACTGCGAGCGCTGGACGAGGTGAAGATTTCTGACGAAGCCGCTCGCTACAATCACGAGATGACGTGACTGCTAACAAATGGCGCCTACCCTTCCGCAACCGGGTCAGGTCATTCGTTATGCCTACCTTTGGTGGAATGAGGCGCGCCTCGGCCGCGAGGACGGCAGCAAGGATCGACCCTGTGCCGTCATCCTGACACGCATCAACAGGTCGGGTGAAACGATCGCCTATGTCCTGCCGATTACACATACGCCGCCACTGAAGGACGAGCACGGAATAGAAATTCCGCGCGCGACCAAAATTCGTCTCGGACTCGATACCGAACGATCCTGGATCATCACCACAGAACTCAATCAATTTGCCTGGCCCGGTCCTGACATCAGGCCCACCGCATCGGGCGAATACGTTTACGGATACTTGCCAGAACAGTTGATGCAACTTGTGTTAGCTCAGGTGAAGCATCACGCTCGCGAAAAGCAGTTGAAGAACATCGAACGGACCGAATAGCGCTCGCTCTGTGGACGGGCGCAGCAATTGGACGCCGATCGGCTTTGCAAGTCGTTGATCCTTGTCGACTGCGAGCTGGCCTGTGTGGTCAGTATTCAATGCATGTCCACAACACTTACGGATTCGCAACAAAGCCGGGGGCGCTCGAACCGTAGCTCTTGGGCAGGCGTCTCGGTGAGTTGACTGACCGGTTTTGGCCGGCTAGCGCCACGAAGTGTTTGGCGACGCGACGCTCAGGATAGTTCTTTGGTTACTTCGATCGCGGTCGCGCTCCCACGAGCGCAGCATCGAGCATTTTGATGAGCGTCGCGCGATCGTAAGTGTACCGTTGTCCCTCGTTGAGCTGAACAAGCTGCTCGATCTGCGCTTTGATGGTGATCTCGGCCTGCTCCTGGATCGGAACCACCATATAACGCAGCTTTGGCCTCGGCTCAAACAACGCCGACTCGACTGCGGCCGCCACTTCATCGGGCTCCTTGAGCTTCGTCCATTCATCCACGTACTGCTTGCCCGTGCCTGATCGCTCAACCTCATTCTTGTAGATGTCGGATTTGTAACCGCCCGGCTCGATAATGCTGACCTGCACGCCAGACGGGGCCAGTTCCTGCGCCAGCGTAACGCTGAAGGTCTCAAGAGCGTGCTTGCTCATCTGATAAGCCCCACCGTCGGGATCGTTGAGAATTCCACTGATCGAGCCGATGTTGATGATTCGACCACGGTGAGCAACGATCAGCGGTGCGAAGGCCTTGGTCACGCGATATGGACCATAGGCATTGACCTGCATCATGAGATCGAATTCCTCAGGCGTTGTGTCGATCAGGGGTCCAATGGTGACAACCCCGGCATTATTGACGAGTCCATACAAACCGCGCCCGGCCTTCGTCACGGTCTCAACCGCGGCGTCGATGTCCTGGGGTTTGGTCACGTCCAGACGCACGGCCTGCACGTTCTTTATGGCTCCAAGTGCTTGGAGATCGGCTTCCTTGCGAGCGCCGGCATAGACGAAATATCCATCCGCCGCCAGTCGTTCTGTGATTTTTCGACCGATACCTGTGCTGGCGCCTGTCACGAGAATCGCTTTCTGGTTGTGGTCAGCCGAATTCCCGGCGTTACCGCCGGTGGGTTGTGCCGCGACAAGGATGAGCGAAACGATAAGCATGCGGAGCATAGGGTGCCCTCGAAATTGTAGGCTCCTTAGCACTCTATGCTAGCCCAGCACGCGCCACAACAAACGTCCGCTTCGGGGCGGCTGCTGTCGGATTGCCTTCCGGGAAGCCGCCGTTAGGATCAGACTGCCGATGTTGACCCGCACTGGTCACCAACGCCCAATATTTCTCAGTTCAAGCGTGCGCGACCCTTGGCTCTCCACGTCGCGCGCGTGATTTCACGGTCGACCGTACGCTCAAGTGCATGCCGTAAGCCGCCAAAATTGCGGTGAGCGTATCGAGACGCGGGTTGCCTCGCTCCGAGAGCGTGCGATACAGAGTCTCGCGCGACAGCTTGGTCTTATCGGCGAGGGTGGCAGTCACATCGGCCGCCTAAGTCTCTGAATCCTCGAATGATTTCTGAGACAAAAAATGCGGTTACCCGCATAGTTACCCCCGCACATTGAAATACCTGGCTGGACTTCCGTGAACGTAGTCGAACTTTTTTTTGATTTTGAATTCTGTTCACAGGGTGGATCAAACACCTATCAATTCCAATAGGCGATGCAGAACCAGCACACGTCCGCGCGCTTTCTTTAGAGCTGCGGCACTGCGCCGTAGGCACCAGCCATATACTTGGAATAGAAATCGTCGTCGTTGCGAATGCCTTTGACCGCATCCATGCGCCAGGCACTGCTTTCGCAAGGATCGTTCTTTTCCACGAGCATGATTTGCGACTTGTGCAGCAGACTCAGGACTTCCGTGGCGTGGCAGGTAAAGAGCAACTGCGCCTTGTTAGGATTGGTTTTCGGATTCGCGAAAAGATCCAGAATAGGCTCCAGCATGTGCGGATGCAGATCGCTCTCGAATTCGTCAATAACCGCCAGACCGCCGATAGTCAGTGTTTGCAACAGCCGGGACAACAAGACAAACGCGCTTTGCGTACCGCTGGATTCGTCCGGAAAATTCAAAGTATGTGACTTACCCTCGCGAGACGCGTGAACGCCAAATGGAAACCAGATTTTCTTGGACTCCTCGCCCAATCCCTGCACCCTGATCTCGCGAAGCTGCACATCACTCAGACCCAGGTCCCAGGACTTCAGAAGTCGCACCATTTCCTTCTGTTGTTCCTTGTTAGCTGCGAAATGTTGAGCCGCATTCGCCAGTTCGATTTCTGGGCGATAGGGCAATCGACCCGACACAACAATATTGGATTGCACCGCCAAATCGGCCAGGTACTTTGCGAGCTCCACACCATACTGCGCGGCCGTTGAAATCAGCGACGCATTCGGGCGAACCTTCCTAGCTTCCGTTGGATCGAAATCGAAATTCTGTTGCTTGATCCGATAGCTGTTAGATGCCTTATCCCAATCGCGAACAAACACATATTTGTAGCGCTCTTTCATTTGGTACAAGGCTTCGTGCAACACTCGCTCGCGCGTTGCCCGGAGCACATAGCGCCACAATCGACCGTCGTAATCATCCACTTCAAACTCAAATTCACTCGGTTCGTTAGGTTCCGAGAAGTGCGCAACCAATGGAATTAGCGCGTCGGGCTTCGATTGAAACGAATGGGCGATGAACCAGGCGCCGAAAACCACTGGCTTCAGCAGTGCGGTCTTGCCTGCACCGTTGGGGCCGATTACACCCATCACGGTCGATAAACGATGACCGGATGGAGACAGGGATTCCCAACCCGATTGCGGAACCTTGCCGTTGAGCGCCAGGGACACCTCAACCGGTTCGCGGAAGCTCTGGAAGTTGGAGAATGAGTAACGAATTAACATTGGGGCACGACCTGCAAACGAATGCACCTTGCTGGACAGGCCTCTAGTTATAGGGCACTAAATCGATACATCAACGTATTTCTGTCGATAATTAGATTTATCGGACATTTTTAGGCAATCTACGAGTGCTGCGACGCAGCATTTTATTGGTAATCAGGTAGCATCACCTCACGCCCAATATCCAGCCTTCAACACCGGCGACGGCGCGTTCCGACGCGCTCAAACTGGGGTCCAAAAATCTTGCCAATCGGCCGTCGATAGCCACATCGCGCATCCACGCCGCTACGGTGTACGCGTCGTGCTGATCTGCTGTTAGCCCGTTCACCGGATAAGCGTGTCGCCACAAAGAAGGGTAAACCTCAGCAACTGCGGATCGGCCTGTCGGAATCTGCCATCCATCGAACGGCCAGAAGTGCACTCGCTCGCCCAACTCGCGGCGCAAATATCGCAGCCATGGAATCCCTGCATGCGTGGATTTCGCGACCGAGCCTGGCACATCGAAGTGAAACACGGATTTCGCTGAGCCCGCGCGCTCTTCCGACAAACGGCGCCACCGTGCACTGCCAGTTCGCGCACCGCCGTTGCCGTCGACACCATCGCGGATGAAGTCAACGTACATGTGATCGTCATCGGTGGGCCAGTGCCGCTGAAAGTCGTCGAGGAACGCGGGCCAATCGGGGAGCAGGCGATGCACTTCGAAGTAGCGAAGCGGAAATGAAAATCCGTGATCCATGCCAACGAGGGTCGGCATATTCTCACGCAGGATCATTGCCAACCACTCGGCAATTCCTTTGCGCGTCCAGTACCGGCGCGGACTCGGTGGCGGCTGGACCTCCTCGGGGTCCGCCTTTTGAACCGCTTGATAAACGCGCAGGCCCTTCAGACTGGACGTCGGCGTCTCCGCGCCCGAGTAGTCGATACCGATGTAGCGTGAAAAAGCAGCCATTTCTTTGTTAGCTACAACAAATCAATGACGCTGCCACCGCGTATCACTGGTTGATTCCAAATACTTGCAACTAGCATTGGACCGTGTTGGGCCGGTTCCTTAGGTTATGGTTAGCCAAAACCAGCCTGCGGTTCGCGCGCGATCCAGCCTTGTTCTGCTAGCCGTTGCCACGCTGCGGCAACATGTTCGGGCTGCATCAGCAATGCTTTCCGAGGACTCCACTGCCGTACTGCAGCCAATGCCTCAGAAATGGAATTCGACTTCGGTAAACGCGTCGCCGTCCAATGAACTGTAGCTAACAGTTCCATCCCGTAGGGTGATTGAAACCCTTCGATCAGCGCCGCTACTCGCTCGACAGAGCGCGCAAGCTGCGACCCCTCGCCGTTGGCACTCAGGAACGCGTTTGCCTCGACCAATGCGAATGGAGTCGGCTCTATTTCAGCATCGACAACTCCGTCTCCCAAACCACGGATGAAGTGGCCTTCCATATTTTCTAATGCGTGACGTAGCGCATCTGAATAGGGTCCGTATTGATCGCGAGTAAATTCCACTTTCCTGAACGGGACGCCCGCTTCCTGAAGAAAATAAACCAGCTTTTGAACTTCGATTCGGCTGAGTCCATAGCCAAGATCACGATAGACCTCCAGCGCCGCAACTATCGCAGCACGCGCCAAAGTCATTCGAGGCTTTTCGGTTCGAACTTCCATGGTCTTAGGGTCAGGCGCGCCCGTAGGTTCAAATAGAACGACTTGGACATCATTCAACGGCTGGAACGCTGTCTGAATTTCAGGCAGCACATCGGCCCAATCAAGGCCGCCGTTGCCACATCCCAGTGGGGGCATCGCCAATGAGCGAATTCCGAGTTGTCGAACCTGGCGCGTTAGGTCTTGCAGTCCAGCGACAATGTATTCGAGTTGTGATTTGCCTTTCCAGTGCTGCTTGGTCGGAAAATTGATGATGAAGTTCGGCTTTACCAAACCGCCCAGATCGAAAATAAACATTTCCCCAATGCGCACTTCGCCGCGGTCGCAAGCAGCACGATAAGCGTCATAGTTCTTGGGCCATTTGTTGCGAAACTGTAGAGCAATGCCTTTGCCCATCACGCCAACACAGTTGACCGTATTTACAATAGCGTCGACCTGCTCTTGCTTGAGTAAGTCACCGCGTTCAAGCTGAATTGGCATGCTCATTGTCCGCCAAAGTACCAATCGGGTTGCGTCGTTACCGGCAATTTTACGCCATTTCGCGCAAGGATATTGGCTACCTCGGCGCCCTTCTCCTCCGTGGCGACTCCGATTCGCGAGGCCAAAGTTAGCGGCATGGCGCAATGCACCAGGAATTCCGCCTTGCGCGTATCTTCGCGTCTCGCATGCCTTGGCGGATCCAGTCGAGAGAAAAAATACTTTGCGAAATCACCAACCAGCGGCCTTTCAAAGAAAAGAGGCCAATCAATTTCTTCCAACCCTTCCAAGGAATTAAAACACGCAACGCTATATTCGTATGCAGCGCTTATTGGGAAAATTACAAAGCGATTGCCGGCCTCCGCTATGCTTTCGACAGTGCTTTCAATATGCACGATGTCTTCCTGCCCAAGCGTGCAATTGGCTACGCGTCCGTGGTGAATCGCACTGAGCATGGGCGAGCGTGGCGCGAAATAGAAAGGAACGTAGTCATGCACATTGCCGGCAGGCGCGACCGAAATTGCCTTCGCGGCGCGCCTTGCCTGGATCGACTCATGCGCAATCGATACCTGGACCGTTCCTGCAGCCTTGAGATCATTCTTTCAGACCAACTGCCCGGCACGACAGATCGCATCCAAATTCGCGATTGCTGTGATGTGAAAAATTCGCGTTGGAACCGGCCGCGCCATTCCTATGCCGCCACCCAATCCGCGCACAGCAATTCCGCCTGCGCCAGCACGGTCTTCACCGCCTCCTCCTGTAAATCCGGCGGATAGCCGTACTTGTTCAGGATTCGCTTCACCATCACTTTGATCTTCGCCCGTGCGCTCTCGCGCAGTGTCCAGTCGATGGTGACGCTCTGGCGCACTTTGGTAATTAATTCCGCAGCGATCACACGCAGTTTTTCATCGCCCATGGCGACGACGGCGGATTCGTTAGCAGCGAGTGCGTCGTAGAAAGCGACTTCGTCGTCGGTGAGGCCCAGGTCGTGGCCACGCTTGGTGGCCGCGTCCAGCTCCTTCGCGAGCTTGATAAGCTCTTCGAGCACCTGCATCGTGGAGATGGCGCGATTGTGGTACGCGTTAAGCGTTTTTTTGAGCTTCTCGCTGAAGACCTGGCTCTGCACGAGGTTGCGCTTGGAACGCACCTTGAGTTCGTCTTTGAGCAATTTTTCCAGGAGTTCAGCGGCGACATTCTTGTGCTTGAGGCCGCGCACTTCGGCGAGGAACTGGTCGGACAAAATACTGATGTCGGGCTTGGGCAGGCCAGCGGCGGTGAAGATGTCGATCACCTGGCCGTCGGTGGTGATGGCGGAGGACACGAGCTGGCGAATCGCGGCATCAACCTGTTCGGGTGAGCGGCGGTTGTCGCTGGTCTTTTTGTTCAGCGCCGCCTGTATTGCTTGGAAGAAACTAACGTCATCCCGAATTTCGGTTGCGGCATCGCTTGCGGCACATAATGCAAAGGCCTTGGACAGCTCCGTGACCACCTGCACGAACCGCTTCTTTCCATCCTCCTGTTCGAGGATGTGTTCCTGGCCGGCGGGAATGAGCGCGAGGCGTTCGATAGGCTTGCCGGTGGTCCACTTGTCCCAGTTGAAGCCGTGCATGAGATCGCAGGCGATGCCGTGCTTTTCCAGCATCACCGCGACTGCTTGCGCGATGTCGAGTGTGGGATCACCCTGGCCGCCGCTCTCGGTGTATGTCGCGAGCGCCTGCTTGAGCTGATCGGCTAACCCAAGATAGTCCACGACCAGGCCGCCGGGCTTGTCGCGGAACACACGATTCACTCGCGCGATAGCCTGCATCAGGCCGTGGCCCTGCATCGGCTTGTCGGCATACATGGTGTGCAGACAAGGGGCGTCGAAGCCGGTGAGCCACATATCGCGCACGATCACGATGCGAAACGGGTCGCGACTGTCCTTGAAACGGTTCGCGAGTTTGCGGCGCTTGTCCTTACTGCGGATGTGTGGTTGCCAGTCGGGCCCATCATCGGCGCTGCCTGTCATCACCACTTTCACGACACCGGCTTTACCCTTTTCGGCTTCAGCATCGTCGTCTTTGGCGCTGGCCCAATCGGGACGCAACACGATGAGTGCGTTGTAGAGATCGACGCAGATGCGACGGCTCATGCAGACGACCATCGCCTTGCCGTCCAACGCTTCGACGCGTTTTTCAAAATGCGTGACCAGGTCGGCGGCGATGAGCGCGATCCGTTTCGGGTCTCCCACGAGCGCCTCAAGCGCAGCCCACTTGGACTTGAGTTTTTCTTTGCTCGTCTGCTCTTCGCCTTCGGTGATTTCCTCAAATTCTGCATCGACCTTGGGCAAGGCGGCGGCATTGAGGCTGAGCTTGGCAATTCTGCTTTCATACAGAATCGGCACGGTGGCTTTGTCGGCGACGGCGCGCTGAATGTCGTAAATGGAGATGTAATCGCCGAAGACGGCTCGCGTGTTAGCGTCGGCCTTCTCGATGGGCGTACCCGTAAAACCGATGAACGAGGCGTTAGGCAGTGCGTCGCGCAGGTTGCTGGCAAACCCGTAGGACATCTCGCCGGTCTTCTCATTCACCCTGCCGCCAAATCCATACTGGCTGCGGTGGGCTTCATCGGCGATGACGACGATGTTCTGCCGCGCGCTCAAGGCGGGCATCGCCTCGTCCCCATTTTCACTCTTTGGGGGCATGAATTTTTGAATGGTGGTGAATATCACGCCACCGCTGGCGCGGTTCAGCAACATGCGAAGCTGCTCGCGCCCTTCAGCCTGCACGGGAGTCTGCCCAAGGATATCCGCGCAGCGCTGGAATTGGCCGAACAGTTGATCATCGAGATCGTTTCGATCCGTTAGTACGACCAGTGTGGGATTCTGCATAGCGGGATGCCGCACCATCCGTGCGGCGTAGAAAAGCATGGAAAAACTCTTTCCGCTACCCTGCGTATGCCAGACCACGCCAGCGCGACGGTCGCCTGGTTTACCTAGGTGATTGGCATCTTGCGTGCGAACAGGTGTATAGGTACCGGAGACATCACGCACAGAGTCCGCGTCCAACATACCACTGGCGCGCAAAGTCTCGTTCACGGCCACATTCACCGCATGGAACTGATGATATCCCGCGATGATTTTGTGCAGCGCCCCCGAGTCTGGGTCTTCCTCGAAGACAATGAAATGATGCAGCAGATTCAGAAACCGCCGTCGCTCGAACACGCCGCGCACCAGGACTTCCAGCTCCAGCGCCGCTTTAGGTGGGTCGCCCTCGCCGTCGATTGTCCTCCAGACTTTGAACCACTCTTGGTTCGCAGTCAGGGATCCGATGCGCGCCTGCAAGGCGTCGCTCACGACCAGCGCCGCATTGTAGTGCAGAAGCGAGGGAATCTCGGCTTTGTAGGTTTGGAGCTGGGCGTAAGCGCTCCAGATCGTTGCGTTCTCATCTGCGGCGTTCTTCAGCTCAATTAACCCTAACGGCAGTCCGTTTAGGAAGATAACAATGTCCGGTCGCCGATTATGCTGACCTTCGATTACCGTGAATTGATTGACCGCGAACCAGTTGTTCGCTTGCACGTTGTCGAAATCAATCAGTCGCACGTGATCGCCCGCGATGCTGCCGT
>JANLTW010000159.1:0-34191 GCA_031363155.1 Gammaproteobacteria bacterium | reverse complement strand
CCGACGTCGCGCACCAGTGCCCGGAAGCGCGCGCCGTTCGCGAGCAGGGCCCGTGCGGTCGCGCCACCGATGTTGCCGGTAATTCCCGTGAGCAGAATCATGCTGATCTCCAGTTTTTTTGAACCCGACGAAGTGTCGGGGCGGGTATCCTAAATGATGCACGGAGAGTGTGGGTATATTGAATTTGGCGTACCAGTGGGACTTGGCGGGAGACTAAATTGCGCAAAACCAGTTACACATTCGTCGCGAGTAGTTTTGGTGCAATAGCATTTGTCATCGTCTCAATTTCGTGCGTTCCAAAGAACGAACTGGCACAAGGTGACGAATTGGTTGCGAGGTTTCACTCAATCTTGCAATTTGAGATCCTTTGCAACAATCGGCGAACTCTTCGTTCCGGAGATACGTAGCAATCAGAGTGAACTTGGATTGGTAGAGCGACTAACAAATGCCCGAAACAGATATGGGCATCGCGGTTCACGGTGCACAAGCTCCGAGCGCCCCCACAGCAACAGCCGCTGATGTGCAACCGGGCGGCATCGAGTTTCACCAGGTGATCGCGCCTGATGGGGTACCGCTCAACGTCGCCGTGGCGGGCAATCCTAAGGGTCGAGCGCTGCTGATGTTGCATGGTGCCTACCAGAGTTATATGAGCTTCATCCCGCAATTGCGCGATGCGACGCTGGCCGCCCGCTGTCGGCTGGTCGCGATGGACATGCGCGGCCACGGCGGCTCGGGTAAGCCGTGGAAGACCGAGGCGTATCTGGGCTCCAAGCCCTGGGTCGACGATGCGCAGTTGGTCATTACAGCGTTGGCTCTCAATAAGCCGCTGTTGGTAGGTTGGTCGTTTGGTGGCTACGTCGCCATGGACTACGTGCGCGAGTATGGACCGAAATATGTTAGCGGCGTGGTGTTAGTCGGCAGTCACGGTAGGCTGCTGCCACGGCTGGCTTCCAACGGGCCTCTGCCGACCGGTGACCTCGAAGCGCTGCAGGCTGGCGCCAGACAATTCATGGCAGCGATGTCAGCGGCGCCGCTGCCGCAAGCCGCTGTGGATCGCGGTTATGCCGCCTATCTGATGATGCCAAACTATGCCCGGATCGCGATGTGAGCCAAACGGCTCGACAACACGGACCTCGTCGGACGGCTGGACCTGCCACTGTTGGTGGTGCTGGGTGGCCAGGATCCGAGCGTGCCGGAAATACAGGTGCGCAACCTCGTTAGCAAAATTGCAAGTGCGCGCCTCGAGGTGTATGCCGAATCGGGGCATTCAACTTTCGTCGAGGAGGCGGCGCGTTTTAACGCCGAACTCGACCGCTTCGCCAGCTCGCTGAGCCAAGTACCCGCACGCTGACACGATCTCCGAACGCGCTGCCGAGATACAGCATCCGACCGTCGAGGACCGCGACCGACGCGCCCGGCGTCGCGTTGCCATCATCGGTATAGATCGGTGTGACCGCGCCGCTAGGTGCCGAGATCCTGGCGGCAGAAAATGGAAAACCACACGGCCTGGCTTGCGGATTGCGACACGGATCGATGCCCGTGACCGGCACACCCGTGTGGCCGACCACAATGAAGCTCGAGCGGCCGAACGGCGTAATGTTATCGGGTTGCAGAGCTACGCGAACGCGACGGATGTCGCTACGCGGCAGATTGACGACCAGAACGGCCTGATCGAATGTGCCGGCTACGGCGAGCCAATGGCCGTCGCCGGACACGGCAATTCCGTTAGCGAACGACAGCTCTGATCCTGGCATCGGCCGCCATCCGCCCTGGACGCTCCAATGAAGCGCAAAGCCGGTGGCCGCGGCCGCGAAAAATTTCGTGCGTAATTGCTGAGTTTCCGTCGCAGACTCCGGGCGTGCAAACATGTGGGTCGCATAAATATCGCCGTTGGGCGCGAGCGCGACGTCGTTGAGCGCATATTCCGGCGGCACGCCGATGCAATCACGCCAACTGACCTTTGGCTGCGGCCACGCGGTCTCCATGACTAACAACTCGATTCGCTGCGGTGTCGCACGGTTAATCGCAGCGATCCAGACCTTTCCATGCACCCGCCTTGCATCGATGCCGCCAGCATCGAACGCAACGGGCGGCCCCGAGCAGCGGCTCGCGCTGCGCGCCGCCGGATTGCTGAATTGCGCAGCGTTCACCGGCACTCGCGAGCCGGTGCGCATGTTTAGCAGTACAAGGGGCGAAGTCAGTGACGTCTGGCTAACAGCGAGCCAGTGTGTGCCGGGCAGCGCAGCAAGATCCTCCGCTCGATCAAAGCCGCAGTGATCTGCGCTGGCGGTATCGCAAGGTGGTACGGGTCCGACTGTGCCCGCAATTTTTCCGCTGAACAGCTCAAGCGCGGACAGCGCAGCTAACAGCCAGATTCTCACCGCTCGCCGCGACGCAGAAACCGGACTGCTTCGCGGACCGTCAACTCAGGCTGCTCGATCATCGGCAAATGCCCGGCGCCGCGATAAAGCGTCAGGGTCGTGGGCGCATTGACAAACAAGGCGGCCACGTCACGGCCAATTTGCTCAGGGAGCACCACGCCGTCGGCACCCCATTGAATCAATATTGGCCGGGTCAGGCGCGCGTACTGTTTCGTAATGTCTATGCTGTCCCACAGCTGGTACTGCGTCTGAATGTATGCGTCGACCCACGCCTTGGCGCCTGGGCGATTGTTGATGTCAAAATAGCGATCAACGAGTTGCGGCGTAATGACCGCGTCGTTAGCCATGATGTCGTGCAGAAAAGCGTCGAAGAATTCGCGCGGCTGAAACGGCGCCAAGCGCCCCGACTCCGCGACCGCCGCGATCATCGCCGGACTTGGCGTCCGTCGCGGGGGACGGCTGGCTGGAAGGGTCGAGACCACCAGTCGATCAACGCGATCCGGGTGCTCAATGGCGTAGAAGACCGCGACCAGCGCCCCATTTGAAGTGCCACCAACGTGAAAACGTTTAAGTTTCAGCTGAGCGGCGAGCTTACCTAACAGATCCACCGCACGCGCAGTGGAATAAACGCCCGACGGATCCGGCCCTGACAGGCCGTACGGGGGATAGTCGAAGCGAATCACTCGGAAGCGACGCGTTAGCACCGGCATCCACGCATCCCACATGTGCAGACTGCCGAGGTGCCCGTTCAGAAGAATGAACGGCGGACCTTGTCCCTCATCGCGCAAGTGCAGCGGCACGCCGTCCACAGTGACGAATTGCGAGGGCGGCGGCGCATACCGTGCGAAAAGCTGCGCGTCTGACATGAACTGCTGCGTCGGCGATTCGCTGGCCGTCGCCATAGAAGGGCAAGCCCCGGCAGCAATGGCGACTGCGATCGCTGTGAATCGCGCGACACGCATCAGACCGCGGCTCACTCTCACGTGTTAGAACCGGTGAAGCGTTAGAATCGGTAGTTTAGGCGCACTCCCACCTGGCGCGGATCCGCGGGATAGGTGGTGTAGGCTAACACGGGCGGGGAAACCGGGAATGCGATGAACGGATCGCCGTATGACTGAGCCGACTGGACCTTGTTATTATCCAGCAAATTCGTGACATACAGCAATACCGAATACTTCTCAGCAGCGAATCCGATCTGCGCGTCCACATTGGTATAAGACGGTATCCAGACCAAATTATCCGGCGATAGGAAGCGCTTGCTGCGGTACTGGGCGGCAAGTTCGCCGTTGAGTTTCCAACCGTTGGAAAGGTCATGTCTGTAGGCAAGTGTTGAAACGAGCGCGTGCTTGGCAGACTGTTCAAGCTGCTTGCCGTTGGTGTTGCTGAAGCACACGGTCTGAAGTCCCAGCGTACCAACGCGGCAATTGCCTGCGCCGGCGATGGTCAGCGCTGCGACGGTGGGCACCTCAGCCTGCGTAAAGCGTGGATCAAGATAGGTGTAGGCAGCCGACAACGTAAGGTTCTCGGTCAGCGCCGAGCTCAGTTCAAGCTCAAAGCCGTCAACCTTGGCCTCGCCCAGGTTAGTGACAAAGTTTGATACTCCCTGCGGGCTGCGTGAATCGGGCACCAGCTGCTGCGAGATGCGATCCTTGTAGATCATGTGGAAATAGGCACCGTTCAGACGAAGCCGATCATCGAGCCACGAGGTTTTGAAGCCCGCTTCGTAATTCCAAAGGACTTCTGAATTGTACTTGGCATCGGCCGCATTGAACACTACGCCGACGTTGAGGAAACCTGCCGGCTTCACGCCCTTGGAGGCGGTCACATACAGTAGCGCGCCTGGACGCGGTTTGTAGTTGAGTGTCACTTTGGGCGCGAAATAGTTTGTTGACGAAGCGGGCGTGAACGTTACGCCCGCAAACGTGGCTGGAAGCACGACGCCCACTGCTGAGACGTTAGGACTGATGGGGCGACCAAAGAGATACGAGAATTTTTCGCGGCCGTAGCGTGCTTCCGCGCTGAGATTGAATTGATCCGTGAGGTCGTATTCTGCGATAACGTACGCAGAGGTGTGCGTCGTGTTGCGCGTGTTGAGGTCGCCGGCCAACGTGCCGCGAACCTGGATCTCACGCCCGGCGGACCAGCCGGCCGGGAAAGTCGCCGCCGGTATCGGCGGATTACGCGCAAACCCGCTGATGAAGATCGACGCGTTGACGCTGTCGTAGTTTTCTTTCCAGTAGAGCGCGCCGAGTGCCCAACGAAAACCTTTGCCGTCCAACCGACCCAGACGCAGCTCCTGGCTGATCTGGCGTGCGTCAGTGTCGATATCCGTGACTTGTGCAGCCGCCAACGGCTCCGCGACGCCGGGCGTAGGAAACGTCACCGCTGTCGATGCTGCGCCGAAGAAGTCGGCATCGGAGCGGCTCAGGGCCGAGGCCTTCAGGTAACCCGTCAACGAGGTCAGCTTGCCCCAGCCAAAATCAACCTCGCCGCCAAGACTGGCCACAAAGGCTTTGGTCTTGCTGCCGACGTAGTCCTTGCCTGATAGCGGATCGACGCTCAGCAAAACCTGGTTTGCGCCCTGGACTTGTCCCAGCGAGGGGTAGCGGATTGTGGCAGGCAGTGGCGCGCCACCAGGTGCTACGCCGAGGCGCAATCCCACGGCGTTAGCAGGCAGGGCCAGCGTCGTGTTCCGACCGGCCACGGCCTGGCCAAAGTAATACGAGGGGCGCGGCTCTGAGGTGTCATCGGAGTAGGACAAACGCAGCGTGAAGTCTGCGGAGTCAGCGGGCTTGAAGCGCAATGCCGCGGCGACGCCTTTGGTGTCCCAGCCGCCGATGACCGCACCTGAAATCGAATTTTTGAAAAAGCCGTCGAATTTTGAGTACAGCCCATTGATACGCAGTGCCGCCCGTCCTTCGGCGAGCGGGAAATTCACCGCGCCGCGCACTTCGTAAAGGCTGTCGGTCGCGACATCGAGTGCGATGTTGCTCTCAAATTCTTTGGTGTTGGGTTTGCGTGAGACGTAATTAATCGCGCCGCCAAATGCGACGCGACCATACAGGGCACTTTGCGGCCCTTTGACGACTTCGATGCGTTCGACGTCGACCAGCTTCATATTCATCAAGCTGCTGCCGCCCGCCGTTGCGATCGACTCGGACGAAATGTCGATGCCATCTAACAAAATACCGATGGGCGGGCGGCCGCGCGTGGTCGGCAAGCCGCGAATGTTCGGCCGCGTATCCTGCGGTGCGAAGCCCTTGTCGAAGCTCAGGCCGGGCGTAAGTTTGGCGACGTCCTGCACGTTGCGAATGCCGCGTCGCTCAATGGCTTCGGCCGTAAAAGCGGTGACCGTGATGGGTACCTCCTGCAGCGACTCGACACGCTTACGCGCGGTGACAGTGACTTCTTCCAGCTCCGGCGCAGCCATCGCGGTGCTCGATAGGGCTATGCAGAGTGTGGCGGCAAACGCGATCCTGGAAACAAGCGGCAGCAGGCGGTGCATGGCAATCCTTTTACATTCTGAGTGACGCGGTCAAAACACCGTGTGTCATTTTAGCATCAATCTAAAATCGTACGCGAGATCTCAATGTACTTTAATGCATTGGCGGCGTCGATGTATTCGCGCTGTGTATACGTCCGTTGCAGGAAAGCAACGTGGCTCCTGCTTCGCTACATGGGTTCGCCGCGAGTTTCACGCATCAGCCACGTGCTTAGGAGGAAACAGGTCGCTGTGACCGTGATCGGGTAGAGGAGTCCGGCCAGATTGTCGCCGCTGCGCGCCACCAGCCAGGTCGCCGTGAGCGGCATAAAACCGCCGAACCAGGCGCTCGTCAGGTGATAGGGCAAAGACAACGATGTGTAACGAATTCGAGTCGGAAACAGTTCCGCGAGGAAGGCGGCGCCGGGTCCGCAGGTCAGGGCAGCGCTTGAAATGAGCCCAAACAAGAGGGCGATCAGCACGAGGTGCGTGCCGGCGAGTTCGAGCGGACTCCTCAGCAACGCAAGGCTCGGGCGCTCCGGGTAGCCGGCGACCGCCAGTGCGTGGCGCATCGCCGTGGCGTCGACGCCGCCGAACGTGGTATCGCCAATGCGTACGCTCACGCCGGTGGCGCCGCCGCCGGCGCGTTGCGATAGGAAATACCCCGCTTGGCGAGCAGGTCGCGCGCCAGGGTGGCGTCGTCGGGCGAGACGCTCGAGAACGGTGCGAAGCGCGCCGGTGCCGCGTAGACGATGACCGGTGCGGCGGCGACCGATTGCGCCATCGCTGGATGTCCAATGGTCTGCAACGCCCGATAAGCGGGCCAGACGACCACGGTTGCGAGCAGCATGCCCGCTAACAGCACTGGGCGGCGGCCGACGCGGTCGGAAAGCGCGCCCGCACCGAGGAAGAGCGGAATTCCCAACGTCATCGCGATGCCACCGAGAATCGCCGACGTGGTGAAAATCAGCTGCAGCGCAGTCTGCATGAACACCAAGGTGTAGAACTGCGCGGTATACTTTAGGTGAGCGCCATCGCCGCCGAAACGACTAGCAGCCCGTGACGATTCGCGGCCGGTTCCCACGGCGCACAAAGCTCTCGGTAATCGGCGCGGCCGACAACTCGCCGCGCGCTTTTGCCGCCACGAACAACGGCGATTCCCTGAGCCGCGAACGCACATACAGCGATACACCGAGCAGCAGGACGGAGCCGAGAAAAGGAATGCGCCAGCCCCACTCGACGAACGAGCGCTCATCGAGCACTGCGCGGGCGCTAACAATGACGGTGAGCGACGCCACGAGACCCATCGTTCCGGTAGTTTGAATCCAGGATGTGTAGTAACCGCGGCGATCAGGTGGGCAGTGTTCGGCGATGTACAACGCAGCACCGCCAAACTCGTCGCCCAGAGCCAATCCCCGCACGAGACGCAGTGTCACGAGCAGCGCAGGTGCCCACCATCCCACCTGCGCAAAAGTCGGTAGCAAGCCGATTGAGCCCGTAGCCAGGCCCATCAACGTGATCGTGATGAGCAACGTCTGCTTGCGTCCCGCACGGTCCTCGAGGCGGCCGAACAGGAGCGCTCCTAGTGGGCGCACGGCGAAACCCGCCCCGAAGGTCGCGAGGCTTGCCAATAGTGCTGCCGTGCTGTTGCCGGGCGGAAACAAAGAGTGCACCGAAAAACGCTGCGAGACTGCCGCAGAGCATGAAGTCGTAGTATTCGAATACTGTGCCGAGCGAGGCTGCGACGACGATGCGAGACATTGGAGTCGGTGCGGAATTCAAGGCCTTTCTCGTGGTACTGTGAATAGGTGGATTCGCGAGCAAGTGAGCGGCCGGAGGAGTTGCCTCAGGTGCACAACAACCATGGGGTTATTGCGTAACCCTAACACACCTGTAATCTTGAAGTGGCCAGATGTCTTTGCAGGGTTCTACATGAAGGAATTTTCTGCCGATGGTAGTCGGGTGAGCACGCTCACCAAACTGTGCTGGGGCGTCGGGTCGCTGGGCACTATCGCGTACATGAATACGGTCACGGCGCTGGTGCTGGTTTGCCTAACAATCATTGTAAAGCTCGATCCCTTGTTGGCCGGTGCGCTCGTGACCGGCGCGCGGGTTTTCGATGCCTTCACCGACCCCCTGATGGGCTATCTGAGTGATCGAACACACACGCGGATGGGGCGTCGGCGACCCTATCTGTTGCTCGGTGCTTTCATATGCGGTGTGGCATTGCCACTGATCTACAATATTCCACTCGATGTGTCCGATGCCATGCGCGTTACGCTGGTAATTCTAGCGCTGCTTTTTTATTCCATCGGCTTCACCGTATTTAATGTTCCCTACCTAACGATGCCGATCGAAATGACTGGTGACCATCAAGAGCGCATCTCGATCATGTCCAGTCGTGTGATCTTCATGACGCTCGGTTCATTCGCGGGTGGCGCGCTCGCGCCGCTAGCGCTCGGGTCACTGGGCCGCAGTGCGCGCGGTTTTTCGCAGATGGGAATGATTTTCGGCGCATTGGTTTTTGGGGCGATGCTTTTGACGTTTCTCGGCACGAGCTCAGCGCGCACGCGGCAGTTCATTCCGCACCATCTGTCGATGCGTGAGCAATGGCGCTCGGCATTGCAGAATCGGCCATTCGCAATACTTATGGGCGTCAAGGTGTTGCAGTTCATCGGCATCGCGGCACATGCAAGCACGCTGGCGTATTTCGTTACTACCGTGATGAAACACGATTTCCAACTCATGGGTCTGTACGGCGTCGTGGTCGGTGTCGCTACTATCGTGAGCCTCGCGGGATGGCGCGCGTTGGCACGCAAAGTCGAAAAGCGCACCGGATTCATGATTGGTGTAATCGGCTACATTGCGATCACGCTAACATGGTTGGCGGCCGGGCCGCAGGAGTCAATGCTAGTGTTCCTGACCCGTCCCATATTCATGGGCGTGTTTGCATCGGCGGTGCTGTTGTTCGGCCAGGTGGTATGGATCGATGCGGTCGACTATGACTACCGCCGCACCGGACTGCGCCGCGAGGGAATGTTCACCTCCGTATATGTCTTTATCGAGCGCCTCGGCTACTCGATGGGACCCATTTTGCTTGGCGCTCTGCTGCACTGGATGGGATTCAACAAAAACCTCCCTCTGGAAGCACAGCCCGCGAGCGCTGCGACCGCGGTAATGATTTCGATGGTCGGAATTCCGGTATTAACGTTTTCGCTGTCGTTGTTGCTGTTGCGGCGCTACGATCTGACCGATCAAAAGCTAACGGCCACGCACGCGCCGGGTGTGCCGAGACCCGCGACCTAACTGGAGGCCAGACATGAACCTGCCAAATATTGTCGCTCGAGCCAGTATGACTACTGCGGTGATCGCGCTGGCAGCGAGCGGTTTTCAGGTGCCGATCGCCATCGCCGCGCCAGTACGCAGTGGATTCGTCGAACTTTCGGATGCCACTATTTTCTATCGGCACGCCGGCCAGGGACCACCGGTTATTTTTATTCATGCGCTGCTGCTGGATTCACGTCTGTGGCTCGACCAGCTTAACGAGCTGTGTGCAAGGCGCTACTGTCTGGCGCCGGATCTATCGGGATTTGGCTTCTCCTCTCCCATGCATGGTGGGCGGGTCGACTTCAGCCGATATGCGGACGAGGTGATTGAATTTCTCGACGCCATGAAAATTCGCGAACCGGTGGATGTGGTGGCCGTGAGCGCCGGCGGAAATATCGCAGCACTGGCTTACCTGAAACAGCCACGACGATTTCGCTCGTTGGCATTAATCAGCACGGGCTTCGGCGTCGGCACCCTGGATCCTGCGATGGCGAAATACCGGGCGGAAAACGCGCGAAATCTCATAATCGAAGGCAAAGACATGCTGTTTCGCCGCTTCAATGAATACATTGTCGACGCTGGAGCTTCACTCGTGGCGCGTGCTCGATACAAGACCATGTTTGAGCAAACCTCCTACGAGTCGCACGTGGCGTTTCTGACAACCACCGACTTTCCGTCCCCGGCCACACTGCCTGCCGCGATCAAGATTCCCGTGCTGTTGCCGATCGGCCGAGGTGACTCTGTGCTATCGGTCGATGCGGCCGATAAACTGGCGGCGGCGCTACCGAGCGGCCGGGTCGTTAGAATTGACGCTGCCGGGCGACTACTTCCGCTGGAAGCCCCAAACGAGTTAAATGTGGCCTTGTCGCAGTTCTGGGTTGAGCTTGATCACAAAGGAGGCGCAAAGTGATCGATTTAAAGCAGCGTGGCCGCTCGGGACTGCAGTTCCTGGGTTCGCTGCAGAAATACTCGAGTTCTGTTTTACGCGATAAGGCAGAAACAGATTTCGCCGGTCAGCCGGAAGCACAAGAGCTTGCAGTAGAGTGGAAGACCGACGTGTCGCCAACGCAGTGGCGGCGTCGCATTAAACGTACCCGTGACGTCGTGGAGCGTTCTCAAGCGTATCGGTTTAACCGCTTCTATCAGCGCTGGGTGGCCGAGGAAAATTTCCTGCGTGCCATACCGGCAGTGGAAGCAAAACGCGCGGACTGGGCGGACTTTGTTAGCGCTCGTCAGCCGAAAGATCATTCGCGTCTTAAGTTGAATCCCGCGCTAAAGATGCCGCGTTGGTACGAGGGCATCGAGTGGCATCTTGAGCCAGGGGGCTGGGACGGTTACGACCTGGCCATGCCGATGTTCGCCGCCGGCATCGGGCCACACGTCTTCGCGCAAGGCGGCTACGCGGCAGTTGACGTGGGTGGCGGCATCCAGCGGCAGCGGGCCCGCGTGATCGAACTGTTCCGCAATCGTGAGCCGCGGCGTATCTACGAACCCGGCTGTGGCGGGGCGACGACGCTCAGCGTATGCCGGCAGCAGTTCCCGAACGCGGAATTGATCGGCGGCGATCTGTCTGCCGCGCTACTAAAAAATGGACACTTCATCAGTGAGATGTTAGGACTGAAGATTGCGTTTCGACAGGAAGATGCCTGCGCCGTCGACGAAGCCCATGGAAGTGTCGACGGCGTGATTTCCTATGCGCTGCATCACGAAATGCCGCCGACGGTGAGCGCAAATGTCATCTGCGAAATGTATCGGATTCTGACGCCCGGTGGTGAAATGCTGATCAACGATCCGCCGCCATTCCGTGCCGTGAGTCCCCTGCAGGGCGTGGTGTTGGATTGGGAAACCGATAACCGTGCAGAACCCTATTTCAGCGTGGCGGGGATGGCGAATTTGGCGGATATGATGCGTGACGCTGGTTTCGTGGAGGTAGAAGAGTTCGCGTTGGAGCAGCGCGGCTATCCATGGGTAACTCGCGGTCGCAAGCCTGCCTGACAGGGGTGTGTTGGTTATGGCACGAACTGTAGAGCGGCCGAAACGTGCGTATCTGGGCCGCAAAGAACTCGACGATATCATGCGAATGAATACCGCTCTGCTTGCGGAGCTTTGGATTCTGCGCGACCGAGTCACGACGCTGGAGCATTTGCTGGAGCTGCGGCAAGTTCTCAACCGCACGGAGATACACAATTTCGTGCCGACCGGCGAAATTGCTGCCGAATTGGAGCGTGAGCGTGACGCTCTGATACGTCGCGTCGCCGGCGCGCCGCATCAGACCCGCTACGACACCGAGTCCTTGATGAAGCAAGCCAGCATCGGTTAGGACTGTTTGGGCGTCGTCGTCTGGACCACGCCCGACCTGGCCCATTTTTCTGCTACGTCACGGGGTTTGAAACTCCCGAAGAGTCGGCGCGCTAACAGCCGACGGCGAGTCAACCACACGAGGCGTGCGCCGTTGCGCTTGTTATCCGTGGTGCGATCCACGATCCACTCGGCGCTGGTCACCGGGAGCTCCGCGATCATATTCATGCGCATGAGGCGGGCGGAGCGCATCGCGGTCGGCACGCGCGCCAGCTCACGCGCCACCGCCTCGGTCAGCACGAGACCAGGACTGACCGTGCCAATGATCACCGCCTTGTCTTGATGCTCCGCCGCGAGCCCGCTGGTCAGGAATTGTAAAGCGCACTTGGTGGTCGCATAGCCGAGCATGCCCGGTACATAGCGGCCATCAGCACCCGCACCGACAATGTTATATAGCGATCCTGAGCCTTGCGTGTGCAGTCCGGCAAGTGCGACTTTGCAGGCCGTTGCGGTGCCTAACAGGTTGGTTGCGAGCATGTTCGCGAATTCCACGTCGGGGAGTTCGCAGAATGATGGGCCGCCGCGTGCATAGCCGGCATTGTTGATCCACACGGACACCGGACCGAAGCGAGCGCTCAACGCCTGCCAGAAACCCGCGACTTCGGCTCGAACTGTGACGTCGGCAACGTATCCGAAGACCCGCTCGCCAAAGCCTGTCGAAGTGAGTTCGGCGACCGTCACATCGATGCGGTCCGGGCGCCGGGCGCAAAAGCTGACACTGTGGCCGCGCTTCAGGAAGGCGTCAATCAGCGCGCGCCCCAGGCCTTGGGAAGCTCCGGTGATCACAGCGTGCCGCATGCTGGTCTCGTTTTTAGATGGTGTGAGTGTGAGTGCCTGTGGTACGGTTCGAACGCATCGAGCCGTTCGGCTTCGACTTTACGCCAGGTTCACGAGCACCGAGTGCGAGTGCTGCCGCAGCGGCCACGGCAGAGGCTGCTGCAGCACCGACAAAATAGTCGTACAATGTCTGCCATACGCGCGGCCGATCGCAAACGCTGCCGATTCAATTTGTCCAATGCGTTGCGAAATGATTGAGTACGATGCGCCGATCGCCCGCACCGGGCGCTGCGACTGCGCTTCTTAGAGGAGACTACCTCATTTTGCGACACTTGCAACATCGAGCTGTCGGAACCCTCTGCTTCATAGCGCTGTGCACGCCGCCGTTCGCGCTTTCAGCTGTGCTACCCGGCATGGGTCAAATCGCGGGCACCGTCAGCGCTGCGCCGTCATCCGCCGGTGCGACGGTGTATGCGCTCAATGTGAAGAAAAACGTCGGCTACATGGTCTACGTCGTCAGTGGTCGCTTCCGTGCGACGAATGTCTTTCCCGGCGAGTACGAAGTGACGCTACGCAAGCCGGGTCTGTTGGCGGCGGTCGCTAAGGTGACGGTCGAGGCGGGCAAGACCGCCCTAACCGACTTTGCGGCTCAGGCCGTCGCCGTTGAGCCCGACTACGTGGGCGGCATGACCTACCCGGGCGCAAAGATCGAGCCCTACGATGTGATTTACCCGCGCGGTCCCGGTCGCGACATTCTCGAGCGGGCCTGCATGGGTTGCCACACGATCCAGCTTTTCCCCTTCAACGTCGTTCGCACCTATCCGACCGGCCGTACGCCCAAGGATCGCAATGGCTGGGCCATTACGGTTGATCGCATGCACAAGTCGCCAGCGTTCGGCATGACCGGCAAAGCATCTTATTTCGACCCGGCCTTTTTAACCGCGGCAGACCGCGACGTACTGGTCGACTACCTGGTGGCGAATTTCCCGGCGGATGCGCCACCGCGCGTCGTTCGCAAGGAGGAGGGCGGCGATCCGCCGCTGGACGAACGCGCGCTTGAGAAGGCGATGATCGTCGAATACCGATTTCCTAACACGCCGCAGATGCCGGAACGCTTCACTCAGCAGATCGATTTCGATGGCAAGGGCAATGTCTGGGTCACAGATCGTGGGGCGCCAGCCCTGGTGAAGGTCGATCCGCGCAGCGGTAAACGTGTCGACTACCTGGGGCACGGCGGTGGTCACGGACTCGCGGTCGATTCTGACGGCACCATCTGGTATTCCGACGAGATCGTACGTCGCTTTGATCCCGCCACCGATCTGCGCGACGAATACGTGGTCGAAGGTGATCGTCGGCTGGGCAGCAATACGCAGGTCTTCGATTCCAAGGGGAATCTCTGGATGTCGTTGCTGGCGGCCGGCGGTCTCGGGCTGTGGGAGCGCAAGAGCGACACCTTCAGCTACTGGGATGTGCCAATCGAGCGCAGCAGACCCTACGGCATCATCGTCGACCACAATGACAAGGTCTGGTTCGCTGAATATCACAACAGCGGCGTTGCCAGCTTCGATCCAAAGACAAAGACGTTTCGCCATTACCCGTTCACGACAGCCCAACCTACTAACAACCGCAGACCCGGGGTCGATTCGAAGAATCGAATCTGGATCGCGACCTGGGGTAGCAATGGCATGCAGAACGGCGCGCTCTATCGCGTCGATCCAACATCCGGCGCAGTAATGGAACGCAAGATTGGCATCCCTTTCGCGAATCCGTATTCGGTCGACGCGGACGAGTTCGACAACATCTGGGTCGCGACCGACAACTATTTGCTGAGGTATGACCAGAAAGCCGACCGATTTACACCGTTCCCGCTCGCTGAGCGCACCGACGTCCCGAAAGTCACTATCGCGCGTGGTGGCGCAGTCTGGTTCACGCCGCGCAACGCCGGTCAGTCTGGCAGTTATGGTGGAGCAGCGGCAGTACTCTATCCATACAAAGATCGCATCGAATCGTTCGGTGCGTACTTCGCGCCTAACAGCGCGGCCAATCGACTTGCTAGCTATCGCGGCCCTGCCAGTCCGCAGGTGAAAGGCGTGATCAAGAGCTATCCACGCGGCGCGCAAAACTCCGCCAACCCTGCGGTTGCCACGGGGCCGCAGGTCACAGGCAAGACAAAGCGCGCTGACGCCGGTGAGCGGCGGCTCGAGTGATGAACTGCGCGCCCCGGTCGGCGCAAGTGGCCTTGCTTTTCTCCAATCTATTGGCGTGCACCGCATCGGCTAATACTCCTGCGCTGGCAGTCGCGAGTGCTCCGCCGCAGGAGCTGGTTGCAGCGGCGCTACAGACCGGCAAGCGGCTGTTCGCGAACTGCAACGCCTGTCACACGCTCGGCGCGAACGAGGATGATCGCGTTGGGCCGAACTTGTGGAAAATTTTTGGCGCAAGAGTTGCCGTAAGGCCCGATTTCGCCTACTCCGAGGCGTTGCAGAAGTCCGGCATCAACTGGACCGAGGAAATGCTCGACAAATGGATCACCAACCCTGCGGCGCTGGTACCGGGCAACAGCATGGCTTTTGTGGGGATGTCGAATGCGCTGGAGCGTAAGCTGCTGCTCGCTTATATTCGACTGCGAACGCGCGATTGATAGGGAGTCGTGGCATTGAAAGACCTCGGTTTGTCCCGCCGCGCGATGCTGATGAGTTCTGTCGCCACGAGTGTTGTCGGTACCGCGACCGTCTTGGATGGCTGGTTCGGCGAGGTGATTCTTCTGCCAACGCAATGTCTGACTAAGTTGCCTGTTAGTAGGGGAGGCCTGTTAGCCAATTAACGGTAGCCGATTTCTTTGGAAATTAAAGAGTTATGGTCGTGTAAAAGACGTGTTTGAGGCGCGAATTATTATTTCGCAATCCTTTGATTCTTAAGTAAGGCAACCCCGCTCAAACAGGGGGAAGCCAACTCATGCCGGCAGACATTGCTAACGCCGTGCTAATGTTGGATTCTGGCAAGTCGGCCTATGTGAAGGGCGCGGCTTTTGGGGTCGATATAGGGCAGTCTGCGTGAACTGGCTCGCACCCTGAGAATGCCAGATTCAGAGCACTGCTGAACCCTCGAGCGCCACGCGTTCAGCAGATTCCATCGCGCCTTTCATGCCGCGATTCGCGCGGGCCGTATGTTCACCGCATAAATATACGCGACCGGTTGGTGCCGACATGGAGCGCGCGAAGCGCTTGATCTGGCCTGGTGCAAAAATGGTCCAATCGCCTGCGGAAAACGGATCGCGCGCCCAGGAGTGCATGGCCGCACACTCTAACGCGCCTTTGGCGGCCGGTCTGAGGCGCTCGATTTCGTTCTGCACCACGCGCTTAGCCTCGTTAGGTGGCAGGCGGTCGATCCATGTGGCCAGATGACCACGAGGATTCGCAACCAGACCTGTGACTTCGTCCGCATCTGTGCCAAAGCGCTGCGCCATCACCGTGCCTGCCGGGCCGTCTGTCCACATCGCGGGGCTGAGCCCATCCGCTTCCCGGAACTTCTTTTTCGCTACGAAAAAAAACAGCGTGTTGACCATGTAGCTGAGGTTGTTGATCGCTTCGCTCTGCAGTCCGCTAAATCCCGGATCGAAATGCATATGGCGCATCACGGAGAAGGGCACGGAGCAAATCAGGGCCTTCGCGCGATAGCGCGCGCCATTACGACAGGTGGCTTCTACCGAGTTCTGGTCTTGACGCACCGCAACCACTTCTTGACCGAGATGAATTTCCTGCTTCAGTAATCTCGCCATGCCCTGTGGCAGCTGGTTGTTGCCGCCGAGTATCGAGGGCGTCGCGTTAGATCCCAGTGAGACCGATTTGATCCAGGTGTCGTTGTAGAAGCACTGCAGCGCAGAGACGGCATGCGCCGAAGACCCGAAGTAGGGATTGGTCGACCAGCAGAGGTTCACGGTGCGGTCGTCGATTTCGCGGGCGACTATCCAGTCCCGCATGGAGATGTCCAGCTCAGCGCTGGATTCCGCCAGCCATTCATCCGCAGTGTGTAAGGGGTTGTTAGCGCTGACGAAGTTACCAGCGAACTCCCAGGGAAAACGCGCTCGTGCATTTTCCGGCAGAGGGTTCAATGCGGAGCTTGTCCACTCCTCGCGTTGCAGGATGTGGTCGTCGACGGCTAACTCCATCTTCAAATGCTTCATGCGCCGCGGCGTTGAGTCGAGCAGGCTCAATTTGAGTTGCTTCGCCTGGTCGAGAATGCGCCCATAGCCCCCTGCAAAGCCGTTTCCGCCGACTTCCGGGTAGCCCGGCAGATGCGCGAGAGCGTGTAGACGCGTCCACCGATGCGTTGTCGTGCTTCGACAATCTGCACGGTGGCACCCTACTCCTCGAGCAACAGCGCCGATTTCAGCCCTGAGAGCCCGGCACCGATAATCAACACGTCGATGGGTTTGCTGCTGGCCGATTTGGCTGCGCTGCGCCGGGTGCCAACGGCGGCATTGGCGCCCGCGAAGGGCAGGGCCGCTGCTGCGGCAGCGATGCTTTTGGCGAAGTGACGACGGGTTTGCACGAGTTGAATCTGCTCGTTTGCTCGCCGCAACGCCAGTGAATGCGCCGGTCTGTCCGACACACGTGCGAAGATTTCGAGAGCTTGCGTCTCAATCACCTTACACTGCGAAAGATCCAGACCACGGCGGTAATCCATCGCCACAGGTCGGTCGGGGGTACCGCAGGGGTATTGTTAGGTATTCGGATGTTTTTGGCACCGTTCGCGCTAGCCGATGGCGACGCCATCGCCTGCACTTGCTTCGACTTGATCTGACATTATCATATCGCATTAGGATGCGAAGGAGAAGTCAGATGATGAACGAACAGAAGATCATTAAGAATAAACTTGGGTTGTTAAAGCCGGCGCAGACGCCATCTTTGAGAGCGGGGTTGTTAGGGGGGCGGGTCGTGAAATTGAAAAACCTTAATTTGTCACGCCGCGCGCTGCTGATGAGTTCTGCCGCAGCGAGTGTTGCAAGTACCGCAACGCTCGGTGCCGTCGAAACCAGGGTGCTAGGCAATGTTCCGCGCGGAAAAACGCGCGTCTACCAAATCGGTGAACAGAAAAGTTTTGCGACGTTGACCATGGTCGAGCGCCCCATTCCCGTGCCCGGTCCCGGCCAGGCGCTCATCCGTGTGCACTACGCTGGTATCGCCGCACGTGACCAGGGCATCGTTATGCAGCAATTCCCAGTGCCGCCGGGGCCACGCCCGGTTACACGTATTCCCCTCAGTGAAGGCGCTGGACAAGTCATGGCCGTGAGCGCCGGGGAAACACGCATTCAATCAGGGGACCGAGTGACCTCCTGCCATTGGGCCAATTGGGTGAGCGGGCCATGGACGCCGGCCAATTATGTGGCCGACATTGGCAATACTATGGATGGCTGGCTCGGCGAGATGATTCTTCTGCCAACGCAATGTCTGACTAAGTTGCCTGTTAGTATTTCATCGGAGCACGCTGCAACCTATTCAGGCTCGGGCGTGACCGTGTGGCATGCGCTGCATGAGGTTGCCCACGTGCGATCCGATGACATCGTGCTCACGCTGGGTACCGGCGGCGTGTCTAGCTTCGGATTGTTGCTGGCGAAAGCCGCCGGCGCTCAAGTGGTGGTGACATCATCGTCCGATGAAAAGCTGGCCGAGATGACAAAACTGGGTGCGGACATCACGGTCAACTACCGCAGCAATTCGCAGTGGGGAAAGGAGGTCGTCGAGAAAACTGGCGGGCGCGGAGCGAGCGTGGTGCTGGAGAATATGGGGCCCGGCACACTCGATCAATCCATGGCCGCCAGCAGCAATAATGCCCGCATCGTCATGATCGGCACGGGCCGTCCACCGCTAAACCCACCGAACATGTATGGCATGTACATCAAGAATCTGATGCTCAAAGCGATCAGTGCGGGAAGTCGCACGATGCTGGAAAACATGATTACCGCGATGGCACAGAACCAGCTGGCGCCTTTCATTGCGAAAACGATTCCGTTTGCCGATGCGATGCAGGCGTATCACGAACTCCGCGATGGCGATCACATCGGAAAGATTGTGATTAAAGTCAGTTAATAACGGTCATTGCGCACGCCGCTTAAGCAGTGGGGGTCACCGAGGTGCGCGAGGAGGGCGATCAGGCGCTCTGGGGCCTGCCTAGCAGCAGATCGGCCGCGCGCTCGGCGATGCCGATAACAGCGGCGTTAGTGGGTGCCGTGGGGATCTGCGGGATGACCGATGCGTCAATCACTCGCAGCCCTTCGAGGCCGCGAACGCGCAGCGCGCTGTCGACCACGGCGTGCTCCCGATCTCCCATCGCGCAGGTCCCGACCGGATGAAAAAACGTGTTGGCGGCCTGCTGCACAAACTCCGTGCGGCTGCCTCGATCGCGCCACCGATCGGCTGGGTATATTTCGCGTGCGCGCCAGTCGGTCAACGCGGCGTTCGCCCCGATCTCCCGTGCGATTTCAAATCCGCGTGCCATCGTCGCGGCATCGATCGGCGCGTCGAAATAGTTTGGATTGATCACGGGCGCGTCGGCGGCGTTGCTCGAGCGCAGACTGATCGTGCCACGGCTTTGAGGCTGCATGATGCACGGTAGGATCGTATAGGCGTTAGCGGGCGGCAGGGGCAGTGTGACGGACACGAACGGCACGGTGACGAACATCAGCAGCATATCGGGGGCCGCGAGGGCCGTGTCGGTACGAAGGTATTGCATGGCCTCGCCGTGTTGATATCTAGAGACTGGCAAGGGCTGCGACGCCTCATACACGGCACCGGCGCCGAGCAGATGGTCCTGCAGGTTCTTGCCCACTCCCGGCAGGGCGGCGCGCACGGCGATACCGAACTTCGCGAGTTCAGCCGGCGCGCCGATACCGGACAGCATCAGAAGTTTGGGCGATTCGATTGAACCCGCCGTCAGTAGTACTTCGCGCCCTGCACGCACTGTGGCCGACCGACCGCCATGCAGGTACTGCACGCCAACGCACCGCTTACCGTCGAACACCAAAGCGCTCACCTGAGCCCCGGTCATTATGGTAGGCGGATTGCGCGATCCCAGGGCGGGCCGCAAATAACAGACTGCGGTACTCTGGCGCTGGTGGGCCTTGAGCGCCACGTGGTTCCAGGTCGGGCCTTCCATCTGCGCGCCGTTGATGTCGTCGGTCGGCGCGAATCCGGTAGCAATCGATGCGGCGATGAACTGGCGAGCGGTCGGGTGCTGCAAGTTACCGTGCGGTACGTCGATGTAGAGCGGGCCTTCGCTTCCATGATATTCGGAGGCCCCGCCGGCAAACGTTTCAAGCCGTTTGAAATACGGCAGCAACTCTTTGAAAGACCAGCCGCGGACGCCGTAACTCGCCCAGTTATCGTAGCCGCTCGGATGGCCGCGATGATGCGCCATGGCGTTGATGCTGCTCGAGCCGCCGAGCACTTTGCCACGCGCCCACGCGTGAACACGCCCCAGCGTGTGCGACTGGGGAATCGTTTGATACTGCCAGTCGACAATCGACCCTTGAAGTCCGGGCCAGGCGAGCGGATCGTGGATCGCAGACAGTGTGTCCAATCCGCCCGCTTCCAGCATCAGCACCGAGGCACCTGCAGCGCTCAGTCGATTGGCGAGCACACATCCGGCAGAACCTGCGCCGACGATCACGTAATCGGCCCCGGCCGCGTGTGCTTGGACCTTACGAGTCCAACGCGCGAATGCCGGCATCGCAGAACCGGCAGCCATGGCCACGCCCGAGCCGAGTGCGAGTACCTTGCGTCGCGTCATTTTCTTCATCTCGACTCCATGACCAAACTCAGCTCTTGAGCACAGCGCCCGGATCCTTTGCGACGTTCGGGAACTTCTGCTCGAACAGTTTGCGCCACACCTCCGGCAGCAATGCGTACGCGTATACCTTGCGGCCATAGCAGCGCGAAAGGTAGGTGCCCTTGTGATCGCCCATCTTCAGCCAGCCAGGGAAGTCGAGAATGTCATTGAACATCTGCGCCGCGGGCGGAGCACAGTGGGTTCGCTTGTTCATAGCCATGTGCACCCTGGTAGGCCTAGCCACGTATCAACCGTAGGCAATGCCGTCCTTGCGCAGAGCATCCCGCACTGCCCAGTCCATTCTAAGCAAATTGCGCAGCACAGGCATACATACAATATTGAAGATGATAATAGGCCCTAGCAGCAGGCCCGCAATCCACCCAAACAGACCCGCATGCTGCAAACAAACGAAGTACAACGCAACGAGGCCCAGCAAGTTAGCAGCCACCAGCGACAACATGTCTTTGGCCTGCTGGCCTGCTGGCCTGCAGAGAGCAGATGCTGTGCCACAGTGGTTGCTCTCCTCCAGCACGCAGCAATCGCCGCTGTCATGGTTGACCAGCAGGAACAGCAAATCGGCACCGCAACGCGCTGCGGTCTCTGCGCGGCGTAAAGAGCAACGCGGTGACCCGCCGCAACCGCCAACAGTCCCGCTTTCGGCCGGATGCATTTATCCCCCTTCGCGGTCCTTAGCCAAATCTTCTGCTTCGGCACTTGTTTAACATCGAGATAGCGGCCACGGCCCACGAAGGGGCGGCGGTCGCTCTTCCATGTGCTAACAGGCTCGCTCCACTCCTGGTGCTCGCGCACGACGGCGTGTTGCACTTCAATTGTAACCGTCCGGTCTGGGCACATGGCGTGATGGGACTAACGCGCGGAGCATCCGCGACATCGTAGCGGCCAAGAGTGCATGTGTCCGCTTGAGGATCAGATGGACACATTCACTGCTGCGGGGCGCGCGCTGGACTGCTCCTGCACACCGGTAACAAGATTGAATGGCTGGCGCCGGATGTGCTGGCCGCACCCTGGTGGACGGTTGTGTAGCGCTTTGGAGAGGGATGCCATCCACGTCCGGGACATCGATGCCCTATCGCACACTTGCGGGTTGGCCACCGGAGCGCCTGGCAGCGATCCTCGCTGACGCGGATGGCTTTCTCGAGCGGCTCTAACAACGCCGTCGTGGCAGCGGCCCTGACAATGGGAGCACAATTGGACGGTTATCAGTGCAGATCTAAGGACAAGCGCATGAGCAGGAAAGAGTCTGGCGGACGATCCGACAGCGGCATGGAGCACTTTGGGTACCGGCAATCGCTGGATCGCAGCATCGGGTCGTTCGGCAGCTTCGCGGCGGGTGTCAGCTACATCTCCATTCTCACCGGGACCTTTCAGCTCTTTTATTTCGGCTTCAGCGTCGCGGGACCTGCGTATCTCTGGTCCTGGCCGATGGTGCTCATCGGTCAGCTGGCGGTGGCGCTGTGCTTCATGGAACTGGCCGCCAAGTATCCCGTGGCTGGATCGGTGTACAACTGGTCGAAGCTGCTCGGCAGCCGGATGGTGGGCTGGTCATCGGGCTGGCTGATGCTCACCGCGTCGATCGTCACGCTGTCGGCCGTGGTGCTGGCGCTGCAGCTCAACCTGCCGCGGTTGTGGAGCGGCTTTCAGATCATTGGCGATGGCAGCGGTCCCTATGATTTGGCCAGCAATGCGGTGGTTCTCGGCACGGTCATGATCGTGTTCACCACGGTGGTCAATGCGCTCGGCGTGCGCTTGATGGCGATGATCAACAGCGCCGGCGTTTTCATCGAGCTGATCGCCGCCTGCCTGATTGCGATCATCCTGGGGCTCAACGTCAAGCGCGGGCCGGAGATATTTTTCTCGACCAACGGCTACGGTGCCGGCGAGAGCGGCGGCTTCCTCGGCGCTTTCCTGGTGGCATCCCTGGCCTCGGCCTACGTCATGTATGGCTTTGACACCGCGAGCTCGCTGGGGGAAGAGACCCTGGAGCCGCGGCGCACCGCGCCGCGCGCCATTCTGCGCGCCATTCTGGCCTCGTTCGTCATCGGCGGTTCGATCCTGGTGTTCGCGGTCATGTCTGCGCCCAACCTGCAGGATCCGGCGATCGGCAGCAGCAGCGGTGGCCTGCAGTACATCGTCGAGCAGGTGATGTGGGGCCCGTTAGGCAAGATCTTCCTGGCCTGCATCGTGGTCGCGGTGACCGTGTGCTCGCTGGCCGTGCACACCGCCGCCATTCGGCTGACCTTCGCGATGGCGCGCGACAACGCACTGCCGTTCAGCGTGAAGCTCGCGCGGGTGAACCCCAAGACTCAGACGCCAATTGCGCCGGCCATCACGGTCGGCGTCATTGCGGCGCTGATCCTGGTCGTCAATATCGGCCAGCCCAAAATCTTCACGGTGCTAACGTCGATCGCCATCATCATGATCTACCTCGCGTACCTGATGGTGACCGGCCCGATGCTGAAGAAGCGATTGCAGGGACAGTGGCCCCCGGCAGATCTCAAGACCGGCGGATACTTCACGATGGGCAAGTGGGGCATGTTCGTCAACAGCGTCGCGGTGCTGTGGGGCGTGGGCATGGCGGTCAACCTCGCCTGGCCGCGCGCAGCCATCTACGGCGAACCCTGGTACAACACCTGGGGTGGGTTCGTCTACATAGGCGTGATTCTCGGCGCGGGTCTGTGCTGGTACGCCATCAAAGGCCGCCATCACATCGGCACCCTGGCCTCGCACACGGTGACAGCCACGCCGGACAAACAGCAGGGTAGCGTCTGACGCTCCATGCGCCCGCTATTTGGGCCGATCGGTGGCCTTGGACGGATCAATCGGTCCGGCTCCCAGCGGCAGGGCGCTGGTCGTTACGAATCCCGATTCCTCGGTCACCTCCCAGTGGTGCATGACTCCAGCCACTTCGCGCAGGAAATCCCCGGCGGTGACCGTGAATTCCTGACCGTTCTCGGTGAATTTCATCGGCCCGCGCGTCACATAGATCAACGAGTCTGTTTTCGCGCTGTTAGGGCTGGTCTTCATGCCCTTGGCAAGACCGACAGCGCGGACCGAGTTGCCCGGAAATTCGTAGCGGCGGATGGTGAGCTGGCCGGCGGCCTGGGGCGTCAAACTCTGCGCCGTGACAACGGTGGGGGTGGCGCCGGGTGTCAGGCTGGCAGCGGTCCAGGCGATCACGACCGCGTCGACCGGCGCACCGGGGTTTGTTAGCGCGCCGCTTGGCAGACTGGCGACATCGCCGGTGGCCAGCACCACGGGTTTGCCGTTGATGCTGACCTGGGCGCTGCCTTCCAGCACGTACACCAGGGTTTCGTCGGTGATCGGATGCAGCACGCCGCCGTTAGCTTTGCGGAATGTCAGCACCTTGACCGTTGCCGTCGGCCAGGCGACGATTTTCGCGTCGTAGCGCACCGCGCTGCGCGGCGCTTTCCTGACCGCGTCGGCCCCCGATGCGGTGACGATGCCACGCTTTTTCTGCCATGCCGCCAGCGGCGTTGCGGCCCGGTCCGTGCCGGCCACCACGTAGGTGTCGGCCGATTCCTGGGCGGTCGGTGCGGCCGCAGATTGCTGGATTGTTAGCCCAAGCACCGCCAATGTGATCGCAAGCGCGCGTAGCATTTGGTATCCCCTTACCCGGTTGATGTCTCGCGATGGTATGACGTCGCCGCGCCGGACACGTGGGGTCATGACCTGTGGACCACTGATTGGCCAGAAGGCTTGCGCTCGGCTAGCGCCGGGACCGTAGACCTGCGTTCATCACCTGAGGCTGGGTTTCACTCATCAGGTCCACCATCACATCGGGGTCCGCGTGGATCGAGTGGATCGAGTTTTTCAGGAACTGCGGGCAATTTTCCGGCAGTTGCGGCTTCGCGAACAGGAATCCCTGGCCATAACGGCACGCTAACGACTGCAGCTTTTGCACCTGCGGATAGCCCTCGATGCCTTCGGCGACCACGTCGATGCGCAGCTGCCGGGCGATCGCCAAAATGGCGCTGACGATGGCCAAGTCGTCGGGATCGGTGACCAGGTCACGAATGAAGCTGCGGTCGATTTTGAGCTTGTCGACGCGCCAACGCTTCAGGTAACTGAGGCTGGAATAGCCGGTGCCGAAATCGTCGATGGAAAGGCCAATGCCGGCGTCCCGCAACTCCGCGATCATGTCGCGCCCAGGTTCACTGCGCAGCGCATTACCGGCCATGAACATCGCGCGCTCGGTCAATTCCAGTTCCAGCAACTCGGGCCCGAAACCGCTGACCGCCAGTTGCTTGTTGATGTAATTGGCCAGGTCGCCCTGGCCGAGCTGCGCAGGCGAGACATTGATCGATACCGGGACCAGCGGCAGGCCCGCATTTCGCCACACCGACATGTCATCGAGCACATGTCGAATGACGAAGTTGCCAATCGGGATGATCAGGCCGGAGTCCTCGGCGACCTCGATGAACTGGTCGGGGCCCACCATGCCTTTGGCAGGATGAATCCAGCGCACCAGGGCTTCCAGTCCCGCGACACGGCTGGAGCGCAATTCGACGATTGGCTGGTAGACGACATCAAACTGATTGAGTTTGATCGCTGAGCGCAGCGCCGTTTCAAGCGCGACGCGCAGTTTGATCTTCTCATTCATCTCGGGGCGGAACATCTTGAACTTGTTGCGCCCGCTCTCTTTGGCCTGGTACATGGCCGAGTCGGAGTATTTGAGCAACTCGCCCATGTCGGCGCCGTCGCGCGGATAGAGGCTAACGCCGATGCTCGCGGTAGTCACCAGTTTGTGGCCATCGATGATGATGGGCTGATCGAGTGCGCCATTGATGCGCCGCGCAGTCTGCGCGATATGCTCCGAATCGGTGATGGCGCGCAGTACGACGATGAACTCATCACCACCCATGCGGATCACCGTGTCGCCTTCGCGGGTAATCGCCTTGATGCGCCGCGCGACTTCCTGCAGCAGGCGATCACCGATTTCGTGGCCGCGCGAATCGTTGACATGCTTGAAGTGATCGAGGTCGATGAACAGGATGGCCAGTATTTCGCCGCGGGCTTTCGCGTCCGCCAGCGCTTCGGGCAGAAAGGCCGTCAGGTAATGCCGATTCGGCAGGTTGGTCAGCTGGTCATGATGAGCCAGGTGGTCCAGTCGCTGCTGGTTTTCGGCCAGCTGCGTTTCGATCTTCTTTCGCAAGCTGACATCATGCGCAATCAGCGTCAGCAGATGCCGCCGTCGATCGACGATCCGGCTGCAGTGGACCGCAACGTCGATCGAATCGCCGCCAACCTGCTTCTCGGTCCAGTTGAAGGTCGTGTTGTTCTCGGCGCGCTCGATTTGCTGGTCCAGGGGCTCGTCAGTATCGTGACCGGCGGCAAACAAATCGAGCAAGGTGAGCTTGCCGAGGTGCCGACGCGAATAACCCGCGCGACGCAGCAACGCCGGATTGGCATCGAGAACGCGCAGCGTCGTCGCATCGGCCAGTACAATACCGTTGCCGGCGCGTTCAACGAAGGCGCGGTAGCTCAGGGTCTGCCGGCCCGTCAGCCGCGCTAACAGGGCGCGAAATTTATCCAGTAAATCCGACATGGGTTGCGTACCGGAAACGGTAGCTGCAGACAGGCTAACGATGCCAATACTTGAGGCTTCCAGGCGCGAAAATATGCGGACTTGCGTCACAATATGCCGAGCAGTCGGCCGGACTTGACAACAAATGGAGGTTGACCATGGCGCGTGTATTAATCATCGGAGCGAGCAAAGGCATCGGGCTGGAGACCGTCCGCTGCGCGCTCGAGGCTGGCCATCAGGTGCGCGCGCTGGCGCGATCGGCCGCCAGCATCAACGTGACTCATCCCAAGCTGGAGAAAGTGCGTGGCAACGCGCTGGTCCGTCCCGATGTGGAGGCGGCGCTGAAAGGCGTGGATGTCGTGATCCAGACGCTGGGCGTGAGTTTCAAGGAATTGTTCGGGCCGGTGCATCTGTTTTCCGATGCGACCCGGGTGTTAGTTCCCGCGATGGCGGCTCAAGGCGTCAAGCGCCTGATCTGTTTGACGGGATTCGGCGCGGGCGACAGCCGTGACAGCATTAGCATCCTGCAGCGTGTGCCGTTCCACGCCGTTTTTGGCCGTGCGTACGGGGACAAGAGCATCCAGGAGCAATTAATCAAGGACAGTTCTCTGGACTGGACGATCGCGCGGCCCGGCGTGTTGACCGGCGGCGCGCGTACCGGACGCTATAAAGCGCTTGATCAGCCGTCGCAATGGCGTAATGGGATCATTGCACGTGCCGACGTCGCCGATTTCCTGGTCAAGCAAATTGGCAATCCGGCCAGCGTCCGCAAGTCCTACGTGCTGGTGAATTAATCGCCGCGCCGCCGCGTTAGCTCGGCGGACTGCGGCGCGGTCGGTGCGACGGCCGCGCGGCGCGCGCCGCGCGCGGGCTGTTAGCCGGCTGCGACACCGGCGGCAGGATTTCCGGCAGTGCTGCATCGCCGGTCATGCCGGAGCGGATCAGCCGCAGCATTTCCGTGTCGACACGCGGATCGGTGCGCGGCGATACATAGTCACCGAGCAGCCGTTCCACTTCTTCCTTGACGCGCTGGTCGAGCGTCATGCTGCCCCCCATCTGCCAGATCTCGCGGTTGATGCGGTCGATCACCATGCCCGGCAAATACAATTCCTGCGGCCAGTATTTGAGCGTGTGGTCCGCAGTCAGCAGGTGTTTTTCCTTCAGCAGGTGCCGCACCAGGTCCACGGTCGGCAGGTCGTCCATCACTTTGAAGTCGCGGCAGAAGTGCAGCGCCTGGCCGCAAAGCTCGTCATCGAAAACAAGTTTTTCCAGGCTGAAGGTCAGCACATAGTCCAGCATCCCGGGGCCGGATACGGAATTGACGCCGGCGATCGCGGCCAGCAGCGCACTGCCAAAAGTTTCGGCGCCGGCCTGCGCGTCCAGAAATTTGCCCTCGCCGAGCGCCATGTAGCCCTGCGTCGGGAGGCGCAGGTGTTTGGCAATTTCGACGTAGGCGACATTCAGGTGCTGCGTCTCGATCGCGGCCATCGGCGACATCGAGGTTTTCATGTGGAAGGTGGCAGGCGCGCCGCCGAACAGCACCGGCGTGCCGGGCTTGACGATCTGGGCCATCGTCAGGCCTGCGAGTACGTCGGCGACATGCATGACCGTGGCGCCCACCAGCGTCACCGGAGCGATCAGCCCCATCAGCGTCACCGGCACGATTTCGATCGGAATGCCGAACTCGGCGCAGTCCATGAGGTTCTGGCATGAGTCTTCGCTGAATCGATAGGAGCCGGTGGCTGTCACGGTGAAGATCGACATCGGCCGGGCAATCAGATCGGCCTTGTCGCGGCGGAACAGCTGCATCATCTCGGCCATGCGCGGCACACCGTCTTCGGTAAACGCGCCTGAAACCACCGGTTTGAGCGAATTGGTCATCAGCAGATAAAGCCGCCAGGCATCCGACACCTGGGGTTCGATATCGTTGGTGGAAAATGCGGTTGCCAGGTAGCCGAGATGTTTGAGGCCGTCGGCCATGCGCACGTATTCGATGAAATCGCGGGTCTTGGACTGGCGCGTCTCGCCGCTGCGATGATCGAGGATCTGCAAGCCGCTGGAACCCGGCACGAAATGCACCTTGTCGCCGCCGAGCTCGGTGTACGGTTTGCCGTCGCGGTCGTAGAGCGCAAAGGATTTCGGCGTGGTCGCGATCGCCCGGTCGACCACCGCGGGCGGAAACAGCACCCGTTCGGCCTCATCGGCGGTACGCGCGATCTTGAGGCCATGGTCGAGCAGGCGCTGGCGCAAGCGCGCGCCCCGTACCTCGACGCCGATCTCGGCCAGGATGCGCTTGGCTTCATCGAGGATGGGCGTAACGAGGTGGTCGGGGACGACGCGCAGCTGGGGTCTCATCGCTTCATCCTACATCTCGCCTAACAGCCTGGATAGCGGCCTGCGCGCCGGGTGCGAATCGGGCAAAATGCCTGCATGCCCGTGCCGTCCGACACCGATTTCATGCGCGCAGCCCTGGCCGCGGCCAAGTCCGCAGCCGAGCAGGGCGAGGTGCCGGTCGGCGCAGTCCTGGTACGCGATGGCCAGATCGTCGCCCGCGGAGCTAACAGCCCGATTGGCGACTGCGACCCGACGGCGCACGCGGAAATGCGGGCACTCCGCGCTGCGGGCAAGGCTCTACAAACCTACCGGCTAACGGAAACCACGCTCTATGTGACGCTGGAGCCCTGTATCATGTGCGCTGCGGCCTTGGTGCATGCGCGGGTGCGGCGCGTGGTGTTTGGCGCCTGGGATCCCAAGGCGGGTGCTGCGGGCAGCATGACCGACGTGTTCGGCCTGCCGGCGCTCAATCATCGGGTCGATGTGTTTGGCGGCGTGCTGGCGGAAGAATGCGGCGCACTGCTGGCGGATTTCTTTGCCGCACGCCGCGGCTGAGCAGGATTGCGAGATGTCAGTTGCTGAAGGACCAGCGAATCCCATGAAATTTCGGAATACCCCGGCATGGGTAGCGTTGCTGGTCCTGGTGCTGCCCGGCATCGCCCAGGCCGCGGTGCAAGTCGTCACCGGCCCCACGCCGATCGAGCGTGGCGATGCGCGGGCAGCCGGCGACATCACGCTCGTCAATGAAAAGCTGGCCGTCGCGATCGCAGTCGAGTCGGTGGTCCCGTACGGCGTGCCGCGCGGCGCGATCATCGATGTCGCGCCGGTGCGCGGCGGCAGGGTCGGGCACGATCAGGCGGTTTTCGCTGATTTCATTCCTAACAACTGGTCCGCCTGGCCTAATACCTTTCAGCGCGTGACGATCGTCCAGCGCGATGCGGCGCAGGCGGTGGTGCGCGCCGAGCGCGACTGGGGCAAGGTGACGATCAGCACCGTTTATACGCTCAGGGCGAATGCCGATTACGTTGACATTCAAACGACCATGCGCAATGACGGCGCTGCAGCGCTGCCAGGTCTGCTGTCCGGACTGACGCTCTGGCCCAGAGGCGGATACGAGTTCGGCGTCCCTGGGATACCGGTGGCCTTCACCGGCAAGTTTGCAACTGCGTTGGCCGATCGGTTTGTCGCGTATGACGAGAGCTGGGCTATGGCGTTGCACATGGACGATTTCGATCATGTGGCAAATGGCACCAAGGATCTTTTTCGGCTCCACACCCTGCAACCGGGTGAAAGCCGCAGTTTCAGTGGTCGGCTGCAGGTCGCGCCGAGCGGCGATCTGCGTGCCATTATCAAAGCCGAGATCGACCACAGAAATTTGCCTGCCGGGTTCGTGCGCGGCACGGTGACCGGCCGAAATGGCGCGACCATCGATCGACCAGTGATCGTGATCGAAAAGCAGGGCCATCCCTACGGCTGGGTTGTCGGCCAGAAAGGCCGCTATGAGCTAACACTCCCGGCGGGCGAGTATGCGTTGTACGCGACCGCAAAAAATTCATCGCAGAGCGGCAAACTCGCAGTGACGGTCGAGGCTGGTTCGCAGGCGACTCGCAATTTCCAGAATCTCGACGGGCCGGGCAGGATCCTCTTCAACGTGAGCAGCGCGGGCGCGGGCGCTGGCGCTGGCCTGCCACTGGATGCGCGCATCGCGATCATGGAAGGCCAGAAGCCGCTGGTTCAGTTTTTGGGACGCAAGGTTTTTTTCACGGAACTCGATGCCCGCGGCCGGATCGAGGTGCCGATCGCTGCGGGTCCGTACCTGTTTCACGTGTCGGCGGGCGGCGGATTCTTTGGACCGAGCCGCGAAGTACCAGTCACCGTGATCGGCGGCAACACGCAAACCGTTGCAGTGGCCTTGCAGCGCCAGTTTGAGCCGAATGCACAGGGCTGGTATGCAGCGGATCTGCATCATCATGCCGACCAGGCCGAGGCCGTGACACCGCCGACTGACCTTGCACGCTCGCAATTGGCTGCGGGACTCGACCTGCTGTTCGTCAGCGATCACGATTCAACCGCCAATCATGTTGCAATTGCCCGCATTGCCAGGCGCCGGGGCATGCCGTTCATTCCAGCCATTGAACTGTCGCCGTCCTGGGGGCATTTCAACGCCTACCCGCTGACTCCCGGCGCGAAGCTCGGCGTCGATACCAGTACTGCCACGGTTGATGAACTTTTTCAGGATGCGCGACGCATGGGTGCGAGTGTCCTGCAATCCAATCATCCTTTTCTGCTTTATGGCTATCTCGCAAGCCTCACCTCGCAGACCGTGCCGGGCGGATTCAACGCCGGCTTCGACCTGCTTGAGATCAACGCCGACGTTCCTAACGACGATGCCAGGGTACTGGCGGTGCTATGGCGGCTGTGGAATGCCGGCCATCGAGTCTACCTGTCGGGCGGGACCGACACTCACGATGTCTGGAATGAGCGGTCGGGGCGCCTGCGCACGTTCGCGCATCTCAATGGCCCGGTGTCTGCCGCGGGTTTTGCGCAGGCGCTGAAAGACGGGCATGCCTATGTGAGCTTCGGTCCGCTGATTTTCCCGTCCGTGATGTTTGGCGATACGCTGAAGGTCAAACCGGGCGCGTCCTTCACGCTCGGCTTCGACGTCAAGTCAGTCAAGGGCCTGAGTACGATCGAATTGATCGGCGGTGGCAACGTGATCAAGACGGAGTCGATCACCGGCACCGCGGTGCAGGAGATTCATGTCGATTTTCCGCTGACCCAGGGCGCGGCCGGCTGGTACTCACTGAAGGTGCGGGACCGCGACGGCAACAAGGCATATAGCAATCCGATCTGGGTCGACACCCTCAGCGACCCCATGCAATGAAGAATTCTCCGTCCGGTCTCACGACCGGCTCGATACCGCGCACACTTTTTTTCTTCTCGCTGCCCATCCTGATGGGCAATGTGATGCAGACCCTGAACGGCTCGATCAATTCCATCTGGGTCGGCAAGTACCTGGGCGAGGCTGCGCTCAGTGCGACCGCCAACGGCAACACGGTCATGTTCCTGTTGTTAGGCGTGGTATTTGGCATGACCATGGCCTCGACCATCCTGATTGCGCAGTACATCGGCGCGCAGCGGCTCGACCAGGCGCGCAAAGTAGTGGGCACCAGCGCCAGCTTTTTCCTGCTGCTGGCGGTGCTGTTTGCGGTGGCTGGCGCTTTTCTGGCCGAACCGATCCTGCAGGTGATGCGGACTCCGGCGGAGTCGGTGTCTCTGGCGGTGTCGTACATGCGGGTGCTGTTTCTGGCGCTGCCGATCAGCTATTTCTATTTTTTCATCATGGCCGCGTTGCGCGGCGCCGGTGATTCGCGCACGCCTTTCATCTATCTGGTGCTGTCCGTGGTACTCGATATCGCGCTCAACCCGGTGTTTATTTTTGGCCTCGGCATCGCTCCTGCCATGGGTATCGCAGGTTCGGCATTGGCCACCGTCGTCGCCCAGACGATCAGCCTGGCCGGTTTGCTGGTGCATGTCTATCGACGCACGAACCCGCTGGTGCTGCACCGCGCGGACCTGCACCTGCTGCGCCCGGATTTCGCGATCATCAAGTCCGTGGTGACCAAGGGACTGCCGATGGGCGCGCAGATGATCGTGATGTCGGGCTCGATGGCCGCGACCTACGGCATGGTCAACAATTTTGGCTCGCACACGACCGCCGCGTTCGCCGCCGGGATGCAGTTGTGGAGCTACATCCAGATGCCATCGCTGGCGCTCAGCGCCGGCGTGTCATCGATGGCCGCACAGAACATCGGCGCCAACCAGTGGGGCCGGGTCGGCTCGATCGCGCGCTACGGCGTGCTGTTCAATTTTTTGTTAGCCGGATCCGCGATCCTGCTTTTGTATATTTTCGGCCGCGCGGCGTTGAGCCTGTTCCTGCCGCCCGGGACCCCGGCGCTCGATATCGCGCAGCACATCAACAACGTCGTGCTGTGGTCCTATCTGCTGTTCGGCATGGCCATGGTACTGTCAGGCGTGGTGCGCGCCGCGGGTGCGGTCATGGTGCCGCTGATCGTGCTGTTCATCGCGCTGTGGGTGGTGCGCATTCCGCTGTCGCTGGCGCTGATGCCGCGCTGGGGCGCGGATGCGATCTGGTGGAGTATTTCGGCGTCCAGCCTGGTCGCGCTTTTCCTGGTCGGCGCTTACTACCTGCGCGGCAGCTGGCGCAAGGCGCGCATGACGCCGGTGAGCTAGCGCGTCGTGTCGGTACCGGCCGCCGGTGCATCCTCCGGCACGGTCGGCGTTGCAAGGCCTTCGATGGCGGCGTCTGAATCCGGATCCGTCAGTGTCGGCGCGGGCGGTGGCACGTAATCAGCTAACAAGGTCCAGTACTGGCGGACATTATCCACCAGGCCAACTGACTCGCCGCCGCGCGCATAGCCGTTAGCCGCGCGCGAATACCAGTATTGCTGCTCGAGCAGCGGCAGGTGGCGCTTGACGTCGGCCCAGAGGTCCGCATTGCCGCCATTGTGCTGCGTCAGGATGCGCGCATCCTCGAGATGCCCGAGCCCGATGTTGTAGACCGCGAGCGCAAACAGGCTGCGCTCCGGGTCCTTGATGCGCGCCGGCAGACGCTGCATCTGTTGCGCCAGATAGCGCGCACCACCCAGAATGCTCGCCCGCGCTTCCATCGGATCGGCGACACCTAACGAACGTGCCGTGGCTGGCATCAGCATCATCAGGCCTTGCGCGCCGTTAGGCGACACCGCGGCCGGATCCCACTGCGATTCCTGGTAACCCAGCGCGGCCAGCAGCCGCCAGTCGAGCTGGGTCGCGGCGGCCGCTTCCTGGAAGTAGGACACAAGCTGCGGCAGTCGTGTTATCTGCAGCGTCCGGAACTCGGCCGCTGGCACACGTCGGGTGCGGCGTTCCACCGGCAGCGTGCGCTGCATCGCGCGCGCCAGCAGGCCCAGGCCATCGACATCAGTGCAGAACTTGTCGATTACCTGAATCAGTGAGGTGGCGCCAGCGCGCACCACCCATTGCACTGGGCGCTCCTCGGTGTCGCCAAAGGCGTCGATCAGGCGGACCTGGTTATTGCGAGCCAGTGCGAATTCCGCGGCGTCGACCAGCGCGATGTCTCCCTGACCTGCCAGCAGCAGGTCGGGCCATTCCTTGCCGGGTGTCAGGCCGACCGTAATGACCTGCAATGTCTTTATGTCCTTTCGCAGCTCCTCGGCGCGATGCAATTGCGGGCTGCGCTCGTGCACCAGCAATTTGAGCCCCGCCAGATCTGCCTGCTGCTTCGCCCGGGTGCGACCCCGCACGCCGACAAATACCTGCGGCATCATGTAACAAGGTGCCGCCGCCTCACCGTCCGGGTGCCAGCCGGCATCGAATGTTAGGTGTGCGGCCGCCAGATCCGCCTTGTTGGTGCGCAGAGCGGCCTGCATCGCGTCCCGATCCGGGTAGGCGGTGATCTGCAGCTGCAGGCCCAGACGTGTCGCAAAGTCGCGTGCCAGTTCATAGTCCAGGCCCTCCGGACCCTCGGCGCCGAGGTAGTAGCTCAGCGGTCCGAAGGTGGTGGCGACTCTGAGTACGCCACTTTCCTGCAGTCTTGCCAGCGACGTGACCGACCTGCTACAGGCGCCAAGTCCCGCCGCGAGGGCGACCAGCCCGAGAGCCAGTACCAGGGCCGGCGCGGATCGCCACGGCCGGGTCAGCAAAGCAGGGTAAAGCGTCATGGTTTAGAATACCGCGCTTGCAAACCGTCGTGCCGGAGAGGTACCGAAGTGGTCATAACGGCGCCGACTCGAAATCGGATGGTCGGGTAATTCCGGCACGTGGGTTCGAATCCCACCCTCTCCGCCAGAATCTAGTTCAGAGACGTCCGCCGGCGTTCGCCGCGGTTCAAAAATCCCGAGAAAAATAGGACTTTTCGTTCGTTTACGTTCGAAACTGATTCTTTACAGCCAGACCAATCTGGGGGTAGTTTTGGGGGTACCCGACGTTTTTCCTATCGCCCGCTACCCCCACAATTTGAGTTCGCGAAAGAAACAGAGCTATTTTCCCGAGGAATTTTGAAATTGGAGCTACCCCCACATGCTATCTGAGCTGAAAATTCGCGCCGAAATACGCAA
>JANLTW010000125.1:0-2616 GCA_031363155.1 Gammaproteobacteria bacterium | reverse complement strand
GGCCAGTACCTTGCCGTTAGGTCCGACGATCAGCGAGCCGCCACCCAGGTTCGCCGGGACTCCTGATTCGGGTGGAAATGTAATGTTAGACATTGCGGAATACATGTTGTTGTATAACGCGATGGCCTGCACATCGGTCTTGGAAAACAAGGTTGCGGTACGCAACATGATCTCAGCGCCGCGCATCGCATAAGCTGCGAACACGAAGGGATCGATTTGTACCGTGCTGACCGCGATATTGCCGTATTCAGTCTGCAGAACCGGGAATTCCTCTTCGATGCCGTACTTGGCGCGAAATCGATCGCGCACATTTTCCACGGTGGTCGTGGGTATTTCCTCGGCACCGAAGCGCAGCACGTTGCGTGATTTCCAGTAGACCTTCTTGATCTGTCCGTCACGACCAATGACCGGATTGAGGCTCAGGATGTGCCCAGGCCACGCGGGGTCGGTCGCGTAACTGCCAAACACGATATAGGTATCGCAGGCCTTGGCGAGCTCGCCAAGGCGCGTGGTTTCAGGTCCCGGAACCTGGTTCGTGAATTTAAGCTTCTCGGCACGCGTACCCGATGAGTAGCCTGTGAGCGGAAATTCGTTGAACAGGATGAAATCCGGTTTCCTGCCTTTCGTGCAGGCCTCGTTGATCCAGTAGGCCATGCGCTCAACGTTCTGAGCCAGGCCTTCGCGCGGCGACGTTGATTTCTGGATGTTCTTGGGGGCGTTCTGCACGACCTTGATGACGATGATGTCCTTGGCCAGCGGCAGGGACGCGTAGCTGCCGTCCAGCCGGACCAGCAGCGGGGTCTTGGCGGATTTAGCGGCCAGCGCGAATGCGCCCAAGCCCAAGGCGCCTACGATGCAGAAAATGACCTGTACTCGGCGAATGCGTGAAATTGACATGGTGTGCTCCTGTCCGTGCAATCTAACGTGGCGCAGACCCGCCGTCGAATCCGCCCATGACACACGACCAGTATGCAGTTTATGGGTAGTCACCAGCTATCAGCAGCAGTTCGAAATGCGGCGCGAAAGTCATGCCATACGGCGGACGCAACCAAACCCCAGCGGTGCCCGCACGGATGGTTGGCGCGGACACCGTGCCTAACAAAAAGACACATGCTACTTTCCTTGCTGCATCGCGCCGCGAATCGCCGCCACAAACTGCGCGTCAGGCTTCGCGCCCAACCGTTCTGTGCGCGCCAGCATCCGGCCCTGCCCGTCGAGCAGAATCAGCACGCTGGTGTGATTGAATTCGCCACCTTCAAGCTGGCGGTAGCGAATATCGAACACGGCAGCCAGGCGCCGCACAACCGCCGTATCGGTACGAGCCAGCGTCCAGCGGGTCGTATCGAGGCGGTGGGCGCGCACCACTTCGGCCAGCGCCGCGGGCGTATCGCGTTTTGGATCGAGGCTGACCAGCAGCACTCGCAAACGATTGCGCTGCGCCGGCTCAAGCGAATTCATGACCGCGGTGCTGGTCTCTATCAGCAGCGGGCATACCGACTGGCAGTTGGCGTAAAACATGCTGATCAGTTGCGGCTGCCCACGCCGGGTGGCGAGCGCAAAGCGCCGCGAGGCCTGATCGACGAACACACCTGGCAGTTGCAGCACGGAATCGCCCGGCAACGGTGGCTGCCCGGCCAGCGCCATGGTTGCAACGCTCAACAGGCCACACAGCCACAACGCCGGGCGGGCCGAACGGCTAACAGATTTCATCTGAGGCTCCGTGCGCAGCGAAAACCGAGGCTGCTGGTGCTGTCCGCGCCGCGCAGCGACGACAGCAGGGCCACGCGCATCATCACCGGATAGTTCTCGCGGTCGTCGACCGCCAGCGCACCAGCGCCGCAGAATCGCGCCCGGTCCGCCTCGGACTGGCTGCGGTTGTCCGCCGACACCAGCATGGCCGAATAGTCCTCGGTCCATTCCCAGACCAGGCCGTGCAGCTCCTGGACGCCGTAGACGTTAGCCGGTGTCCTGCCGACGACGCCAAGTCCTGTGCCGGCGCTCTGTGCATACCAGGCGAGAATACGTTCGCGCCAGGCGCGGTCCTGGCGCGCATCGCGGTGCGTTTCGTCGGCTGCTGCCACGTACTCCCATTCACTCCAGGTTGGCAATCGCGCGCCCTGCGCCTCGCAATAGGCAGTGGCGGCGAACCAGCTGACGCGCGTCACCGGCTGCTGGGATGAAACGTTAGCTCCGAGGGCCGTTGACGTCTGCCAGTGAGACAGGTAGGCGCTGGGCTCCGCGTACAGGGGCAACGCGCGCCCGCGCTGCCATTCCCGGTGCGACTTGACGAATTTCAGGAATTCGCCATTGGTCACCGGTTGCGTCATCAGCTCATAGGCGGCGACCGCGCGATTGCCCTTCAAGTCCTCGTACTTCAGGACCGAGCGATATTCTCCGGCCGGGATCCGCTGGTAGCCGCTGCCCTGAGCGGCGGCCACCAGCAATCCCAGAGCTAACACCGCGGGACGCATGGCGCTAGTGGACTGTAACAACCAATTATAGACTATAATAGGGTCTATGACAGACCCTATTACTCTGACGAACGTGGAACGTATGGAACTGACTCGGCGAGCTAACAGCCGGACGGATCGGGCGGAAGATGCCCGCCGGGCGCGG
>JANLTW010000028.1:0-18393 GCA_031363155.1 Gammaproteobacteria bacterium | reverse complement strand
GCGACTCCGGCGCGTTCGGCGTTGGCACGCGCCGAGCGCAGCATGCCGCCATCACGGTCTCTGCCGCACAGGGCCAGCGTCGGATCAGCGGCGACGCGCTTGGCCCAGCTCGCGACACCCGCGTCGCCACGCGCGCGCGCCGCCGCGCGTACCGACTGCCACAGCAGCTCCTCGTGACCTCGCCAGCCCGGAAAGCCGTAGTACGTCCGCCAGGTGTTAGGCGCAAGGTCCGCGGCGATCATCGCGGCTTCAATCACCAGCGTGCCGGAGCCGCACATCGGATCCAGGAATTGCGCGCCGTCGCGCGCCAGCTGCGGCCAGCCGGCGCGCAGCAGAATGCCGGCCGCCAGGTTTTCGCGCAACGGTGCCGGGCCGCCTAACAGGCGATAACCGCGACGGTGCAGGCCCTCGCCCGACAGATCAATTGAAATCTCGACCCGCGGGCCGTTGGCATGCGCGTGCAGGCGCACCGACGGCTGGTCAGGCTTGATGTCCGGGCGCCAGCGCGTCGCCTCGCGCAGCTGATCGCAGACCGCATCCTTCATTTTCAGCGCGCCGAACTGGGTGTTGATGATGGTCGGATGCTGGCCACTGAATTCGCAGGCCAGCGTGCTGCCGTGGGCGATTTCCGCCGTCCAGTCGTGCGCCAACAGCTGCGCGTAGAACTGCTCGGTGGTCGGAGCCTCCAGAGTCAGGAGCGGCAGATAGACGCGGCTGGCAACCCGCGCTTCCAGGCAGGCCCGATACGCGACCTCCAGCGTGCCGCTGAAAGTGACGCCGCCCCGGCCCTCGCGCAGATCCAGCGCGCCTAACGCCTGCAATTCTCCCGCCAGCAGGTCGGCCAGCCCGCGAGGTGTGCTGGCAAAAAAACGTCGCAGGGTCATTCGGGCATTGTGCCCGAATCCAGCGGCAAATAGCCGCCCTTGCGCGGATGCTCGCGGAAATGACGCGCCAGGATCCGGTAGGTGTCGGCATTGAAGGCGCTGGCACGGCTCGCCCTGTTAGCTAACAGGGCACGGCAGCGCTGGCGCAGACTGTCCGCGTCGATCACGTCCTCATCGACTGCGCACTCCAGGCTTCCCAGGTGCATCCAGCGATCGAGCACATGCAGCGCCACCATGCCCACCGCACCGCGCTCGATGGCAGCCACTGCGCCGCGGAACGGCCAGTCCGCGAGCTTCCAGCCGGCCATCGCCAGACGCGCGCGAACCGCATGCAGGGCCGGCGGCTCTGCGCCGACGCAAGCGCCACGACAACGCTTCAACTGATAGGCGCAGCACGAACCATCACCCGATTCGAGGCCGAGGGTCTTGAGACAGAGGCGCTGATCCTGCGCCAGCGTTCGCAGCGCCTTGCGCGCGGCAGGTTCGCCTGTGAACAGGCCGAAGACCGGCGAGCCAGCGGCCAGCGCCGCGTCCGGCTCGATTAGTTGCGGCGCGGCCGCCTCGTCGGGCCACTGCCAGCTGAATAATTTTCCGCCGCGCAGCTTGCGGTTGTAGAGCGGTTTTTCTTCGCGCACCTGGTGGCGCGCTTCGAGCAGCAGCGCCCCCAGCTGTCCCACGGTCACGCTCCATTCGACCCGCCGCGTCTGTTCGCTGAGCCGCTGCGACTTGGTATCGCGATGCGCACCGGCAAAATGTCTGAGGACGCGGTCGCGCCGAAAAACCGGTATACGCCGGGCGCCTCTGGCAGATGCGGCGGCAACGCCACGATCTGGGAGACCTGCGCCAGCGTTTCATCTAACAAATCCAGCGGCTGCCCGCGGCGCAGTTTCTGCCAGAACTGCCACAGAGCAGCGGCGTCCGGCATGGCGCGATGCCGCACCGGACAGCAGAGGCCGTGCAGCGCAATCACGGTATCCAGATTGTGGCGGGCCTGCTGCGGAAAGAGCCGTCGCGACAAGCGCGCCGTGCACGCCATCGGCGCCTGCCAGCGCTGGCCGATGCGCCGGAACTCGCCGCGGATGAAGCCGTAATCGAAACGCACGTTGTGCGCGATAAACAGGCGGCCGTCCAGGCGTTCGCGCAATTCCCGGGCGATCGCCACAAATGGCGGAGCGTCCTGGACCATGTGATTGTCGATCCCGGTCAGCGCGGTGATTGACGGGGGTATCGACATGCCCGGATTGATGAGCGTCTGCCACTCAAAATCGAGCGTATCGCCATGCGCCGCGACGATAGCGATTTCGGTGATCCGATGCCAGGCAGCCTGGCCACCAGTGGTCTCAATATCGACGAACGCGACCGGCGCGGCGTCGCGGAAAATTCGCGCTTCCGACATCGCCCGAACTCTAGCTCAAAACACGCGCTCGAAAACGGTGCGTCGTGGACGGGGCTGCATGCCTCGATATCGGGCAGCCGCCGCGCGAGCGCGCCAGCCAACCTCAGGTTCGATGGCGCTGCTCACACTTGGCTATAGATCATTCTTTCTTGCCACCCAGCGTGAAGGACTTGGTGACGCTGAATACGACCTTCGATTCCGTCGACAACAGGTCTACGCCCAGATCCGGCAGATCGCTGCCGTCGATGTATTTGAGCCCGAAGTTGATGTCGTTCCAGCTGTAGGTGAGGCCGACCGCGAAATCGGTATAGCCGTCGCCATTGACCAGATCCCAGTAATCGCCATCGGAGCGCGCGGCGTGGAACTCGAGGCCAAAGTTCTTCGGCAGTTCAACGCGCGCATTGACTTCGATATAGGTGCCGGATTCGTCGCTGGCGTTGAGATCATTGGAGTACCAGACCTTCGCGCCCGCCGAGAATTTGTCGGTAAAAGGCTTGCTGATGCCAACCCAGTACTCCGGATAATTCAGGCTGCTTTCCGACACGTAGGCGTAGTACGTCGCGCCGACGCCCCAATTGAAAGTTTCATCGCTGCCGCCATTGAAACTTGGGTTGAAGTCGATCTCGGTATTGGTCTTGGTCCCAAGGTCGGTGGTACTGGCCCACACGCCAAAACCGAATCCGGAGTCGTGTGCCCAGTCGAGGCTGAGCTGGGGCGCCGGGTCGCGCGCACTCAATGAAATTCCGCGAAAGTCGTAGTCGCTGACGATCGTCGGGGTCAGCGTCAATTCTGCCTGCGCCATCGGGGCCATTGCCGCCAGCGCCAACGCGCCTGCCGCGTGTTTCAGTTTCATCGCATTGACTCCACGTTTGTTTGAGCCCGGGCAAAAGTGCCCAGACAAACTAAGCAATAAGTGTACCAGCGGCGCTGATTCGCAGTTGTGGGCGAAAAGCTACACCTTGGCGCCGGGTGGCTCAAAGATGACGTAGAGCTTCTCGGTCGGCAATTTCACATCCCAGGTGCCGGTGAATCCGCGCGGGATGATGAACGCCTGGCCCGGACCGAACTCACAGCGCCGCCCGGATTGCGACTCGATGATCACCTGTCCCGATAACAGGTAACAGAACTCGTACTCGGTGTAATGGACGCGCCAGCGCCCCGGGCTGCTGACCCATTTGCCGGCGTGAAATTGTCCGGTCGCGTCGCTGAACAGGTTCCAGATCTGTTGGCGCGGCTTGCCGGCAAGAACGTGCCCGGGGTCAGGCGCGCTGTCATCGGGTGCAGGCCAGGCATCGAAGCTCACGATCTCGGCAGCCATGTTCGCTCGCGGCAGAGGTACCAGAGCGTCAGCCTACGATAGCGCCGCTGCCGCAGCCAGTATTCCGCGATACCGCTCACGGCGCCACCTGTGCGACGACATCTTTGTCCGCATCTTCGCCGGCGCGGTCGCCGCTTGGGACCATGCGCACGGTTACGCGCCGCTCCAGCGCACAAAAGTCATTGTCGCGCAGGCAGTCGCTGCTGCCGGGCGCGCCCGCGCCGACCACCACGACCTGCCCGCGAGTCAACCCGCCCTCGACCATCGCATCGGCGACCGCCTCAGCGCGCGCGGTCGACAGTTCGAAGTTGTAGCCCGCAGCGCCGCGCGCGTCCGCATAGCCGGTCACGTACACCACGCGATCCGTGCGCTCGGCTAACACCGCGCCGAGTTGCCGCAGCTGATCGTAGTCGGGTGCTTCGAGTGCCGTGTCGCGGGTGCGGAAATGCACGTCAGCTGTGAGCTCGTTCAGCGCTATGCTGTTAGCACGCAGGTCTGCCAGCGCCTGCGCGCGCGTGGTCGATTCGGCATCAACGCGGGCGAGCGCGGTGTTGAGCCGTTCGATTTCCAAACCCATGCGGCTGCGCTCGGCCAGCTGTGACTTGAGCTCCCGCGACAATGACTGCGCAAGGTGCTTTTGACGGTGCAGGCGATCACCGAGCCAGCCACCCGCTGCGGCGCCGGTGATGGCGCCGATCGGGCCGGCGGCAGCAGCGCCGATCACAAGTCCTGACAGGACTCCGGTGGTTTCTGGCTTGGACGCTTTTTGGCGGACCGGCACCGGCGTGTCAGCGAGCGCGCGATCGAGACTGGACCCCGCGATGAGGATCGCTGCGATGACGGCGGCAACCCGGCGGGCTCGAACCTGGGGACTCTGGTAGCGAGGACTAAACATGGCATAACTCCTTGAGATGGTGGCGGGGCTTGTGTCGACCCCATGGCGGCCATCTTCGGCGTGAATTGCGAGGCCTCCCGGGCTCGAAGCGGGCAAGCTGCCGATGATTTATGGCGGAATATGGCAGGCGCTCGGCATACTTCAGGACATGAAAAAACTCTGGGTGATCTGGCTGCTGGCGGCCACAGCAGTGCCAGCGGCCGCACCGGTTGAAGTCGTGGTCGGCGGCACCGCGTTTCGCAATACCGCCGGCGAAAAGGTCTGGCAGGATTTCCAGCGCAAGGCCGAAGCCTCTGCCCAGGGCGGGCTGCGGCTGCGGATGCTGGTGCACGGCGAGCTCGGCCCTGAAGAACAAATCGTCAGCGGCCTGCGGCGCAATCGCGTGCAGTACGCGAACCTGTCGGCGCTGGTGACCTCGACCGTGGTGCCGGAAACCGCGCTGCTGTATGCGCCCTATCTTTTTGACTCGAGTGCGCAAGCGGATTTTGTCATCGACACTTACCTGACGCCGGAATTTCGCAAATTACTCGCGGCCAAGGGGCTGGAACTGATCGCCTGGTACGATCTCGGCAATTCGAACTTCTGGTCGCGCAAGAAACCCTTGCTAACACCCGCGGACCTGCGTGGCGTTCGCCTGCGTATCGGCGCCAACCGTGCAACACAGTTCCTGGGTGAGGCGCTGAAAGCCGATGTGATTCCGCTGCCGTTCTCCGACATCATCCCTTCATTGCAGCGTGGACTGATAGAGGCGGGAGAAAATGGCCTGCCTCTCTACACGCGCACCGGCATCGCGCGCGAAGCGCCTTTCATGACCATGACCGGGCATTGCCTCGCTGTGTCTTTCATTGTGGCGGATAAGCGCTGGCTTGACCGCCAGACCCCGGCGCTGCAGAAAATCCTGCGCGACAGTTTTCCGGACGCGGCGGCGTTGCGCAAAAGCACTCGCGATGAAATCGCAGTGGATCTCGCCAACGCCAGCAAGCTCGGATTCAAAATCTATCGATTGAACAGCGCGCAGCATCAGGCGTGGGCCAGCGCAACCCGTGGCACGCACCCGGCGCTCGTAGCCGACATCGGCGGCGAAAGTGCGCGCCTTTATGCGGGCATCACGGCGAGCCGCAAGAAATTTGCGGCGCGCCTGGCCAAACCGGCGCGGCCCTGAGTCGGGCCGGCCGGCAGCCACCGGGCTAACGCTGCGCGAACAGCTTGCCGGCCAGCGCCCCAAGGGCGGAATTGAGCATATCGCCGGAACCCTGGAGACCGGGCTGGACCTGCCCCTGCGGGGTCAACTGATCGACCACATGTGGCAGCACTTTCGACAGCAGGTCACCCGCCTGCCCTGAATTCATGCCAAGTTGCGCGGCGATCTGACCAACGGTCCCGCCGCCTAACACCTGCGTGACCTGGGTGGCTGAGATCTGCATGTTCTGGCCGGTGCCGACCCACGATTTCATGATGTCGCCGAGACCGGCATTATTGAAGGCGCCGGCGAGGCCGCCAAGACCGCCCTGCTTGTTCATCAGCATGCTTACAATCTGCATGATGAGCGCAGGTGACAACATGCCGCCGCCCGTCGACGACCCACCCGCAGGTGCCGCGCCAGTTGCGGCGCCTAACAAATCATCCAGAATCCCCATGACCTTGACCTCGTAATTGTTGGACCGACTGTGGCCGGCGAAAACCAAACATACATGATCAAGGGCGTCAAAGGGGTTCAGGTTCAGTTCAGGTTTTCGAGCTCTGCGCTGGTCGCTGTAAATGTTGCGCCGCTGAAGGTGCCGCGGACTTTGACGCCCCGACCTGGTATTCGGTTGAAAAAGTCAGCCTGAGTCAAGATTCTGCCATCAACATCCTTGTACGGCATCGACGCGGTGGTCGTGACGGTCACGCCCACCAGCGTGAAATTAGGCAATGCCACATTGCGCGCAGTTGACTGCAGTTCACGGCGCGCATCGAGATTGCGGCGCTCGATGACCGTGGCCGCTGCGGTCAGCGGCGCCGCGCCCTCAGCGCCGCGCAGTTCCAGATAGTCTCCGCTGCGCAGCTGCGCAAAGCCGAAAGGCCGGGCATTCGCGCTGGAATCATCCTCGAAGCTGGTCGCACTCGAGGTACTGATCGTGACGCCGAATATCATCAGCGTCCTGTTAGTCGCGTTGAGCGCGTCGACCGTGCCCTGGAAACGGGTGCTCGTGTCGGTCTTGAAAGAGATCTTGCTCGCCACCAGGACGCTTGACGCGTTGAACGTGCCTTCGACTTCTATGCGCTTGTTGAGCGCCAGGTCGCCGACCGCGCCACCGACGTAGCTCGTAGTCGCCGTGATGGTCACCTTTTGTGTACTGACATCAAAATCGGTGGCCGATGCAAAGCGCGTGACAAATCCTTCAATTTCGCCGTTGTCGTTGTTACTGGTCGTCAGCGTGCAGCTCTTGATCTCGACGCGCGTCGCGGTCAGCGACGTGCCCGAGAACGTCGTGCCCTTCACCTCGGCGCAGGCGCCGTTCGCCGGCGTGCCGACCACGGTGGGAGCCGCCGCGTAATTCACGTTGCTGTTGCCGAGACGGAAAGTGCTCGCCGTCGCATCCAGCGAGCTGATCGTGCCATTCAGTTCAATTTCGCCATTCGCAGCGCGCGGCTCGATGCGCGTAGCGACGACTTCGCCCGCACTGTTGCGCAAGCCGTTGACCTCAACCCACTGCCCCACAGTGAGTCCCGCGAGTGCCGGCGTCGTAAAGCTATTGTCGAATACAGTAGCGCCGGTCACACGCACCACATTGCCTAACAACGTGAAGCTCAGACCCGGCACATCGATGCTCTGCACCGGGCCTTCGTATTGGTCGTTGGCGGCGATGCTGGTTGCCGAGCCGGTGCCGGCGGACGCGTTGATGGTGCCGCGCACCTCGACCATCTGGCCGACCTTCAGTTGCGACTCGCTGGCGCTCGCGCCTTCAACCGTGATGCTGCTGCCGGTGGTGGCAAATTCGATGCCATTGACGAATACACTGCCAAAGCCGGTGACCGGACCCACCGCGATACCGCCGCCATTGATGCCGACAATGCCGCCACCGTTGATGCCACTGGTGGCGGTATCGCCACCCGCGCCGCAGGCAACCAGCGCCAACATGCTGAATGCTGCTAACAAATTACGCGATTTCATTTGCGGTTCCCTCGATCGGTATCTGATTGAATGTGGTAGAGGCCCACGCCGAGGCGCAACAGCCGCGGCGGACTGCTTCCGGGCGGTGCGGCCCTGGCTTCATGCTCCGAGAGCCAGCCATCCACGCGTTCGAGGAACGCCTGACCTTGCACCTCGAGCATCGCCTGGAACGCAGGCAGATGCCGTATGTCGATGCAATCGTTTTCGGCACGGCGCTCGAAGCGCAGTCGCTGGCCGTTAGGACACAAGAGGTCATAAACAACTGTCTCACCGATGTCCTCGATGACGCTGCCGGCGCGCAATACTTTGGCGCTGTCGAACTGCGACGGAAAATACACGCGTTGCCGCGCGCGCACCCGGGTCCCCGCACCTGCTCCGACCGCGCCCACCTTGCGAAGCTCCTTCAGCAGGGCCGTCGCCGGAATGTCGCCGGCATGACGCACGCACAGATCACCGAACGATGGCGACGGACCATCCACGGCCAGTTCGCGCGGCGTGCCGTCGGCTTGCAGGTAGTCCGGGTCCTGGTGCCAGCCTGTTAGCACCCGCTGCGCCGGATTCAGGAACTTAGTGTCAGGCGGCGGTTGGTTGCCATCCAGCTGGTCGCGTTGTTTGGCGACTTCGCGGCGGCTCAGTCCCGACAGAATGGCGACGCGCGACGCATTGGTTGGCCGGCCGCGGATGCCAAATTCATCGGTCGCGACCTCGACATAGGCTGTCTTGACGAGCTCGGCGAAATCTTTCCACGGTATTCCCGAGCGCAGCAAAAGCCGTACAATCGGCCGTAGCAACACCCGGCACGCCGCAAGCACACTGGCTTTTGGGTGAACTTCCATATATGTGCAAAATTATCACAAATATGGGAATTGTCAACTAAATGCCGGGTAAGCGCTCCGTCCAGCTCAACCACCCCCTGACCACCGATTTGGTGATCGACCTGGCGCGCATGGCCGGGCACCACGTCGCCGACAAGGACGTCGCCGCCCGCATCGCGGCTGGCGCTGCGGCTGCCTGTGCCGCGGTCACGCGCTTTGCCGCCCGCGGCCTGAGCGGCGCTGAGCCGGAAGACTTTCTGGCCGCACAGTCAGACCTTGCGCCGGCCGCAGACGCGCACTCCGGGCCGCTCCCGCCCCCGCCCCTGCATCCATCGGGCGCGGTCACCGATCTCACCGCGCTGTCGCTGACCGAAGCTGCGACGGCCGTGGCCTCGGGCCGCTGCACCAGTGTCGCGCTGACCGCGGCCTATCTCGCCCGCGCGCGCGTCGAGCAGGATCGGCTCAACTGCTTTCTCACGCTGGATTCCGAGCGGGCGCTGGCGGCGGCGCAACTGGCCGACGAAGCGCTACGGCGTGGCATGACGCCGGGCCCGCTGCATGGCCTGCCACTCGCACACAAGGCGATGTTCGATATCGCCGGCGACGTGAGCCTGCGCGGTGCGCGCATTCACATGCCGGCGGCGGGCGCCGATGCGACGGTGATTGCGCGCCTGCGCGGCGCCGGCGCGTTTTCGTTAGGTCAGCTCAACATGGCGGAATTCGCCTTTGGCCCGACTGGCGACAACAAGCATTACCAACGCACCCGTAATGCCGTGAATCCTGACTACATGGCCGGCGGCTCATCGAGCGGCTCCGGCGCCGCCACTGCCGCGGGCGCCTGCGCTGCGAGCCTCGGCTCCGACACCGGCGGATCGGTGCGCATCCCGGCGGCCGCCAATGGCGTCGTGGGTCTGAAGGCGACCTACGGGCTGATCCCACGCCGCGGCGTGATGAAGCTGTCGCCGTCACTCGATTTCGTGGGCCCGATCACCCGTACCGTGCGCGACTGCGCCCGGGTGTTAGGCGTAATCGCCGGACATGACCCACTCGATGCCGGTTCGTCGGCGCGGCCGGTCCCCGACTATGAACGACTGTTAGCACGTGGCGCCCAGGGTCTGCGGGTTGCGCGGGTACGCAATTATTTCTTCGACCACGTCACGCCGGATGTCGTGGCCGCCTGCGAACGCAGTCTGGCAGCGCTGGAAAAAGCGGGCGCGCAGGTGCTGGAAGTCGAGGTGCCGGAACCAGAACCGCTGGCCGAGTTGAGCCGCGCGGTGCTGTACGCCGAGGCCACGGCCCTGCACGGCGAGTGGCTGCGCACCGCGGCCGAGCTGTACTCGCCGCAGGTACGGGTGCGCGCACTCACCGGTATCGCCATTCCGGCGTCGACCTATTACGAAGCGCTGTGCTTGCGCGGCATCTTGCTGCGCGAATTTGTCAGCCAGGCATTTCGTGATTGCGATGTGCTGCTGATGCCGACGCTGGTAATCCCGGTGCCGCGGTTTGCGGACGTCGACGTCGGTACAGGCCCGGCGCTCTGGGACACGCTGGCGCGGCTGGTGCAAAACACCGCGCCCTTCAATTACCTGGGCCTGCCCGCACTGTCAGTGCCCGCGGGCTGCACCGCCAACGGCCTGCCCGCCAGCGTGCAGCTGGTCGGCCGGCCGTTCGATGAGGCCACGCTGCTGCGTGCCGCCGACGCCATCTGCGATCGCTCCAGGACGGGAACGCAGTCCTGAGCGTCGCCATGGAGCAGAACCACAATATGCCGCGCGTCGTGTTCGCGGCGTCGCTGGGTACGGTATTCGAGTACTACGATTTCATGCTGTACGGGAGCCTGGCGGCGTTCTTTTCCGGCTTGTTTTTTCCGGCGGAAAACCCGACCGCATCCCTGCTCGCGAGCCTCGCAACCTTCGGCGCAGGATTTGCGATGCGGCCGGTTGGCGCCCTGCTGTTCGGCCGGCTCGGGGACACGGTTGGCCGCAAGCGCAGTTTCCTGATCACGATTGTCGTCATGGGTCTCGCGACCACGCTGGTCGGCGCACTGCCGACCTACGCGCAGATCGGCTGGCTGGCGCCGGTGTTGTTAGTATTGCTGCGACTGTTGCAGGGACTTGCCCTGGGCGGCGAATTCGGCGGTGCAACGCTGTACATCGCCGAACACAGTCCAGCCGCGCGGCGCGGCTGGTTCACCGCCTGGATCCAGATCACGGGCACCCTGGGACTGATTTTGTCGCTGCTGGTAATCCTCGCCTGCCGTGCGCTGTTAGGCGAAGAGGCGTTCAGGGCCTGGGGCTGGCGGCTGCCTTTCCTGTTCTCGGTACTGCTGCTGGGCGTGTCGATCTACATCCGCTTGCGCCTGAAGGAATCGCCGCTGTTTGCGCAGTTGCAGGCCAGCGGCGGGTTATCGCGCTCACCCATTTCAGACAGTTTGTTGGCGGTGGCGAACCGCCGGCCGATGCTGTTGGCGCTGGCGGCAGCGGCCGCAATGGCGCTCAACTGGTACGCGGCCCAGTTCTATTCCTACGTATTCCTGCAAAGCACCGTCAAGTTGCCTTTCACGACTGCCGCCGGCATTGCCATCGTAGCGCTGACCCTCGGCATTCCGATGTTCCTCGCAGCCGGTTACTGGTCCGATCGCGTTGGGCGCCTCAAGCCCATGCTGTTAGGCATGGCGATTGCGGCCGTGAGTTTCCTGCCCGGATTCCAGCTGCTGATGACACGCAGTGGCTCGCCGGTCATTGTCACTCTGGCCATCCTCGGCATGATTGTCGGCGCCGCGTTGACCTGCGGGCCGGGCGCGGCCTATCTCGCGGAATTATTCCCGACCCGCATCCGCTACACCTCGCTGTCGTTCCCGTATCACATCACCAGCGCCTGGTTTGGCGGATTCATGCCGCTGACCGCGACCTGGCTGGTGGCGCGAACTGGCAACCCGCTGGCCGGCGTCTGGTATCCGACCGTCATTTCAATCGCCTGTCTGCTGCTTTTGTTAGCAGGGGGCGCCTGGCAGCGTGAGCAGCGCGGCACGACCTGGCGTCAGGCGCTCTGATCCGGCAACGGCATCCCGAGCGCCGCCAGATCCTCGCGGCTGTCGACGTCGCGAATGTACGGGAGCTCGACGACTGCATAGCCCTGCGCGCGCAGCACCTGCAGATGCCGGGCGCGACTGCCCTGGCCGTAGGCGAATTCGATCGGCGCCGCAGGTGTCAGCCACAGCAGATTAGTGCCGTCATTGTGCTGGCAACTGGCGAGCGCGGCGCGGGCGGCGCCCGGCAAGGTCCGGCCGCGCCCAATCATCTGGTCGATCACCACTGGAGTCAGGGTCGGAAGATCCGCAAGCACGATCAGCATTTCCGTAGCGCCCCGGGCCACGGCTGCGTGGCAGGCGCGCCTGACCGAGTCATTCAGCGACTCACAGGTCGCGAGATGCTCGATTTCCTGGCGGCGTGCAAAATCGGGTGGTGGCGCGGCGTCGCCGACTAACAGCACTGCCTGCACGGACTTCGCTTGCAGCAGCGCATCCAGCACCTGGCCCAGCATGGTTCTGGCGAGCTGCAGGCGCTGCGCCGCACTGAGCTGATCCGCAAGCCGTGACTTCTGGTCCGGCTGCTCGCGATAGGGCACGATCGCAAAGCAGACCGGCACGGCGCTTGCCGCGGCGGGGTCTTGCGTCACGGATCAGGGCTTGAAATCAGGATCATCGCTGACTTTGCGCGCGGTGCTTGCCGCCGGTGGCCGGTACCAGCCTGGATCGGCGTAACTCGCAAGCCGGTCGCGCACTTTGACCGTGGTAAACATGCCACCCATTTCGATGTTCCCGAACAGGCCCTTGCCGGCCATCATCGGCAAGGTGTTAGGCGGCGCCTCATGATGGCCCATCTCGGTGTGCATCTGGTGCTCGGCCATGCCCGCCTGGCCCATGGAAAAGTAACCGGGCATGTGGCGGCCGATCTGCTCGTCGAGATCCCGCTGCTCGACGCCCAGAGGATTGGGAATACCGTGGCCCATCGCGTTCATCGTGTGATGCGACTTGTGGCAATGAAACGGCCAGTCGCCTGGCGCACGCGCGGTAAATTCGATATCGACTGCGGCACCGACCGGCACCAGTGTCGTTGAATCTCGACGCTGTGCGCTTTGCGGAATGGGGCCGGCATCGGTCCCTGTCACCCGGAAATGGTGGCCGTGCAAGTGCATCGGGTGCTCATGCATAGAGAGGTTCGCGACCCGAATGCGCACGCGTTGCCCGGTCCTGACGACCATGGGATCGGTCGCCGGGAACACCTTGCTGTTGAGGGTCCATAAATCGAAGTCGGTCATGATCGAGGGATCAGGCCGCGAGGTCCCCGGGTGCACCGCCCAGTTGTGCAGCACATAGGCGAAGTCCCGCTCGACTGTTGCCGGGCCGCGCGGATGAATGATGAACATGCCCATCATCCCCATGGACAGCTGCACCACTTCGTCGGCATGCGGGTGATAGAAGCGCGTGCCGCTCTCGTTCAAGGTGAATTCGTAGACAAAGGTTTCACCGGGGCCAATCGGCGGCTGCGTCAGGCCCGAGACGCCGTCCATGCCATAGGGCAGCAGGATGCCGTGCCAGTGAATCGAGGTGTGCTCCGGCAATTTGTTAGTCACGAAAATGCGCACGCGCTCGCCTGCCACCGCCTCGAGGGTCGGACCCGGCGTCGTGCCGTTGTAGCCCCAAGCCTTCACGCGCGTGCCGGGCGCAAACTCGTGTTCTATTTCCCCGGCGATCAGATGAAATGCCTTCGCGCCGCCCTGCATCTTCCACGGCAGGCTACGGCCGTTAGGCGTAATGACCCGGCCCGCACGCGCGCCGCTCGCAGCCGCCGACGTAACGCCCGACGCTGCCCCGAGCGCGCTCGCGCCTAACAAAATCCGGCGTCGTGACAGCAACGCCTGTCGAATATCGCCGCTCATTGGCCACCCGCCTCGCCGGCCGACGCAGGCTCGGCCCACTCGCGGATCGCCTGCAGGGGCAGCGCCGCGGCCCGCGACAATGCAATCCGCGCCAGCCAATAGTCGCGTTCGGCCTGCACGTGCTGCAGCTTGGCTTCCATGACCGCGCCGCGCGCCTGCATGGCCGCGAACGGTCCGATGATCATGTAGAAAAATTCGCGCTGGCGCAGGTCGGCCTGGATCTCCGCGGCCGGGACGCTGGTATCCCGCGCTAACAACAGTGCCGCACGTGCGACAGCAAGCTGTTCACGTGCCAGGCGCACGTCGCCGCGCACATCGAGTGCCGCTGCGTCCGCGTCCCGCATCGCCAAACGCGCTTCCGCGTCGCTGCGCGCCAGTGCGACCTGCGCGGCGGAAAAAATCGGCAACTGCAATTCAAATTGCGGGCCGGCGAGCCGCGTACCATCGGAGTCGCGCTCACTGCCATAACCGGCCGCCAATTCCGGGATCAGGCGCTTCTGCCTGGCATTACTCAGCGACGCGAGGCGCGCTTCGACGCGCTGGCGTGCGGCCTGCATATCGAGTCGATTACGCAGCGCCGCGGCGGCCAGGTCTGTCAGCTCGCCATCGCTCTGCGGTAACGGCGCGAATTCGCCGCGCAAGCTCCAGGCAAGCTGCAGGTCACTGACCCCCATCAGGCGCTCGAGCCGCACGCGGGCCTGCAGCCGCGCCGTTTCAGCGGCGGCGGTAGCGCGCTGCTGCTCGGCGTATGCAAGCCGCTGTGCCTGCAATTCCGTGTCGGGCTCATTGCCCGCTTTCACGAAGCGTTCCATCAGCTCGGCCTCCAGCCGCGCCAGATCGCTGCGTGCGGCAGCGAACCCGGCACTCTTTTCGGCAGCCAGCGCATCGAGCCAGGCTGAACGGACGGCGGCGATGCCGGCCAGGATTTCATCGGCCGCGGTCAGGCGGGCGCGGTCCAGGTCCCGCTCCGCGGCGCGACGCCGCACCGGCAGCGCAAAGAGGTCGGAGATGCCCTGCAGTACCGACCATTCCAGTTTGCTGCCCGGCCCGCCGCGCAGGCTCTGCCGGCTCCAGCTGACAACCGGGTCGCTGAGCGTTGCCGCCTCGAGGTAATCGGCGCGCGCAAGTCCCAGGCGTTCGAAACTCGCCTGCAGGTCCGGGCTTGCTAACAAATAGACCTCGACCGCCGAATCCGCGGTCACGCCAGCCGCCAGGCGTTCGTTGACCGCCCGGCGCAGGGACTCATCGGCTTGCACTCGCCATCGCGGCGCGACGCCGGAACTGGACTTGACCACTTGTCCGACATCGTGCCCCAGCTGATCGTAGGAGATGGATGCGCAGCCTGCGGCCAAGGTGCTCGCGATCAACCCAATACCCGCCTTCCTCCACGCCATCGCTTGAATCCTCGTTTTACCTGCTTGCGCGTCAGCCGGGAAGCTTACCCGGCCCCTGCCTGCAGGTCGAATAGAGCAGACCTCTGGCTCAGGCTATAGTGCCGCCCATGCGCGAGAAATTTTTCTACGGTTGGGTCATTGCCCTGGCCTCGGGCGCTGGTCTCGCCTGTGGCATCGCGACTTTCGTCGCCGCTACGTTTCCAATTTTTGTCGGCCCGATCAGCAAGGAGTTCGGCTGGTCGCAGGTCGATGCGTTCAATGCGCCGCTGGTCATCACGCTGGCGCTGGTGCTGTCGGCGACCTGGACCGGCGGTCTGGTCGATCGACTGGGACCCCGTAAAGTGATCCTCTCTGCCTTCGTCGCCGAGGCCCTGATCGTGGCGTCTTTTTATTTCCAGGGCCCATCACCTTACTCGTTCTATGTGCGTTACTTTCTGCTGGGCACGCTGGCGTTAGGTACCACGCACATCGCTTTCGCGCGGTTGGTTTCCTTGTGGTTCGATCGCCGCCGCGGCCTGGCCCTGGGTGTGGCGCTCACCGGTGTCGGTGTCGGCGGAGTCGTGCTGCCGATAGTCAGCCAGCTGCTGATCCTGTCGATTGGCTGGCGCGAAACCTACCTGTGGCTCGCGGGCGGTCTGCTGGTTTTCACGCTGCCCAGCATGGCCTTGCTGGTCCGCGACAGTCCGCAGAGCATGGGACTGACCGTTGACGGTCTGCCGGCGTCAAACCATGCGTCCTGGTCCGCAACCGGCGGCCAGACGCTGCACGCTGCGGTCCGTGGCGGATTGTTCTGGTGGCTGTTGTTAGCCGTGCTGCTGATAGGCATCGGCATCCAGAGCGTCATGCTGCATATGAAGCCGCTGCTGGAGACCCGCGGCATGAGCGCGATGGGCAGTACCTACGGGCAATCGGCCGTCTTTGCCGGACTGATCGCCGGACGCCTGCTCGCCGGCTGGTTGATGGACCGTTTCTTCGCGCCGCGCGTCGCGTTAGGTTTTCTGGTGTCCGCGCTGGCTGGCATCGTGTTGCTGGCAACCGGCGCCAGCGGCGCGCTCGCCTATCTTGCAGCATTGCTGGTCGGCCTGTCGTCGGGCGGCGAAGTCGATGTCATTGCCTACCTGACCGGCCGTTACTACGGGCTGCTGCAGTTCAGCCGCATTTACAGCATCTTCTACGCGCTGTATTCATTGGGTGGCGGCATCGGTCCGCGCATCACCGCTTCGCTGGTGGACCAGAGCGGCAACTATTCGAGCGCGCTGGTGCTCGATTTCGCCTTGCTGTTGGTCGCAGGCCTGATGCTGCTGCGCTTTCCGCCGTTCCCGCCGCCGGAGCGTTAGCTGCGGCGGCGTGTCGGTTGCTGCAACTGCTCCTGCACCGCCTCAAGCTCGATCCCGGACGGCACCGGTGTCAGCAGCAGATACAGCAGCCCGGCGCAGACCAGCGGCACGGCAATCAGGAACGAAAATGTCTGGTTCCAGCCGATCTGGTCCTTGGCCCAGGCCATCACTGGCGGCCCCAGCGCGATGCCGAAATTGACCGGCAGCGATGTGCAGACCGCGAGCCCCGTGGCCCGCAAACCTGTCGGAAACAACTCGGCGACAAACGCGAACTTGACCGCGGCCGTGCCGTAAAAAAACATGCTCATCAACCCGAATGCGGCCAGCGTGCCGTAATAGCTGCTGGTGCCCCAGACCAGCCACAGCAACGACAGCGAACCTAACAAGGTCCAGACCACGACGGTGGTGCGGCGGGTCAGCCAGAACTCACCGACCAGCGCCGCGAGCACATAGCCCAGCACGCCAATGAGGTTGCCGAAGCCGACCAGCCAGGTCGCCGATCCGACCTGCAAATGGCGCGCTTCGTTGAAATACGTCGGAAACAGCAGCGCCGAGCTACCGTAGGCAATCACAAACAGAAACTGCGCCAGCAGCAGCGTCAGGGTGCGCATACGCATCGCCGGCGCGAACAAGGCCGCGACCGACTCGCGCAGCGGCCGCTGTGCATTGCCGGCGCGCACGCCCTCGAAGCGCGCGGACTCCGCGAGGAAGCGCCGCACCACCCACAGGTACGGCAGAGCTAACAAGGGCACCAGGAACAGCGAGCGCCAGCCCCAGGTCGAAAGCATCGGCGCTGCGATCGCGGCGGCCAGAAACCAGCCGACCGGATACGCCGCCTGCAGCATGCCGGCCCAGAGGCCGCGCCGCCGGGCTGGCGCGACTTCGGTCACCATCGCGCCGGTCGCCGGATAGAGCGCACCGCCGGTAAACACGGAACCGGCGCGCAGGATCGTGATCTGCCAGAGCGCGCCGATCAGCGCATGGGCGGCCACAAAAATCGAAGATCCGGCGAGCGACACCTGCAGCATGGCCTTGCGGCCGAAGCGATCGGTCAGGTGCCCGAACCAGACCTGCAGCAGGCCGCCTAACACGTAAGCCACGCTGATCGCGAGCGTCACCGCCAGCAGGCCGAGGCCCAGGGATTGGCGCAGCGGCGGCAGCGCGTAGGACAACAGGGCGAGCTCCGCCTGGCTCAGCGCATAGGCGCCGAAGCAGACGGCGAACGTGACTCGGGCGTTAGGGACTGTTACCACTGTGGACGGCGCCGGCCATGCCGTTCAGCGAATCTCGACCGGGCCACTCATTTCGACTTTGTCATAGTCGGTGACAAAGACATCCAGGCCCAGCGTCCACTGCCCGGGAATGATCATTTCCTGCACCATCGCGTGCCACATGCCGCCGGGCTGCTTACTGGCCTTGATGCGAATGTCGCCGATGCCGGCCGCTGGCAATGACGGGACAATTTCCAGATCCGCAAGATTATCCAGGACTTTGCCGTCGGTGCCCTTGACCGTCACCATGATCATGTTTTCGCCGGGCTTGCCCGGTGTCAGTTCGTAGTCCGCGCTGTAGCCGTTTGCCTGCAGCGTGCCGCGCACGCTGGCATTGGCGGCCATGGCCGCCGCGAGCGGGTTCGCTGCGGCGGCGCCGGCGCTGCTCTGCACGATGGCGCGCGGCGGCGTGGTCAAAGTAAGCGTCATCGCAACCAGCAGGATCAGCAGGTACAGCGCCAGCTCCAGCCTGATGGTGTTGGCAATGCGGCCGGCCGCCTTCTGGTCGCCGCGTTCCAGAGCCGGCGTCAACCAGAACTTGTTGATGCCCGCGACTGCTAACAGAATGACGAACAGCACCAGTTTGCGGATCAGTCCGGTGCCGTAGTCATTGCCAAACAGGTTGCCGAACGACTGCACCTGCGTCCAGGCGATAACGAGACCTGACAACACGATGGCCCCGACGGCCCAGGCCGCGCGGCTGGAAAATGCCGTCAACAAGGTGCCGGAATCCTTCAGCGGCAGCAACTGCGTGCTGCGGGCCAGCGGCCAGAACGCGCCGATCCAGAATGCCGCGCAGCTGAGGTGCACACCCACGGTCGTTGCCATCAGCCACACCGGGGGCGCAGTGGCTGCGTGCCCCGTCACCAGGAAGCTCGCGATGCCGAGCGCCGCGCCCAGTCCTAACGCGCCGCCGCGCGGTGGCGTGGCGCCCTTGCCGCAGGCCCAGAACAGCAACAGCATCGCGGGCACGCCGAGCGCGGCGCTC
>JANLTW010000162.1:0-13224 GCA_031363155.1 Gammaproteobacteria bacterium | reverse complement strand
GGTATTGCAGCAGATTTTCTTCCGGGTCGGTGAATGACTCACAATGCACCCAACCCTTCAGACCATAAGGCCGGCCCAGTCGGCCGAGCTCGGTCCAGTTTTCTTTCAGATTGCGCCTGCCGGTGTCAGGCGGCCACGGCCGGCGCTGCTACTGCCGACTTGCGATAGCTCTTGGTCAGGTCGCTGACGCGATCCGACAGCTTGGCGCCCTTCGACAGCCAGAAATCGATGCGCGCCAGATCCAGCTTCAGCTTGATATCGTTCTTGCGAGCCGTCGGGTTGAAATAGCCGACCATTTCGAGCGCGGGACCACCCTGGCGCTTACGGCTGTCGGTCACGACGACATGATAGAAAGGGGTGTTGGTCGTCCCACGACGAGTTAAACGAATAGTCACCATAAATCCGGGCCTGCCAAGCTTGTTAATAGGGTCAAAAAAGAGCGCGGATTCTACGGAAAACCTTGGAATGATGGAAGAGAATTGATGGAAGAAAACTTTCGTGCGCTAGCCAGAGGGCATCCCGGGCATACCGCCCTTGAAGGACCGCATCAGCCGCTGCAGCTTGCCGCCCTTGAGGCCTTTCATCATGCGCTGCATCTCCTGGAACTGCCGCAGCAACTTATTGACGTCCTGAACCTGAACGCCGGCGCCGGCCGCGATGCGCCGCCGGCGGGACCCGTCGATGACGTCTGGGCGGCGCCGCTCGCGCCGGGTCATGGAGTCAATCACGGCGATTTGCCGCCGGACCGCCTGGTCGCCGAGCTCCGGGGCGCCCGCTTTTTGACTTAATTGGCCCGGGAGCTTGTCCATCAGAGATCTGACACCCCCCATCGACTGCAGCTGCTGCAGCTGGGACCGCAGGTCCTCGAAGGTAAAACCCTTGCCCTGGACGACCTTGCGGGCCAACTGCTCGGCCGCCTGCATATTGACCTGGGACTTGACCTGCTCAACCAGGGCCAGGACATCGCCCATGCCGAGGATCCGGGACGCAACCCGCTCCGGGTCGAAGGGCTCGAGGGCGTCCGGCTTTTCGCCGGTGCCCATGAATACGATGGGCTTGCCGGTCATCTGCCGCACCGACAGGGCCGCGCCGCCGCGCGCATCGCCATCAGCCTTGGTCAGGATGACGCCGGTCAGATCGAGGGTCTGCGAAAACGCCCGGGCCGCGTTGACCGCGTCCTGCCCCGCCATCGAATCGACCACGAACAGTTTTTCATGCGCCGCCACCGCGGCTTCAATCTCGCGCACTTCCGCCATCATTTCGGTATCGATATGCAGTCGCCCAGCGGTATCCACGATCAGAACATCGAACACGCCGCTGCGCGCGCGCTCGATGGCCGCGCGGGCAATTTGCGCCGGCGCCTGGCCGCTGCCTGCGGGCATGAAGTCCGCGCCCACCTGGGCCGCGAGCCTTTGCAATTGCAGGATAGCGGCCGGCCGGCGCACGTCGGTGCTGACCAGCAGGACTTTCTTGCCGCGCGCGTCGATCAGCCAGCGCGCCAGCTTGGCCGCCGTGGTGGTCTTGCCGGCGCCCTGCAGGCCGGCTAACAAAATGACAAAGGGCGGCTGCGCGCGCAGTTCAAACCCTGCGCGCGCGCCACCCATCAGCGCGATCAGTTCGCGGTGCAGGATGCCGATGAACTCCTGCCCCGGGGACAGGCTGCTGGCAACCTCGGCCCCGAGCGCCATGGCCTTGACCGAATCAATGAAGGACTTGACCACCGGCAGGGCAACGTCGGCCTCCAGCAGCGCCATACGCACTTCGCGCAGCGTCTCGCCGACGTTTTCCTCGGATATACGGCCCTTGCCGCGCAGGTTTTGTACCGTCCGGCCGAGCCGGGAGGTCAGTTTGTCGAACATGGCGCTATTCTAGCGGCACTCGCCGCAGGGTTGATGCGCGCTGCTAAAGTGAAGATGTGCAAGACCTGTCCACCGTGATCCTGTTGGTCATTTTGCTGGCGTTGCTCGCCCTGGTCGCATTCTCCTCGGGCACCGAGGTGGCGATGTTGTCAGCCAACCGCTATCGCATCCGCAGCCGCGCCGAAAGAGGCGAACTGACCGCGAAGTTACTCGACGAACTGCTGTCCAAGCCTGACGACTGGCTGGGCGCCAATTTGATCGTGCTGACGCTGGCTGCCGCCGGGGCCACGACGATCGCCACTATTCTGGCGGTCCGCACCGGTAACGAATGGGCGATCCTGTTTCCGACGGTGGTCGTGCCACTCGTGATGCTGGTGGTCTGCGAACTGGCGCCGAAAATCTACGCCGCATTGCACGCCGATCGCGTGGCGCTCGCGAGCGCCTGGCCGTACCGAGTGCTGGTCTGGCTGACACGACCCGGCGTACTGCTCGCGAACCTGGCGGCGTATGGATTCCTGCGTCTGTTTGGCGTCGCCAAGGGATTGCGCAGCGGCGGCAATGCACTCTCTGCAGACGAACTGCGCACCGTGCTGGCGGAAGCCGGCCCGATGATTCCGCAGCGCCACCGGCAGATGCTGCTGTCGATTCTCGATCTCGAACGGCTCACGGTCACCGACATCATGATTCCGCGTCAGGAAATTGCCGGCATCGATCTCGATGATGACTGGGAAGATATTCTCGAACAATTGCGCCAGACACCGCACACCCGGCTGCCGGTCTACAAAGGCGACATGGACGACATGGTCGGGCTGCTGCACATGAAGCGCGTCGCGCAGAGTCTCGCGCGCGGCACGCTGGACCGCGAACACCTGGAGGAACTGGCGCGCTCGCGCGAACCGTACTTCGTTCCGGTCGGAACCTCGTTGATGCTGCAGCTCGGAAATTTCCAGCGTAATCGGCGCCGCTTCGCCTTTGTGGTCGACGAATACGGCGACATTCATGGACTGGTCACGCTGGAAGATATTCTGGAAGAGATTGTCGGCGAGTTCACGACGGATCCGGCCACCGTGACCCACAAGGACGTGCGCCGGCAGCCCAACGGCGAGTGGGTCATCAATGCGAGCGCCACGATCCGCGCGCTCAATCGCGCGCTCGGCTGGCAACTGCCGACCGATGGCCCGAAGACGCTGAACGGCCTGTTGCTGGAGCGCCTCGAAACCATCCCGCAGCCCGGCGTGACCCTCTGCATCGGCACGCTGCAGTACGAAGTGCTGCAGGTCTCTGACAATGCGATTCGCGCGGTGCGCGTCCGCGAATTTGCCAAGGCTGCGGCGAGCTGACAGCCTGCGCGGCGGCACTACAGGACGGCGCGCAGCGCCTCGCTGATACGCGCGACTGGCAGCACCGTCAGACCCTCGATGGCCTGACGCGGCGCGTTGGCCGCCGGCACCAGCGCACGCCGGAACCCCTGCTTCGCCGCCTCCCGCAGGCGCTCCTCGCCGTAGGCCACAGGCCGCAGCTCACCGCTCAGCCCGACCTCGCCGAACGCGCACAGATCCGCCGCCAGCACCCGGTCGCGAAAACTCGACGCCATGGCTAACAACAAAGGCAGGTCGCTGCCGGTGTCCCGCAGCGTCAGGCCGCCGACCACGTTGGCAAATACGTCATGATCCGCCAGGGAATACCCGCCATGCCGATGCAGCACAGCTAACAACATGCTGATGCGATTGCTGTCGATGCCATCGGCGACGCGCCGCGGATTGGCAAAGCGGGTCGGATCGACCAGTGCCTGCACCTCCACCAGCAGTGGCCGTCCACCCTCCCAGCTGACCAATACGATGCTGCCCGCTGCCGCCTCGGTGGAGCGGGCGAGAAAAATCGCCGACGGATTACGCACTTCGCGCAGGCCCTCCGCCTGCATGGCGAAAAACGCCGTCTCGGCGATTGCGCCATAGCGATTCTTGGTGGCGCGGACCAGCCGGTAACGGCTGCCGCTGTCGCTGGCGAAATACAGCACCACATCAACGAGATGCTCCAGCACCCGCGGACCGGCCAGTGCGCCGTCCTTGGTGACGTGGCCGATCATGACCACGGTGGTGCCAGTGGATTTGGCAAAGCGCACGATCTGTGATGCGCACTCGCGCAGTTGCGTGACACCCCCGGCAGCGCCCTGCCCGGCGGCAGTTTCAACCGTCTGGATGGAATCGACGACCATCAGTGCTGGCGGCGACTTTGCCGCCTCGGCGAGCGCGGCATCGAGATCGTGATCGCACAGCAGTGTCAACCGCTCGAGTGGCCCCTGCCCCAGCAAGCCGAGGCGCCGGGCGCGCAGGCGCAATTGCTCGACCGATTCTTCGCCCGACAGATACCAGACCGGCGCCCGGCCAGCGACCCAAGCCGCCACCTGGAGCAGCAGCGTCGACTTGCCGATGCCGGGGTCACCGCCGATCAGGGCGACGCCTCCCTGCACCCAGCCACCCCCCAGCACCCGATCGAGCTCAGAAAAACCCGAGGCCAGGCGCGGCGGGCCGGCGGCTGACGGGGATGCCAGACCTTGCAGGGCGATGGCACCCGTGCGGCGTGCCACACGTGACTGCGCCGAGCCTGTGTCGCCCGTCACACCTCTCAAGGCAGTCAACGTGTTCCAATCGCCGCAGGTGGGACATTGACCTTGCCATTGGGCCGAATCGCCGCCACAGGCGCTGCAGACGTAACGGGTGTTGATTTTCGGCATACCGGGATCGCAATGCTACGTTATGGCAAGCCCCTGGCAGGATTAGAATCGGCCCGCTTGTTTGATTTTTTTGAAGCCGACAACCTAAGGATGGCAGCAGCCGTGAGCCTGCGCTCGAAAGTAAAACTCGTGGGCCAGAGCCATACCGGCAAGGTCCGCGAGCACAACGAGGACACGATCGCCTTTGATGCAGACCTGGGGCTGATGGTCCTTGCCGATGGCATGGGCGGCTACAACGCAGGCGAGGTCGCCAGCGGCATTGCGGTCAAGACCATCGTCAATCTGGTACGGGATTCGGCCGACCGCGAGGACCTGAGCGCCACCGATCCGGCCACCGGCCTGACCCGCCGCAGCATCGTGCTGCGCGATGCGGTACTCCGGGCTAACAAGGTCATTTTTCAGACCGCCAAGACCCAGCCGCAATGCGAGGGCATGGGCACCACGGTGGTTGGCGCCCTGTTCTACGACGATCGCGTGACCATTGCCCATGTTGGCGATTCGCGCATGTATCGCGTCCGCGGCAACAAGCTGGAGCAGGTCACCTCGGACCACTCACTGTTGCAGGAACTGGTGGACCGGGGGTTTTACTCGCCCGAAGAAGCCCAGCGGGCCGCCAACAAAAACTATGTGACCCGGGCTCTGGGGGTCGAGCCGGCGGTCGAGGTCGAAATCCAGGAAGACGTGGTACAGAAAGGCGACCGGTACCTCATATGTTCAGACGGGCTGTCGGACATGGTTGAGGATGCCGACATACACTTAACCGTAAACACCTTTGGTGCTAACCTAGACACGGTCGCTAAGCAATTGATCCAACTGGCCAACGATAATGGAGGCCGGGACAACATATCTGTGCTTATGGCACAGGTCATGGAGTCCTTCCCGGCACGTCGGGGCGTGATGGATAAAGTGCTTCGCTGGTTTTCCTGACGCTTACAGGACTGAACAAAATCTATGTCCAGGCTGATATTGAGCCTCGATGGCCAGACAACGGCCGAGTACACGATGAACAAGGAGCGGTATACCATCGGCCGCCTCCAGGACAATGACATCCGGATCGATAATCCGGCGGTCAGTGGCCATCATTCGCTGATCATCAACATCCTCAACGATTCATTTCTTGAGGACTTGAACAGCACCAATGGCACCTACGTCAATGGCAAGCTGATCAAGAAACACGCGATGCAGCATGGCGACATTGTCACCATCGGCCATCATCAGCTGCGTTACGTCGAAGACGACCAGCAACAGGACGAATTCGAAAAGACCATGGTGATCCAGCCATCGGCGCGCCCGGTAGACATGATTCGCCGCGCCGAAGCACGTGTCGATTCACAGAACAATGCGCGCGGCGCCGCGCCCGCTGGCAAGGCCAATGGCGCCGGCGACCGCCGTGCCGTCGCGGAGACCCAGCTTGCGATTCGCAAGGCCAAGCTGCAGGTCCTGTCCGGGCAGTTTGCCGGCCGCGAACTGGAACTGGTCAAGGCGCTGACAACGTTGGGTCGCCCCGGCGTGCAGGTGGCCGCCATCACGCGGCGCCAGGAAGGCTATTTCCTGATCCACGTGGAAAGCGCCAGGGATCAGTCGCCGCCCAAGGTCAATGGCGAGGACCTGGGCGCCACTGCGCACCGGCTCAAGGACAACGACGTGCTCGAGCTCGCCGGCGTCAAGATGGGTTTTTTCCACACCTGAGCGCCCCGCAGAGCATCAGCTCAGGCAATTTCCAGTGGCACGCGCTGGCTGACACCGCAGACGATTTCATACGGGATGGTGCCGGCGAATTTCGCGATCGTCTCGACTGGCAATTGCGGACCCCACAACTGCGCGCGACTGCCGACCGCGATGTCTGTTAGCTCGGTGATATCCGCTGCGATCATGTCCATCGATACGCGGCCCGCGAGTTTCGCGGCTTGGCCATCGATCAGGATCGGCGTACCCGACGGCAGCTGCCGCGTCAGGCCGTCGCCATAGCCGGCCGCAATAATGGCGATGACGCTGTCGCGCTCGGCGCGCCAGGCACCGCCATAGCCGACCGTTTCACCGCATCGCACCTGCCGCACCGCGATTACTGCGGCATCCAGCATCATGACCGGCTTGAGCCCGAAGTCGACGCCCAGTCGGGCAGCGATCGGCGACACGCCGTAAAGCGCCAGGCCCGGGCGTACCCAGTCGCCGCGGCCGTCGGGCCACAGCAACGAACCCGCGGAGTTGCCGATGCTGGTCTCTGCTTGCAGTCCCTTGTCGGTCAGCGATTTCGTCAGCAGCGCAAATCTCGCCAGCTGTTCACGCGTCATGGACCCCTCGGGCTCATCGGCCCGGGCCAGGTGCGTCATGACGCGGCGGATACGCGGCGCGACCCGCAGCGCATCGAGACGCCGCCAGACCTCGGCGAAGGATTCGGGGCGAAAACCCAGGCGGTTCATGCCGGTGTCGATCTTTATCCACAGCGCAAACGCGTGCTTGTTAGACGACAGCTCCAGCAGTTTGAGCTGCTCGGGATCATGCACCACCAGTTCAATATTGGTGTCGGCGGCATTCTTGAGTTCCAGCGGCGAGAACACGCCTTCGAGCACCACGATGGGCTGGCGTATGCCAGCGGCGCGCAACTGCATCGCCTCATCGAGCCGCGCGACTGCAAACGCGTCCGCCTCGCGCAACGCATTGGCCGTCGGCACCAGCCCGTGACCGTAGGCGTTCGCCTTGACCACCGCCATGACACGCGCACCGGAGATTTCGCGTATGCGCCGCAGGTTGTGCTGCAGGGCGGTGGTATCGATAACTGCGCGGATGATACGAGTCATGCAGGGATGATCGTTAGCAAGCCAGCGCCTGCCAGCGCTAACGCAGCACGCCCTCAGCGTAGGCATCCGGCACATAGTTGATAAAGCGCGTGAACTGGCCCTGGAAGGTGAGCACAAACGTGCCGATTTCGCCGTTACGATGCTTGGCGATATCGATTTCAGCCATGCCGCGCTTGGTGGTGTTCTTGTCGTAGACCTCTTCGCGGTAAATCAGCAGGATAATGTCCGCGTCCTGTTCAATGGCGCCGGATTCGCGTAAATCCGACATCACGGGCTTCTTGTCCACGCGCTGCTCGACACCCCGGTTCAGCTGCGACAGAGCGATCACCGGTACATGCATTTCCTTGGCCAGCGCCTTCAAACCGCGTGAGATCTCGGCGATTTCAGTCGCGCGGTTTTCCTTGGTGCCAGGCACCTGCATCAATTGCATGTAGTCGACCACGACCAGATCCAGGCCATGCTCGCGTTTGATGCGCCGCGCGCGGGCGCGCAGGTCGGTCGGCGTCAGCGCCGGGGTTTCGTCGATGAATATTTTTGCTTCGGATAGCTGCCCGGCCGCACCGGAGACCCGGTTCCAGTCCGAATCTGTTAGCTGACCGCTGCGAATGTGGGTCAGCGAGACGCGGCCAACCGACGACAGCATGCGTGTCAGCAACTGCTCGGATGGCATTTCCATCGAGAAGATCGCGACCGAGGCCTTGACGCCCTGCTTGAGCGCGGCGTATTCAGCCATATTGATCGCGAGCGTGGTCTTGCCCATCGAGGGGCGCCCGGCAACGATGACCAGGTCGCCGGGCCGCAGGCCGCCGGTCTTCTTGTCGAATTCGTCAAAGCCGGTGGGCAGGCCGCGCATCGCATCGGGATTCGACTGCCAGTCGTCGATCTTGTCGATCAGCGGCTGCATCATGTGGCTGACGCGCACCGCGCCTTCGCTGCGGCCACGGAACCCCGCCTCGGCGATGTCGAAAACTTTCTGCTCGGCGCGGTCGACCAGCTCGCGCACCGTTTCGCCATCGTTGTGGTGCACCGACGAGGCGATTTCTGATCCGGCCTGTTGCAGGCGCCGCAATAACGAGCGTTCGCGGACGATATCGGCATAGGCGCGGACGTTTTCCGCAGTCGGCGTTTCGCGCACCAGATTGCCAAGATAGGCGAGCCCGCCTGCCTCTTCGAGTTTCCCCGAACGCGCGAGCTGCTCGCTGACCATGACCGCATCACAGGGCTTCATGTGCGAGGCCAGCTGGGAAATGGCCTCGAATATCACCCGGTGATCCGCGCGATAGAAATCTTCGCTGCGGATTGCGTCAGCGACATTGTCCCAGGCCGAGCCGTCGAGCATCAGCCCGCCTAACACGGACTGCTCCGCCTCGACGGAGTGCGGGGGCGAGCGGAGCGCCTCCTGGGTCACTTTGCCGGGTCGCCTTTACTCTTCCGCGACGATGGTGACCGGCAGCTCGACATTGACGTCGGTATGCAGATGCAGAACCACGACATGGTCGCCCACCGTGCGCAACGGACCGTTAGGCATGCGCACTTCGCTGCGCGCGACCTTGTGGCCCTGGGCGCTGCAGGCTTCGGCGATATCGCTGGTTCCGACCGAGCCGAACAGCTTGCCTTCGCTACCCGCCTTGGCGGTGATGCTGACCTTGAAGCCCTTGAGCGCTTCGGCACGCTCGGCGGCGCCGGTGAGATGCTCGCGCGCGATGCGCTCGAACTCAGTACGCTGCGCCTCAAAACGCTTGATGTTGGCGGGCGTGGCCAGCGTGGCCTTGCCGGCTGGCAACAGCAGGTTACGGCCGTAGCCGGACTTCACCTTGACGCGATCCCCGATGTTGCCGAGGTTCGCCACTTTCGTTAGCAATATGACATCCATGGCGGGCCTCAGTGTTGATCGGTGTACGGCAGCAGCGCGAGGAAGCGCGCACGACGGATCGCGGTCGACAGCTGGCGCTGGAAGAACGACTTGGTGCCCGTGATGCGGCTCGGCACGATCTTGCCGGTTTCCGTGATGAAGCTCTTGAGCAGGCCGACGTCTTTGTAGTCCACCTGGGTAATGCCTTCGGCGGTGAAGCGGCAGTATTTCTTGCGGCGATTAAACCGCGATTGTTTTCCGTTGTTCATGTGTCGGCCCTTACAGGTTATCGCCCATCATGTCGTCATCGTCGCCCATGTCATCGCGGCGCTCGCGGCGCTCTTCGTCTTCGCCTTTCGCCATCGACGAGGGTTCGGTGACGGCCGTGTCCATCTTGACCACGAGGTGCCTCAGCACCGCGTCGCTGAAGCGGAAGCCGCCTGTCAGCTCGGTGAGGGTCTTCTGGTCGGTTTCGATATTGAACAGAAGATAGTGCGCCTTGTGGACCTTGGCGATCGGGAACGCCAGCTGCCGGCGGCCCCAGTCCTCAAAACGATGCACCTTGCCGCCGCTCTGGGCAACCATGCCCTGATAGCGTTCGACCATGGCAGGGACTTGTTCGCTCTGGTCCGGATGGACCAGAACTACGATTTCATAATGCCTCATGTGTGCTCCTTGTGGATTTAAGCCACCCCGCGAGGCTCGTGGGTGTGGCAAGGATCTGAATCGGGCGCGGAGGATAGCCGCAGCGCGTCAGCTGGGCAAGCCCGGTGACCCAAAACCCGTGATTTTCCTGACATTTTCCCGGCATGACCGTTCAGCTGCGCTGCCGGCGGGCCTCATACAGCAGCATCCCTGCAGCCACCGACACGTTCAGGCTTTCCACCTGCCCCGTCATGGGCAACTTGACCAGCAGGTCGCAGGTATCACGTGTTAGCTGGCGCAGCCCCGAACCTTCCGCACCCAGGACCAGCGCAATGCCACCCCGGAGATCGACCTCGGAAACGTACTTGGGCGCCGCGGCGTCGGCGCCGACGATCCAGAGCCCGGCGTCCTTGAGCAGGCGCAAAGTCCGCGCCAGGTTGGTGACACTCACCACCGGCGTGAATTCCGCGGCGCCGGCCGCGACCTTGCGTACCGTGGCATTCATTTGTACCGAGCGATCTTTCGGCACGACCACCGCGAGCGCCCCACAGGCATTGGCGGTGCGCAGACAGGCGCCGAGGTTGTGCGGGTCCTGCACACCGTCCAGCACCAGAATCAGTGGATTCCTGGCATCGGTCAGCGCGCTCAGCAGTTCGTTCTCGCTGCTCGCGGTCAGCGCTCTGACTTCTGCTAACACGCCCTGATGCACGGCATCCTCGCCCAGCCATTGCCCGAACTCGCGCGGCTGCGCGCGTTGCACCTTGATGCCAGCGGATTGCGCCAGTTGCAGGATCTCGGCGACCGACTGGTCGTCGCGGGTCGCGGCGATACGCAGACTCAACACACGGCCCGGATCAGCGCGCAGCACGCTGCGTACCGCATGCAGGCCGAAAACCATGTTGTTCTGTGGACGATTCAAGCGCAAAACGTCAGGGCGCGAGTTCCAGGTCGATCAGACCTTCGACCATGTTAGCCGCGGTGACGATCACGCGGATTCTCGAGCCGACGCGCAGCTCACGACCATTGCGGCAACCAACCCAGGCCTGGCCATGCTCGGCCATCACGAAGTCGCCCTGGTTCCTGGCATCGAGCCGCAGCAGGCCATCGATCTGCAGCACCACGAGCTGCACAAAGCAGCCGGATTCCGTCACCGTGGTAATCAGGCCGTCAAACGTCTGGCCGATGCGCTCGCGCAGGTAGCTGCACTTCAAAAACGCATCGACATAGCGATCCGCTTCCTCGGCACGCCGCTCGAGCTGCGACAGCTCAACGCCGGCGATTGTCAGCGGCGCCGCTTCCGGCGTGGCGCCGCATGGATCCCGGGCATCAATCATCGCGCGCAGGCGCCGATGCACCACGAGATCGGGATAACGCCGGATCGGCGAGGTGAAATGCGCGTATTCCTTGAGCGCCAGCCCGAAGTGCCCGATGTTAGGCACCTGGTACAGGGCCTGCTGCAGCGAACGCACCACCAGCGACTCTACCAGCGGCCGCAGTTCGCTGTGCCCGAGGCGCTCCGGGATCGCGCGCAGATCCGCGGTGGTCGGCTCTTCCGGCAGCTCCGCCGCGATACCTAACAAAGCCAGTGTCGCAACCAGCTTCTCGATTTTCTCGGGATCCGGCTCACCATGCACGCGGTACAACGCCGGCTGGCCGGCGGCGAGCATTTCGCGCGCCACCGCGACGTTGGCGAGGATCATGCACTCTTCGATCAGCCGATGCGCATCGTTGCGCGCATATTGGGCGATGTCGTGCACCCGTTCGTTGGCGTCAAACCCGAAATTGATTTCGCTGCTGTCGAATTCCAGCGCGCCGCGCTTGCGGCGCAGCTTCTCCAGCAGACGGAACACCTCGACCAGCGGCTCGAGTGATTTGCACAAAGGTCCAAGCTGCCGGCGCGCGGCAGTCTCCTTCGCGAACAGTGCCGCGTTTGCCAGCGTGTACGTCAGCCGCGCAGCGCTACGCATGATGGCGGGATAAACGCGCGTGCCCTGCAATTCGCCACGCTTGTTGAGCCGCATGTCGGCGACCAGACAGAGCCGGTCCACTTCTGGCGCGAGCGAACACAAATGGTCGGACAGCGCCGGCGGCAGCATCGGCAGCACGCGCCGCGGAAAGTATACCGAGGTGCCGCGTAGTCGCGCCTCATCGTCGAGCAAGGTGCCGGGGCGCACATAATGGCTGACATCAGCGATAGCGACCAGCAGTCGATAGCCCTGGTCGTTGTGCTCGGCGTACACCGCATCGTCGAAATCGCGCGCGTCATCGCCATCGATGGTCAGCAGCGGTAACTCGCGCAAATCCACGCGATGCGTGTGGTCGCGCGGTTGCACCGCCGTGCCATGGCGCGCGGCTTCACGCAGCACCGCGTCCGGAAACTCGTTTGGCAGATTGAAGCGCGCCATTGCGGCGGCGTGCGCCATCGGCAACGGGCGTTCAGGATCTAACACTTCCGTGACACGGGCGACTGCGCCGCGTCCTTCGGCCGGATAGCGCGTGATGGCGGCGATGACCCAGTCGCCATTGCGGGCACCGTTGAGATCAGCGGGTGCTACCGCGCAACGCAGGTTGAGCCGGCGGTCGGCTGCTTCGATCAGAACGCTGCGGCCCTGGGCCAGCACCGTACCCAGAAATTTCTTGACGCCGTGTTCGACGATTTCGATCATGCGGCCGGAATAACGGCCATCGCTTTCGCGACGCGTCGCAACGCGCACGCGATCGCCGGTCATCAGCCCGGCCATCTCGCGATGCGGAAGAAAGACGCTGGTGGTCCAGTCCGATGAACGCACAAAACCGAAGCCGTCGCGATGCGCGCTGACGGTGCCGACGATTTCCCCAGGCAGGCTGGGTGCAGGCGATTTGCCGCCGCCGCGAGCCTGGCGGCGTTGAGGCTGCCGGCGGGTTGGTGAGTGTGAGTCGCGGCGTTGCCGCGCTGGTTGTTGCTGTCGTTTTTTCAAAGTGTCTCTATTGTCGCCGATTCATTGGAACCGATGCTTTTTTATCTGGAATGGGAATTGAGGTGGCCTGCTAACAGGCTGGGGCGAGGTCCTGAGGCGCGACCACGATAGGCAATGTCCGGATTGGCAGGGGCCAAATGGGAATCTTTCGTACACGATATGGGGCCTGGCTTGCGAAATCGCAAGCCTCGCCGCCCGAAAGGGCCGTTTGTGGCGCTGATTTGCCCGCAATCGGCATTCCCGCAGGCGAAAATTGACAGGCTCCAGCGCGCTGCGTACATTGCGCCGCCCCCTGCCCGGGTGGCGAAATTGGTAGACGCACTAGCTTCAGGTGCTAGCGGTTAACACCGTGGAGGTTCGAGTCCTCTCCCGGGCACCA
>JANLTW010000166.1:0-13888 GCA_031363155.1 Gammaproteobacteria bacterium | reverse complement strand
GGCCTGCGATACCTATATCGTGTTCGGCAGCTACGCAACCGACCCCGCATGGCCTGGACACATCCTGAGCCTCAATCCGGTTATTGGCCGTGACGGCCAGATCAAAAAGGTCTATTGGAAATCGCGCAACGTGCTGCGCTTTGCTGCCGAGGAAATACCCACTACCACGGTGGAAAATGTCCGTGATCGATTTCGCGCCAAGTACGGCATCGAGGAGGAATTTCCGGTCCTGCAGACCGAATACGGCAATATCGCAGTCAGCACCGTGCAAATCGACCCCTTCGTATTCGCAGCCTATGCGATGCGCGGCACTGAGATCATGTTGCGTACCGCAACCTTGTTTTCCAAGACCGACGTTCAGGCCATCGCGCTGTACAACAACATGTATTCGGCAATGTCTAACATTACGTTTCCGCCCGAATCAGGCGTCCCGGCCAACCTGGGCGGCGGCTCGCTGATCGTCGGACCTAACGGTAAGGTGCTCGCTGAGGATCCCAGCAACAACGAAAGTTTCATCGAAGCTGAGATTCCAATCGCCCAGTTTCGCAAGGGCCGCCGGATCCCGCGCTACCCGCTGGAGGTTGTGAAACCGGTATTCGATCAATACCAGCAGGAGGTCCCGCTCAACCACCTGGATCTGCCGGCCGCGCAGCTGCCGCAGAGCAATCAGGATATGAAAGACCTGTTGGATCGCGTGAGCCGCTGGCTGCACATCGGGAAATGAAAAAGCTTGATGCCGACGTTGTGATCGTCGGCGCCGGATTCGCCGGCCTCTGCATGCTGCACCGGGCGCGTGAACTGGGGCTGCGTGCGCAGGTGCTGGAAGCGGGCGATGGCGTGGGCGGCACCTGGTTTTGGAATCGCTATCCGGGCGCGCGCTGCGACGTCGAAAGCGTGCAGTACTCATACCAGTTCTCCGCCGAGTTGCAGCGTGAGTGGCGCTGGAGCGAAAAATACGCGACCCAGGCCGAGATTCTGCGCTACCTAGAGCATGTCACCGACCGCTTCGATCTGCGCCGCGACATCCGCTTCGGCCAGCGCGTTAGCTCAGCGGTGTTTGACGACGCAGACTCGTGCTGGAATTTCGCAACGACGCAGGGCGAGCGACTGAGCACGCGCTACCTGGTTCTGGCGGTGGGCTGCCTGTCGAGCGCCAACCAGCCCGAGATTGCGGGCCTCGAAGATTTCAGGGACAGGATTTACCACACGGGCCACTGGCCGCAGACTCCAGTGGACTTTACCGGCCAGCGCGTCGCCGTGATTGGCACGGGATCGTCGGGCATTCAGTGCATCCCGATGATCGCCGCGCAGGCGAGCCAGCTGACGGTGTTACAGCGTACCGCCAATTATGCGGTGCCGGCCTGGAACGCGCCGCTGGATGACGAAACCGACCGTCAGACCAAGGTCTATTACGCCGCGCTGCGTGCCCGAGCGAAACAACGGCCGACAGGCTATTTATTTCCCTACGACGAGCGGTCCGCGCTCTCGATCACCGCGGACGAACGCAACGCGCAATACGAGCAATTCTGGCGGCTGGGTGGGCTCAAGTTTCTGGGAGCATTCGGCGATCTGCTCGTCAACCCGCAGGCTAACGAAACGGCCGCACGCTTCGTACAACAGAAAATTCGCGCCAGAATCCAGGATCCTGCGGTGGCGGACCAGCTGGTACCGCGGGGTGTCATCGGCTCCAAGCGCATGTGCGTCGAAACCAATTACTACGAAACTTTCAACCGGCCTAACGTCACCCTCATGGATATCCGGCAACTGCCGATCGAGCGGTTTACCCCCGGCGGCCTGGTTGCGGGCGGGCGAGAATATGGATTCGATGCCGTGGTTTTTGCCACCGGTTTCGATGCCGTCATCGGGTCCTTGCTGCGCATCGACCTGCGCGGTCGGGCGGGGAGGCGGCTCAGCGATCACTGGCGTGAGCAACCGAAGTCCTACCTTGGACTTGCGGTGGCAGGGTTTCCGAACCTGTTCACGATCAACGGGCCGGGCAGTCCCTCGGTGCTGTCTAACATGGTGCAGAGCATCGAGCAGCACGTTGACATGATTGCCGGTTGCCTGGAACACATGCAGAAAAATGCACTCGCGATCTGCGAGGCGAGTGCGCAGGCCGAGGATGCCTGGAGCACGCATTGCCGCGAGGTTGTGTCAGGCTCCATGCGTGCTGCGGAGGATTCATGGTATGTCGGTGCTAACATTCCCGGGCGGCCGCGGGTATTCATGCCGTATGCGGGCGGAGTACCCGCCTATCTACGCCAATGCGACGAGGTGGTGGCCGCTGATTACGCGGGCTTTTTGTTTCGTGGGGCGCGCAGTGAATAAATCGAGACTGGACCCGCCGCTGGAGGCGCAGGAGTTAAGCAGAATCGCTGCCGGGACGCTCGCGCATTACGAGCACGGTGCCGAAGAGTTTCGCGATGGCACCCTGAACCACGACGTCAGCCAGAATGTCGCAGCTCTGTTGCGTCATATCCAAGGCGAGCCGCCGTTTACGATTCTCGATTTCGGTTGCGGCCCGGGACGCGATCTCAAGGCCTTCACGGCATTGGGTCATCGTGCGATTGGTCTGGAAGGCGCGAGCGCGTTCGCCGACATGGCACGCACCAGCACCGGCTGCGAAGTGTGGCAGCAGGATTTCCTGAATCTTGAGCTGCCATCGCAGCGCTTCGACGGCATCTTTGCGAACGCGAGCCTGTTTCATATTCCGTCGCAGGAACTGCCGCGCATATTGCGGCAATTGCATTCGGCATTGCGACCCGACGGCGTGTTGTTCTCATCCAATCCCCATGGCGATAACCAGGAAGGCTGGAATCGTGGGCGCTATGGCGTCTACCACGATCATGAAAGGTGGCTGACGTACCTGCAGGCCGCTGGATTCGCAGAACTTGAGCATTACTTCCGGCCTGCCGGTCTGCCGCGCGAGCAACAGCCCTGGCTCGCGACCGTCGCGCGCAAATTCGATGCGGTGGTGTAGTTCATAGGGACATCGGCGCGCGATCTGCCGGAACGCAGCAACCCGATCCAGGGCCTGCTCATGGGGCGGCGCGAAATGGACCCTGACAAGCGGCCGGATTTCATTGGCAACCGCAATCTGGTCGACGCCGCCAAGGCGCAGGGCATCGCGAGGTTCGTGTTGGTTACGGTCATCGGCGCGGGTGACTCGGCCGCCGCGGTGTCCATGGTGGCGCAGTCGCATATCGTAATCACCCAGATGAATCAGCCTGCAGGGTGGGAGGGCGCGGTGCTGACCTTGCTGGTTCCGCACGGCTGCGGACCGGCAGCAACCACGGAAATTCGCATCAAGGTTCCGGACAACGTTAATACCCTGTTGCCCGAGGCAAAGGCCGGCTGGACCCTCGAGATCACCAGGCGCAAGTTGCCGGCACCGATCAAAGTCGGCAATCGCGAGATTACCGAGGTCCTCGATGAAGTGATCTGGAAGGGTGGATCATTGCCTTCGGACCAGGCGGGCGGGTGTACTTCAAGGCGGTACAGAAGTGCGGTGCTACCGACGACCGCTGGATTGAAACTGTCACGCAGGAAGAGGAAATCTGGCGCATCTGGCTGAAACCCAAACGTTCGCCGTTCGAAGTCATCGCCGCGGAACGCAGGAAAATGCAGGCCGCTCTGCCCAAGAACTAAACAGTTCCTAGAATATACTTTACGAAGATATCCTAAGATATTGAAATATAAGGAATTAAAGTGGCTCCCTGGGTTGGACTCGAACCAACGACCAACGGATTAACAGTCCGACGCTCTACCAACTGAGCTACCAGGGAACGGATCTAAAACGAGGCGCGGATTCTGGTGAAACAGGCTCCGGGCGTCAAGCGCCTGGATCGCAGTGCCATTCGCCTATTTTCAGGCCCCTACTTGCAGGCCTTGGCAATGCGTTCCAGCGCCTTGATCAGCAACTCATTGCTGGTGGCAAACGAGATTCGCATGTGTCCGGGCGCACCGAAGCTGGAACCCGCCACGACCGCCACGCCGACGGTGTGCAGCAGGTACTCGGCGAACTGGTTGTCGTCTTTGTGGTCCAGCTTGGCCATGGCCTTGGACACGTCCGCAAAGGCATAGAACGTTCCGGCGCCCGGCAGGCAGCTGATCCCCGGGATGGCGTTGAGGCCGGCAATCACGAGGTCGTGGCGCTGCTTGTAAGCAGCGTTCATCTCGGCGACACAGGATTGATCGCCTAACAATGCAGCGGTCGCAGCTTTTTGCGCGATGCTCGACGGGTTGCTGGTGGACTGGCTCTGGATGATGCTCATCGCGGCGACGATGTCTTTGGGACCGCCGCAATAACCCATGCGCCAGCCGGTCATCGCGTAGGACTTCGAGTGGCCATTGATCGTGACGGTGCGTCCGTAAAGTTCCGGCACTGCGGTGACCAGCGAACAGAAAGGCTCGGGCGCCCAGTAGATTTTTTCATACATGTCATCGGTGCCGATGAGTACGCGCGGATGCTGGAGCAACACGTCGCCCAACGCGCGCAGCTCGGCGCGCGTGTAAGCGGCGCCGGTCGGGTTCGACGGCGAGTTCAGCAGCAGAAGCTTTGTCTTGGGCGTGATCGCCGCTTCCAGCTGTCGCGGCGTAATCTTGTAACCCTGCGCGGGGCCTGCATCCGGCGTGACCGGCAGGCCGTCCGCGAGCATGACCATGTCCGGGTAGGACACCCAGTACGGCGAGGGAATGATGACCTCGTCGCCGGCATCCAGGACCGCAAGGCAGAGGTTGAAAATCGTTTGCTTGGCGCCGGTCGAGACCAGGACCTGGTTGCGCTGGTACATCAGGCCATTATCGCGCTCGAACTTCTGGATGATCGCGTCCTTGAGTTCCGCGATTCCGCCGACGTCGGTGTAGCGCGTGAAATGTTTCTGGATCGCTTCGATGCCCGCCTGCTCGATAAACGCCGGCGTGTTGAAGTCGGGCTCACCGGTACTGAGACTGATGATGTCCTTGCCTTCCGCCTTGAGGCGGGCGGCAGCCGCAGCGACGGCCATGGTCGGGGACGTTTTGACGCGCTGGACGCGTCGTGAAAGCACTGAAGACAAAGTAAGGCCCTGCACGGTTGGTTAGCAACGGGGAACGGGGCGTATATTAGTCGATTCCGGGTTTAATTGAGCATGGAAAAGACGCCATTTCAGCTGCGTGCTGACTACCAGCCAGCGGGCGATCAACCGCAGGCCATTGCGCGCCTGTGCGAAGGTCTGGAAGCGGGTCTGGCGCATCAGACTCTGCTGGGAGTGACCGGGTCCGGGAAGACTTTCACGATTGCGAATGTCATCGATCGGCTGCAGCGGCCGACCCTGGTGATTGCCCACAACAAAACACTCGCCGCCCAGCTGTATGGCGAATTCCGCGATTTCTTTCCGCACAACGCGGTCGAGTATTTCGTTTCCTACTACGACTACTACCAGCCCGAGGCCTACGTACCCTCGAGCGACACCTACATCGAGAAAGACGCCTCGATCAACGCGCATATCGAACAGATGCGGCTGTCGGCGACCAAGGCTTTGTTAGAGCGGCGCGACAGCATCATCGTGGCGACCGTGTCGTCGATCTACGGCCTCGGTGATCCGCAGGCCTACCTTGCGATGGTGCTGCATTTGTCGCGTGGCGATCGCCTCGACCAGCGTTATCTGCTGCGCCGTCTCGCTGACATGCAGTACACGCGCAACGAAATCGATTTCTCGCAGGGCACGTTCCGGGTGCGCGGCGATGTGGTGGATATATTCCCGGCGGAATCCGAGCGCGATGCGCTGCGCGTCGAGCTGTTCGACGAGACCATCGAGAATCTGCAGCTGTTTGATCCGTTGACGGGTGAGGTCAAGCGCAAGATCCCTCGTTTCACGGTGTATCCGGGCACGCATTACGTGACCCCCAAGGACCAGATCCTGAAAGCGGTGGATCAGATCCGCAACGAGCTTCGTGAGCGGCTCGCGGCGCTGCGCGCGCAGGACAAGCTGGTCGAGGCGCAACGTCTCGAGCAGCGAACCCTGTTCGACATGGAAATGATGCAGGAAGTCGGTTACTGCTCCGGCATCGAAAATTACTCGCGTTATCTGTCAGGCCGGGCGCCCGGTGAGGCGCCGCCCTGTCTCTACGACTACCTGCCTGACGATGCGTTGTTGATCGTGGACGAGAGTCACCAGACCCTGCCGCAGCTCGGCGCGATGTTCAAAGGTGATCGTTCGCGCAAGGAAACGCTGGTCGAATATGGCTTCCGGCTGCCGTCGGCGCTCGATAACCGGCCGCTGCGTTTCGAGGAATGGGAAAAGCGCGCGCCGCAGATGATTTTTGTGTCGGCGACACCTGCCGCTTACGAAAAAGCGCATGCCGGACAATGGGTCGAACAGCTGGTCCGGCCCACCGGGCTCGTGGATCCGATGGTCGAGGTCCGTCCGGTGCGCACCCAGGTCGACGATCTGCTGTCCGAGATCCGGCTGTGTGTCGCCAAGGGTGAGCGCGTGCTGGTCACGACATTGACCAAGCGCATGGCCGAAGACCTGACTGAGTATCTCGACGAACATGACGTCCGGGTGCGTTATCTGCATGCGGACGTTGAGACCGTCGAGCGCAGCGAGATTATCCGCGACCTGCGTCTGGGCCGATTCGACGTGCTGGTCGGCATCAATCTGCTGCGCGAGGGTCTGGACATGCCGGAGGTGGCGCTGGTGGCGATCCTGGATGCCGACAAGGAAGGCTTTCTGCGCTCCGAAGTGTCCCTGATCCAGACCACCGGCCGTGCGGCGCGCAATTTGAACGGCCGCGTGATCATGTACGCAGACCGGGTCACCGGCTCCATGGAACGTGCAATTAAGGAAACCGACCGGCGCCGCACGCACCAGGTTGCCTACAACCTCGAGCACGGCATTACGCCGCGCGGCATCATCAAAGCGGTGGCGGATGTCATGGAAGGCGCGCGCTCGGAGGCCACGTCGGCCGGACGCGCCAAGGGCAAACGCGGCGCCGATGCTAACAAGAGTGCCGGCGGGATCGATGCCAGCGCTCTAACAATGGCCAATCTCACGCCGGAACAGCGCATCCGCAAGATCAAGCAGTTGGAGGCCGAGATGTTCCGGCGCGCGCGCAACCTCGAATTTGAGGAAGCGGCGCGGTTGCGCGACCAGATCGAGACCCTGAAACGGCGGGAATTCGGGGTCGGCCGGTCGGCGGCAGGCTAGGAACAGCGGTCCGGGACCCGCGTGGAGCTGCAAGTTGCCCGGGCGGACCGGCTCCGGTATTGTTCGCGCCCCAATAGGCGCGTAGCTCAGTGGTAGAGCATCACCTTGACATGGTGGTGGTCGGTGGTTCGATCCCACTCGCGCCTACCAAATTCCTTGAGGTGTGGCAGCGATGCCGGTGATCACGCTGCCCGACGGCAGCCAGCGAAAATTCGAGCAGCCGGTCAGTGTCGTGGAGGTGGCCAAAGCCATCGGCCCGGGCCTCGCCAAGGCCGCAATAGCCGGCCGCGTCGACGGCAAATTGGTCGATACCTCGTTTGCGATCCAGGCGGACGCCAGCCTCGCGATCGTCACCGAAAAAGATCCGGCGGCGCTCGATATCATTCGTCACTCGACCGCGCATTTGTTAGCCCAGGCGGTGCAATCGTTGTTCCCGGAGGCCCAGGTCACCATCGGTCCTGTGATCGACGACGGCTTCTATTACGACTTCGCCTACAAGCGCCCGTTCACGACCGACGATCTGACCGCCATCGAAGCCAGGATGCTGGAGATTTCGAAGGCAGATCTCGCGGTCAGCCGCCGCGAAATGCCGCGCGATGACGCTGTTAGCTTTTTCAAGGGACTTGGCGAGCATTACAAGGCTGAGATCATCGCCAGCATCCCGTCGAACGAGCCGATCTCTCTTTATGGCCAGGGCGGCTGGGTGGACCTGTGTCGCGGGCCGCACGTGCCGTCGACCGGTAAATTAAAGGCTTTCAAGCTGATGAAAGTGGCCGGCGCCTACTGGCGCGGCGACTCGCGCAACGAAATGCTGCAGCGGATTTATGGCACTGCCTGGCTGACAGATAAGGATCTCAAGGACTATCTGCACCGGCTGGAAGAAGCTGAAAAGCGCGATCACCGCAAGATCGGCCGCGAGCTTGAACTCTTTCACATGCAGGAAGAAGCGCCGGGCGCGGTGTTCTGGCACCCCAAAGGCTGGACGATTTTTCAGCAGCTCATCGACTACATGCGCACCAAGCAGGGTGCCGCCGGCTTCGATGAGGTGAATGCCCCGGAAATTCTCGACCGCAGCCTGTGGGAAGCGTCTGGACACTGGGCGCAGTTCGGTGAAAACATGTTCACGACGCAGACACCCGATGAACGTGTCTATGCGATCAAGCCGATGAACTGCCCCGGCCATGTACAGATCTTCAAGCAGGGTATTCGCAGTTATAAGGATCTGCCGATCCGCTTTGCCGAGTTCGGCAAGGTGCATCGTTACGAGCCCAGCGGCGCGCTGCATGGCTTGATGCGGGTGCGGGCCTTCACCCAGGACGACGCGCATATTTTTGTCAGCGAAAACCAGATCACGGCCGAATCGGTCGCGGTAACCCGGCTGATCCTCGATATCTACAAAGACTTCGGTTTCGACGACGTACGCATCAAGTTTTCCGACCGGCCGGAAAAGCGCGTCGGCTCGGATGCGGTCTGGGACAAAGCTGAAGCAGCGCTCAAGGCAGCCTCCGCCGCGGCTGGAATCGAGACGTCGCTGAACCCGGGCGAGGGCGCGTTCTACGGGCCCAAGCTGGAGTTCGTGCTGCGGGATGCCATAGGCCGGGACTGGCAATGCGGGACCCTGCAGGTCGACCTGAACATGCCCGGCCGGCTGGGAGCGACCTATATTGACGAGCACAGCACCCGGCAGACCCCGGTCATGCTCCACCGGGCCATTTTTGGCTCCCTGGAGCGGTTTTTCGGCATTTTGCTCGAGCATCACGCCGGCAAGCTGCCAACCTGGCTGGCGCCGGTGCAGGCCGTTGTCATGAATATCACCGACAAGCAGGATCCCTACATCCGCGAAGTGACCGAATTCCTTAAAAATCAGGGGCTTCGGGTCGAGTCCGACTTGCGAAACGAGAAGGTCGGCTTTAAGATTCGCGCGCACACGCTTTTGCGTGTGCCGTATTTACTGGTGGCCGGCGACAAAGAAGTTGCCGGCCGTTTTGTTTCTGTGCGAACCCGAAGCGGCAAGGACCTCGGTTCCATGACGCCAGCCGACTTTGTTAGCCGGTTGCGTCCTGAACTCGACAGCTACGGGCGCCGTACGTTGGAGGATTGACTTATCTCGACTGCAATAAAGCGCGTCCGGCGCAATGACGAAATTACCGCACCGGAGGTGCGAGTTATCGGGGCCGACGGCGGCCAGGCAGGCATCATGACCCGCTTTGAGGCACTGAGCCTCGCCAAAGTCAGCGAGCTGGATCTTGTGGAAGTCTCGCCCACGGCGGAGCCGCCGGTGGTGCGCATCATGGACTTCGGGAAGTATCTCTTCGAACAGAAGAAGAAAACCCACAACGCGCAGCGCAAGCAAAAGCAGCAGCAAGTCAAAGAAGTTAAGTTTCGCCCCGGAACGGATGAGAACGATTACCAGGTCAAACTGCGTAATCTCATTCGCTTCCTGACCGAGGGTGATAAGGCCAAGGTAACTTTACGTTTCCGCGGCCGTGAGATGGCGCACCAGGAAGTAGGCCGCAAACTTCTCGATCGGTTGGCTCTGGACCTCGCCGCGCATGCGACGGTGGAGCAGAACCCGCTGATGGAAGGGCGGCAGATGGTAATGGTATTTGCGCCAAAGAAAGTGCGCTGACGCGAGTCAGTGCATGCCCGTAGCGGGCATCGCAATTGTGCGATGCCTTGTGACCGGAGCTAACAAGGAGACGACGATGCCCAAGTTGAAGACCAACCGGGCAGCGGCCAAGCGTTTTCGCAAGACTGCGAAAAGCTGGAAGGCTTATTCAGCCGGCCGCCGCCACAATCTCGGCCACAAGCCGCGTAAAACCAAGCGCCAGCTCCGTTCCGGAGGTTCCTCGCTCGTCCATAAGAGCGATACCCACCGGATCGACCGGTTAATGCCTAACACCTGAGGAGCTGAACCATGGCAAGAGTAAAACGTGGTGTGACCGCAGGTCGTCGCCATAAGAAGGTCCTTGGCAAAGCCAAGGGTTACTACAACGCGCGGCGCAAGGTATTCCGCGCCGCCAAGCAGGCGGTTATCAAGGCAGGGCAATACGCCTATGTCGGTCGCCGCCTGAAGAAGCGCGATTTCCGTGCGCTCTGGATCCAGCGCATTAACGCCGCAGCGCGCCTGTATGAACTGTCCTACAGCCGCCTGATGAATGGCCTGAAGCTGGCGATGATCGAAATCGACCGCAAGATGCTGGCGGACCTGGCAATGAATGATCCGGCGGCATTTGGCAAGTTGGTGGAACAAGCCAAGGCAGCGCTTCCCAAGACCTGACGGGTTCGGCTAACGCCGGAAGGTAGTCCCTTGTGGCCAACCTTGACTCGCTGACATCGACGGCCCTCGCCGAGATCGCTTCCTGCACGGACCTGTCCGCGCTGGAAGCGATCCGCGTGGCCGTGCTTGGCAAGAAAGGCACGCTGACGGAAGAGCTCAAGTCGCTGGGCAGGCTGCCTGCGGCCGAGCGTCCGGCCGCAGGCGCGCTGATCAACGTCGCCAAGGAAAAAGTGGCGGCGGCCCTCGAGTCACGCAAGACCGAGCTGACAGCTTCAGCCGTTTCGGCCAGGTTAGCGTCGGAGACCATCGACGTGACTTTGCCTGGCCGAGGCGAGCCCCGCGGCGGCCTGCATCCGGTGACCAAGGTGAGACTGCGCATCGAGGAGCTGTTCCGGCGCGCAGGTTTCAGTGTCGCCACCGGGCCCGAGATCGAAGACGATTTTCACAACTTCACCGCGCTCAATATTCCTGCCGATCACCCCGCGCGGGCGATGCACGACACGTTCTATTTCCCCGACGGCAGGTTGCTGCGGACGCACACCTCGCCGGTGCAGATCCGCAGCATGCAGGCCGCCGCCAGGGCTAACAACCTGCCGCTCGCGATCATCGCGCCGGGCCGCGTGTATCGCTGCGACTACGACCAGACCCATTCGCCGATGTTTCACCAGGTCGAGGGTTTGTTCGTCGATGAGAATGTCAGCTTTGGCGACATGAAAGCCGTCCTGCACGGATTTCTCGAGGCGTTTTTCGAGCGCGATCTCAGGATGCGGCTCAGGCCTTCCTATTTTCCGTTCACCGAACCCTCGGCCGAAGTCGATATCTCCTGCGTTTTCTGCGCCGGGGCTGGCTGCCGTGTCTGCAAACACACCGGCTGGCTGGAAATCTCCGGCTGCGGCATGGTGCACCCTAACGTATTCACGGCCTGCGGCATCGATGCCGAAAAATACACGGGCTACGCCTTTGGCATGGGTATCGAGCGCCTCACCATGCTGCGCTACGGCGTCAATGACCTGCGCCTGTTCTTCGACAGCGACCTGCGCTTTCTGCGGCAGTTTCAGGCGGTATAGCCATGAAACTGTCATTGCAATGGCTCAAGGACTTCGTCGACTGCCCCTGGGGCGGACGCGAGCTGGGCGAACGCCTTACCATGGCGGGCTTCGAACTCGAAGGTGTGACGCTGGCGGCGCCGCCGTTCAGCGGTGTCGTGGTGGCCGAGATTGTCAGCTGCGAGAAACATCCGCAGGCCGATAAGTTACAGGTCTGCCAGGTCTCGACAGGCTCCGGGCCGCTGCTGCAGATCGTCTGCGGCGCCAGGAACGCGCGTGCAGGCCTGCGCACCGCGCTGGCTAACGTTGGTGCGGTGCTGCCGGGCGATCTCAGGATCAAGGCCGCCCAATTGCGCGGCGTCGACTCGGCGGGCATGTTGTGTTCGGCGAAAGAGCTGGGCCTCGCCGAAGCTTCGGACGGTATCGTCGAGTTGCCTGCTGCTATGGCGTTAGGCGCGGATATCCGCGTGACCATGGGGCTGGATGACGAGATCCTGGAAATCGCCGTGACACCCAATCGCGGCGATGCGATGTCGGTGTTAGGCCTGGCGCGGGAAGTCGCGGCCCTGGCCGGCACGACGCTGCGCGGGCCGGCGCCGGCCACCGCCAGTGCGCAGCATCAGGCCAACGTGCCGGTGGCGCTGGTCAACGGCGCGGGCTGCCCCAAATTCGCGGCTCGGCTGATCCGCGGCGTGAATAACAGCGCGCCGACGCCGCTGTGGCTGCGTGAACGCCTGCGCCGTGCGGGGCTGCGCAGTATTTCGCCGGTTGTCGATGTGACCAACTATGTGCTGCAGGAACTCGGCCAGCCCATGCATGCCTACGATGCGGCCAAATTGCAGGGCGGCATCACCGTGCGCAAGGCCAGGCCGCAGGAATCGCTGACGCTGCTCGACGGCAAGGCGGTCAGCCTCACGGACGACATGCTGGTGATTGCGGATGAGGGCGGCGCCGTGGGTCTTGCCGGCGTAATGGGCGGCGAGCGCACTGCCGTCAGCGCCGGCACGGCCGATGTCTTTTTTGAAGTTGCGTGGTTTGAGCCGCAGGCAATCGCCGGTCGCGCGCGGCGGCTAGGCCTTGCCACCGACGCCAGTCAACGCTATGAGCGGGGTGTGGATCCCGGACTGCAGGGGCGGGCCATGGAGCGCGCGACCCAGCTGCTGCTGCAGATCGCGGGTGGCGAGGCAGGTCCGCTGGCCGTGCATCGCAGCCAGGATCCGCTGCCGGCACGCCCGGCGGTTGCGCTGCGCCGCAGTCAGCTGGCGCGTTTGTTAGGTCTGCAACCGGACAAGGGCGTCGTTGCCGCGAAATTGACTGCGTTAGGAATGCAGGTGGATGCGACTGCCGACGGCTGGCGTGTGACGCCGCCCGCGCATCGCTTCGACATTGTGATTGAGGCCGACCTGGTCGAGGAGGTCGGGCGCGAGATCGGCCTTGCCGCCATTCCCGAGTCCGCATCGCGCGCCCGGCAGGTTTTTGCGCCGATGCCCGAAGCGCAGGCGGGCGAATCCCGGATTCTCGATCTGCTCGCAGCCCGCGGTTACCAGGAGGCCATCCACTTCGCGTTTGTCGACCCGGCCCTGCAACAGAGACTTTTTCCGGCGGCGGCCACCGTGCGGCTTGCCAATCCCATTGCGGAAAATCTTGCCGTCATGCGCGTGTCTTTGTGGCCCGGTCTGCTGCAGGCCACCGCCGACAATTTCCGGCGCCAGCAGGACCGCGTGCGCTTATTCGAGCTTGGCAGCGTCTTCGATGGCAGCGGGACTGAGACCGAGATGGTCGCGGGCGTGAACGCCGGGCCGCGCCATGCCGAGCAATGGGGCAGCGCGCGCGACGAGGCAAAAGTTGTCGCGGACTTCTATGATTTACGCGCCGACGTGTCGGCATTGCTGTCGATCAGTGGCGATCTCGCCGCCTTTGAATTCCGGCCGGGAGGACCGGCCTGCCTGCATCCCGGGCGCAGCGCGACCATCCTGAAAGCGGGGGTAGCGGTGGGGTTCCTGGGTGAGCTGCACCCCGATCAGGTGGCGGCGCTGGATTTGACATATGCCCCGCAGGTGTTCGAGCTGCAGCGCGGGGCGCTGGCGCCCCAAGTGCCACGGATAGGCGAGATCTCGCGGCAGCCGCAGGTGCGCCGTGATCTGGCATTGGTGGTCGATGAAAGGGTCACTTTCGGCCAGCTTCGCGAACGTGTAACCTCGGTCGCTTCGGGGCTATTGCGGGATTTGCGCTGTTTCGACGTCTACCGGGGAGCGGGAGTAGAATCTGGTCGAAAAAGTATCGCTTTAGGCTTGATTTTTCAGGATAATTTGAAGACCTTGACCGACGAGGACGCAGACCGATTGATGGCTGCCATTCGCTCGGACTTGGGC
>JANLTW010000157.1:0-6317 GCA_031363155.1 Gammaproteobacteria bacterium | reverse complement strand
GTTCGGGTTGTAGAGATCAGAGGCGTTGCAGCCATTCAAGGCGTAGACAGACAACTGAGAATCGCACTTTTAGGTGCTGGCTTCACCAGGAATTGGGGCGGCTGGCTAGCGTCGGAACTCGCTGGCGAGCTGTGTGGTCGCATGGGCGACGATGACGCACTAATACAGCGACTGAAAGAAACCCGAAATTTCGAACATGTCCTCGGCGAGCTCCGTCAGGACTCAAATCGCGGCCCAACAGAGAAGTCGAGGTTCGCGCGCCTGCAGAGCGCTGTGTTAGACGCCTTCAAAGAGATGAACCAGATTCTCGCATCGGCAAGATTTGAAGTAAACAGCAAAGAATCCCATTGGATTGCGCACTTCCTCGCCACATTCGATGCGATATTCACGTTAAATCAGGACTTGTTTCTGGAAATGCATTACGTTCCTGGTGCGCTTCCTGCAGAACGTCGGAAATGGCTCGGGACTTGTTATCCAGGGGTATCCTTGCCGGCAGACTGGAACAATGTCTTGCCGAGCGCGCGACTGGGGCATATCTTGCCTTTGACACCTAACGTGTCCGAAATATCCGGCTATCAGCCCATATACAAGCTGCACGGATCAGTGAATTGGCGCGCGGCCGATAACTCACCAATTGTGGTGATTGGTGATGGCAAGGAAGCCGCTATCAATGGCAATCCCATTCTTTCGGGAACTTTCAAAAAATTCAGCGAGCACCTTGGTGCGGGAAATACCCGTCTGATGGTCATCGGCTACAGCTTCAGCGATCAGCATGTAAACGCGTATCTGACGGACGCTTCAACACGCGCGGGACTGAAAACCTATCTTGTTAACCCAGCGGGACTTTCCGTATTTGATCCACCTCTCAACGCGGCGATTAGGTCGCAATCCGAAATCTTCAAAGCAATCAGACCGGTTGGTGTTTCCACACGGCCCTTTCGTGACGCATTCATAAATGACGAGCTAACCTTCAATAGTTTTCGCAGATTTCTAACTGCCGACACGTAGTACCCCGCTGACAGTCAGCCGCTCCCCACCTCATATCCCAAAGCCGTATACCCAGCACGTCGTTTCGCCGCCATACGTACGAGGACTGGTACCTGCGCATCGACATAGTCATATACCTGGACCTCGACCTTGTTAGGCCGTATGCGATGTAAGCGCCCCACATACTGGGCGAGCGTCCCACGCCAAGAAATCGGCATCGCCAGAAACAGCGTGTCAAGGCGCGAATCATCAAACCCTTCGCCGATATAGCGCCCCGTCGCGATCAATAATCGCTCCTCCTGGGCGGCGGCCGCCAGGGCCAACTCCTGCTCCAGTCGCGCCGCTCGCGACTTCGCTCCATGCAGTGCGATGACGTGGCGCACGAACGGCGTTAAGCGCGCTCGTAGCAATTCGAGATGATCGCGCCTTTCGGTCAAAACCAGGGGGCTACGCCCCGCTTGCAGTGCCGTGAGCACATCGTCAATGAGCATCGCATTGCGTCCGTCGTCCTGCGCCAGCGCCGCATACAGGGTAGCCATTGGAACGCGCGCATCGTTGGAGGGAGCCGGTAATTCAAATGCGGTCGGCCGCACAATCACCCGATGGCGCATTGCCTGGCTCGCCGCCTGCGACTGGCGCGTCACGCGATGGCGCACCGGGCCACATTGCATAAAAATAATCGGCTGATGCCCGTCTTTGCGCGTCACGGTGGCCGAGAGCCCTAACACGTACTTCGCCTTCGAGCGCCGCATGACCTGCTCAAAACTCACCGCCGAGACATGGTGGCACTCATCGACGATCAATTGACCATAGCCGGAGATCAGGTCGGACACCACGCCGTTGCGCACCAGGCTCTGCAGGAGCGCGACATCGATCCGTCCGGTAGGTTTGCGTTTGCCCCCACCAATAACGCCAATTTCCTGATGGTCATTGCCCAAGAATTGCTGCAGCCGCTCCCGCCACTGCGCGAGCAGTTCTTGCCGATGCACCAAGACCAAGGTATTCACCGCGCGCCGCGCAATGACAGCGGCGGCTACGACCGTCTTACCAAACGCCGTGGTCGCGGCTAACACCCCGGCGTCGTGCGCGAGCATCGCCTCAAGCGCCCGGGACTGGTCCAAGCGCAATTCGCCAACAAAAGTAACATCGAGGGGCTGACCGACATCGCGTTGATCGTCCAGCCGCACGTCGATGCCGATATTCGTCAAAAGTTCGTGAACTTCATCCACACAGCCGCGCGGCAGCGTAACGTAATGTGTATCGATCGTCGCGCAGGCAACAATCCGGGGCTTACCAAAGGTGCTCATGCGCATCGCCTGTGCGCGATAGAACTCCGGGTTTTGAAACGCCGCAAGCCGTGCGAGCTGTGTCACGAGCGCCGGTGGCAACTCGGTGCGATCCACAAAGACCTCATTGGCGAGCACGACGCGTACATGACCCGGCAACGGCCCCACAAGCGGCGGCCCCGTCTTTGACGAAGTATTGCGACGCTGCGATGGCGGGCGCTGCCACGGCTCCTCGCCGTCATCGTCCTCCACCGGCATGCGCACCCCTAACAGCGGGCCGCGCGCGTAGGCGTCGGTGAGGAGGCGCTGCAAATCGGGTTCGGACAAACGCTGGAGCCCACTGAGATAGGCCCACTGATCGGCGAACGGCACCAAGGTGTCATCGACAAACACGCTGTTCCCGTGCTCGCGGGCGCGCCGCTGCAAGGGCAGCGCAATCAAATTGCCGAAACCTCCCCGAGGCACGCTGTCCTGGCTCGGAAACAACCGATCGTAGGACGCAAATCCCAACTCCGGCCGCCGCTCCAGCGCAGCGGTGAGAATGAGCGTGCCGAGCTGCCGCGCATCCTGCGCACTGACAAATTTTTCAAAGAAAATCCACACATGCGCGCCGTCACCCGAGCGTGATCGCTCGAGCACCGCCGGCACACCGAGTACTCGGGCGGAATCGAGAAAGGCCAGCGCGTCACCGGCCCACCCTGCACCATCGAAATCGACTGCGAGGAACGTGCAACGATTCTCTGCCGTGATCGGGTACACGCCCGCCACAAAGTCGGTTCCGTTGGGCCGCAGCGACGACTCTCCGCGCAGATGCTGTTCGATCACCGCGTCGGTGACGGGAATGAATGCTTGATTAGGGCATTCGCCGCATTTGACTTGCGGCTTGCCGCAAACTCCCCGCACCCACTCGTTCGCACAGGCGGGTGCGTAGCCCGATTTCTGGGTCTTGGAATTGTCCCACCGAACGGGAAACACGTCCGCGCGTCCACCGAACAACGACCGGAACAGTCTCACCTTGTCGGTCGCTGGCGAGCCGTTGTGCACGCCGGCCGACAAATCGAGGGTCATAGGCTGCATCGGCGGCGCAGCATGCGTTGCTAGCGTGCGTAGTTGCCCTTCGAGCTGCTCACGCTCGCGCAATAGCTGCGCGAGCCTCGCACGAATAGCCGCGATTTCGGCCTCACGGTCCGACATGCCAATAGCTTACGCCGCGAGAACTCCTGGTGCGCGCACCCGTGGCAATCTGTTCATCCTAGGATTTCCGGGCACCGCTCCTACGGCGCGTACGATTGCTGCCTGTCAGGTCGTCGCATACGGCGGCGTCTCGCCATAACTTGTTAGGGGCCGACGGTTGGACTTGCCTAGGCCGCGGGCGGAGCGATCAAACGAACACTGGGAAAATACGTTCGATAGCGCGCGACATCGCGCGTGAGAATTGGCCAATCATGGACCGCCGCGTGCGCTCCAATGTAGAAGTCCGGCAGCACGCTGGTTTTGCCGCCCAGCCGCCGCCGGTAGTCGACGAAGACTTTTCCGGCCAGGAACAAGGCCGCCTTAGGAATGTCCTCCATACGCAGCGCGGCCGTTTTGATCACCGCATCGAGCTCTTCAATGCGGGCAAATGCAATCGACAGTTCCGTATAAATCACGGCATTGATCGCGAGTCGATCGGCCACACTCGCGCTCTCGAGTTGCGCCTGGGACCACGCGGCCCACTTCGGATCGTCCTGCAGCACGTCGAGCAACACGTTCGTGTCGACCAGGATCATGCGCGTCGGCCTAGTTGCCGCGCGTCAGTGCCATGATGGTCTCGGTCGACATTTTGACGGTGGCGCGACCGCGCAATTGCTCGAACGGGCTGCGCTTGTGCTTGGCGATGCGTTGGACCGGCCGCAGTGCCACATCTCCCGACGCGAGGCGCTCGAACGTGACGGCACTGCCGGGCTTTAGACCCAGATAATCGCGCACGGGTTTGGGGACCGTGACTTGGCCTTTGCTGGTGATGTTCGTTGCCATTGAGTATTACCTCCTATTAACAGGTAATACTCTAACAAAAAACACCTGACTTTGTCACGCACGGGTGCGGTTTTTTTGCTTCGCTCTCTGCCGATGCATCCAGCGAGCCGCGGCCTGGCTTTGAACCGGCCCTGCTTTGACATCAACGCCTTCGCGTGCAAGTACGCTCTTCGAGAACTGCCTCATGATCAAACAGAGCCGCCGCGGATGAGGGGGTTGCCCGCGCTATGGCGACCCGCAGGCTCTGCGGCAATACGGTCGCAGCAAATACTTTGCGCGCCGCTCGGGTGCCTTTTAGGCCGGCGGCTTTGATGTTCGTTGAACGCACGTCTTGCTCCCACTGAATGCGGGTCTCGTCGGCTTCGGCCTTAAAACCCGAGCTCGCTGTGAGAACCCAGTCTAACAAGCTGCAGCACCTCGGTGCCGATCTTGCGATAAATCATGACCAAGTCGGGTTTGACGTGACAGTCCCGGAAGTCCTTCCACTCGCCCTTGAGCGGATGATCAACATACTTCGCCGGTAGCGGCGTGTCGTTGGCGAGCAGCGTCACAACCGCCGGCAGTAGATTATCCAGGTCGCGGTGTTTCAGCGCGGCCACCGCGCGCTGAAAATCCTTCTTAAACGCCTTCGCGCGCTCAATCTTTCGCATGGGCCTTTGCGTGCAGGTCCGCCATCAGCGACTCGACCGTCTTGAATCGCTTCAGCTTCCCCGCCCTCGCCTCCTTCATGGCCCGTATGGTTTTCGCATTCGGCGTCAGGGGCTCAAAGGGCAAGGCCTTTTCTTTTGCAACCCGCACCATCAGCAGCCGGAACGCATCCGACACCGTGAGGCCCATGGCCGCGAGCACCGCGGCGGCTTCATTTTTGGTGCGCTCATCGATTCGTGCACGCACCACTGCGTTTTCGGCCATGACTTAGACTCCTATCGTTGGGCTACAGTGTAGCCCAACCCGCATTGCCCGGGCTACGTTGTAGTCCAACGTGCATCCCCGGTTACGCGTTTTGCCACTCACTCAGGCGCACAATGTGGCCGTAGGAGTGCGCTGCCGACCAGTACCGCTCATCGGCGGTCACCAACATTCCCTGATCCGCGCTTAACGCCACCGCGTGATACAGCGTGTCGAACACGTGCTGCTTGGCGCTGATCGCGAGTTCCGTGGCGCGCTGCCATACGGCGGGCTCATTCGACACGGGCAATTCAAGCGCTCGCAATGTCATTACGTCGTCCGCCGCCGTCTGTGGCGAGCCGCGGGCGAGCACTGCCGCGACTTCCGCCAACCAGTGCGGCGGCATTATCAGAGCATGTTCGCCCGCGAGTCCGGCTTGCACCAGGGCGATCGCCTGGGCGGTATCGGGTTCGCTCTGCGGGTCCGCTAACAGCCACTTGAGCCACACGCTGGCATCAAGCACCAGCGTCACGGCCGACCTGCGTCGCGCGCCGCTTCGCGTTGCGCAGGATTCATCGTGGGTCGCTGGGCGCGCCCCTGAGCCAGTTGTCTGAACAGCTGCAGCCGCTGCTTGCGCTGCTGCGACTCCTGCACCGCGCGGCGCATCAGTTCGGTCAACACTGCACTTTTGTTCTGCCCCGCAAACGTCTTATCGAAGGCCGCCTTGACGTCCTCCGGGACACTGAAATTCACGGTCGCCATGGTCGTTCTCCGTTGTTGAAGATTTCAACAATGCCAGTTTACCCGCGCTGCGGCCGCGGTCAAGCGGCCTGGGCCGTAGGCGAGATGCTTCGCGTCCTGGTTCTCGGATTTCGATGATCTCCCCGTTTTCACTCACCCCACTGGCCGCGAGGCCCTTCGGCTCTGTGTTTTGATCTGAATACTCCCCGAGATAAATCCTTCTCTTCGTCATGCGCCGACGCAGGCCTCGGCGCGTGCGCGCTGCGTCCCCTGCCCTAACGGGATCGAGGCTAACGGTGTTTGGTCTGCCCCACTCCGACCGTCACAGCGCCACTGAGGCGGCAGCCGATTTGGGCGCGACCAGGCGCCTTCGCGGATCTTCTTGAGTGCGATGTTGAT
>JANLTW010000111.1:0-35289 GCA_031363155.1 Gammaproteobacteria bacterium | reverse complement strand
CGAGCGGTGGAAGGTGATGTCTTCGCGCGCCGGCGTGCCCTTGGGCGCAAACCACAGCGGGTGTTCGAGGCCGCAGTACTCGCCGAACACCGCGTTATCCTGCTGCAGGCGTTCGTAGATCGGCGTGGTCTTGAGCGGCCGTGCCGCGTCCAGCTCCTCGTTAGGAAAGCGGATGCGGAAGCGCCGGGAATAATTCTCGCGCACCTTGGAGTTGGTGTAGGCGCGGGTCGCCCAGCCGCCGTAGCGTGCAATGTCCATGGCCCAGATGTCCGCGCCAGGATCGCCTTCGACCATCCAGTTCGACAGCGACAGGCCCACGCCGCCGCCCTGGCTGAAGCCCGCCATGACGCCGCAGGCGACCCAGAAATTCCGCATCCCGGGCACCGGGCCCACCAGTGGATTGCCATCGGGTGCAAACGTGAACGGGCCGTTGACGACTTTCTTGATGCCGGCAGTGCCAATCCGCGGGAAGTGCTGGAACCCGACTTCGAGACTGGGCGCGATCCGATCCAGGTCGTTAGGCAGCAGGTCCTGGCCGAAATCCCAAGGCGTGGTGTGCGGTGACCATGGCACACCGGCACGTTCGTAGGTCCCCATCAGCATGCCGCCACGTTCCTGGCGCATATAGATTTCACCTTCGAAATCTATCACATGTAATTGTTCTTTAAGGCCTTTTAGCTCTGGAAGATCTTCGGTGATCAGGTACTGATGTTGCATCGCGAGGATCGGCAGTTCCAGTCCGACCATGCGGCCAACTTCGCGCGCCCACAGGCCGCCGGCATTGACGACGTGCTCCGCATGCACAGTGCCGCCGCTGGTCATGACGTCCCAGGTGCCGTCCGCGCGCTGCTTGAGATCCGTGACGCGCGTTTGCTTGACGATTTCGGCGCCGCCCAGTTGCGCGGATTTCGCATACGCGTGGGTCACGCCATAGGGATCGACATGCCCCTCGATCGGGTCATAGATTGCGCCGACAAAGTGCGCCGGGTCCATCAGCGGATAGAGCTTGTGCGTTTCTGCCACCGACAGCAGCTCCAGCTCCATGCCGAGGTAGCGCCCACGCGCCTGGGTCATCTTGAGCCAGTCCCAGCGTTCCGCCGTGCCGGCGAGCATCAGTCCGCCGGTGATATGCATGCCGCAGGACTGGCCGGAGATCTTTTCAATCTCATCGTAGAGCTTGATGGTGTACTGCTGCAGCTTGGCGACGTTAGGGTCGCCGTTGACAGTATGCATGCCGCCGGCCGCGTGCCAGGTCGAACCCGAGGTGAGTTCGGCGCGCTCGATGAGCAGCACATCCTTCCAGCCTGCCTTGGTCAGGTGATAAAGAACGCTGACGCCGACGACGCCTCCGCCGATAACCGCGACTTGTACGTGATTGCGCATGATATTTTCGTGAGTAGTCTAGCTAACAGGAGGGGCGCCGCCCGCGGCCGTGCGCCGGGCGACAAAATCGTCGAGTTGTTCGCTGATCGCCGGATCGCGCTGCGGCGGCACATAGCGTTCCAGCGACTGCTGCCACAGCGTTGCCGCGCGATCGGTGGCGGTCCTGGCGCCAGAGTCGGTCCACTGGCCGAAATTCTGCCAGTCGGACACGAGTGGCGCATAAAAAGCCGTGCGATAGCGTGCCATAGTGTGCGCACAGCCGAAGAAGTGGCCGCCGGCGCCGACCTCCGCAATGGCGTCCCTGGCGAGATCCTCCGCCGTGGCGCCCACCGGCTGAAAGGTCTCGGCGAACATCTGCAGCATTTCCAGGTCGATCATGAATTTTTCGTACGAGGTGGTCAGGCCACCCTCGAGCCAGCCGGCCGCATGCAACAAAAAATTGCAGCCACCCATCAGTGCGCCCCACAGGCTCATCTGCGATTCGTAGGCGGCCTGCGCATCGGGGCTGTTAGACGCGGTGGCGTTCGATGATCGCCACGGCACGCCGATGTGCCGCGCCAGCTGTCCGGCGCCAATGGCGGCCTTGGTGTATTCGGGTGTGCCAAAGGCCGGCGAGCCGGATTTCATATCGACGTTGGAAGTGAAACTCCCATAAATGATGGGCGCTCCAGGACGCGCAATCTGTGCCAGCGTCAGGCCGGCGAGTGCTTCGGCGTGCGCCAGCGTCAGCGCGCCGGCGATCGTAACCGGCGCCATCGCGCCCGCCAGCGTAAACGGCGTGATGATCAACACCTGTCCGGCCGCCGCGTAATCCAGGATGCCGTTAGCCATCGGAATGTCGAGCTGCAGTGGCGAATTGGTATTGATGATGGTGCTGGTATAGGGCCGCGAGATGAATTCCTCGTGCGTCAGGCCATAGGCGATGCGCAGCATTTCGAAATTGTCCGCGTTCTGGCCCGGGCCGCGCGCGAACACCAGCGGAATCTTGTCGCTCAGGTTCAGCATCGCGCGGGTCGTCTCCAGGTGCCGAAACTGCACCGGGATGTCCTGCGGTTCCACGCAACCACCCAGCACATGGATGACCTCGTGGTTCTGGCACAGCTTGATGATGTTGCAATAGTCCTCAAAGGTCCCGGCGCGCTTGCCGCGCACCGTGTCCATGATGTTAGGCGGTCCCGAGGTCGGCGCGAACACCACATGCCGGCCGTGCACCGGCATGTCACGATCCCGCGTGCGCCCATGCAGCACCAGTTCCCGTGGCGTCGATGCGAGTGACTGCGCAACCAGCCCGCGATCCAAACGCACCGTTAGCGTTGACTCATCGACCATGGCGCCGCCGCGCCGATAAACCTCGCGGGCCTCCGGCGGCAGGACCCGCATGCCCTGGGTCTCGAGAATCTGCAGCGCCGCCTCATGGATGGCGGCGACCTGATCGTCGGAGAACACCCGCAGCGGTTCGAACGGGTTCGTGAGGTGACGATAACTACGCGAGCGATCCACCACGGGCGCGGCGGCAGCGGCAGACGGCGGGCGCCGGCGCGGGCGCCGGTCGGCAGCGCCGGCTGCAATGGCCGTGGGCTCAGTCATTCGACACCGCGATACGCATGTGTTTCTCGTTGTTGTTAGGCCGTTGGCCCAGATGTTCGATCAGCCAGGAACGGAAAAACGCGATCGCGGGATCGCTGAGTGATTCCGGGTCGGTAACCAGGTAGTAGCCAAAGCCATCGTCCAGCCGGACGTCAAATGGACTGACGAGTTTTCGCTGCTCGAGATGGTCCTCGAACAGCTTGAGATCCACCAGCGCCAGGCCTTCGCCGCTCAGCGCGTATTGCACCGCCATCAGTTCGGTGTCGAATATCAGGCCGCGTTCAACGTTTAACGCGCTCAGGTTCGCCTGGCGCTTGAATTGCGTCCAGAAATGATGGCGCGGCATCTCGTCGATACGCATGTGGATCAGTTCATTGTCGCGGATGAACTCGGACAATTCCTTCCCGGCATGGCGGGCCGCGACCTCTGGATGGCAGACGATACCCATGCGCACCGGCCACAGCAGGTCGCTGACCTGCGATGTCACGGCAGGCCGTGAATAGGTGACCGCGACGTCGACATCGGATTGCGGCGGGCCCACGGAGTAGGGGCTCACCAGGTTGATTTCAATCTCGCGATTGTTAGCGCGGAAATCGCGCAACATCGGCGCTGCCAGTTGCACCGCGAAGGTCGCCGGAAACTGCACGTTGAGGGTGCGCAGCGTCGGCGCTTCGACATGGCGAATTTCGTCCAACGCCACCTCGATCCGGTCGAAGGCGCGGGCTACGGTTGGCAGCAGGTGCTGGCCGGCAGTGGTCAGGTTGAGCGTGTGAGGCCGGCGCTCGAACAGTTGTGTACCGAGCAGGCTCTCGAGCGAAATTACGTGCCGCGACAGCGCGCTTTGCGAGCTGCCGAGCGCATTGGCGGCGGCGGTGAAACTGCCATGCCGGGCAACCGCTTCAAATGCGCGCAGCGCATTGAGCGGCAACCACCGTCGGTCAATCAATACTCGACTCATAAGTTTGCCCCGGCATCCTGAGGCTTTTGGGGCTGGCGCCGCAAATGCCTTTTTACGATATGCCCATACCTTGCCCTTGGCCCGCCATGCGCTGGAAGAAACAAAGCTTTCCGGTCGGGCTATTTTTTTTGCTTGTTCGGCGTGCAGGTATGTCGCTAGCCTGTGATTCCGCATTATCTGGACATTGGGAACAGCGCACGTGGCAGACAAAAAAATTGGTTTTATCGGGCTGGGCAACGTAGGCGGCAAGCTGGCGGGCAATCTGCTGCGCAACGGCGTCGACCTGACGGTACGCGACCTGAACGCGGACCTGGAGGCGGAATTTATCGCCAAAGGTGCCAAGCGGGGCGCCTCGCCGCGCGACATTGCCAAGGCCGTGGACATCGTCATCACCTGCCTGCCATCGCCGGCAGCGTCGGCCGTCGTCATGGAAGCGGCGGATGGCGTCCTGGCCGGCCTGACGCCCGGCAAGATCTGGCTCGAAATGAGCACCACGGATGCCGCCGAAATCACCCGGCTTGCCGCCAAGGTCGAGGCTTTGGGCGCCACCGCGATGGACTGCCCGGTGTCGGGGGGCTGCCACCGTGCCGCCACCGGCAACATCGCCATTTTCGCCGGCGGCGCGCGCGCGGCTTTCGATCGGGTGCTGCCCGTCCTCACGATTCTCGGTCGCAAGATTCTGCATACCGGCGAACTGGGAACCGCGTCGAAGCTCAAGGTGCTAACAAACTATCTGTGCACCGTGCATCTGGTGGCGCTGGCGGAAGCCCTGACGGTCGCCAAGGTCATCGGCCTCGATTTGAACATGGCCTACGACGGCATCCGGATTTCGTCCGGCAATTCATTTGTGCATGAGACCGAATCGCAGGTGATCCTGAACGGCAGCCGCGACATCAGTTTCACGATGGACCTGGTCATCAAGGATGTCGGCCTGTTCGACAAGATCGCGCGCGATAACAAGGTTCCGCTGGAGTTGTCGCCGCTGGTGCTCGATATCTTCAAGGACGGCGAGCGCCGGTACGGTTCGCGTGAACTGTCGCCGAATATCATCCGGCGCCTCGAAGATACCTGCCATGTGCGCGTGTTAGGCGAGGGATTCCCGGCGGCGATGGTTGACGATGAGCCCGAAGGCCGAGGTTATGAAGTCGTGCCGCGCGGTCGCGGCAAAACTCCGGTCAGCTGACGTTTGCGTTCGCAGCCAGCCAGTCCATAAAAGCCTTCACTCGCGGGTTGTCGCGCACTTCCTGCTTGCAGATCAGGCCCCAGCTGCCGGGGAACACGACGCTGTGGCTGACAGGCATGACCAGCCGGCCCGCGGCCAGATGGTCGGTCGCAAATGGACCATTGACCAGTGCCACGCCCTTGCCCTCGAGCGCAATTTCCAGCGCGACCGCGAGCGTATCGACCACGATGGCCGGATCGATCTTAAATTCCAGCTGCGCGGATTCGCACCACAGGTCCCAGTGATGCGCTTCGCTGTAAATTGAAACCAGCGGTAGCTTCAGTACCGCTGCCGGCGTAGGCGACGCAGCCAGTGTTTTCGCGAGCGCCGGGCTGCAAACGGCATGCAACTTGTACTCGAACAGCGGCACCCAGTGGTATTCAGGTCCGGGCGGATTTTCGTAATAGACCAGCCCGACATCGGCGATGCTGTCGTCGAACGCCCAATCGTAGGCATACGTGGTCAGCAGAATCTTGATATCAGGGTGGGTGGCAACAAAGTCCGGCAGTCTGCGCGCCAACCAGCGGATCGACGCCGTCACATAGGTCTGTACCCGCAATGGGGCATTGGCGCGCGTGCGGCGCACCGTCTCGGCGCCGTCGATCAGGATCTCGAGCGCGTTGCGAACGTACTTGTACAGCAAGCGGCCTTCGGCGGTCGGGGCCAGTGAACGTCCCTCGCGCGAGAACAGTTCGATCCCGAGATCGCGCTCCAGAACCTGAATCTGGTAGCTGACGGCAGGGTGCGTCAGGCACAACTCATCGGCGGCTTCGCGCACACTTTCACGGCGGGTCGCAGCTTCAAAGCCTTTCAGGGCATTGAGCGGCGGCAGCTTGCGAAGATCAATTTTGGTGGCCAATCAATTCGCTCGATTCAGGTTGTCGCAGCGCGAATTTTTCGCGGCGCAGATCGTCATGGAGATCGGCGCCATCATAGCAGGGGAAGGTGGTTCGGCCGATTGTCAGAATGCGACAACACCAGCCACGCGCCTGGGGTGCGTTGCGAAGCATTCGGTAAGAAGCATCGACGTAGCGAAAAAAGGCATTTGGCTGCCGTTTTTCCTGATGCCAGAATCGCGCGGCGCAGCATGTTAGCGCCCGCAGCGGCTGTCGCGTAGTGGCAAGCTAATGTCGTAACTGCGACAATGGCTGCCGCGGCGCAGCCGTACGATTAAGGATGCGCATTGATACGCTGCAGATCGCTCAGTAGCACAGACCGTCAAGGAGCTTAGTTTATGGCTGAAGACCAGGAAGAGGCTTTCGATCTCAACAGCCTCAGCGACCAGGAACTGACCGAACAGGTGCATGACGATCTTTACAACGGCCTCCTGAGCGAGGTGGTGCAGGCCACCAACATCTTCCTGGCGCGTGGCTGGGGGCCGGACAAAGTGCTGGCAAATGCCCTGGTCGAGGGCATGCGCATAGTTGGTGTCGATTTCCGCGACGGCATCTTGTTTGTGCCGGAGGTGCTGCTGGCCGCGAACGCGATGAAAGCTGGCATGGAAATCCTGCGCCCGCTGTTAGCCGAGACCGGCGCCGAGCCGATCGGCAAAGTGGTCATCGGTACGGTTAAAGGCGACATCCACGACATCGGCAAGAATCTCGTGTCAATGATGCTGGAGGGCGCCGGTTTCGAGGTCATCAATATCGGCATCAATAACCCAGTCGAGAAATACCTGGCGGCGCTTGAAGAGCACCAGCCCGACATTCTCGGCATGTCGGCGTTGCTGACCACCACCATGCCCTACATGAAGGTCGTGATCGACACGCTCAAGCAAAAGGGGCTGCGTGATAAATACATCGTGCTGGTCGGCGGTGCGCCACTGAATGAGGAATTTTCCAAGGCCGTTGGCGCCGATGCGTATTGCCGGGACGCGGCCATCGCCGTCGAGACTGCCAAGTCGCTGATTGCGGCGCGTCGCGCTGCTGCGCGCTGACGCGCATGGCGTGCGCAAGCGAATCGATTGCGATCATCGCCTGCGGCGCCCTGGCCCGTGAAATTGTCGCGCTCAAGCGCCTGAACGGCTGGTCGACGCTCGAGGTCGAGTGTCTGCCGCCCGAATTGCACAATCGCCCGGAACGCATTCCGGCCGCGGTGCAGGCCGCCATTCACGCCGCGCGCGAGCGCCACGCCAAAGTCTTCGTCGCCTATGCCGACTGTGGCACTGGTGGTTTGTTAGATGCAGTGCTGCAAGCCGAGGGCGTCGAGCGGATCCCGGGTGCGCACTGTTATGAATTCTTTGCGACAGCGTCCGTGTTCCAGCAGCTCAGCGAGTCTGAGCCCGGCACTTTTTACCTGACTGACTTCCTGGTCCGTCACTTCGACCGCCTGGTCATGGAAGGGCTTGGCCTCGATCGCCACCCGCAGCTGCTGCCGGAGTATTTCCGAAATTACCGGCGGCTCGTCTATCTGGTACAGGTGCCGGATCCCGAGCTGAGCGCGGCGGCACGCGCGGCCGCGCAGCGCCTCGGCCTGGCTTTTGAAGAACGCTTTACCGGCTACGGTACGCTCGCCGTCACGCTGCAAACGGTCGCTGCGGTCCCTGTTAGCAGCATCAAGTCATCTGCTGTGCGCGCGCAGCGCGGGGAGCAGGGTACTTGGCTTCGTTGATTATCATTTCGTGGCGGGATATACCGTCGCAGGTCATCGTCAAGCGCGGCCGCGAGACCGGCAAGGTGCCGCTGTCAGCGCGCTTCCAGGAGGCCATCGACCGCGCTGCGATGCGCGCCGGCAAGGGCAGTTCAGACGCCTATATTGCCGATTGGAAGCGCAGCACGCCGCTGCCGTGCGGTGAGGACTTGCAGGCCGAAGCGGCGGCGGCAGCAGCCGAACTGGAAGCGCGTTATTCCGACGCTGACCTCGAGCGCATGATTCGCGCCAAGGGCAATGACGAACCCAAAGGTAGCGACGGCGATGGCGCCGATCAGGCGGGCAGCTGACATGTACGCAGTACGCCGCTGGTCGGTTCGTCATGCACGGGGATTGTCGCGCTTCTATGCGCTGTTCGAGAATATGTTAGTACGGCTGGCGCCGGTGTGGCGCGCGCTTGGCTATGAGCGTGTCGAACGGCCGGTTGCGGTGCTCGAGCGCGCGGTCAAAGGGCTCATGTTCGACTGCAAGATGTGCGGCCGCTGTGTGCTGAGTTCCACCGGCCTTTCCTGCCCGATGAATTGCCCAAAGCAATTGCGTAACGGTCCCTGCGGCGGCGTGCGTGCCAACGGCAACTGCGAGGTCAAGCCGGAAATGCGCTGCGTCTGGGTCGAGGCTTTCGAGGGCGCTGCGCGCATCGACGGCGGACTCGCATTGATTGCTAACGTGCAGGCGCCGGTCGATCGGCGGCTCGAAGGCTCATCGGCCTGGTTGCGCGTGGCGCGCGAAAGGTCGGAGACGCCGCGTGCAGTTTGACGATGAACCGGTTCCGGGTTATCCGCTGCCGATTCGCCCCGGGCATACGTCGCCGGGGCGATTCGAGCGCGTACTGCGCTCCGGCGCGTTCGCGGTCACGGCGGAACTGACGCCGCCGGACTCCGCCGATCCCGAAGATGTGTACCGCCGCGCCCGCATCTTCGAGGGCTACGTCGATGCCGTTAACGCCACCGACGGCAGTGGCGCCAACTGCCACATGTCGAGCATGGCGGTCTGCGCGTTGCTGACCCGTATCGGGCACGCGCCGGTGATGCAGATCTCGTGCCGCGACCGGAATCGCATCGCGGTGCAAGGCGATATTCTGGGCGGCGCCGCGATGGGTGTCTGCAACCTCCTGTGCCTGACCGGCGACGGCGTGCAGGCCGGCGATCACCCGCAGGCCAAGCCGGTGTTTGATCTCGATTCGGTCTCGCTGCTGGATATTGCGCGTGAGATGCGCGACGACCATCATTTTCAAAGCGGCCGCAAGATCACTTTCGCGCCACGCGTTTTGTTAGGCGCTGCGGAAAACCCCTGTGGACCGCCGGTCGAACATCGTGCATTGCGCCTGAAGAAGAAGGTCGCCGCCGGCGCGCAGTTCGTACAAACCCAGTATTGCTTTGACGTGCCGCGCTTGCGGCAGTGGCTGCGCGCGATCGAAGACCTGGATTTGCAGGACAAGGTTTATATCCTCGTTGGCGTTGGGCCCATTCGCTCGGCCAAGGCGGCCGAGTGGATGCGCACGCACGTGCCGGGCATGCACGTGCCGGACAGCGTCATCGCGCGCCTGGCCGGCGCTCAGGACCAGGCCCGCGAAGGGCGCAATTTCTGCGTGGACCTGATCCAGGAAATTCGTGAGATGAAGGGCGCACATGGTGTCCACGTCATGGCCTATCGGCAGGAAGAGGCGGTGGCCGATGTGATCGAGCGATCAGGCGTTCTCGCCGGCCGCCAGCCGTGGCGCCCAGATCGTATTTCAGACAATCGTATTTCAGACAATTTGTCAGACAGGAAAGCAATATGACGGATACCGTTATCAGTTCGGCCACCCGCGAAGTTGTCATCGGGTTTAACCGGCCGTTCGTGATCATTGGCGAGCGTATCAATCCCACCGGGCGCAAGATCCTGGCTGCCGAGATGGCCGCCGGCGATTTCACCCGCGTCTCGGCCGATGCGCTTGCGCAGGTTGAGGCGGGGGCGCACATGTTAGATGTGAACGCGGGCATACCACTGGCGGACGAACCCGCAATCCTTGCCAAGGCCATACAGTTGGTGCAGTCGATTACCGCTGTGCCGCTGTCGATCGACTCGTCGATTGTCGCCGCGCTGGCTGCCGGCCTGGCTGTGTACAAGGGCAAGGCGCTGGTCAATTCGGTCACCGGCGAAGAAGAGCGCCTTGAGGCGGTCCTGCCTCTGATCAAAAAGTATGGGGCCGCGGTGGTTGCAATTTCCAACGACGAAACCGGTATCTCGGAAGATCCTGATGTGCGCTTCGAAGTCGCCAAAAAGATCGTGAATCGCGCTCAGGACTACGGCATTTCGCCCAGCGATGTCATCGTTGACCCGCTGGTCATGCCCATTGGAGCGATCAACCAGGCCGGCGTGCAGGTGATGCGACTGGTGCGTCGCCTCAAGGACGAACTGAAGGTCAACACCACTTGCGGCGCCTCGAATGTCAGCTTCGGGTTGCCGGGGCGCGATGGCATTAATAGCGCGTTTCTCACCATGGCCATCGCCTCGGGTCTCACCTCGGCGATAACAAATCCGCTGCATGGCGACATCGTGCGAGCCTGCATGGGAGCCGATGTGATGATGGGCCACGACCCCGACTGCACGCGCTGGATTCGCAAGTTCCGTGACATGGCGCCGCCAGCGACCGGTGCGCCCGGCGAGCTGCGCGGTCGCCGCGAGGGCGGGGCGCGCCGGCGCGCCGGCAAGTCGGAGTAGTAAGGCCAATATGAGCGCCGGTGATCCGTTAGTCGTCTTTACTCCTTCCGGCAAGCGCGGCCGTTTTCCGTTGGGCACGCCGTTGCTGTCGGCGGCGCGATCCCTGGGGGTGGACCTCGACTCGGTGTGCGGCGGCCGCGCGCTGTGTGGGCGCTGCCAGGTGCTGGTGGCGGAGGGCGAATTCGCCAAGCACGGTGTGCGCTCCAGCGCCGCGAGCCTGTCGCCGATCTCGGATGCCGAACGCCGCTACGGGTCCAAGCATGTGTTAGCAGAGGGCCGGCGCCTTTCCTGCCAGGCAAAAGTTGATGGCGATGTCGTCGTCGACGTGCCGTCATCGAGCCAGGTGCATCGGCAGGTGATTCGCAAGGCCGCGGAAGCGCGCGATATCGAGCTCTATCCGATTGTCAGGCTGCATTACGTCGAGGTGCAGGAACCGGACATGCACGATCCATCCGGCGATCTGCGGCGGCTCGAAGACGCGCTGCGACGCGAATGGCAACTGTCAAATCTGCAGTGCGATCTCAGGGTACTGCAGGAGTTGCAGCCGGCCCTGCGCAGCGGCGCCTGGTCGGTCACGGTGGCGGTGCACGACAACTCGCGAATCATCGCGGTGTGGCCCGGATTCCATGCGGCAGTGTACGGGCTGGCTGTCGATGTCGGTTCGACCACCATTGCGGCGCATCTGTGCAACCTGACCAACGGCGAGGTCGTGGCTTCGAGCGGCGTGATGAATCCGCAGATCCGCTTTGGCGAGGACCTGATGAGCCGGGTGTCCTACGCAATGATGAATCCCGGTGGCGCCGCGCAGATGACCGCTGCGGTGCGCAGCGCGCTCAGCACGCTGGCCGCGGATGTGGCGCGCGCGGCCGGCGTGGAGCGCGAATCCATCCTCGAGGCGACCATCGTCGGCAATCCGATCATGCACCACCTGTTGCTCGGCATCGACCCGGTGGAGCTCGGCGGCGCGCCTTTTGCACTCGCGGTCGACCGGGCCGTGACCATCTGGGCGGTGGAAATCGGCATCGATCTGCATCCTAACGCGCGCATCTATGTATTGCCCTGCATTGCCGGCCATGTCGGCGCCGATACCGCGGGCGTAATCCTGGCCGAGCGGCCGGACCAGACCGACAAGATGACTTTGTTAGTCGACGTTGGTACCAACGCGGAAATCGTGCTGGGGAATCGCCAGCGCCTGGTCGCCTGTTCCAGTCCGACCGGGCCCGCCTTCGAAGGCGCGCAAATCAGTTGTGGTCAGCGCGCAGCGCCCGGCGCCATCGAACGAGTGCGAATTGACCGCGATACTCTGATGCCCCGATTCAAGGTGATTGGCTCGGACCTCTGGTCCGATGAGCCGGAATTCGCGGCTGTCGTCAAAAACACCGGCGTCACCGGAGTCTGCGGCTCCGGCATCATCGAAGTGATCGCCGAGCTGTACCTCGCCGGCGTGATCACCCAGGACGGCGTCATTGATGGCGCACTGGCGGCCAAAAGCCCGCGCGTGGTTGAACACGGCCGAACGTTCGCCTATGTCCTGTTCGAAGGCGAGCAAGTGCTGCGCATCACGCAGACCGATGTGCGCGCAATTCAGTTGGCGAAGGCGGCGTTGTACGCCGGTATCCGCCTGCTGATGGACCGTCTGGGCGTCGATTCTGTCGATCGCATACGTTTGGCCGGCGCATTCGGCAGCCACATTGATGTCAAGTACGCGACCGTGCTGGGCATGATTCCGGATTGCGACCTTGCCGAAGTGACATCGGCAGGCAATGCGGCTGGCACTGGTGCGCGCATCGCTTTGTTAGATTCGCGGTCAAGGGCAACGATTGAGAAACTGGTGAGCCAGGTCGAGAAAATCGAGACTGCCATCGAACCGCAGTTCCAGGAGCATTTTGTCGCCGCCATGGCGATCCCGCACAAGACGGCGGATTACACCCATTTGCGCAAAGTGGTTGACCTGCCGCCGCGCAAACTGCTGGTGTCCCCGGGCGCAAGCCGCAGCCGGGCAGCGCGTCGTTCGGCGCCGGCATGAAACTCAGGATGTTCGCCTTGCTGGATCCTGCGCCGGAGGTGGCGCCGCTCGCGGCGGATCGCGTTGATCCGGAGTACCGGCGGCTGCGGCGCCAGATTTTTATCGGTATCTTCATTGGCTACGCCGCCTACTATCTGGTGCGCAAGAATTTTGCGCTTGCAATGCCGGACATCCTGCACGACTACCCGCAGTATTCAAAGGCGCAGTTGGGCACCGCCATGACCGGCTTGTCCATCGCCTACGGGTTTTCGAAGTTTCTGATGGGCAGCGTGTCCGACCGCAGCAACCCGCGCTACTTTTTGCCACTCGGCCTGTTGCTGTCCAGCGCAATACTGTTCGTATTCGGTTTTGTGCCGGCCGTGTATCTGTCGCTGACACTGATGGTAGCTTTGCAGGCATTGAATGGCTGGGTCAACGGCATGGGTTGGGCGCCGTGCGGCAAGACTATGGTCCATTGGTTCAGCACCCGTGAGCGCGGCCGCGTTGTAGCGTTGTGGAACGTCGCGCATAACGTCGGTGGGGCCCTGGTCGCAACGATCGCATTTGCCGGCGTGCTGCTGTTCAATGACTGGGGCGCGAAGTTTTATTTCAATGCAATGGTGGCTGTAATCGTCGCATTGGCCGCCATGCTGCTGATGCGCGACACACCGCAGAGTTGCGGCCTGCCGCCGATCGAGGAATACAAGAACGACTATCCAAGGCATTACAGCGCCGGGCAGGAACGCATTTTCAGTTTCCGCGAGATTTTTCTGCAGCACGTTCTTAACAATCGCCTGCTATGGATGATCGCCATCGCGAATGCGTTCGTATACTTTGTGCGCTACGGCGTGGTGGACTGGATTCCAGTCTATTTGCAGACTGCGAAGGGTTTTTCGTTTCAGGAATCCAGCATGGCCTGGGCGCTGTTCGAATGGGCCGCCGTGCCGGGCACGATCCTGTGCGGCTGGATGTCTGACAAGGTATTCCAGTCGCGGCGCGCGCCGGCCACCATCCTGTTTATGATTCCGACGCTGCTCGGACTCATCGTCTATGGCCTCAATCGCAATGGTCCACTTTGGATCGATATGGCTGCGCTGTTCACCATTGGCTTCTTTATCTATGGCCCGGTGATGATCATCGGCTTGCAGGCGCTCGACATGGTGCCAAAAAAGGCGGCCGGTACGGCGGCCGGTTTCACGGGATTTTTCGGCTATGTGTTCGGCTCGGCACTGGCTGGAACCGGTGTTGGCTGGATCGCCGATCATTGGGGCTGGAGCGGCGTTATTATCACGATGTGCATTTGCTCGGTCCTGGCCATGGTGTTCAGTGCGCTGACACTGGAACATCGTGCCGAAAGTTTTTCCGCACCTTGAGCCGCTCACAGGAATTGCAATGAAATGGGCATGGGTACTCATACTGATGGCTGATATTGCACAGGCCGCCGGCTTTGTTGTCATCGCCCACCGCGGCGCCTCCGGCTATTTGCCAGAGCACACGCTGGAGGCGAAGGCCCTCGCCATCGGTCTCGGGGCGGATTTCGTCGAGCAGGATGTGGTGCTGACCAAGGACGATGTCCCCATTGTCACGCATGACCTGACACTGGGCGAAGTCACCGACATCGCAGCTGGTTTTCCCGGACGTGCGCGTGCCGACGGGCATTACTACGCGATCGACTTCACGATCGCGGAATTGCGCACGCTGACCAGGCACGAGCGCGTCAACGAAGACGGCAGCCGGGTCTTTCCGCAGCGTTACGCAAACAGCAGCGCGCGCTTCGCAATCGTCACGCTAGCGGAAGAGCTCGATTTCGTCCAGGGCGTCAATCGCAGTGCCGGCAGGAGCGTCGGCGTCTACACCGAGATCAAGAGCCCGGCCTGGCACCGCGAGCAGGGCAAGGACATTACGCGCATCGTGCTCAACGTGTTAGCTCGCCACGGCTATGCCAATCGCAGCGACAACATGTACCTGCAGTGCTTCGACGCGCTGGAGCTGAAACGCATCCGCGGCGAATTGAAAAGTGATCTGAAATTGATTCAGCTGATCGGCGTGAACGCCTGGAAAGAGTCGACCACGGATTACGATGCCATGATGACGGAGCGCGGCATCGCCGCTGTTGCCACCTATGCCGATGGCATCGGGCCGGAAATTTCACAATTGGTGGTGTGGCCGGCGAACGGCAGCGCGCCGCAGATCAAGCCGCTGGGCCGGATCGCAAAGGCGAACCATCTCAAGATGCATCCGTACACGCTGCGTATCGACAGCCTGCCGGAAAATGCGCCGAACGTGACTGCGGTGCTCGACGCCCTGGTCAAGCAGGTAAAAATTGATGGAGTGTTTACCGACTTTACCGATGTCGTAGTGCGTTACCGGTCGCACGGACGCCGCTGAGTCGGCTAACGATTCCTTACCAGACCGTGAAAAATTTTGTGAACACCACGCACGCGCTATTGTCACGAATCTTGCGTGTTATGCTGCTGACAAATTCTGGAGAGCTACGTTGAACGCCGATCTGCAGACTAAAGGCGCGGAAGCCAAGGCATCGGTGGTTGGTCATTTTATCGATGGCCGTATTGTTGTGCCGCAGAACTCAGCGCGCGCTCCGGTTTTCAATCCGTCGTTAGGCAAGCCGGTGCGCGAGGTCGCGCTGGCCTCGGCCGCCGACGTCGCTGTGGCGGTGCAAAGTGCGAAAGCGGCGCAACCTGCCTGGGCCAGGATGCCGGCGCTGCAGCGCGCACGGGTCATGTTCCGGTTCAAGGAGTTGCTGGGCCAGAATCTGCGGGCTCTGGCCGGCGCGATTTCCGAGGAACATGGCAAGACCGTCGTCGATGCGGAGGGTGAGGTCAACCGCGGTATCGAGGTCGTCGAGTTTGCCTGCGGTGCGCCGCAACTCCTCAAGGGTGAATTCAGCGACAGTGTCGGCACGGGTGTCGACAGCTACGGCATCCGCCAGCCGTTAGGTGTCGTGGCCGGAATTACACCGTTCAATTTTCCGGCAATGGTGCCGATGTGGATGTTTCCGATCGCGCTGGTCTGCGGCAACGCTTTCGTTCTGAAACCGTCCGAGCGTGACCCGTCTACAGCATTACTGCTGGCCGATCTGTTGTTGCGCGCCGGTCTGGCGCCGGGTGTGTTCAACGTCGTGCAGGGCGACAAGATTGCTGTCGACGCTATGTTGCAGCATCCGGGCATTGCGGCCGTCAGCTTTGTGGGTTCGACACCGATTGCGAAATACATACAGTCGGAGGCGATTGCGCACGGCAAGCGCGCCCAGGCGTTAGGTGGCGCGAAGAATCACGCGGTGGTGTTGCCGGACGCAGACCTCGATGCGGCCACCGAGGCTCTGGTCGGCGCAGCCTACGGCTCGGCTGGCGAGCGTTGCATGGCGATTTCGGTAGTTGTCGCGGTTGGCGAAGAAACCGCGAACGGCCTGATCGAGCGCCTGGCGCGTCGCATCCGCTCCCTGAAGGTCGGCGTGCCCGATGCACCGGGTGTGGATATGGGCCCGCTGGTGACCGATGCGGCACGCACACGCGTGTGCGGCTATATCGATTCGGGTGTGCAGGAGGGTGCGGCGCTGGTCGTAGACGGACGCGGCGTCAAAGTTCCCGAGCGCGCTAACGGTTTTTACGTCGGGCCGACCCTGTTCGATCGGGTGCGACCTGACATGAAAATCTACCGCGAGGAGATTTTCGGTCCGGTGTTGTCAGTCGTGCGTGTGGCTGATTACCGCGCTGCGATGACCTTGCTTAACAGCCACCAGTTTGCGAATGGCGCCGCGGTGTTTACTCAAAGTGGGGCGCTGGCACGTGCGTTCGCGCGCGAGGCCGAGATCGGCATGGTCGGGATCAATGTGCCGATTCCCGTGCCGGTGGCGTTTCACAGCTTTGGCGGCTGGCGCGATTCCATGTTTGGTGACCAGCACATGCATGGCAGCGAGGGCGTGCGCTTCTATACGCGGCTCAAGACCGTTACCGAACGCTGGCCCGATCCGGCCACGGTGCGCGCAGATTTTTCAATTCCGACCATGAAATAACAACATCCAGTCAGGTATTCCATGCTGAGCAACATCGAAATCGCCCAACAGGCCAAGTTGCAACCTATCGTTGGTCTGGCCAGGGATCGCCTCGGCATTCCCGAGGAACATCTTGAGCCCTACGGGCGTACCAAGGCCAAGATTTCGTTAGCCTACCTGGACAGTTTGCGCGACCGGCCTGACGGCAAGCTGGTGCTGGTGACCGCAATTTCGCCGACTCCCGCTGGCGAAGGCAAAACAACGACGACGGTGGGTCTTGGTGATGCGCTGAACCGCATCGGCAAAAAGACCATGGTGTGTCTGCGCGAACCGGCGCTGGGCCCGGTCTTCGGCATGAAGGGCGGCGCAGCCGGTGGCGGCTACTCGCAAGTGGTGCCGATGGCGGACATCAATCTGCACTTCACCGGCGATTTTGCGGCGATTGCGCTGGCTAACAATCTGCTCGCCGCGCTGGTTGACAATCACATCTACCACGGCAATGAGCTGGGTTTCGACGTGCGGCGTATCAGCTGGCGCCGGGTTGTCGATGTCAATGATCGTTCATTGCGCGACATCGCCATCGGCCTGGGCGGCACGGCTAACGGTTTTCCGCGCCAGGATGGTTTCGACATCGTCGTCGCCTCGGAAGTCATGGCCATCTTTTGCCTGGCCGCGAGCCTGTCCGACCTGAAGGAGCGGCTGGGAAATATCGTCGTCGGCTATACGACGGCGCAAAAGCCGATTCGTGCTCGCGACCTCAAGGCGCACGGCGCGATGACGGTGCTGCTGAAAGATGCGCTGGCCCCCAACCTGGTGCAAACGCTGGAAAATAATCCGGCGATCATTCACGGTGGACCGTTCGCCAATATCGCGCACGGCTGCAACTCGGTGATCGCGACCCGCGCCGCACTCAAGCTGGCCGACTACGTGGTGACCGAAGCGGGATTCGGCGCCGACCTGGGTGCCGAGAAATTCATCGACATCAAGTGCCGCAAGTCGGGCCTGAAACCGGCGGCTGCGGTGATTGTGGCTACGGTGCGCGCGCTCAAGTTTCACGGTGGCGTTGAAGTAGCCGATCTCGGCCGCGAGAATGTTGCGGCGCTGCGCAAAGGCATCGTCAACCTCGAGCGCCACATCGACAACGTGCGCGATCGTTTTGGTTTGCCCTGCGTGGTCTCGATCAATCATCGCTCCGAAGACACCGCCGCCGAAATCCAGGAACTGCACGAACGCGCCGCGCACAAGGGCGTCAAAGTGATTACCGCGAAGCATTACGCGCAAGGCGGGGCCGGCGCGATCGAAGTGGCGCACGAGGTGGTGCAGTTGTGTGAACAACCCAACTACTTCAAGTTCCTGTACGAAGATTCGCTGCCGTTGTGGGACAAGATGAAGAGCATTGCAACCACCATCTATGGTGCTTCGGATATCACCGCGGATGCCAAGGTGCGCGCGTCGATTCGTGCGCTGCAGGAAGCGGGCTATGCGCACTATCCGGTGTGCGTGGCCAAGACGCAGTATTCGTTCTCGACCGACCCGAAACTTCGCGGCGCACCGTCCGGACATGTCGTCAATATCCGGGAGGTACGGCTCGCCGCGGGCGCGGAGTTCATAGTCATGATCTGCGGCGACATCATGACCATGCCAGGTCTGCCGCGCGTGCCGGCATCCTGCAACATCGATCTCGATGAGCACGGCAATATCGTCGGGATGTTCTGATCATGTCTGAAGCTCAGGCGGCAACGGCGCTGGACGGCACGCAACTGCAGGTCGTGCAGGCCGAGCTCGTGCGCGGCAAAGCCCTGCCCGGGCCCTTGCTGGAAGTGCTGCTTGCAATTCAGCAGCGCCTCGGTTTTGTGCCTCCCGCTGCGGTGCCGGTGATTGCCGACGGCCTGAACCTGTCGCGCGCCGAGGTGCACGGCGTCATCACTTTCTATCATTATTTTCGTCAGCAACCTGCCGGCCGGCACCTGGTGCAGTTGTGCCGCGCCGAGGCCTGCCAGGCCATGGGGGCTAACAGCCTGGCGCAACATGCGCAGCGCCGGCTGGGCGTCGATTTCCATGCGACCAGCGCTGACGGCGCAGTCACGCTCGAAGCGGTGTTCTGCCTCGGTAATTGCGCGCGCGCTCCTGCCATGATGGTGGACGGAGAGTTGCATGGTTGTGTCACTGCGCAGCGTTTCGACGCTGTGATCAATGAACTGGCAGGGCGCTCATGACGGTCAGGCTTTATCTGCCGCGCGATGCCGCGGCGCGCTCCATGGGCGCCGACCGTGTTGCCAGGGTCATCGAAGAAACCGCGCGCGCCCGGAAACTGGATTTACAGCTGCTACGCACCGGTTCACGTGGTCTGCTGTGGCTGGAGCCCCTGTTGGAAGTCGAGACACCGCAAGGGCGTGTCGGCTATGGGCCAGTCAGCGGCGAGAATGTCGCTGGCTTGCTAACAGATGTGGTGCTGCGGGGCGGCCCGCATCCTTTGAATATCGGACTGGTCGAGAAACACCCCTATTTCGCGTCACAGCAGCGGCTGACATTTGCGCGCGTCGGCGTGATCGATCCGCTGTCGCTGGAACAATACCAGGCGCACGGTGGCTACCAGGGTCTGCGGCAGGCATTGACGATGAGCCCGGCAGACATCGTGCAGGCCGTTACGGACTCTGGCTTGCGCGGCCGTGGTGGCGCGGCATTTCCGACCGGTATCAAATGGAAAACGGTGCTCGATCAACAGGCGACGCCCAAGTACATTACCTGCAATGCCGACGAGGGCGACTCGGGAACATTTGCTGATCGCATGCTGATGGAGGGCGATCCGCTGTGCCTGATCGAGGGCATGACGATTGCCGCGCTCGCGGTGGGCGCCGCCCACGGCTATATATATGCGCGCATTGAATATCCAGATGCGATACGCACGTTGCGCGAGGCGATTGGCATAGCGCGCACCGCCGGGTTCATTGGACCCGACATCCAGGGCTCAGGCAAAGCCTTTGAACTGGAATTGCGTTGCGGCGCCGGTGCTTATATCTGTGGCGAAGAGACCTCGATGCTCGAGAGCCTGGAGGGCAAGCGCGGCGAGGTGAGGGTGCGGCCGCCGTTGCCAGCCGTAGCAGGACTGTTCGGCAAGCCGACAGTTGTTAACAATGTCATTTCCCTGGCCAGCGTGCCGGTGATACTCGCCAAGGGCGCGGCCTACTACCGGGACTATGGACTTGGACGGTCACGCGGCACCTTGCCATTCCAGTTGGCGGGCAATATCCGTCATGGCGGACTGGTTGAGCGGGCCTTTGGATTGACGCTGCGCGAGCTGCTCTACGATTATGGCGGCGGTTCGGCCAGCGGCAAGCCCATTCGCGCGGTGCAGGTCGGCGGCCCATTGGGCGCTTATTTTCCGGAGTCGTTGTTCGACACGGTCGTGGATTATGAAGCATTTGCTAACGTCGGCGGCATGCTCGGTCACGGTGGTATCGTAGCCTTTGACGACACCGTGGATCTGGCGCAGATGGCGCGTTATGCAATGGAATTCTGCGCGATCGAATCCTGCGGTAAGTGCACTCCATGCCGTATTGGTTCAACCCGGGGTACGGAGGTCATAGATCGCATCGTGCGCAATGAAAATCGTGACAAGAACCTTGGGTTGCTGCAGGATTTGTGTGAAACCATGCTGCAGGGTTCCCTGTGCGGGCTCGGCGGCATGACTCCGATTCCGGTGCAGAGTGCGCTGAAGCATTTTCCTGAAGATTTCATGCGGACGAGGTCATAAGTCTATGTACACCATCGGTTACCACGATGCCGGCACACCCGCCAGTGTTAGCACGAAATCTGTGCGGCTTGAGATCGACGGTCAGTCGGTGCAGGTTCCTGAAGGCAGCTCCATCATGCGTGCCGCGACGGTCGCGGGTGTCAGCGTCCCCAAGCTCTGTGCGACCGACACGCTGAAGGCATTCGGTTCCTGCCGGCTGTGCCTGGTGGAAATCGAAGGACGCAAGGGCTACCCGGCGTCCTGCACGACCCAGGTTGCCGACGGCATGAAGATTCGCACCCAGAGCGCGAAGCTGAGCGAGCTGCGCCACGGCGTCATGGAACTCTATATTTCCGATCATCCGCTGGATTGCGTGACCTGTCCCGCCAATGGCCACTGCGAATTACAGAATATGGCCAAGGTTTGCGGCGTCACTGATACACGCTACGGACTCGCCGGCGAGAAACATGCGGACCTCGACAAAGACCAGACCAATCCCTATTTCGTATTCGACCCTAACATGTGTATCGCCTGCTCGCGGTGCGTGCGTGCCTGCGATGAAACCCAGGGCACGCTGGCGCTGACCATGGCCGGCCGCGGTTTTGAGTCGCAGATATCCGCCAGCCAGGGCCAGGACTTCATCGACTCGGAATGCGTGTCCTGCGGCGCCTGTGTCGAAGCCTGTCCGACCGCCGCGCTGTCGGAGACGACTCTCACGGTGCAGGGTCAGCCGACGCGCTCAGTGACCACGACCTGCGCGTACTGTGGCGTCGGCTGCTCATTCATGGCCGAGATCAAGGACGGTCCCAAGGGCGCCGAAGTGGTGCGCATGGCCCCCAATCGGGACGGTCACGCCAATCACGGTCACGCCTGCGTCAAGGGCCGGTTTGCCTTCGGCTACGCCACGCATCCCGACCGGGTGCGGCAGCCGATGATCCGCAAGCGCATCAGCGACCCGTGGCGCGAAGTCTCCTGGGACGAAGCCATCGGCTACGCCGCGCAGGAATTCAAGCGGATTCAGGCCGAGCGCGGCAAGTACTCGGTGGGCGGCATCACCTCATCCCGCTGCACCAACGAAGAAACCTTCCTGGTGCAGAAACTGGTGCGCGCCGCCTTTGCTAACAACAACGTCGACACCTGCGCGCGCGTCTGCCATTCGCCGACCGGCTACGGCCTCAAGCACACGCTGGGCGAGTCGGCGGGAACGCAGGAGTTCGATTCGGTCATGCAGGCCGATGTCATCATGGTGATCGGCGCGAATCCGACCGAAGGTCATCCGGTGTTCGCGTCACAGATGAAGCGGCGGCTGCGCCAGGGCGCGAAGCTGATCATTCTTGATCCGCGCGCTATTGGCCTGATCAAGGCGCCGCATATCGAGGCCGATTATCACCTGCAGTTGCGGCCTGGCACGAACGTCGCCCTGATCAATGCTCTTGCGCATGTGGTCGTGTCCGAAGGGCTGGCCCGTGACGCTTACATTGCCGAGCGTTGCGAAGCGGCCTCGTATAACAAATGGCAGAGCTTCATCGCCGACGCCAGCAATTCACCCGAGCAGACCGAGGCCGCGACCGGCGTCCCGGCGGCGCTGGTGCGCGCTGCCGCGCGCCTGTATGCCGGCGCTAACAACGGCGCCATTTACTATGGTCTCGGCGTCACCGAGCACAGCCAGGGCAGCACCATGGTCATGGGTATCGCCAATTTGGCGATGGCGACCGGCAACCTGGGCCGCGCCGGCGTGGGCGTGAGCCCCTTGCGCGGCCAGAACAATGTGCAGGGCGCCTGCGACATGGGATCGTTCCCGCATGAGTTCAGCGGCTACCGCCATGTGTCCGATACGCGCGCCCGCGGCTTGTTCGAATCCGCCTGGCACGTGCCGTTGGAGTCGGAGCCGGGCCTGCGCATTCCTAACATGTTCGATGCTGCGCTGGATGGCAGTTTCCGCGGCATGTATATCCAGGGCGAGGACCTGGCGCAATCCGACCCTAACACCAACCATGTGGTTGCAGCGCTCACGGCGCTCGAATGCCTGGTCGTGCAGGATCTGTTCCTCAACGAAACCGCCAAGTACGCGCATGTGTTCCTGCCGGGCTCGTCGTTCCTCGAGAAGGACGGCACGTTTACCAATGCGGAGCGGCGGATTTCCCGGGTGCGCAAGGCCATCGAGCCACTGGCGGGTCTGCAGGACTGGGAAGTGACCATGAAACTTTCCACAGCACTCGGTTATGAGATGAATTATCGGCATCCGTCCGAGATCATGGATGAAATCGCGCGGCTCACGCCGACGTTCACCGGCGTCAGCTATGAAAAACTCGATCGGCTCGGTAGCATCCAATGGCCCTGCAACGATGCGGCCCCCGATGGCACGCCGACCATGCACGTGTCGCAGTTTGTGCGCGGCAAGGGCAGGTTCTACATTACCGAGTATGTGCCGACGGATGAACGCACCTCGAGCCGCTATCCGCTCATCCTCACCACCGGTCGCGTGCTGTCGCAGTACAACGTCGGCGCGCAGACACGACGCACGGCTAACAACCGTTGGCATGATGAAGATCGGCTGGAGATTCACCCGGATGATGCGGAATCGCGCGGTATTCGCGACGGCGATTGGACCGGCATTTCCAGCCGCGCCGGCGACACCGTGATGCGCGCAACCCTGACCGAGCGCGTGCAGCCAGGTGTCGTGTACACAACCTTTCATTTTCCCGAGTCGGGTGCCAATGTCGTTACCACCGACAATTCCGACTGGGCGACCAATTGTCCGGAGTACAAGGTCACGGCGGTGCAGGTTGCGCTGGTCAGTCAGCCCGAGACCTGGCGCGCACGCTCGGTTGCGGCACGGCAGCGGCCGCGGGTGACAGAGACGCAGTGATGCATATTGATCATCTGGTTAAGATGACCAACGAGATCGCAATGTTCTTTGCGTCCGAATCGACGCCCGCGGAGGCGCCGCGAGAAGTTGCGAGCCACCTGACAAAGTTCTGGGATCCACGCATGCGGCGCGAGATCATCACGTACGGTCAGCAGGGTGGCGCAGGTCTTTCCGATCTCGCTCGCAGCGCGGTCAAATTGCTGGTGATGCCGGCGCCACGCTGAGCACGATCTTGCCGACGTGCTGCTTCGTAAGGAATTCCTGCTGCGCGGCAGCCATGTCACGCAGCACATAAGTCTTTGCGACCAGCGGCCTGATTTCGCCGCGCTCGATGTAGCCAATCAGCTTGGTGAACAGCCCGGGGTCCGGGATCGTGCACCCTGACAATGTCAGGTCCTTGAGATACAGCGTGCGCAGGTCCAGTTCGACGAGCGGTCCGGCGATCGCGCCGGCAACGGCGTAGCGCCCAGTGCGGCACAGTATCTGCAGGTAAGAGCTGAACTGAGCGCCGCCCACGCAATCGATCACCGCATCGATGGACTCCCTACCCAGTTCGACCAGCAGGTTCGCATCGCGTGGCAGGACGCGGCTGGCGCCCAGCGCGCGCAATGCCGCCGACTTGTCAGCGCTCGCGATCGCGATGATGTTAGCGCCACGCCGGCGTGCGAGTTGCACGGCGGCTGAGCCCACACCGCCCGAGGCGCCGCTGATCAGGACCTTTTGCTGCGCCCCGACAGCGGCGCGCGCCAGCATGTTTTCGGCCGCAATGTAAGAGCAGGGAAAGGACGCCAGTTCGACGTCCGACAACTTGCTGCTCACAGCGCAGGCGTTAGCATCGGGTACCGCGACGAATTCCGCGAAGCAACCGTCGCGATCGGTGCCGATGTAGCCAAAACTGTCAGCCGCAGCGCCCGTTGCGCGCAACACGGGATCCAGCAGCACGCGGCTGCCGATCCGCGTCGTTGCGACGCCCGCGCCCACGGCGACGATTTCGCCACAACCATCCGCACCCTGAATGCGCGGAAACGCCATTGCCGCGCCGGTCCAGCCGGCGTCGTCCGCGTTGGCGTTGGCCGGTACCATTTGGCCGTCAGTCGCCGCACGGACCGATTTCGAATACCAGGCGGTGCGGGCGTTGATGTCAGTGTTGTTAACTGCTGCGGCGCGAATGCACACCAGGACTTCGCCAGCAGCGGGAACGGGTGTGGGAACATCCTCACGGTATTCGAGCGTCTCGAATCCGCCGTGGCCTGTTAGCAATACCGCGCGCATGTCAGGTCCATTGCTCCAGCCGGTAGCCTTCGTCAGGGATCGTGTAGTAGTCGCCGCGATCCGCGCAATAGATGTGGCCTTCGATTGTCAGCCCCGTGGGTCCGTCCAGCGAACCGGCGGCAATGGAGATTTCGTCCCGGCCGTCGGCCTGCCAGAACAGCGTCGAGCCACAATTCGCGCAGAAGCCGCGTTGCGCCCGCGGTGAAGCGCGGAACCAGCGCACGGAGTCGCTCCGCAACAGTGTGAAGTCGGCGAGGCGCGCATTGGTGGCGGCGAGATAATGGCCGGTCTGCTTGCGGCACTGGCTGCAGTGACAGGCGATGATGTTGCGCAACGGGCCGTGCACTTCGTAGCTGCAGCCGCCGCACAGGCAGGAACCCCGGAATTGGGCGTCCGTCATGTTTTATCTCCGGCGCCCGATGCCCTGCGCGGCGCGAATAATCTTGCCAGCTGTTCGATCATTGCGGTGCCCAACTCATCGGCGCTGCCGATGGCAAGCGCGCGCTGGTAGTAATCACTGACATTGTGGCCGATACCGATCGCCACCAGTTCGACCGACGAACGCCGCTCGATCCATTTGACGACATTGCGCAAATGCTGATCGAGGTAGCTGCCCGGGTTTGCCGACAGGGTCGCATCGTCGAGCGGTACGCCGTCCGAGATCACCAGCAGGATGCGCCGCTCTTCAGCGCGTTGCAGCAGGCGCCCGTGCGCCCATAACAAGGCCTCGCCGTCGACATTGTCTTTCAACAGGTCTTCGCGCAGCAGCACGCCGAGGTTGCGGCGTGCGCGGCGCCATGACGTATCTGCTGGCTTGAAGATGATGTGGCGCAGGTCGCTGAGCCGGCCGGGATTGGCGCGTCCGCCCGCGGCGATCCAGTCGGCGCGCGATTGCCCGCCGTTCCAATTGCGCGTCGTGAATCCGAGAATCTCGGTCTTGACGCCGCAGCGCTCCAGCGTGCGCGCCAGCACATCCGCACACAGCGCGGTCAGCAGGATGGGGCGACCGCGCATCGAACCGGAAATATCCAGCAGCAGCGTGACGATCGCATCCTTGAAATCCGTTTCCTGTTCCTGCTTGAACGACAGCGGCAGCAACGGATCGGTCACGACGCGGCCGAGACGCGCAGCGTCGAGCACACCTTCATCAAGATCAAATTGCCAGCGGCGAATCTGCTGTGTCAGCAGCATGCGCTCCAGGCGGCGCGCCAGGCGCGTGACGACGCCGGGCAGCGAGCGGGCCTCGCGGTCCAGTTGGGCGCGCAAACTTGTTAGCTCGGCCGCGGCGCAGAGCCGGTCTGCGGCAATTATCTCATCGTGTGCGTGCGTGAAGGCCCGATAGTGACGATTCGGATTGTCGGCATCGTCATACAGCAGGTCGCGCGACAGGCGCCCGCCGGATGCGTCATTTTCCGGGGCCCTTGCTGTCTCGGGAGTGCTCTGCGGCAAGGTCGCCAAAGGCGTTTCGGCGCCGATCAGCGGCTCATCCTGCTCGATCGCGCCCGCAAGCTGCTTGACGCGCAAATCATCTTTGGCCGTTCGCGGGCCCGACTCAGGCGGCGGAGCCTCGGGTGCGGCGGGCGGCGCGGCGGCGCTACTTTGCTGCGCCGGCAGGATCTCGAATCCGAGGTCCAGCGCGCGCAACAACTGGTGCTGTTGCCTGGAAAAATGTTCCTGATTGTTAGTAGCGGCCGCCATGCTGCTGAGGCGCTCGCCCAGCTTCGCCTCCAGCGTGGGGCGCCACCGGGCCAGGAGTTGCTGCGCCTCATCGGGCGCCGGCATGCCGGTGAAACGCTCGCGCGCCAGCAAGGCCAGCGCCTGCGTCATGCCGGCGGTCGTGTCGCCCGAGCCGCGCAGCACGCCACTGCGCTCCAGTTGATGACGCAGCGCCGCGTGCAGGTTGTTGGCGACGCCGAACAGCACATTGGCGCCTAACGACTGGCAGCGCACATCTTCAAGAGCTTCGTACAGCGCGCGGGCACGATACCCGGCCGGGCGATACTGCGCATGGATGGCGGCGTCGTGATAGGCGCTCCGCAGCGCGAGCTGATCGGCCTGGCCGCGGGCCAGCGCCGCCGCTGCCGCGGTGAGTGGCTTGGGCGGTGGCGGCAGCAGCATGCGATTGCCGTCTAGCCTCGGTCCCAGCGGCCCAAACGCAACCTGCAATTTCTCGGTACCAGCGAGCGCGCGGGTCGATTGCACCAGCGCGCGTTCAAATTGCTGCTGGCCATCCGCTTTGCTATCCCGCGTCGCCGGCATCAAAGGACTTTCAGGCGCGTGACCGCTTCCGGCAGATCGGTGCCAAAGGCGCGCTGGTAAAACTCGGCGACCGTCGGCCGTTCCAGTTCATCACAGCGGTTCAGAAAGCTAACGCGGAACGCCAGCGCCGGATCGCGAAAGATCAGCGCGTTTTCCGCCCAGGTGATCACGGTTCGCGGACTCATTACGGTGGAAATATCGCCATTCATGAACGCATTGCGCGTCATGTCGGCGACGCGGACCATTGCCATCACGGTGCGCTGGCCGGCCGCATCCGCATACGCCGGTACCTTGCTGACAACTATGGCCGCTTCGGCATCGTGCTCCAGATAATTGAGCGTGGTGACTATGGACCAGCGGTCCATCTGTCCCTGGTTGATCTGCTGCGTGCCGTGATAAAGCCCGGTGGCATCGCCAAGACCGATGGTGTTAGCCGTCGCAAACAGCCGGAAGAACGGATGCGGCGTGATGACGCGGTTCTGGTCCAGCAAGGTCAGCTTGCCGCTCGCTTCCAGCACCCGCTGGATCACAAACATCACATCGGCGCGGCCGGCATCATATTCATCGAACACCAGCGCGACCGGTCGTTGTATTGCCCAGGGAAGCAGGCCTTCCTTGAACTCGGTGACCTGCTGGCCATTGTTGACGACAATGGCGTCGCGGCCCACGAGGTCGATACGGCTGACATGGCCGTCGAGATTGATACGCACCAGCGGCCAGTTGAGACGCGCCGCAATCTGTTCAATGTGTGTTGACTTGCCGGTGCCATGGTAGCCCTGCACCATGACGCGGCGGTTGTGCGCGAAGCCCGCGAGAATCGCCAGCGACGTCTCGGGATCAAATTTATAGGCGCTGTCGATGTCCGGCACGTATTCGGTGTGCGCCTTGAAAGCCGGAACCTGCAGGTCGAGCGGTACGCCGAATTCGCGCACCGACATCTCGGTGTCGGGCCGCAGGCTCAGCAACGGGTCTGCATCAGTCATGATTTTCTTAGCCAAGATGGATCCACGCGGATTTGGTTTGGGTGTAGCTCAGCAGACTCTCCAGGCACTTGTCGCGGCCCTGGCCCGACTGCTTGTAGCCGCCGAACGGCTGGGTCATGTCGCCGTGATCAAAACAGTTGACCCAGATCACGCCCGCTTCGAGATCGCGTACCGCGGTGTGCGCGGTTTTCAGGTCACGAGTCCAGACCGACGCGGCCAGTCCGTAAATCGAATCGTTAGCAATCGCCAGCGCATCCGCGAGGCCGTCGACTTCGATCGCGGCTGCGACCGGGCCGAAAATTTCCTCACGTGCAATCGTCATCTGGTTGCTGACAGCGGAAAATAGCGTTGGATTGACATAGCAGCCCGGCAGTTCAGGCGTGTCGCCACCAAACTCCAGTCGCGCGCCGTCGCGGCGCCCCTTGTCGATGTAATCAAGCACGCGCCGGCGATGCGCCGCCGTGACCAGCGGCCCGAGGTTGGTGTCAGGATCGAGCGGATCGCCGGCACGATAGGCGGTGCGGCCGCGTTCGATGAAACGCGCGACAAAGTCGCCGGCAATTTTCTTGTCGATGAGCAGCCGTGAGCCGGCGTTACAGACTTCGCCCATGTTGCCGAAGATGCCATTGATCGCATAGGTCACGGCGCGATCGAGATCCTCGAGATCGGCGAGGAATATCTGCGGCGACTTGCCGCCGCACTCGAGACTGACGCGCTTCATGTTAGATTGGCCGGCGTAAATCAGCATTTGCTTGCCGATGCCGGTCGAACCGGTGAACGCAATCTTGGCGACATCGTTATGCAGCGCCAGCGGCGCGCCCGCAGCCGGGCCGGTGCCATTCACCACGTTGAAGACGCCGGGCGGCCCCCCGGCTTCAACGAACAACTGCGCCAGCAGCAGGCCGGACAGTGGTGTCTGCTCAGCGGGTTTCAGGACCACCGAATTACCCGCGGCCAGGGCTGGTGCGACTTTCCACGCGGTCATCAGCAGCGGATAGTTCCAGGGTACGATGCAGCCGACCACGCCCAGCGGTTCGCGCAAAATATAGTGCAGGGCGTCGGACGCGGTCGCGGTGACGCTGCCATCCACCTTGTCGCAGAGCTCCGCGAAATAGCTGAAGGTCTGCACCGCCTGCGGCACGTCGATCGTCAGCATGTCCTGGATGGGCTTGCCCATGCTCAGCGTGTCGAGCAGCGCGAACTGCTCGGCATGGCCGTCGATCAGCTGCGCCAGGCGGCTGAGAATAGTGAGCCGGTCGCGCGGCGCCATGCGGCGCCAGACGCCGGACGCAAACGCCCGCCGGCCGGACGCCACAGCCTGGTCGATGTCGGCTTGGCCACCCGCGGCCACCTCGCACAGCGGCGTGCCGCTTGCCGGGTTGATCACCGTCAATCGCGCACCCTGGCCAGCGACGTGTTCGCCATCGATAAAATGGCCGGTGGCATAACGCAATTCCCGGGCACGTTTTTGCCAGTCGCTGTGGGTGTGTTTGCTGGTCATAACCGGATCCTCTGCATGCGGGTAGGATGATATGCCAAGCCATTTCCAACCCACATAAACTCTTGCCGGCTGGTAGATAATCTTTGCTGTGGCCCTGCCATGGCGTATGCGACGCTAACCCCCGTGATTCGTCTTTGCGGAGTAAGCCAGTGAACGAAAACCCGTCTCTAACACGCCGTCCGTCGGGGCGCGACGCGCGACGCGCGCAACGCAGCGGACCGCTCCCCGACCATCTGCGTCCGGTCAAACCGGGCATGCCGAGCGGCCGCTATCAGCCGCTCACGCAGGACGGGGTCGAGCAGATCCATCGCACGGCGCTGCGGCTGTTGTCTGAGGTGGGTTTGGGGGATGCGACCGACACCGGCATCGAAGTCATGACCAAGGCCGGTTGCACGATGACCGACACCGGGCGACTGCTGTTTCCGCGCGCGCTGGTCGAGGACACGGTTGCCAAAGCCGCGCGCAATTTTGTGCTGCATGGCCAGGAGTCCAGGCACGACATGGAGCCCTGGGGCAAGCGTGCTTACTTCGGGACCGCGGGTGCCGCGGTCAACATGGTCAATGCGCAAGGCGTTTATCGCGAATCGACGATCCAGGATTTGTACGACATCGGACGCATTGTCGATCTAATGGAACATATTCACTTTTTCCAGCGAGCCGTGGTGCCGCGCGATATTCCCGATCCGTTCGAAATGGACTTCAACACCTGCTACGCGGCTGTCTCGAGCACGACCAAGCATGTCGGCAGCAGCTGGGTGCAGCCGGAACACGTGACGGCCTCGCTCGAGATGCTGCATGCGATCGCCGGCGGCGAAGACAAGTGGCGTGCACGCCCGTTTGTCAGCCAGTCGAATTGTTTCGTGGTGCCGCCGATGAAATTCGCCGCCGACGCCTGCCGCTGCCTGGAAGTCGCGGTCCGCGGCGGTATGCCGGTCTTGTTGTTGTCTGCCGGTCAGGCCGGTGCAACGGCGCCCGCGGCCCTGGCGGGTGCGTTAGCTCAGGAAGTCGCCGAGGTGCTGGCGGGCCTGGTGTATGTGAACGCGCTGCAGCCGGGTCATCCCGCGATCTTCGGCACCTGGTGCTTTGTCTCCGACCTGCGCACCGGCGCAATGTCGGGCGGCAGCCCGGAGCAGGCCTTGTTGTCCGCAGCGGCGGGCCAGATGGCCAATTTCTATGATCTGACCGGCGGCACCGCCTCGGGGATGACCGATTCCAAGGTCGCCGACGCCCAGTCGGCGGGCGAGAAGGCGCTGAATCATGCGCTGGTGGGCAATTCCGGCGTCAACCTGATCTATGAATCGGCCGGCATGCATGCCAGTTTGTTAGGTTATTCACTGGAAAGCCTGATCATCGACAATGACATCATCGGCGCCACGCAACGCACCATCAAGGGCATTGAAGTCACCGAGGAGCGCCTGTCCTTTGAAACCATCAAGGATGTCTGTCTGAACGGACCCGGGCATTTCCTCGGCAGCCCGCAGACGCTGGAACTGATGCAGACCGAATACCTGTATCCGTCGGTAGGCGATCGCCGCAGTCCTAACGAATGGACCGAGCAGGGCTCGCATGACGTGGTGTATCGCGCCGCGCACAAAGTCGAAGAAATTCTCGGCAGTCATTTTCCGAGCCATGTATCCGCAGCGGTCGACGCCGAAATCCGCCGCCGTTTTCCGGTGCGGCTGGCGCGTTCTGGCATGCTGCCGGCGGGCGCCGATGCAGGCGCGGCGCCTGCGCCAAAACGGGTCACTGCGTAGCATGCAGCTGCTGCCGCGCTGAATGTCACTGCCCAGTCACGCAAGTGTCGTCATCGTTGGCGGCGGGATCGCCGGCTGTTCGATCGCCTATCACCTCACAAAAATCGGCGTCACCGACGTGGTGCTGCTGGAGCGCAAGCAGCTGACCTGCGGTACGACCTGGCATGCGGCGGGACTGGTCGGACAACTGCGCGCCACGCGCAACCTGACGGAACTGGCAAAATACACGGCGGATCTCTATCGCTCGCTCGAGGCCGAAACCGGGCAGGCCACCGGTTTCAAGCAGAACGGCTCGATCAGCGTCGCGAAATCGTCGGCCCGCTTTGAGGAGTTGAAGCGCGGCGCCTCCATGGGCAAGACCTTCGGCCTGGAAATCGATGAACTGTCGACCGCCGAGATCAAGGAACGCTGGCCCTTGTTAGAGGTTGGCGATCTGGTCGGTGGAATATTCATCCGCAAGGATGGCCAGACCAACCCGATTGACACGACCCAGGCGTTCGCCAAGGGCGCCAGGATGCGCGGCGCGCGAATTCTGGAAAACACGCCGGTTGTCAGGGTGCGGGTCGAAAAGGGCCGGGCGGTCGGGGTCGAGACCGAGTCCGGCTACATTTCCGCGGACACGGTGGTGATCTGCGCCGGCATGTGGTCGCATGCGCTGGGCCGCGCCTGCGGCGTATCAATCCCGCTGCACGCGGCGGAACATTTCTACATCGTCACCGAGCCGATCGCGAAACTGCCGGGCAACCTGCCGGTGCTGCGCGTCTATGACGAATGCGCCTATTACAAGGAAGACGCCGGCAAGTTGTTAGTCGGCTGCTTCGAGCCTGTCGCCAAGCCCTGGGGCATGGAGGGCATTCCCGAGAGTTTCTGCTTCGACACGCTGCCCGAGGACTACGATCACTTCGAGCCGATCCTCAACGCCGCAGTGCAGCGGGTCCCGGCGCTGGCTAACACCGGCATCCAGCTGTTCTTCAATGGCCCCGAGAGTTTTACGCCGGACGATCGCTACTATATCGGCGAAGCGCCGGAAGTACGCGATCTGTTTGTCGCCACGGGTTTCAACTCGGTGGGCATCGCCGCCAGCGGTGGCGCAGGCAAGGTCGTCGCGCAGTGGATTCTGGATCGCCGCCCGCCGATGGATCTCGCCGATGTCGATATTCGGCGCGCGATGCCGTTTCAGTCGAATCGCCGTTATTTGCGCGATCGCACCGTCGAGACGCTCGGTTTGCTATATGCGATGCACTGGCCGTACTACCAGTACGAAACCGCGCGCGGCGCACGGCGCAGCGTGCTGCATGACCGCCTGATCGCCGCCGGCGCCTGCATGGGCGAGACCGCGGGCTGGGAGCGGCCGAACTGGTTTGGCACGCCGGGCTCAAGGCCGCGCTATGAATATTCCTATGGCCGGCAGAACTGGTTCGAGGCCTGCCGCAGCGAGTGCCTCGCGGTGCGCGATGCGGTGGCGCTGTTCGATCAGGCCAGCTTCGCCAAGTTCCTGGTGCAGGGCGAGGGCGCCTGCGCGCTCCTGAACCGCCTCTCAACGGCTAACGTCGATGTGCCGGTAGGTCGCATTGTCTATGCCCAATGGCTCAATGACCGCGGCGGCATCGAGGCCGATCTCACGATCACGCGGCTCGCCGAAACCCGCTACCTGGTCGTGACCTCGGCGATTTGCCAGACCCGCGACCTGCACTGGCTGACCCGGCACATCGAGGACGGCGGCGACCTGCGTTGCGCGGTGACCGACATGACCTCGGGGCTCGCCATGTTAGGTGTCATGGGTCCGCGCAGCCGCGAGCTGTTGCAGGCGGTCAGCGGCGCCGATCTCTGCAACGCGGCGCATCCCTTTGGATTTTCGCGCGAAATCGAGATCGGTTACGCGAAACTGCGCGCCAGCCGCATTACCTACGTCGGTGAACTCGGCTGGGAGCTCTACATCCCTGCCGAGCACGTATTCGATGTGTATGAGCGGCTGCTGGAGGCGGGCGGCGCTTTCGGCCTGCGTCACGCCGGCTATCACGCGATGGCGGCCTGCCGCGTCGAAAAAGGCTATCGGCACTGGAGCCACGACATCGCCGATGAAGACACGCCATTGGAAGCGGGTCTCGGTTTCACCGTCGCCTGGGATAAGCCGTGCGGTTTCATCGGCCGCGAGGCCTTGCTCGCACAGCGCGCGCACGGCGTGCTAACAAAGCGGCTGGTGCAGGTCATGCTGAACGACAACTCCGCCAGCGCGCCGCTGCTGTATCACGAAGAGCCGATCGTCCGTGACGCCGTCATCGTCGGCTCGACCAAGTCGGGCGCCTGGGGCTTTCGCCTCGATCGCTCGATCGGCATGGGCTATGTGGCCTGCGACGCCGGTGTCACAACGGAGTGGCTGCAGTCGGGGCGCTGGCAGATTGAGGTCGCCGGCGAGCGTTTCGACGCGCGGGTCCAGTTGCAGCCCTGGTACGACCCGAAGAGCGAACGAATCAAATCATGACGTCAGGTATTGAATGAAGACGCACGCCCAGGTAGTGATCATTGGTGGTGGCGCCGTGGGCTGCAGTGCTCTTTACCACCTGACGCAGCTCGGCGTCACCGATGTGGTGCTGCTGGAACGTGACGAACTGACCGCGGGCTCGACCTGGCATGCAGCCGGCAACTGCCCGAATTTTTCGACCTCGTGGAATCTGATCAAGCTGCAGCGCCACAGCACGCGCCTGTACGCAGAGCTCGCCCAGCGCGTCGGTTACGAGATCAACTACCACGTCACGGGCAGCATCCGCCTTGCGCATACCGAGGACCGGGTCGATGAATTCCGTCACGTCGTCTCGCAGGCCCGTGCGCAGGGCATCGAGTTCGACATGATGACGCCGGCCGATATCCGCGCGCGTCATCCGTTCATCGGCACCGAGGGCATCCGCGCCGGACTTTACGATCCGCATGACGGCGACATCGATCCCGCGCAGCTGACCCAGGCGCTCGCCAAGGGTGCGCGCGACGCCGGCGCGCAGATTTACCGGCAAACCCGCGTGACGGCCATCGAGCGCACGTCCTCGGGCGAGTGGCGCCTGACAACGGACAAAGGCGTCATCCAGGCGCAGAAAGTGATCAACGCGGCCGGCTATCGCGGCGGAGAGATCGCCGCGATGGTCGGCGAATATCTGCCGATCGTCACGCTGTCGCACCAGTACCTTGTCACCGAGGATATTCCCGAGCTGGCGGCGCGCGGCGCGGCGCGACTGCCGCTGCTGCGCGATCCGGATGTTAGCTACTACCTGCGCCAGGAGCGCCAGGGGCTGATTCTCGGCCCCTACGAGTGGCAGGCGACCGCGCACTGGTTGAACGGCATCCCCGATGAATTTGCCAACCAGCTGTTCGACGACGACACCGGGCGCATCGAAAAATACCTCGAGGCGGCCTGCGAACGCGTGCCGATCCTGGGTTCGGTAGGCATCAAGAGCATCATCAACGGCCCGATCCCGTATGCGCCGGATGGCAATCCACTGATCGGGCCCGCGCCTGGCTTGCCGGGATTTTTCCATTGCTGCGCTTTCACTTTCGGTATCGCGCAAGCCGGCGGCGCCGGCAAGACGATAGCCGAATGGGTCGCGCACGGACAGCCGGAGTGGGACATGTGGCCGCTCGATTCGCGGCGCTACATGGAATACGCAAACCACAAGTTCACGCTCGCCAAGGCGATCGAAACCTATCAGCACGAATACGGCATCGGTTACCCGGCCGAGGAGCGGCCCGCCGGCCGGCCCGCCAAGGCATCGCCGGCTAACGCGCGCCTGAAAGCCAAAGGCGCGGTGTTTGGTGCGCGCGGCGGCTGGGAGCGCGCGGTATATTTTCCGTTAGCCAGCGATCCGCAGGATAAGCCGCAGTGTTCATTCCGCCGGCCTCGCTGGCACACGGCGATCGCGCGTGAATGCGAGGCCGTGCAGCAGCGCGTCGCCGTGCTCGACCTGCCGGGATTCACCAAGTTTGAAGTGTCGGGCGCTGGTGCGGGCGACTGGCTGAACCACATGGTCGCCGGTACAGTGCCAAAAGTGGGCCGCACCGCGCTCAATTATTTCTGCGCGCCTAACGGCGGCATCGTCACCGAAATGACCATCACGGCCTTGCAGCCGCAGCGCTACTGGCTGATCAGCGCTGCCGCCGGCGAGCGCCACGACGAGCATTGGCTGCGCGAGCATTTGCCGGCCTCCGGGTCAGCGGTGCGCATTGACAATCAATCGGCGCGTTTCGGTACGCTGATTGTCGTCGGCCCCAGGTCACGCGAATTGCTGTCGCTGCTAACAAGCGCTGACCTGTCGAACGAGGCATTCCCGTGGTTGTCAGTTCGCCATATCGATATCGGCTATACCAGGGCCACTGCACTGCGCGTCAACTATGTGGGCGAGCTCGGCTGGGA
>JANLTW010000057.1:0-46289 GCA_031363155.1 Gammaproteobacteria bacterium | reverse complement strand
GGTTTATATCCACGTCACTGCCTCCGGCCGCCGCAAGCTAACAAGCTGCGCCGGCACGATGCGTTCTCACCCAATTATTTCGCTGCTGCTTGCAGTGCGGTGACAAACGGATTCGCGAAGGTAAAAAACAGCGCGAAACCGATGCCGATCATTGCCACGGCGTCGAGCAGACCCGCGACGATGAACATCTTGACCTGCAGCGCGGGAGTCAGCTCCGGCTGGCGCGCGGCGCCTTCCAGAAACTTGCCGCCCAGCAGACCGAAACCGATCGCTGTGCCAAGTGCGCCCATGCCGAAAATCATGCCGACCGCTATCACAGTCGAGCTGAGAATCTGTGCTACTTCCATTTTTCGAACCTCTAGATAGATCTAACAAAAAATCAACGGGAAACTAATGATCGGACGTCTCGTGCGCCATCGACAGATACACGATCGTCAAAACCATGAATATGAACGCTTGCAGCGTTATCACCAGGATGTGGAACAACGCCCAGACCAGTCCCAGCGCAAAGTGACCGAGGAACGCAAAGGCGCCGCCGACAGTCAGCGCCGCGAGCGTGCCGCCCAGCACTGCCAGCAACAGGAAGATCATTTCGCCGGCATAGAGATTGCCGAAAAGTCGCAGCGCCAGCGATACCGGGCGCGCGATATGCTCGATCGCGTTTAGTATCAGATTGAACGGGAACATCCACGGACCAAACGGGTGCGTCAGCAGTTCTTTGGCGAAGCCGCCCGCGCCTTTCATCTTGACGCTGTAGTACATGCACAGCGCAAACACCGACAGCGACATGCCGAGCGTGATATTGAGATCGGTGCTGGGTACGACCTTCAGGTGTTCGACGCCGACCACGTGCTCGCCGATGAACGGCAGCAGATCGACCGGCACCAGGTCCATCGCGTTGAAGAGGAATACCCAGCAGAAAATCGTCAGCGCCAGCGGCGCGATGATCCTGTTGGAGTGACCGAAGGTGTCGCGCACCTGCTGGTCGACGAAGTCGACGAGCAGTTCGACAAAATTCTGGCCGCGGCCCGGCACTCCGGCACTGGCCTTGCGCGCCACCAGCCAGAAGCTGCCACCAAAAGCGATCGCGAGCAGCACGGCAAAGAAGATCGAATCGACATTGATAGCCATGAAACCCTCACCACCTGCGCGCAGGTTGGTGAGATGGTGCACGATGTACTCGTTAGGAGTTTGTGCGCCTTCGGTTGCCATCGATACTTTCCCTGCCCTACTTCGAAAAACTCGGCAGAACCCCTGCCAACGCCAGCCAGTACACCAACAAGGTCGCGATGTAGGTCAGCATCATCGCTAACAGCGACGGCTGCCAGAGCACGAGTGCTGACACCATCAGCACGATCGTGACCGCGACCTTCGTGGCCTCGCCCAGGTAGAAACCGCGCGCAATCCGGCGCGGGTCCGTCCCTGCACTGTGCCGGAACGCCAGAGCGTACAGCGCGAGCGAGGCCACAGTGCTGATGCCGCCACCTAACAGGGCGGACCAGCCAGCGCGCAGGTCTGCGACTGCCCAGGCGGCGAAGCCGCTTACGGCGGTGAGCGCTGCCTGCCCGATGACGACGCTGAATGCCATGCGGCGCGCGTCGGGCAGTGAGACCTGTAATGGCTGGTTCACTTTGACCACTCGCGCCCGGCTTTTGGCCGGGCGGCACACAAAAAGGCCGCCTCCCGCTCAGGACTCAACCCGAACTGACGCGGCCCCCACGGCTTACCCCTGTTCTCGCCAAAATTAAGCTTGAAAATCAATAACTTAGCTTAAGAGCCTGGGCAAGGCGGGCGCATTATAAAGAACGGGTCTTAGAGGGGCAAGGCGTTTTGCGGACGCTCAGGGCGATACCAGCGCCAGCCTGATCGTCATCCGGTTGTCAGTCGTCGGCGCGGCCCACGCAAGCAGGGCCCGATCGCCCGAATTGCCACCCAAACTGGCCATGCGCACGAAGCCCACAGCGCGAGAGCCGGTGGTCGTGGCGATAATCCGGGTGGCCAACAGCCTGCCGGCCGCATCCATGACACCCAGCCGGGGTCCCGAGTCCTTATCCTGACCGCCCAGCCAACTGACCAGAAAACCGTCGCGCCAGCGCGCCGCGTCGACCCGCCCGCGGACGCGCTCGCCCGGCTCCAGAGTCAGGGTCTCGGCCGCGCGTTGATCCCAAAGCCGAATGGTATAGCGCTGCACCATGGTTTGGCCGACCAGGGTTGGCCATAGCGCCAGCAGGCGCTCGCCGTTGACCGCCAGCGCCGGTCCGTTCACCGGGCAGCCTTCGATCTTCCAGTTATCCGGACTCAGGATGCGCGGCTTCGACCACTGGTGGTCGCTGCCGCGCGCGGTCACCGCGATGTCGCGGATCTCCTCAGGGCTGCGATCGCGATACGCCACCAGCACGCGACCGGCCCAGCGCACGGCATCGGTCTGACAGCAGCTGCAGCTGCTGTCATCTAACAAAACCTCGCCGGTCCGAACGCCTGTCCGATCTAACACCGCGGCGCGCAGCGTCATGGGCGCTGCCTCTTCGTCATGTTCGTGAGCGGCACTACCATTGGCCGCAGCGGCCAGCTCAGCGGCGCGACGCCCGTCGAGCCACACCGCCAGCACCCGGTCGCCACCATCTGGCAGCAGACTGACAAAGCCATGCTGCGTCGCGGTGCCATCGGTATGCGGCGTGACCGGCTTCGACCAGTGCCGGCCCTTGTCGACTGATCTCGTTAGCTTGATATCGTAGGCCTCGGGCGCGCTGCCGGATTTCTGCAGCCAATAGCTGATCCAGTCGCCATTATCGAGCACCACGAGCGCCGGGAAGTCCGCCCAGTTGATGAACCAGTTGGTGCCGCGCGCAATGCGGCCACGCCGGCGCTCACTGCCGTCGACCGCAAGTTCCGCAAACCACAGCTCATGCTGGCTGGCGCCGCGCTGCTGCCAGGTTACGACAAAGCCCTGTCCCGGGAGCGCCGCGACGTTAGGTTGTGCGGCATTGCCGGGGACCTTGAAATCCAGCGGTTTTATGCTGACTGACTGGGATAAAACCTGCGGCGCGGCCAAGCCACCGAGCAGCAGCGCCAGCAACGCGGCCATGAACGGGCGCCCGGTCACTTGAGGTGATCCAGAATGCCGTCCAGCTCGTCAAGCGAGTTGTAGCTGATCACGACCTTGCCCTTGCCGCGCGCCCTGGAATGCTGGATGTCGACCGTCGCGCCAAGTTTCGCCGACAGGTCATTCTGCAGACTCAAAATGTTAGGGTCCTTTTGATCGGCAGCGCCAGCGGAGTCGCTGTCGCGGTCTGCCGGGGGTTGCATCATGCGCCGTACCAGCGCCTCGGTCTCGCGCACCGAAATGCCCTTGCGCGCGATGAGCGCGGCAACTTCACTCTGCTTTCTCCTGTCCGGCAGACCTAACAAAGCGCGCGCATGACCCATTTCGATCGCGCGCTCCTCCACCAGCCTGGCGGTCTCGGGCGACAGCTCGAGCAGCCGCAGCAGGTTGCTGACCGCGGCGCGGGAGCGGCCCACTACATCGGCGGCCTGCTGATGTGTCACGTCGAATTCGCGGATCAGTCGGTCCAGTGCGCGCGCTTCTTCCAGCGGATTCAGATTCTCGCGCTGGATGTTCTCGATCAGCGCCATGGCGATCGCGGCTTGGTCCGGCACACGGCGGATCACCGCCGGAATGCTGCTCAGGTTCGCGAGTTGCGCGGCACGCCAGCGCCGCTCACCGGCGATGATTTCATAGCGCGGCGCGGCGCCGCCCAGACCCGGGAGTGGCCGCACCACGATCGGCTGGATGACGCCCTGTGAACGCATGGAATCAGCCAGTTCCTGCAGCGACTCGGTGCGCATGTCGACACGCGGCTGGTAGCGGCCGCGCTGCAACACGTCGAGCGGCAGATGCCGCAACTCGTCTTGCTGGGCGGCCGGAACCGCGCTACCCGCTGCAGTCGATACGGTCGCCGGCGGTCGCGCCGCGGCCATCTGGCCCAACAGCGCGTCCAGCCCGCGACCCAGCGGCGGCTTTTTCTGATTCATGGGGCGCGATCATAGCGAATCGCGGCGCAGCTCAGGCGGCGGCTGTGGCCGATTCGTTATCGGCCGGCTCGGCCCGCGGCAGCCAGCGCGCCAGCACGCCGTACAGTTGATCCAGCGGCACCGGCCTGGGCAGAAACGCATCCATGCCGGCATCCGCGGCGCGCTGCCGATCGTCCGCGAATGCGTTGGCAGTCAACGCAACGATCGGCATGCGTTGCCCGTTGCGGGCGTGCAGCTCACGGCGCCGCAATTCCAGGGTCGCCTGGTAGCCATCGACCCCGGGCATCTGGCAGTCCATCAGGACCAGATCGAATTCGGTGGTCGTCGCCAGGTCGATCGCAGCCCGCCCATCCTGTGCCGTTTCGAACGTAACACCGATCATGCTGAGCATCGCGCCAGCAACTTCCATATTGATCTCGTTGTTTTCAGCCAGCAGTACCCGGCCACTGAGACGAGCCGCCGCCACAAATCTTCCGGATGCGGTCGTGCTGTGTACCGTTTCGTGCCAGGAGCCGACGGTCGATCGCAGGGTAAACACAAAGGTTGAGCCCTTGCCCGGCTCGCTGGCCGCGCCGACCTCGCCACCTAACAAATTTGCCAGCCTGCGGCAGATCGCCAGTCCGAGTCCGGTGCCACCGGCGCGACGTGCAAAGCTGTCGTCAACCTGCGTGAAGGCATCAAACACGCGACCGATGCGATCAGCAGGGATACCGATGCCGGTATCGACGACACGAAAACGCAGCAGTGCGTCGGCGCCACCGGGATGACCGTCCAGCAAATCCACTGACAGTTTGATGGAGCCTTTGGCCGTGAACTTCGCCGCGTTTGACAGCAGGTTGCCGATAATCTGGCGCAACCGGATTCCATCCGAGAGGATGGTGCCGGGAACATTGCTGGCTATGTCAGTTTCAAAAACGACGTCGGTCACGCCGATGCGCGCCTGTAGCGGTCCGGTCAGATCTTCGATCATCTCGCGGATGCTCACGGGCCGGCACGCGACTGCCAGTTCCTCCGCCTCGATCTTTGAAAAATCCAGAATGTCGTTGACGATATCAAACAGCTGCGCGCCTGAGCGGCGCAACAGGTCCAGGTGCCGCCGTTGCTCGATGGATACACTGCTGCCCTGCAGAATCTCCGCAAGCCCTAACACACCATTCAGCGGTGTGCGGATTTCACGGGACATTGTTGCCAGAAATCGCGACTTGGCGCGGTTGGCTTCCTCCGCCGTCGCTCTGGCCTGCGCGGCGATCATGACCGCCTCGGACAATTCCAGTTCCGTGGTCAGTAGCTGGCGCGTGCCGCGATTGCCCTGGTAGCCAGTCCAGATCAGCGCCACGACCGCAGCCAGCAAGGCCATGCCAACCACGTGTTCCACCGCGCCCCCGGACGCGACCAGGTAAATGCCAGCCGGAGCGAGCGTTATCCCGGTAAACGCAATCTGTGACGGCAGGTGCGCCGCGAGCGAACTCACGGCGATCGATGAAACTGCTAACAAGGTGACCGCCAGCATCGCCATGGAGGGGTCGCCCACCAGGGGCATCAGGCGCATTGCTCCCCACGACCAGGCACCTGCTGCCAGGGTCACGCCTAACATGAAACGCAACGACCAGATCGTAGCGTCCTGTGGCGGTGGTTTGACCCGGCGATGCCAGTACCAGAGACCGAGGCGCATGAGACCAACACCCTGGATCATTGCCCCCCACTCTAACAACGCGCGTCTTGGAAAAAACGGCAACAGCAGGCCGACAAAGATCAGCGACACGAGCATGCTGAGCATCGCCGACAGCGGCAGGCGATCATAGACAATACGCTGCAGCGCGGCCGCGATACGCTGTTCGTTCGTTAGCTTGGCGGGCGCGGCACTCACCGCGGAATCATGATCCGCTGTGACTTATCGCAGCGTGTCTTACGTCACGGCCCCGCGGATTTCCGGCAAATTGACTTAACTTATTTTGGCGTCGCGCTCGTCTTCGTCGCGACGGATCATTTCGCCGGCCAGGGCGAGGTAAGCCAGTGCGCCGCGCGAATCCTTGTCATGCAATAGCGCCGGCTTGCCGAACGATGGCGCTTCGGCCAGACGCACGTTGCGCGGGATCACCGTGCGAAACACCTTATCGCCAAAATGCCCGATCAACTGCGCGCTGACCTCGTTTGACAGGTTGTTGCGAGGATCGAACATGGTGCGCAGCAGGCCTTCGATTTCCAGCCGCGGATTGGCGCTGGCACGCAGCTGTTCCACCGTACCTAACAGCGCCGACAGACCCTCGAGCGCGTAATACTCGCATTGCATCGGCACCAGCACGCTGTCCGCAGCCACCAGGGCGTTGAGCGTCAGCATGTTGAGCGACGGCGGGCAGTCGATCAGGATCACGTCGTATTGCCCGCGCAGCGGCGCGAGCGCCTCGCGCAGGCGCTGCTCGCGACCGGCCGGCTGGGTCAGCAGCGCAACCTCGGTGGCTGTTAGGTCCTGGTTGGACGGCATCACGTCGAGGCCACTGTCGTCGACGCGATATATGGCGTCCGCGGGAGCGCATTCGCCCAGCAGCACCTCGGCGGTGCCGCGCGCAATCTGGGATTTTTCGATGCCGCAACCCATGGTCGCATTGCCCTGCGGATCGATGTCGATCAGCAGTACACGCCGCTTGGTCGCGGCCAGCGACGCGGCCAGATTGACGGCGGTGGTGGTCTTGCCGACACCGCCTTTCTGGTTGGCGACCGCGATGCTGCGTTTCATGGCGCTAATTTACAGGTTCAGCGCCCGCAGCGTCACGACTTGACGCTCGGCATCCAGTCCCGGGACCTCAATGCGCAGCACGGCTTCCACATGCCACGAGCGCGGATCCAGCGCGGCCAGCTCCTGGTCCGGGCGCCTGCCCTTCATCGCGAGCACGCGGGTCTGCGGCCCGCAGAGGCTTCGAACCGCCTGCGCCAGCTCCGGCATCGCGGCGAAGGCGCGCGCGACCACGGTATCGAACGGCGATCCAGGCGTCAGCGCTTCCGCACGCGCCTGCTGCGGGGTCACGTTTGTTAGACCGAGGGTGCGCACCGCGTGTTGCACGAAGCGAATCTTCTTGCCGTTGGAGTCGATCAGGGCAAATGCGCGCTGCGGGTACAGGATTGCCAGCGGCAGGCCGGGAAAGCCGGCGCCGGTGCCGACATCGGCGATGCGGCTGCCGCTCAGCAGCGGCGCGACCGACAGGCTGTCCAGCAAATGATGCGTGACCCATTCTTCGCGGCTGTTCAATGCTGTTAGGTTATAGGCCTGGTTCCATTTGCCGAGCTCGTCCAGCAGCCGTTGCATCTGGCCCGCCTGTGCAGCGTTCAACGCCACGCCCATCCGCCCCGCACTGCTAACAAGGCGTTCACATTCATCCGCGTTGGCTGCGACCCTATCCATGCGTTAGTAAAAGCATAGTACTATTGGCATCTTATGCTGTCCGTAACCGATGCCATCAAGCGCCGCATTTCCACGCGCGCTTTCCTGCCCGCGCCGCTGCCGTGGGCGCTGGTCCACGAGATTCTCGAGGTTGCACGTTTCGCGCCCTCCGGGGGGAATCTCCAACCCTGGAAGGTCATCGTGCTGGCCGGCGCCGCGACCCAGGAGGTCAAGGACCTCGGCCTGAAAATCATGGGGGATGACCCTACCCGGTCCCAGGAAGGGGATCGGCCGATGTATCCGGCCAATTTGTGGGAGCCCTACCGCACGCGCCGTTTCAAGGTCGGCGAGGACATGTATGCGAAGACGGGCATCGCGCTCGCCGCCGAGGAGCGTGGCGTGCAGAGTTGCATGCAGGAAGCCTGCACGCGCATTTCAGGCTTGAGCCGCAGCAAATGATCTACTGCGGCATGGCGTAAGGCCATGCCGACAAGTCCGCGCCGGTGAACTCGCTGCGTTCGGATCGCGCGCCGGTCGAGGAGTTCGCGACCTTTCTCGGCTGCTAAAGAAAAGTGTAGAGCAGGCTCACCGAAATGCTGTCGAGTTTCACCCCCGACCCGAGCTTGAACTGCTCGAATTCGGCGCGCGCGCCGAGACTGCCAAAATGCGCCTGCACGCCGGCGCCCCAGGCGAACTCGGTACTGGTGGCGCTGAAATTGAACGCCGGCACGCCCGGCGTGCGGCCTTCTGTCTTCACGGACGCGATCCCGGCTTTGGCAAACAGATCGAGCAACGGGAAATCCAGAAATCCGACCGCAAATGCGGACGCGGTCTTCGCGCCGACGTTGGTGGTCGCGGGGCAGTTGACGCCGACCAGCGCAATGCAGGCAGTGCCCGACGGCAGCGTCGCTTTGCCATGGTCCTGATAGCTTGCTTCCAATCCGAAACTGTCGAGCGCGCGAAATCCGAGCAGCGCTTTGTAGCCATTGTCCTGGTTATCGAACCCGCCACCAAGCTTGATATTACTCTGGCCGGCGCCGACACCCAGATACAGGCCATTGTCGGCTGCTCCGGCCGCGGCCGCCATACTGCAAAAAGCTAACGCGAGAAGTTTTCTGAACATGGACCCTCCACGGCAAGGCAAGCGTGCCTGTTCGACGAAGGGGAAGTGTGCAAAGTTCCCGTGCCTGTCAGGCACCTATCCTGACGACTGTGCGGCCGGTCACAGTGCCCTTGATGTACGCGTCGAACGCTTGCGCAAGCTGATCGAATGGGATAGTCGCCGAGACAATTTTGTCGAGCTGCCGCGGCTTGAGATCGGTCGCGATGCGATTCCAGACCACCAGACGCATCGGCCGCAGCTGCGCGGCAGAATTGATACCTAATAAATTGACGCCGCGGATGATGAACGGCATGACCGTGGTCTTGAGCTCGATGCTGCCAGCCATGCCGATGCTGGCGATGTTGCCGCCGTCGTGCATGCTGCGCGTCAGCCAGGTGAGCATGTCGCCACCGACGTTGTCGATCGCGCCGGCGAACTGGGCGCTTTCCAACGGGCGTTTGCCGAAATCGATACTCTGACGCAGCAGCACTCTGGCGGCGCCGAGGCTCTTGAGGTAGTCGACCGTGCTCTCCTTGCCGGTGACCGCAATCACTTCATAGCCGCGTCCAGCTAACATATCGATCGCGATGCTGCCGACGCCGCCGGTTGCGCCGGTCACCACGATGGGGCCATTGTCGGGTGACTGGCCGTTGTGTTCCATCTTGTGGATCGCAAGCGCAGCCGTGAAACCCGCGGTGCCCAGCGACATCGCCCGGAACGTGCCGAGACCCTCGGGCATGCCGATCACCCACTCGCCGTTGAGGCGCGCCATTTCGCTGTAGCCGCCGTCATGATTTTCCGACAGCCCGCAACCGGTCACTAACACGTGGTCGCCCGGCTTATGACGCGGGTCGTCCGATGTTTCGACCACGCCCGCGAGATCAATGCCGCCCACCAACGGATAGCGTCGCAGGATGCGCCCGGCGCCGGTGGCCGCCAGCGCGTCCTTGTAATTGATGTCGGAGTGCATCACCCGCACGACGACATTGCCGGGCGACAAATCGGCCAGCGTCAGCGTGTCGAATCTTGCGACAATCTTCTTGTCGACTTCGTGAATCCGAAAAGCCTTGAAGGAATTCATTTCTTTGTGCGCTCCAGCCATGAAACCAGCCCATCGGCGTTGAGTTTAGCATCCAGACCTAACAAATCCATCAGATCTAAATCCGCCAGCGGGCTGCCCATGACCCGCAGCGAGTCGATCCACAGTGCCATCATGTCGGTGGCGATACGCGCACGGCGGTCCGGCCGCGCCGCGTGCCGCAATGCCAGCGCCGCAAATGCCTCGACCTGGGGCCGCAGGACTGCCGCCAGCGCCGGCACGCCGGTGACGCGACTGTAATGGGTCAGGTAAACGCACTCCGGCTGGCGCGCGACAATGCGATCAATCGACTGCAACATCTGCGCGGGATCGAACTGGGTCGGCGTGGTGGTCGGGAAAATGAAATTCCTGCCGTCGACATCCAGTTCGCGATACGAGACGCCGAAAATATCGCCGGTGAATATGCCACCGTGATCCAGATCCGCCATCGCGTAGTGGTGCATCGCATGCCCGGGCGTATGCAGGAACTCGAAATTGCGTCCCGCCAGCGCCAGGCGCATGCCATCCGCAGTGATGACGACGCGGTCCTCCGGCACCGGCAGGATCTCGCCGTACAGCCGCCGATAGTTTTCTTCGCCATACACGCCGATCGAAGCCTGAATCAGCACCTGCGGCGAGATCAGGTGCGGCGCCGCCCGCGGGTGCAGGACTGCGCGTGCGTTAGGCAGTGCCCGCAGCAACTGGCCGGCGCCGCCCGCATGATCGAGGTGCGCGTGCGTCAGAAAAACATAATCGACCTGCTCGCGGGCGATCCCCAGGGATTGCAGCGCGGCTAACAAATGCGGCACCGAGTACGAGGTGCCGCAGTCGACAAACGCCGCCCGATCGCGCTCGACGATCAGGTGCACGGCATCCAGCATCGGCCGCACATAGTGCGCGTCGACGGCATGGATGCCGTGCGGGTGATTGATCAAGGCTTCGGGTCGGCGGCCAGCGCCGCGAAGTCCTTGCTCCAGTTGTTAGGCCATGCGCCCTTGCCGGACACAATCTCGAAGGTCTTGCCCAGCGCGCTCTTGCGGCCCAGAGCTTCGATGCAGGCTGTGGCCACGTCAGCACGCGGAATCCGCCCGTTGGCCGTGTCGCCCTGCAGGAAATCGACTGCCGCCTTGCCACCGGCCTCATCCACGAGGCCGCCCGGCCGCACGATCGTGTATGACACGCCGCTCGCGCGTAGCGCCGTCTCGCCCTTGAACTTGGCAGCGAGGATCGGCCGCATGAACGGCACCGGGTAGTCGGCGTAGTGGCTGGTGGCTGCGGACGACACCAGCACCAGATGCCTGACCTTGGCAGCCCTGGCGGCCTGCGCCAGATTCGCGACGCCCAGGTTGTCGATGTCGTCCGCGCCATTGCCGGGGGTGGGATTCGGTCCACCGCCCGCGCCGATCGCCGAAATCACGAACTTCACACCCTTCAGCGCCGCTTTGAGACTGGCAGGGTCGCGCACGTCGCCCTTGACGACCTGTACGCCCGCCGGGAACTCGGCCTTCGTTGCCTTGCCTTCGTCGCGCACCAGCGCCCGCACCTTGTAGCCACGCGTGGCCAGTTGCTGCACCGCCAGTTTACCGGTGCGCCCCGTGGCGCCCGCAACCAGTACCAGTTCGCCCTTGGCCAGGCTCACCGACGGCACCGCAATCACCAGTGCCGCCAGACCTGACAAAATCGTTCTTGATAACCGTGTCATTTTTTCCTCTCCAGTACGTCTTTCCATTTCTCTTCGAAAGCCCACACATCGCCAAAGCCGACCATGCGGCAGAACTCGTTGAAATCGAACAGCGGCACGTCCGGACTCGAACTCGTGCCGCTGGCCTTCAGACTGCGCATGGCTTTTTCCACCGCGGCATTCGCCGCCAGCGCCGCCATCGCCGGGAAAATCGCCAGCGAGTAACCAAATGCCTTGAGCTCGGCGGCCGGGCGGATCGGCGTTTTGCCGCCGTCCGACATGTTAGCCATCATCGGTTTATCGATCGCCGCACAGGCCCGGCGCATTTCATCCTCGGACTGCAGCGATTCGACGAACACGATATCCGCGCCGGCCGCCGCATACGCCTGGCCGCGTTTTACGGCCTCGTCGAACCCGAAGCCGGTGCGTGCATCGGTGCGCGCGATGACCAGCATGTCAGGGTCGGAACGCGCATCCACCGCCACCCGCACCTTCGCGACCATTTCTTCGATCGGCACCACGCGTCGATACGGCGTGTGACCGCATTTCTTCGGAAACTCCTGGTCTTCGATCTGGATCGCGCTGACACCTGCGGCCTCATAACCGCGCACCGTGTGATGCACATTGAGCAGGCCACCGAAGCCGGTATCGGCATCGGCAATGACCGGCACGCTGCTCTTCTCGACTACCAGACGTATGCGCGCCAACATGTCGGTGTAGGTCGCGATACCGGCATCCGGGATGCCGAGGTAGGACGCTGTCAGCCAGAAGCCAGACGCATAGACCGCGTCGAAACCGACGCGCTCGGCCAGCAGAGTCGACATCATGTCGAATACGCCCGGCGCGACGATAAACTCGCTGCGGGAGATTTTGGCTTTCAGTCTCGGGTCGGCCATCGGATTTTGGCAACATAGCAGACATGTGGCAGCCTTACATCATGTTGGCGCTGAGTGCCTTGCTGGCAATGCACTCTGCGGACGCTGCTACCCGCGAACAGCGCGGCAACCTGGTGCTGGAGAACATTCCCGCTCTCGATACCGCGCTGGCCGAGCGGCTCGATGACTGGCTGGCAGTGCGCGGCGCCAGTTTCGTCGACTTTCTGCCGGACGGCGCGCTCCTGATCAGTACCCGCTTCGGCGACGTGGAGCAGCTGCATCGTGTGGCCGCCCCTGGTGCGGCGCGTGAGCAACTGACGTTCTATCGCGAACCCGTAGCTTCCGCCCGCGCCGCCCGTGGTGGCGCCAACGGCTTTGTGTTTCTCAAGGACCGCGACGGCAACGAAAACAGCCAGCTCTATTTCTACTCGCTGGCTGATCGCAGCGTCCGCCTGCTAACAGACACGCCGTCCCTGAACGGCAGCCCGGCCTGGTCGCGCGATGGTCGCCGTGTCGCGTGGTACAGCAACAGCCGCGATCCCGCGATTTTTGACGTCATGGTGCGCGATGTCGCCAACGACAAAGCCAACAGCATGCTTTTGTCAGGAGACAATGCCACCTACTATCCACTCGACTGGTCGCCTGACAACAGCAAACTGTTGTTGTGGAATCCGGTGTCTGCGACCGAGAGTCATCTGTTGCTGCTGGATCTCGCCGGCAACACGCTCACCGAGCTCGATGTTGCGCCCGCGATCACGCCTGGCAAAGCGCTAAGCCCGCCGAACAAGGTGCCGGTCAAGCCACCGACGGTCGCCATTGCGTCGGCACGCTTCGCAGCCGACGGCCGCGGCGTCTACCTGATCTCCGATCGCGACAGCGACTTCACTCAGCTGCGCTACCTGGATCTTGTTGCGCCTGGACCGAGCCGCAGCCGCAGTGCCCATATCGGCTGGGACATCGAGCAATTTGACGTCAGCGTCGACGGGCGCTGGCTCGCCTACAGCGCCAACGAGGGCGGTTACAGCCGCCTGCAATTGCTGGACCTGCGCAATTCGCTGGAGATTTCGCTGCCGCCGGTGCCGCGCGGCCTGATCGCGAACCTGCGTTTCGATCCGGCATCGACGCAGCTCGCGATGACGCTCTCGGGCCCGGACCGGCCGCGCGATGTGTGGACCCTTGATCTCGAAGCTAACAGCTTGCAACGCTGGACCAGCAGCGAAACCGGCCCGATCGACCGCACGCAGTATGTCGCCGCGCAGGCGCTCAGCTACCCCAGCTTTGATTTCATCCGCAAGCGGAAACCACGGCAGATTCCGGCCTTCATATACAAGCCCGCCCAGGCTGGAAAATATCCGGTGATCATCGACATACACGGCGGCCCGGAAAGTCAGGCGCGCCCTGGCTTCGATGCGGCGACGCAGTTTCTGGCCGGTGAGCTGGGTTACGCCGTGATTACACCTAACGTCCGCGGCTCGACCGGCTACGGCAAGAGCTACAGCAGGCTGGACGATGGCTTCCGGCGCGAAGATTCAGTGCGCGACATCGGTGCGTTGTTAGACTGGATTGCCGGGCAACCCGATCTCGATGCCAGGCGCGTGGTCGTGATGGGTTCCTCGTACGGCGGCTACATGACGTTGGCCGCGCTCGCGGCCTACGGCCCGCGCCTGCGTGGCGGTGTCGATGTGGTCGGCATCAGCGACTTTGTCACCTTTCTGGAAAACACCGCCAACTATCGGCAGGACTTGCGTCGCTTCGAGTACGGCAATGAGCGCGATCCGAAGATGCGCCTGTTCCTGCGTGGCATTTCACCGCGCACCAACGCGCAGAAAATCACGCAACCGTTGCTGATCGTGCAGGGAATCAACGACCCGCGCGTACCGGCCAGCGAATCCGAGCAAATGGTCGCTGCGATCCGGGCTAACGGCGGCGAAGTCTGGTATCTGGCCGCCAGGGATGAAGGGCACGGCTTTCGCAAGAAAGCGAATCGCGATTTTTATCTCAAGACGCTGGCGATGTTCCTGCAACGCCTGGCGCAAAAACCTCAGGATCGATAGCGCCGCAGGTATCAGCGCGCCGACATCATGGAGGTGCGCTTGGTCACGACGCGGAGACCCGGCTTCTGCGCCGCGTAGTACGCCGCCAGTGCTTCAATATCAGACGGCTTGAGCGTGCCCATGAAGGCCGCCATGACGGCATTCTTGCGGCCGCCCTGCTGGTAATCCTTGAGCGATCGGACCAGATAGTCGCGGTGCTGGCCAGTGAGAATCGGATAATCGGGCGCAATGCCAACGCCATTGTTGCCGTGACAGGCCACGCACACCACCGCAGCGGCGGGCAGAGTACCGACCGGTTTCACGGCTTCCGTTTTGATCGTATTGCCTGCCAGATAGGCCGCGATATCCCACATGTCCTGATCGGACATGCTGACCGCATTCGCGTGCATGGTCATGTGGCTGCGCTCGCCGCTTTTGTAGCCCTTGAGCGCGACCACAAGGTAGGCGGCGGACTGTCCGCTGAGGCGCGGCACGCTGTACATCGGCTGCACGTTCTTGTAGCCCTCGGCAGCGTGACAACCGAGACAGGTATAAGCCAGTATCTTGCCGCGAGCGGCGTTGCCTGAAGGCGCTGCCTGAGCCGCAGCCGGGACGCTGAATACCAAACTGGCGGCCAAACTGGTCGCCGCCACTGCCGCCGTCAACCACGTCCGCAAAGACCTCGTCATAGCTGCTCCCAAGCATGCAAAAACGTCGAAAAATGCCGGGCGAATCTTACGGATTCGGCTCCGCAATTGCTACCGGGGCCAGCCAGCAGACCGAGCGCGCATCAGTTAGGCTGCGCGATAAGGAGCCGCGACGGTGTCATGATTGCTTTGATCCAGCGTGTGCGTGAAGCCAGGGTTGATGTGGCCGGGGCCGCAGTCGGGGCCATCGGACCCGGGCTGCTGGCGTTGATCGGAGTGCAGAAGGCCGACACGCCGCGCGACGTCGAACGCCTGCTGGAGCGACTGCTGGGCTACCGGATTTTTCCGGACCCGGAGGGCCGGATGAACCTGTCGCTGACCGACACTGGGGGCGGCCTGCTGCTGGTGTCCCAGTTCACTTTGGCCGCCGACACGCGCATTGGCATGCGCGCCGGCTTTCAGACGGCCGCAGAGCCGGAACGAGCTGAATCCCTGTTCAATGCGCTGGTCGCAGCGGCCCGGTCGCAGCATGCCGGGACGGTCGCAAGCGGCCAGTTTGGCGCCCACATGCTGGTCAGCCTGACAAATGACGGGCCGGTCACCTTTTGGCTGGAATCCTAGGGGAACTTCACGCCAGCGACGGCATCTTTTCGCCTATGATGCGGGCAGTAGGGCTGCTTACTTAGAACTTGGACGAGGTCTTTATATGGGCATTGGAATGCGCGAGTTAATTGTCATCCTCTTGATCGTATTGGTCGTATTCGGCGCGAAAAAGCTCAAGTCCATCGGTACTGATCTCGGCGCGGCGGTCAAAGGCTTCAAGAAGGGTATGTCCGACGGCGAAAGCGACTCGGAGGCGGAGCAAAACGCCAAGCAGATCGCCAACGAAGCCAAGGAAGCCGAGGACGCCGACTTCGCGCGCAACGCCAAAGCGGACGCCGACAAGAAGTCCGACCGCAGCGCCTGAGCGTTGCGCCCGAGGCCCGTTCGGGGCCTGTTCTCAATCGCAAACGGACCTGAGCGATGTTCGAGGTTGGATTCAGTGAGCTGCTACTGATCTGCGTGATCGCGCTGCTGGTGCTCGGTCCGCAGAAACTGCCGAAGCTGGCGCAACAGGTCGGCCGCTGGATGGGTCGCGCGCGCACCATGGCGCGGCAGTTCCGGGACCAGCTCGAGGAAGAATCCTTCCTCGAAGAAACCAAACTGAATACCTCAACCAACAGCACGGCCAATAAAATTGTGCCGCCGGCGCTTGCTGCCGCCGGAGTGGCAGCTACCACGGGCGGAGAACCGAGCGACATTCCCGCCACTGACATGAGCTCCGGAACACTGGCTACCGGGGTACCGCCAGACGATGACTTTGCGCATCACCTTGCTGCCGGCGCCGATAGCCCGGACGAGCCGAAAAGCGGATGAGCGAAGCGGAAGAACAGCTGGCCGAGGGCACGCTGATGTCGCACCTGCTGGAGCTGCGCGACCGGCTGCTGCGCGCGGTGCTGGCGATTTTCATCGCGTCCATACCCTGCATGTACTTTGCTAACAACCTGTACACTTTCGTGTCGCAGCCGTTGCGCGACAAGCTGCCGAAGGGCGCAACACTTATCGCAACCAGCGTGACCTCGTCGTTCATGGCGCCGTTCAAACTCGCTTTATTCGTCGCGGTGTTTATCGCGATGCCGGTCGTGATCTACCAGATCTGGGCATTTGTCGCCCCCGGCCTGTATCGGCGCGAGAAAAAATTCGCCCTGCCTTTGTTAGCTTCGTCGATCGCGCTTTTCTACTGCGGCGTGGTATTCGCGTATTACCTGGTGTTTCCGGTCATGTTCAAGTTCTTTGCCGCGACCACGCCAGCTAACGTGGTCATGATGACCGACATCTCCGAATATCTGTCATTTGTATTGACCATGTTCTTCTGCTTTGGAGTGGCTTTTGAGGTGCCGGTTGCGGTGATCCTGCTGGCGCTGACCGGTATGGTGAAAGTCGAGAAACTGACGGAATCCCGGGGCTATGTGCTGATCGGAATTTTCGTGATTGCTGCGATTTTGACGCCGCCCGATGCGGTGTCGCAGACCATCATGGCGGTGCCCATGTACGTCCTGTTTGAGGTCGGCCTGCTGTTTGCGCGGCTCGCCGTAAAGACCCGCAAAGCCGATCTGGCGCGCCGCGAAGCTGAAGAAGCCGGGCATACCGGCTGAGCGGCCTTTGGCCCGCAGCGACTAACACGCGCCCCGGCCCGGGCGCTGCTCCATCAGGGTTTGTCTTGCCGCTGTGCCGCAAAATGGGCGAAACTCGCCCAATTGCGGCCGCTGCCGCCCATGACACGAAAGCACAGCAACCATGACAACCCCGACTACCGCAGTGGACAACCGCGAGACCTGGTTCGGCCATCCGCGCGGCCTGTTCACGTTATTCATGACCGAGATGTGGGAGCGCTTCACCTATTACGGCATGCGCGCGATCCTGGTGCTGTTCCTGGTGGGCGCTGTCAACGGCGGCGGATTGGGCCTCGACGACAAGTCGGCCAACGCGATCTACGGACTCTATATCTCCGGCTCCTACATCCTTGCTTTGTTAGGTGGCTGGATCGCCGATCGCATCATTGGCGCGCAACGTGCCGTCTGGTGGGGCGGCTGCATGATCCTGGCCGGCAATTCGCTGCTGATCTTCGGCATACCAACATTGTTTTTTTGCGGCCTGCTGGTGATCATGTTAGGCGTCTGCCTACTCAAGCCGAACATCAGCGCCATTGTCGCGCAGCTTTATCCCGAGGGCGGCTCAGGCCGGGACGCGGGGTTTTCGATTTTCTACATGGGCATCAATCTCGGCGCGGCGCTGGGACCGTTTTTCGTTGCGGAAGCGGCGGCCCGTTTTGGCTGGCGGGCCGGATTTGCGTTGCCGGCCGTCGGCATGCTGATCGGCCTGACGCAATTTGCGCTCACCAAGAAGCACCTGCATGGTGCCGGCACAGTGGCCGGCGGCATCGCCTCGCACGGCCGCGGCAGCTGGACCGGGGTGTTAGCTTTCCTCGGCGTCTTGGCGGTTGCCGTGGTGCTCAGCATCACCGGCACGATTCATCCCGATCCGGTCGCGATCAATCGCAGCATGTCAACAATCATCCTGGTCGCAGCGATCGGCTATTTCGCCTATCTCGGTTTCTTCGCCGGCCTGAGCATTGAGGAACGCAAACGCGTTGCCGTCATGTTCCTGCTGTTTCTCGGCTGCGCGATGTTCTGGGCCGGCTTTGAGCAGGCCGGCGCATCACTCAACCTGTTCAGTGAGCGGCACACCGATCGCATGATCGGCAACTGGGACATGTCAGCCGGCGTGCTGCAGAGCGTGAACCCGATCTTCATCATTCTCTTTGCGCCGGTATTCGCGGCCCTCTGGGTCAGTCTCGGCAAGCGCAATCTCGACCCATCATCGCCGGTCAAGTTCGGTCTCGGCCTGATACTCATGGGCGTGGGGTTCATCGTGATGTATTTCGCATCGCAGTACGTGGTCGCCGGCCAGAAGGTGCTGCCGACCTGGCTGATCCTCACTTACCTGTTCCACACGTTCGGCGAGCTTTGCCTGTCGCCCGTGGGCCTGTCGTCGTTCTCGAAACTCGCGCCGGCGCGCTTTGTCGGCCAGGCCCTCGGCGTATGGTTCATGGCCACCGCGCTGGGTAACAACCTCGCCGGGCAAATCGCCGGCGAATTCGATCCTAACAACCTGCCCACCATGCCGGGCCAGTTCCTGTTCATCTTCTGGTGGGGCGCCATCGCCGGCATCGTGATGTTGCTGCTGTCGCCCTGGGCGAAGAAAATGATGGGGGACAGCAAATGAATCGCTATCAGCCGCGTGGCTGGGAGTGATTTAGCTCGCGATGCCTGTAAGGCTTTCGGTCAACGTCAACAAGGTCGCGACGCTGCGCAATTCGCGCGGCGGCGCGATCCCCGACATCATTCGCGCCTCTCAGGTCTGCATCGACGCGGGCGTCGGCGGCATCACGATTCATCCACGCGCCGACGAGCGCCACATCCGGCGCTCGGACGCGTTCGCGATCCAGCGCGCGTTCGCAGGGCAATGGGGCGCGGCGCTGGAGTTCAATATTGAGGGCGATCCACGCCCCGACTGGCTCGACATGGTCTGCGAGCTGAAGCCACAGCAGGCGACGCTGGTGCCGGTGCGCCCGGGCGAAATTACCAGCGAAGCGGGCTGGAATCCTGAGCGTGACGGCGAGGTGCTGCGGACCCGCGTCGCGCGCGTCAAGGCCGCAGGGGTACGGGCCAGCGTGTTCATCGACCCCAACGACAAGGCCGTGCGCTTTGCCAAGGATTGCGGCGCCGACCGTATCGAGCTTTATACCGAACCCTTTGCGCGCTCCTATGAACGTGGCGACGAAGCGGCGCTGCAATCGTTCCGACTCTATGCCCAGGCCGCGCGCTTCGCCCACTCGTTAGGTCTCGGCATCAATGCCGGCCACGATCTCGATCTCGACAACCTGCAGCTGTTCGCCGGTCTGCCGCACCTCGACGAAGTGTCCATTGGTCATGCCATCTTCAGCGACGCCTTGTTTCGCGGCCTCGAAACCGTGGTGCGCGATTATCTCGAAGTGCTGGACAGCGACGCGCGGCGTTAGCTCGCCTTTGCGGGCGGCGGCGCGCACACCGGGCTGCCCTTGACGAACACCACCAGCCACTTACGCATCACAGACTGCGTGTTGGTTTACAGCACCGGCTTGGCGACGCCCAGGTAGCCGATGATAACCAGCAACGCCCACAAAGCCCACAGCGCATAGGTTCCGTGACGCATCGCATCGAGCACGATCTGGTCGTCGCCGGGCTGCTTCTGGTCGGCCCAGATTCGTGGCCAGGCCTGATAGGAAATGCGGATGTAGTGACGAATGGCAATACCGCAGGCCATGACGCCACCGAACAGGATGACCTTCCATGCCAGCCAGTTCGTTGCGAACGGACCCCCGCCTAACAGCGACCAGCCGCCGGTCAGGACACAGGCGGCAATCAGCACATAGCGGCTGTTCCAGTCCCAGGCCGCGAGCTTGCTACCCAGGGGGCTGCGCCGTTTCCAGTGGGTCATCCACATGTACCAGAACCACGTCAACGACAGTATCCAGAGCACCAGCACGCCGGCGGAACCTAACGGCACGAGACCCGACCATGCAGCGAGTGTGAATCCCAACGGCACCGACAGGATCAGGGCATTGCGCGGATGCTGGTCGACATCCATCAGGAAGTCCCATTGCCGGAGCCGTTCGGCGCCCGGCAACGCGGTGCTGCGGGCGGTGTAGAAGGTCAGCGCATTGACCACCAGGTCGCTGCCAATCCAGTAGCCCATCACCCAGACATGGGCCCATTTCACCAGCGTGTACGAGTCAATCATGGCAGCCAGTGTCACCCGCAACCTGCCCCAGCGGCCATCCCGGTGTCGGCCGGTCCGCAGAACGGTTAAGCTCAATCCATGAATACACCTTCCGCTCTCGCGCCGCAGCTGACGCTGCGCGCGGTCGTGCTGGCCATCATTCTGGCGATGGTTCTGGCGGCTGCAAATACCTACCTGGGCCTGTTCGCGGGCATGACCATCGCCTCGGCGATACCTGCGGCCGTCATCTCGATGGCGGTGCTGCGCGTGTTAGGGGGCGGCGGCATCCTGGAGAACAATATCGTTCAGACTGGTGCTTCAGCCGGGTCATCGATCGCCTCGGGCGTCATCTTCACGGTGCCCGCGCTGGTGATCCTCGGGTTCTGGACCGACTTTCGTTATAGCTGGGTGCTCGCAATCGCCGGACTCGGCGGACTGTTGGGCGTATTGTTCTCCGTGCCACTGCGCCGCTCGCTGATCGTCGACCAGGGACTGGCTTTTCCCGAAGGCAAGGCGGCCGCCGAAGTTCTGCGGGCCGGAGAAAATCCCGAGCAGGGCGTCAAGATCCTCGCGCTCGCCGCACTCGGCGGCGGTTTCGCGAAAATTGCCGCTGCCAGCGGCCTGCGGCTGATTCCCGATACTGCCGCAGTCGCAACCTGGTGGAACAAGTACATCGTCTATTTCGGCACCAACCTCTCGCCGGCTTTGTTAGGTGTCGGCTATATCGTCGGGTTGAACATCGGCATCGTGGTGCTGGCGGGCGGGATGCTTTCCTGGAATATCGCGATCCCGATATACGCGGCGCATTTTCTCGCCGGTAACCCGGATCTGGCCGCTGCCGCCGTCGGACTCTCCGCTGAGGACGCCGCGGGTCTCATATGGTCCAGGCAGATTCGTTTTCTCGGCGTTGGTTCGATGCTGGTCGGCGGCATCTGGGCGCTGATCGTGCTGCGCGGCTCGCTGCTCTCGGGTGTTCGCAGTGGCCTGGCGGCGACCCGCGCCGGCGCCACCGCGGTGGTTGCGCATACTGAGCAGGACCTGCCGATGAAGTGGGTACTGATCGGTATTGTGTTGTTCACTCTTCCCTTGCTGATGCTGTACCAGAATATCGTCGGCTCCCTCGCGGTGAGTCTGCCCATGGCCATCATCATGATTGTGGCCGGCTTCCTGTTCTGCTCCGTCTCGGCTTACATGGCGGGCCTGGTCGGTTCATCTAACAATCCGGTCTCCGGGATCACCATCGGCACCATCCTGTTTTCGGCGCTGGTGCTGCTGGCGCTGATGGGCAAGAACGCGGCGGCCGGGCCTGTGGCCTCCATCATGATCGGTGCCGTGGTCTGCTGTGCCGCCTGCATCGCGGGCGACAACCTGCAAGACCTCAAGTGCGGCTACATCGTCGGCGCGACGCCCTGGCGCCAGCAGGTCATGCTGGGCATCGGCGCAATCAGCTGCGCGCTGATCATGGCTCCGGTGCTGAATCTGTTAGCGGCGGCCTACGGCATCGGCGTGCCGAGCGAGGCGCATCCCAAACCGCTGCTGGCCCCGCAGGCCACGCTGATGGCGTCGGTCGCCCAGGGGATGTTCGGCGGTGCGCTGCCGTGGGACATGGTCGCCATTGGTGCGCTGATCGGCATTGCCATCATTGTTCTGGATGAAATACTGAAAGCCCGCAAGTCTGATTTCCGTGTCCCGGTGCTGGCTGCCGCGGTTGGAATCTACCTGCCACTTGAATTGATGACGCCGATTTTCCTTGGCGGGCTACTGGCACATTTTGCGCAACGCTCAATGGGGCGGGGAGCGAGTCCCGCAGACAGCGAACGAGCCAATCGCAAGGGCATCCTGTTCGCGTCCGGCATGATCACCGGTGAAGCTCTGACCGGCATCATCATTGCAATTCCGATCGTCGTGTCTGGACGCGCGGATGTCCTGGCATTGCCGCAGAGTATGCAGTTCGGCGGCTTGTTAGGCCTGGCGCTCGTTGCCGTGCTCGCGTTCGGGCTGTACCGCTCCGCCTCGCGGCGCGAATGACGCAGGCCGTCAACCGGCGCCGTAACGTGCTGCTCGCCCTGGGAGTGATCTATCTGATCTGGGGTGGTAGCTTTGCCGTGTCCCGCATCGGTGTTCAGCACTTGCCACCATTCCTGTTTGGCGGGCTGCGGTTTATCGCTGCGGGAATCCTGCTCTGCAGCGCGTCCTTGATTCTCGGCAACAGGCCGCGTTTGAATTGGCAGGAATTGCGCCACATGTGGTGGGTCGGGATGGCGGGCGTGATGATCACCAACGGTGCTAACACCTGGAGCCTGCAATGGCTGGCATCAAATCAATCCGCCCTGCTGAATGCCACCGGAGCGTTGTGGATCGTAATACTCAGCGCATTCGGGCCACGCGCCCACGCGCTGGATCGCAACACCGTGACAGGCTTGTTGCTGGGCTTTTTCGGCACAGCACTGGTGCTGGTCGCTGGGGAAAAAACGGCCGTTCCCAGCGGTGGGCTGATGCATCTGCCCGAGATCGTGACGCTGCTCGGCGTTGCCGGTTGGGCAGTCGCCACGGTTTATATGCGCAGTTTCCCGTCCAGGCTCGATCTCATCACCTTTACCGGCGGTCAGATGCTGATCGGCGGACTGTTGCTGACCACCATTGGCCTGGCAACCGGCGAAGGGCCGCGCTGGCACTGGTCATCGGTGGGTTCAGCGTCGTTGTTCTACATGCTGTTCATGTCGAGCATCATCGGCTACACCGCCTACGCGTGGCTGGCCAGGCACAGCACGCCAGCGGTCGTGGGCAGCTACAGCTACGTCGTGCCTGCAATCTCGGCGTTGTTAGGCTGGTGGTTGCTCGGCGAGCACCTGACCGCCGCGCAATTCCTCGGCATGATGGTCATGCTTGCCGGCGTTGCGCTCGCCACCTGGCCGCGCAATGCGAAGTCGCTACGGACAACTGCGAACGAGGGGCACGGCGCGTAGCGCCGGAAGATCAATCACCTGCTCGCGGCGTTCCGCAGCGGGGAATTCAATCAACGCGGTCAGGTTGTCGCCGGCCGCGTCACGCAGATTCGTCAGCCCCTGGTAGCGTACCAGGGCGCGGTCACTGTTGCGGTAAGTGGCGTCGATGTACGGCAGGAACCAGCCCAGAAAACCTGACAGATTCAGGCGAATGACGCTCGCTGGCGCACCTTCGATGACCGCGTCGCCATGTTTGCTGATCTTGAATTCCACCGCATGCAGGCGGCTCGGCACCAGAAAAGCGAACTTGATGCTCTGGCCCCGCTCGAGCTCGGCCCAGTGGCGTTTCAGGAACCCATCGAAACCGGCATCGGCGACGATGTTTTTTCCAGCGGGCAACAGCGCATTGCGCTCGCTGCGCCGACTTCCGGGCACCTGGAAGACCTGGGCGCGGCCGTTAGCCAGGGTACGCAGCCCCTCGACATACCCGAGCCGCGCATCGGTCAGCGTAAATCGCGGCATTTCGCGCGACCGCGCGTAGTCCAGTTCCTTGCGCGCGAATACGGCGCTGCTGTCAGGGCACAGGTAATGCACGATACGGGCTTCCCGGGCCGTGCCTGGAGCACTGACGAAATGCATTTCACGGTACAGCGGCTTGCCGGTAGCGAGGTCGCGGGCGGCCCCCTGGAACGTGATGCCGGCGCCAGCCGCCAGTGGCGCGGCTGCGCACAGCACAAACGCGATTGCCCATGAACCAGGCGGGGTTGCGATCCTTCGCATTTTTGCTCCGTGAGTTGTCAGTAATCAGTCGCGCCGCGATCGGAACACTTCGATGCGCGCTTTGGGGCCGATGAACCAGGAACCGATCCAACCGGTAACGCTGACAACCAGTGCGCCTAACAGTGCAGCACGGAATCCCGACACCGCAAAACCCGGCAGCAACCAGGCCACGAGCCCCAGCATTGCGGCGTTGATGACCAGCAGGAACAGGCCGATGGTCACAATTGTAATTGGAAAAGTCAGCACGACGGCCACCGGGCGCACGATCGCATTCACGACACCTAACAGCGCGGCGGCGAGCAGCAGGGTCAGCGGCGCGTTGATGGATAATCCGTCAACGACAATGGTCGCCAGCCAGAGCCCCATGGCTGCGATTACGGCTCTTAATGCAAATCCGGTCATGGCAACTCCTTGTTAGAATTTATTTGGATTAGAGACTACTTGGGACAGAGTTTACTTGGTTAAGGTGCGCGTTCGGCCGCGAGATCCAGTTTATTTTCCAGATAGACCTTGATCCGGGCTAACGACTGACGCCAGCCCATCTGGCGCTGCATATAGAACGCCCCGTGCTCATCGGTGCGTGGAAAACCGCTGCCCAGTACGCGCACGATCGTTTGCCCGTCACGAAACTCCACCAACAGATCGTCGACGACCGCGCCTTCAAAGGCCGGAACGTCCTCCGGATGCAGGTGAACGATGCGCACGCGGCGCGGCACGGTCAAAATATCGATATGGGCTGAAAATGGCCGCTTGCGATCCAGGCTGCCCGAAATCAACCCGCCTACCTGGAGGTTGATCTTCGCGCCCGCGCCCATCCAGCGCTCCATGGCAACAGTGGTGGTCAGCGCTGCCCACACCCGTTCGAGCGGCGCCTCAATATCGACCCTGGCGGCATAGGCTCGCGTTTTTTCGGTCATGCCGTTATTCTGCCATCCGGCAAGCGCACAACAACAAGTATTCCATTCCGGGAGCGATTTAATATGACCTCAAACATGGCTGCAGTCTGGTTCGTGATCTCGCTGGCTCTGGTCGAGTATTTCTATTTCGTCATGGCGGTCGGCGCCGCGCGTGGCAAGCACAAGCTTGCAGCGCCTGCGGTGTCCGGCAATCCGGACTTCGAGCGCGCTTATCGGGTGCAGATGAATACCCTCGAGCAGCTGATCGTGTTCGTGCCTTCAATGATTTGCTTTGCGACCTTTGTTAGCGAGCGATGGGCCGCGATTCTCGGCCTGGTATTTGTGGTCGGCAGGATGGTGTATTCGATCGGCTATCGCCAGGCGGCGGACAAGCGCGGCTGGGGTTTCATGATTTCCGCGATACCGCTGCTGATTTTGTTAGTCGGCGGCCTTATTTATGCGGGCCTGGCCGCGTATCGCGGTTTGGCCTGAGCAGCGCAAACACCGCTGGCAGCACTGACAGGACGATGATCACGATGGTCACAATTCCGAAGTTGTTCCTGATCAGCGGAATGTTGCCAAACAGATAGCCACCGGAAACGAACAGCAGCACCCAGAGCACCGCGCCGCTGACGTTGTAGGCCTGGAACCGCGCGGCGTTCATGCGGCCGACTCCGGCGACAAACGGCGCGAAGGTGCGCAGGATCGGCACAAAGCGCGATAACACGACCGCCATGCCACCATGTCTGGCAAAGAATTCCTCGGTACGGCGCAGGTACTCCACTTTCAGAAAGCGGTAGCGGCCGCTGAAGGCGCGTGGGCCGATGGCGCGCCCAATATAAAAGTTGGTGGTATTGCCAAGAATTGCCGCGGCGATCAGCAACGCCGCGGCTAACGGCGCGCTCAGGTTACCGCTGGTATCGACCGCCGCCAGCGCGCCCACACCAAATAACAGTGAGTCGCCCGGCAGGAACGGCGTAACGACAAACCCTGTCTCAGCAAACACCACCAGGAACAGGATCGCGTAAATCCAGATCCCATAGCTCGCCAGCAGTTCTACCAAGTGGCGGTCGAGGTGCAGGATCAGGTCGACCAGCCAGGCTAACAGCTCCATGTCAGCCGGGGCGCGAGGCGAGCGTGACGCGTGGCGGCAGCTTGAGGCGCTGCACAGCGATCCGCACTTCGCGATCCCGGCGCGCCAATGTCAGCGAATCAGGCGCTTCGATGCCGAGCGGCGGCTCTTCAACGCCCTCGATCGGCAGGTCGGGTTCGATGCCGCGATCCTGGATCGAGACACCAGAGGGCGTGAAATAGCGCGATGTTGTCAGCTTCAGGGCACGTCCGCCGGACAGCGGAATGACGCTCTGCACCGACCCCTTGCCGAAAGTGCGCCGGCCGATGATCGCTGCACGATGATTGTCCTTGAGCGCACCGGCGAGAATTTCCGCGGCCGATGCCGTAGCACCATTGACCAGCACTGCAATCGGTGCGCCATCTAACAAATCACCGGGACCCGCTTCGAGTTTGAAACGCGCTTCCGGCGTACGCCCGGTGGCCGACACGATCACGCCTCGATCGAGAAACAAGTCCACAACATCCGCCGATGACTCCAGCACGCCGCCAGGATTGTTGCGCACGTCAATGACCAGGCCACGCAGCGCGGTGCCGTTTTGCTGCTGCATCTCGTTGACCGCATGTTCGACGTCGGCCGGCGTGTTGCTGCTGAAATTTGCGATGCGCAAATAGCCGTAGCCCGACTCTAGCAGGCGGGCCGCGACGCTGTGCACCTCAACCTGCGCGCGCTCCAGCACCAGGTCGAGCACGTCGGGCGTGCCGGGCCGGCGCACCGACAGACTGACCTGGCTACCTGGCAGGCCGCGCATGCGATCGATCGCACGATCAAGGTCCGCGCCCACCGGGGTCTTGTCGATGCCGACGATCAGATCGCCCGGACGCAAATCGGCGCGCGCCGCCGGAGAATCGGCGAGCGTGCGCATGACCTTGATGCCGCCACGATCGGCGCTGACCTCGACGCCAACACCCGGATAGCTGCCGCTGGTGGTATCACGGATTTCCTGGTACTCCTCGGCATCCAGGAAGGCGGAGTAGGCATCCAGTCCCGATGCGACGCCATGCAATGCCTGCTGCAGGAGTTTTCGTTGATCGACCGGGTCGACGTACTCGCCTTTGACGCGATCCATGACCTCAGCTAACAAACGGCTGTCATCAGCGGGCAAGACGCCAGCTACCGGGGCGGCAGGCGGCGGCGTGCGGCCGCGCCCTGACGACAGTGTCAATGACAGGGCAACACCCAGCGTCGCACCCACGGTCAGTGCCAGTACGCCAAAGCGTGTGAACAGAGGAGATTCCAAGCTCATGCAGCGGCCATTGTACCCGTCATGACGCGGGCATCACAGTACCGGCTTGTTAGTGCGGGGCGCGGCGCGCGATGCTGCCGAGGACGTCCTCAACCGAGCGAAATACCGGCGATGCGCCGGCATATAGCGGGATTTCAGCCAGCACGTCTTCGATAGGCTGCGGGCGTCCGACCGCAAATCCCTGTGCGTAGTCGACGCCCAGGGAGACGATGCGGTTGCGGATTTCATCCGTCTCGACGTACTCGGCCACGGTGGCGATGGACATCGTATGGGCGAGCTGGGTGATGGCCTGCACCATCGATTCCGAACGAGGATCCTTGAGAATGTCGCGCACGAAGCTGCCGTCGATCTTGAGCATCGTGACCGGCAGGGTGCGCAGATAGGCGAGCGATGACAATCCGGTGCCAAAGTCATCCAGCGCCACGCCGCAGCCGAGCTTGCGCAGCCGGCGCATCAGCAACTCTGCCTTCGCGATGTTAGCCACCGCGTCACTTTCTGTCAGTTCGAAGCAGAACACGCTGGGCTCGATGCCGCTTTTCTCGATGGTCCGCAGCATGAAGTCGGGAAATTCCTCGTCGCTTAGCGACTGGCCGGAAAAATTGACCGAAAAAACCACCGGCCTGGTGACCAGCAGGTCGATATGCGGTTGCAACAATTTGACCGTCTTCTCGATCACCCAGCGATCGATCAGCGGCATCAGTTGATAGCGCCGTGCGGCGGAGAGAAAGCGATCCGGCCCGATGATTTCACCGTTGAGACCAACCATGCGCAGCAGACACTCGTAATGCGGCGGCGTGCCGGACTCGTTGGCACCGATGGGCAGAATGAGCTGTGCGTCGAGGCGCAGGCGATCATTCTCGATGGCCATGCGCAATTCGCTCGACGTGGTGATATCCGAAAAGCGGCGCACGACACTAGCGTCGTTGTCCTGATAAAGCTCGACGCGATTGCGCCCGCGATCCTTGCCGACCTTGCAGGCCGACTCGGCTTCCGTCAGCGTACGGCTGAACTCTGCATTCGATGCCTGTATTTCGGCAATGCCAACGGTAATGGAAACGTGCAGGCGCTCATTACCCTGCAGCGTGCCGATCTGACCGGTTGCTTCGCGCATGGACTCCGCCATCAGCGCCGCGGCATCGATCATGCTCGGCACCAGGATCAGGAATCGATCCCCGGAAATGCGCGCTGCCAGCCCACCCGGCGGCACGCGGCGTCGAATCAGTTCGCCGATCTGCGCAATAACCTGATCGCCGACGTGCATGCCAAAATTTTCATTGACGACGTGCAGCTGATCAGCGTCGATGTAGATGAGACTCCAGACCGCTGGTCGCACCGGTTCACTCATCGCCGCCTTGGCGCGCTGCTCGAGCGCGCCGCGCGTCAGCAGCCCGCTTAGGGCATCAAAACTTGAATCGATAATGCTGGCCGCCTTGCGCGCCAGCAATTCTCCCAGGCGTCCATCGCGGCTTTCGAATTCGGGTGCGTTCGCGTCACGGAACAGCGCCAGCACTCCGCTGACACGGCCACTGGGATGCCGCACCGGGCAGACTACCAGCCGATATTGCAGCTGCGAATCGTTCGACGCCTTGGTCAGCTTGTTGATTACCATCGGTTCGCGGCGGGTCTGTGCCATGTTCAGCAGTTGGCGGTGCGTGCGCGCAAGCACCGAGCCGTCGACGGTTCGTCCCGGACCCGGTCGCACCATCGCAATGCTCTTGTCCGGCACGATCAGCACCGCGAATGCGCAGCCCATGTGATCAGTCGCGTTCTGCAGCAGGTTACGCAGTTCGTCGCCGTGCCCACCGCTGTCACCCGGATGATCCGCGACCGACAGCAGCAGCTCGACATCCTTGTCGCGCGCTTGCAGCGTGGTGTGCAGGCGATGGATGTTGTCGTGCGTCGCGAGCTCACGGCGCAGGCACTCGAGCGCCGGCTTGGCTAACGAATGTACGAAGTTGAAAGATAGCGGTTCGGCGTCGCTTGAGCGGCGGGTCGTTACGACCACAACGGCGATCAGGGCGCCCGCATCGTCCCGCAACCACCACAGGTAGGTAGGCGTGTCGCCATCAAAAATAAACATCGTGCCGAGTGCCGAGGGATCCTCATGGGCTTTTTGCAGCGATTCCTGCACGATGTGCGGCAGGTCAGGTCCGGTTGTCGATTCGGTGGACCAGCGCAATTCGGCGTTAGCATCGAATACGCTGACACTGGCAGCGCGCGGCAGCAATGACCGGATCAACTGCGAATACGGATCCAGATTCTTCCAGATTTCTGCCACGTTGGCGGCCATGAACGGTCATCTGCTGCAGGTAATTGAGCAGCATCATCCGCGACTACGGATTCTGCCGGGTTGACGGACTGCCCATTTCGTCAAATTCCCGGACCCGCATCCAGAGTCATCCCGGATGCCTTTGCCCAGAAATGTGTGATCCGGTTCACATAAGGCCGCGGCGCAGCAATTATCAGTTCCCGGCCGCAAACCACGGCCCGGGATCCACCGGTCGTCCATTGCGGCGAATCTCAAAATAGAGTTCCGGGCTCGATCGACCGCCGCTGTCACCCGAGGCTGCAAGCACGTCGCCCGCGGTCACGCGTTCGCCGACCGTGCGATAGATCTGGTCGTTGTGCGCATAGAGGCTCATATAGCCGCCGCCATGATCGACAATCACCAGCAGACCCAGCCCCGCAAGCCAGTCGGCGTACAGGACGCGGCCATGATAAACCGCATGCACCGGTGCGCCGCGCTCCGTACCTAACAAAATTCCGTCCCAACGAATCGCGCCGGCGCGTGCCTGGCCATAGCGAGCCAGCATCCGCCCATCCACCGGCAGGGTCAGTTGGCCACGCAGCTTGCCGAACGGTGACATACTGTCTACCGGGAATCGCACCGCTGCACGCCGCAATTCAGCTAACAACTTTTCCAGGCTGGCGCGCTGCTGGTTGAGCCGGGCAAGCATCGCGGTCCGCGAGCGCGCTTCATTCTTCAGGCTGACAAGCACCACGCCGCGTTCGCCACGCGCGCGTTCGAGGCGCTCGACCTCCTGTTGCTGCTGCTTTTCCAGCTCGGCGAGCTTCTGGTCTTCGATCGCCAGGCCGTCCTCGAGCGCCGCGATGCGGGCAACCCCGGCGCGAATGCGCTCGATCTGCTCGCCGCGGGCGCGCCCGAAATAACCATAGTAGGCAAACATGCGGCCCGCACGCGCCGGGTCGCGCTGGTTCAACAGCAGCTTGAGCGGTTCCTCCCGACCAATCATGTACGCGGCACGCAGCTGCCCTGCCAGCGCCGCGCGCTCCGAGCGCAGTTTGGTTGCAACGTCCTCGCGTTCGCCAGCCAGCGCGCGGCGCCGCACAGCTCCGTCACGCCGCTGCTCCTGAATACCCTCTAGCATCATGCGCGCGTTAGCCACGGCCTTTTCCGCGGTGCGCAGCTGGCGCGCGAGCCGGTCCTTTTCAGCGGCGTCGCGGGCCACTTGCGCCTGCACCCGCGCGATTTCACCGCGGATATTCGCCAATTCGGCCTCGGTGCTGGCCCGATCGGCGCCGGACTGGGGTGCCCAGGCGGCGGCGCCCGCCAGCAGCAAACCGGCCCAAAAGGGCATCAGACAACGGCGATTTGGCACAGACGGTGGCATTTGGCCGGCGAAGTCTATAAGAAGCAGCCTTCCGATATAATCCGCCACCATTTTGACCGCCCAAGGGGGCTTTGAACCCGCCATGCAGCACCTGATGGAATACGCAACTAACCACCCCTACCTGGTAGCCATGGCCGTGGCCCTGGTGCTGGCTGTCCTGGCCAACGAAATTCGCATGCGCCAGACGCAATTTGCGGCGGTCGGCCCCCAGGATGTCGTGCGCCTCATGAATCAGGGTGCGGTCGTGTTAGATCTGCGCAAGCCCGACGAATTCACCGCCGGCCACATCCAGGGCGCACGGAATTTCTCGGCCGCGCAGATTCTGAAGGCCGAGGAGACCCTCAAGAAATACAAGCAGAAGGCCGTAGTGCTGGTTTGCGATTCAGGCTCCCTGGGCTCTTCGGCGGCGCGCGAGCTCGGCCGTCAGGGGTTTACGACTGCCGTCAACCTGCGCGGTGGCCTGGCGGCCTGGCGCGCTGACAACATGCCGCTCGCCAAAGGCGCGCCGGGCAAAGACGGCAAGGCATCATAGATCTCGTGACCAACGTAGTGATGTACACGACCAGCTGGTGTCCCTACTGCGAGCAGGCACGCCAGTTGCTGAGTCGCAAGGGCGTGGCGTTTGAGGACATTGATATCGAAGCGAGCCCTGATAAACGCGGCGAAATGCAGGCCCGCAGTGGCCGCCGTTCGGTACCGCAGATTTTTGTCGGCAGCACCCATGTGGGCGGATCTGACGACCTGCACGATCTGGATGCCAGTGGCGGACTCGATCCGCTGCTGGCCAGCAGCTAACAAAGGAACGCCATGACTGACGAAGCCCCACAACCTGAATTCGCCCTGCAGCTCGTATATCTGAAGGACTGCTCTTTCGAAGCGCCTAACGGCCCACGCTTCGACCCCAAGGAATGGAACCCACAGATTTCACTGGATCTGAACACCAATTCCGACGTTATCGGCGATGACACGCGTGAAATTACACTGACCGTAAATGTCACCGCCAAGTTTGCCGACAAGACCGCCTTCATCGCCGAAGTAAAGCAGTCGGGCGCATTCACGATGCGCAGCCTGAACGAAGAAGACATGCGCCGCGCAGTGGCGAGTGTCGGTCCCGCGATGTTGTTCCCGTACGCGCGCGCGGTGGTGACACAGCTGGTGGCGCAGGGTGGTTTCCCGCAACTGCTGCTGCCACCGGTTAATTTCGATGCGCTGTACGCACGCTCGCTGGCGGAAGCACAGGAAGCTGTCAAAAACTAACGCCCGGTCAGGCCTGCCATGTCAAATTCAATCGCGGTGCTAGGTGCGGGTTCCTGGGGAACCGCGCTGGCGATTCAGTGCGCGCGCAGCGGCCGTGAAACGCATCTCTGGGGCCGGGATGCCGCGCCTCTGGCCGCGATGGCCGCACAGCGCGAAAACCGCCGCTATCTGCCGGGCGCAGCATTTCCGCCGTCACTGTTACTTGCTGACAATCTGGCAACCGCAGTCGATGAGGTGCGCGACATCCTGATCGCGGTACCAAGCCACGGCTTTCGCGCTACGCTGCTGCTGCTGCGTCCGTTGCTGCGCGCCGACATGCGCGTGTGCTGGGCAACCAAGGGTTTTGAAATCGACTCCGGCAAGCTGCCGCATCAGGTCGCGAGCGATGTGTTAGGTGGTCGCTGGCCCACGGCCGTCGTATCCGGCCCAACATTCGCCCGCGAAGTCGGCGCCGGCCTGCCGAGCGCCATGACGATAGCATCGAGCGACGAGGAATTCGCGGCGGCGTTCGCGCGGTCGCTGGCCACTGAAAAATTCCGCATGTATACCTCCAGCGACATCATCGGCGTGGAAACCGGTGGTGCCGTCAAGAACGTGCTGGCGGTGGGCGCCGGCATGTCCGACGGGCTTGGCTTCGGTGCTAACACGCGTATTGCGCTGATCACGCGCGGTCTGTTCGAAATGACACGCCTCGGTGTCGCACTCGGCGCCAGGCGCGAGACCTTCATGGGCCTCGCCGGCCTCGGCGATCTGGTACTGACCTGCACCGATAACCAGTCGCGCAATCGGCGCTTTGGCCTGCTGTTAGCTGAAGGCCGCGGCGTCGAGGCGGCGCAGGCCGAAATCGGCCAGGTCGTGGAAGGCTATCGCGCTGCGCGTGCGGTACACTCGGTGGCCGCGAAACTCAAGGTCGACATGCCGATCGCGGACGTGATCTACAGCGTCCTGTACGAGGGCCTTGCACCACGCACCGCGGTGCGCGACCTGATGATGCGCCCGGTGCGTCCCGAGCACGACTAGCGGCCGGCGAACTCCTGCTGACGCCAGGCCTCGTACAGCACGACGGCCACGGAATTCGACAGATTGAGACTGCGATTACCGACGCGCATCGGAATATCGACCACCCGCTCCGGTCCAATAGCTGCCAACACCTCCGCCGACAGGCCGTGGCGCTCCGATCCGAAAACCAGGGCATCTCCCGGCCGGTACGCGACCGCGCTGTAGTGCTGCGCAGCGCCGGTCTCGATGGCCCAAAAGCGTGCGTCCGTCAAAACCGCCTGGCAGGCCGCAAAATTCGCGTGCTGCTGCACGCTTGCCATCCAGCGATAGTCGAGGCCGGCGCGCCGCAGCGAGCGCTTGTCGAGGTCGAACCCCAGCGGCTTGACCAAGTGCAGGTGCGCCCCGGTATTTGCGCACAGCCGGATGACATTACCGGTGTTAGGTGGGATCTCCGGCTGACAAAGCACGATATCGAACATGGCTCGCACAATGGTAACCAACCGCGAGCCTGCTCTGCGATAATGCTGCCATGTCCGCCCAGCCCGCAGATGTCGCCACCGGCCCGGCAGCGTCGTTGCGCAGCCGCTTCTGCGGCATGGATTTCGCCTCGCCGATCGTATTACTCAGCGGCTGTGTGGGTTTTGGCGAGGAATACACCCGCGTCGAGGGATTCAGCAACTGCGACGTTGGCGCAATCGCCCTGAAGGGCACGACCGGCCAGCCACGCCTCGGCAATCCGCCGCATCGCGTCTACGAAACACCGATGGGCATGTTGAATGCGATCGGCCTGCAGAACCCGGGCGTCGCTTCGGTCGTGGGGAAGATTCTGCCGGGCCTGGATTTCTCCGAGACCCGTTTCCTCGCGAACGTGTCTGGTTCGACGCTTGATGAGTACATCGAAGTGACGCGCCGTTTTGATGACTCGCCGATCGACGGCATCGAGATCAACATCTCCTGCCCTAACGTCAAGGAGGGTGGCGTGCAATTCGGCAATTATCCGGACATGTCGGCGCGGGTGGTCGAGGCCTGCCGCAAAGTGACCGGCAAGCCGATCATCACCAAGCTCTCGCCGAACCAGACCGACATCGCTGAAAACGCGCGCCGTTGCATCGAAGCGGGCTCCGATGGCCTGTCGGTGATCAACACCGTCATGGGCATGGCCATCGATGTAAAGACCCGCCGGCCGGTGATCGGCAACACCCAGGGCGGGCTCTCTGGCCCGGCGATCAAGCCCATCGCGCTGCTGATGGTGCACAAGGTTTATCAGGTCGCCAGAAAACACAACGTGCCCATCATCGGCCAGGGCGGCATCGTCAACGCGAAGGATGCGCTCGAGTTCATGATCGCGGGCGCGAGCGCCGTCGGCGTCGGCACGGCGCTGTTCTACGATCCGCTGGTCTGCCGCAAGATCAACAGCGGCATCGCGGACTATCTGGCCGCTAACAACATGGCCAATATAACCGCGCTCATCGGCAGCCTGTGTATCGGTGACTAATTCTCTTTGAGAACCAGGCGCGTCGGATACGCAAAGCGTACGCCCCCGCGATCGAACGCCGCGAGAATGCCCCGATTCACTGTATCCATGACTTCAACATAGCGCAGGCCGGTGGTCGGCTCACTCACGAAGTGAACGAAGTTGGTGTCAGGCGCCGCGGCAACAGCCTGCTTTTCAGCACCTCCGCGTTCGAGATGATGATCTGCTCGCCGGACAGGCTGCGCAGCCGCGTTCTCTTGATGCCGATATGCTCGACGACGCCGTCGCAATCCTCGAGCCGCAGCCAGTCGCCGACGACAAATGGCTGGTCGAGCGTGATCGACAGCGAGGCCAGGATATCGCCTAACACTGTTTGCAAAGCGAGCGCGCGCGATAAACAGCAGGATGTCGAAGACCCGGCTGGTGCGCTCCAGCAGTCGCAGCGCCAGCGTGACCCCGCTCGGTACACCCGCAGGGAGCCGTCGTTGCTGGGCCAGCAGCTAGCTGCGCAGCAGCGGCAGCAGCGTCAAGACTGCGATAAAGGCAACGCCGGCGACTACCCAGTTGCCCAGGCTGTTGCCAAAATGCTGCTGCTGCCACGTCAGGTCGAGTTTATCCATGAGGGAATTGTACGAAGCCGTGGTAATTTTCAGTGGCAGGATTCTGGCGGGCTGGAGACAAATTGATGCAAATTCAGGGCAGCACGGCGCTGGTAACGGGCGCCAATCGCGGTATTGGCAAAGGATTCGTCGAGGCGCTGCTGGAGCGCGGCGTGCGGCGCGTCTATGCGACTGCGCGCAACCCGGATTCCCTGGATGTCCTGGTGGCGCGCGCGCCGGGCCAGATCATCCCGGTCGAACTCGATGTCACCGACGCAACCGAAGTCAGCGCCGCAGCCCGCGTCGCCAGCGATGTCACGCTGCTGATCAACAACGGCGGCATGGCGGCAATGTCCGGGTTCCTCGCGCCGGCAACCATGGACGGCGCGCGCGCGGAAATGGAAGTCAATTTCTGGGGCCAGCTGGCGATGATCCGTGCTTTCGCACCGATTCTGAAAGCTAACGCTGGAGGCGGCATCATCCAGGTCCTGTCTATCGGCGCGCTGTTCTGCGCACCATCCGTCGGCACCTATTGCGCCAGCAAGTTTGCCGCGAACGCCATGTGCCAGGGACTGCGTGCTGAACTCGCGCCACAGCGAACCCATGTCATGGGCGTATTTTCAGGCGCCATCGAATCCGACATGTCGGCCCGGACACCCGGCCCGAAAATCTCCGCGCTGACCCACGGCCACAACTGCCTGGCGGCGTTCGAAGACGGCTTCGAGGAGTTCTATCCGGACTTCAAGGCGCAACGGATGCGCGACGCTTACATGAAAGATCCGGCTGCGTTTCTGCGCGCGCTGCGCCCGCAGAGCTAACAAATACCTAACGGACAGGCTTGACGAAAAACAGGCTGGTCACGCCCTGTTGATAGTCGCCAAAAGGTCCGCAGGGCGTGTAGCCGCGGGCCTCGTATAGCGCCAGGGCCTCCAGCTGACGATCGCCCGTTTCGAGCTTCAGCTCCCGCAGCTCGAGTTCATTGGCGCGTTCCTCCAGGGCGGCCATGATGCGCTGGCCAAGGCCCTGGCCGCGGGCTCGCGGCGATACATAGACCCGCTTCACCTCCCCAACCCCTGGCTCGATGACACGAATCGCGCCACAGGCCTGCGCCACGCCATCCAGCCGCGCCACGTAGAAGCTGACATCCGGCGCCCGCAGCGATTCGATATCCAGCAGGTGATTCTCGTCGGGATCGTACAGCCCGATCAGGTATTGATCCAGTTCATTTATCAGCGCACGGACGTCGGCTGCCGCCGGGTCCTCGCGCCGGATCTCAAGGTTCGGCATGCTCGTCGATACCCAGCTCGCGGAGCTTGCGGGTCAGGGTATTACGGCCCCAGCCGATGCGCCTGGCGGCTTCCTGCCGGTGGCCCTGCGTGCGTTTCAGTGCCGCCAGTGCCAGCACGCGCTCAAACTCCGGCGCCGCGACGTCTAACAACGGTGCGTTGTCGCCATCGAGTTGTGCCTCCGCCCAGCGTGACAGGCGCTGCGACCAGTCGTCCATGCTGCCCGTCGCCGCGCCGTTGGCGGGCTTGATCTCCGTTGGCAGATCCTCGACCTGGATCTCGCGTCCGGGTGCGAGTACCGTCAGGCGGCGACTGAGGTTTACCAGCTCGCGGACATTACCGGGCCACTGATAGGCCGTCAGCTGCCGCTCGGCAGCGGTAGACAGGGTCTTCGCCTCCACCCCCATCTCACCGGCCGTCAGACGCAGGTAATGAGCTAACAACATGCCGATGTCTTCGGTGCGCTCGCGCAGCGGTGGCAGGTGGATGTCGATCACGTTAAGACGATGATAAAGATCCTCGCGGAATTGCCCGCTCGCTACCCGCGCCAGCAGGTCCTGGTTGGTCGCAGCAATGACACGCACATCGACCTTGATCGGTGTCTGGCCGCCGACGCGATAGAACTCGCCCTCGGCCAGCACCCGCAGCAACCGGGTCTGCAGCGCAATCGGCATGTCGCCGATCTCGTCCAGAAAAAGCGTACCGCCATCGGCCTGCTCGAAACGGCCGCGGCGCTGCGCGTCAGCGCCGGTGAATGAGCCCTTCTCGTGCCCGAACAGCTCGGACTCGAGCAATTCACCCGGAATTGCCGACATGTTGAGTGCAACAAACCTGCGTGCGGCGCGCGGCGAGTGCTCATGCAGCGCGCGCGCGACCAGTTCCTTGCCGGTACCGGATTCACCGGTAATCAGCACCGTGGTCGAGGTGCGCGACAGGCGGCCGATAGCGCGGAACACCTGCTGCATGGCCGGCGCCCGACCTAACAACTCGGGCGATGGAGAGTCCAGTTCCGGGTCCACGCCCGCGCTCGGCGCGCTGGCAGCAGCACGTTTCACCAATGCGACCGCCTGGTCGATATCGAAGGGCTTGGGCAGGTACTCGAATGCGCCGCTGGCGAATGCCGACACGGCATTGTCGAGATCCGCATGCGCGGTCATTACGATCACCGGCAGTCCCGGCCGCGCCTTGCGAACCGCCTGCGCCAGCTCCAGGCCGGATTGACCCGGCATGCGTATGTCCGTGACCAGCACATCAGGCGTGCCTTGCTGCAAGGCCTCGAGGGCGGCTTCCGCAGCCTCAAACGAGCGTGGCTGCATACCCGCATTGCGCAACGCGCGCTCCAGCACCCAGCGGATGGAGGCATCATCGTCGACCAGCCAGACCTGGACCGGCTTGCCGTTCATGAGGCCTGCTGCGCGTTGTCGAGCGGCAACGTCATGGAGAAAATCGTGCAGCCCGGGATACTGGTGAACTCGATCGCGCCGCCGTTACGCGTGACCAGGTCCTGAGCAACCGCAAGGCCAAGACCGGTACCGCTCGGCCGGCCGGTCACCAGCGGATAGAAAATACTTGCGCGCAACTCCTGCGGCACGCCGGGACCGTTGTCCTCGACTTCGATGCGCGCGGCCAGGCGGTGTTTCTGCTGGTCGATATGCGTGTTAGCAAGCACGCGCGTACGCAGCGTGATCCGGCCACGCTCGCCGACCGACTGCAGCGCATTGCGGCCGATGTTGAGCAGCGCCTGGATCAGCTGGTGCTTGTCGAAATCCGCTTCCGGCAGGCTGGGATCGTAGTCGCGTTCGATGAGCACCATGTTGCGCGCTTCACCGCGCAGCAGGCGGAATACGTGCTCACAGATCTCGTGGATGTTGCCGTGCGTTTTCTGCGGCGGCCGCGCCGGCAGTGACATCGAATCCACCAGCGCGGTCAGCCGGTCCGCCTCGCTGATGATGACCTGCGTGTATTCGCGCAGCGCCGCATCGTCCAGTTCGCGTTCCAGCAGCTGCGCCGCGCCGCGCAGGCCACCTAACGGATTTTTGATTTCGTGGGCAAGCTGCCGCACCATCATGCGGCTGCCATCGAGACGACTGCGCAGTTCCGACTCGCGCGCAATGCGCAGGCGGGGCGCAGCGTCCGATATTTCCAACAGTAGATGCGTGCCCGTCATCTGGCCTTCCATCGGCGTGACGGTAATATCGAATATGCGCTGCTCGCGCGGCGCCGTGGCGATCTTGATGTTGATTTCGCGTTCTGTCAGCACGGCGCCTGCGGCGCTCGCGCGGCGCAGCGTTGTCAGCAGATGATCCGCCTCCAGCACCACGCCGGTGAATGGCCGGCCGCGGACCGAATTGAAACTGATGCCGAGGGCCTCCTGCGCGGCCACGTTCGCATAGATGACGCACAGCTGGGCATCCAGCACGACCATGCCGGTGGTCAACGCGTCGAGCAGGTCGGTCGAGTCGTAGTGACTCAGCGGCGAGACAAAATTCCGGCTAACAGCCATGAGGCGCCCCCATGGCCGGCGGCCGCCGGTGCGTCAGCCGGGTTTCTTGCGCCGCGCAGGTGAATTGATGACCGACGGCTGGCGCACGTAAAAGGTCACTGTGGGCACGGTGCAGACCGCCTCGTTGCGATCGTTGACGAAAGTCAGCCTGGCTTCGAAGCTGCCACGAACGGCTGGTTCGATCTTGATACTGTTGGAGTCGCGCTCCGCAGTGTAACGCTTCTTGTTGAGCATCAGCACCGGCGACAATCCTTCCGGCCCCCTGAAGCTCAAGGTGATCACGGCAACGTTTACCAGCACTTCCTCCGGTTTCGGCGACCGCAGCTCGCAAGCGGCATTGGCGGAACGCGCTGGCGCTCGCGTGGGAGCCGCCGTCGGCGCAGGCAACGATTGAGGCGGCGGCGCCTGGTAGGTTTGCGCAGGCGGAATCGTGATTTCGGTTGCGCCGGGCGCCGGCCGATCGGAGTAGTGCGTGACTCCGTCCTTGTCCACCCACTTGTAGATTTCCGCCAGGCACCGCGGACTTGTTAGCACTGCCAATACCATAGCACCGGCTAACAGAGTGGTCCACCGCGTTAAGGTAAGTCGCTGTTGCTGCATATCTGTCGAGCATAATCCCACGCGCCGCTGAATACAAAAAAGGGGCGTGGCGATGTGATCGCATCGCCACCACCCCCATTTTTTGCCTCGGCTGGAGGCCTGTCACAGTCAATTCATCAACAGCTGTAATAGAGGTCCATCTCAACCGGATGGGTGCTCATACGGAAGCGCGTGATCTCCTGCATCTTCAAACCGATATAGGCGTCGATCACGTCGTTCGTGAACACGCCGCCGCGGGTCAGGAACTCACGATCCTTGTCCAGATGCTCGAGCGCCATATCGAGCGAATGACATACGGTCGGGATGTGTTTCGCTTCTTCCGGCTCCAGGTCGTACAGATCCTTGTCGGCCGGCTCGCCCGGATGGATCTTGTTCTGAATACCATCCAGGCCCGCCATCATCATCGCGGCGAACGCGAAGTACGGGTTCGCTAACGAGTCGGGGAAGCGCACTTCGATACGGCGTCCCTTCGGATTCGATATCCAGGGTATGCGGATCGACGCAGAACGGTTGCGCGCCGAGTAAGCTAACATCACCGGCGCTTCGAAGCCCGGCACCAGGCGCTTGTAGCTGTTAGTACCGGCATTGGTGAAGGCGTTCAGGGCCTTGGCATGCTTGATGACGCCGCCGATGTAGTACAAGGCTATCTCGGAGAGGCCGCCGTACTTGTCGCCGGCAAACAACGCCTTGCCGTCTTTCTGCAGCGACTGGTGCACGTGCATGCCCGAGCCGTTGTCGCCAACCAGTGGCTTCGGCATGAAAGTGGCGGTCTTGCCATAGCCCGCGGCAACGTTATGCACCGCATATTTCAGGATCTGGACTTCGTCAGCCTTCTTTACCAGGCCGCCGGCGCCAATGCCAATTTCACACTGGCCGGCGGTCGCAACTTCGTGGTGATGCACCTCAACCACGAGGCCGAGGTCTTCGCAGGCGCCGCACATGGCATTACGAATATCCTGGAATGCATCGACCGGCGGAACCGGGAAGTAGCCGCCCTTGATGCCAGGACGATGGCCCTTGTTGCCTTCGGGATAATTGGTGTTCGAATTCCAGGCGCCCTGCACCGAATCAATTTCGTAGCTGCAGCCGCGCATTTCGTTGCTCCAGCGCACGCTGTCGAAAATGAAAAATTCGTTTTCCGGGCCGAACATCGCGCCATCGGCGATACCGGTGCTCTTCAGATACGCCTCGGCGCGCTTGCCTAACGAACGCGGGCAGCGCTCGTAGCCCTGCATCGTCGCCGGCTCGATGACATCACAGCGGATGTTGACCGTGGATTCCTCAAAAAACGGATCTAACACCGTAGTGTTGGCTTCCGGCATCAGGATCATGTCGGATTCGTTGATGCCTTTCCAACCGGCGATCGACGAACCGTCGAACATCTTGCCGTCACGGAAAAAGCCTTCGTCGACCACTTTGGTCGGGATGGTGACGTGTTGTTCCTTGCCACGGGTATCGGTGAAGCGCAGGTCCGCCCACTTCACTTCTTTTTCTTTGATCAGCTTGAGGACATCGCTAGGGGTCATGGGTTGTTAGCCTCCGGTAAAGATTAAGCACTGGAACAATGCAGGTGGCATGCCAAGCAACGCTGCTATATTTTTCAAGGACTTACGTTTCCCGTGGCGCTATTGTGCACTATAACAGGGCGTCCATAAAGCATATTTGCTTCAAAACAGTGCGCTAAATACCGGGAAACGTCGCTCTTGTGGCGCTGCCCACTTATCGGGCAGCGCGAATTCTAGCGCAGGATCAAGATTCCTCGGGGGGTTTTCACGGTTGCGAGCAGCGCGGGAACAGCCGCGCGGCTGACCGGCACCGCAAGGTCCAGGCCGCGCAGGGCGCGCTGCAAGCCGCCTGCGTCCGGGTGCTCTGCCCGCAGCTCCACCAGTGTGCAGCCCGGGGTGGCAGCGACCGCGGGATGGCTGGCACTACCCCAGTCGATCAGGAACGGCACCAGGCCATCGAACAGGATTTTGTTAGGGTCGGTAAAATGCCACTGCAGCAGCTCGCCATCGGGTTTCAAGCGGCTGCCGGGTAGTACCGCGCCCAATTCCACGCCCCGGGCCAGCGCGCGCTGCGAAAGGCCTTCCAGGTTCTCGCCGTTAGCCGCCCAGCCAGAGAGTCTCGAGACCGTCAACTGGTCGATACCACGCGTGCGCGGCCGTTCCGGCGGCGGCTGCATCGGATCGGGCCCCAGGATCTCCAGATAGCAACGTGCCCCCAGAGCTAACAACGCGTTGCGGGTGCCACGGCCCGGATGACTGCCGCCGACACTGGCCCTGGCGCCCGTCCGCAGCTCCAGGTACGCGATCGTAGCTTCAAGATCGGGCGTGGCATAAATAAGGTGATCAACCCGCGTCAGATCCTGCATTGAATGCCTCTCCCTGCCGACCGCAGCAACTGGCGTGCCTAACAGGCCCGCCAACAAGGCTCGCCGCCCGGCATTCATCGCCACACACCATACACGCCAAAAGCGGCGATGATGGCGCCGCTCAAACCGTTGAGCAGGCGCTGCCAGCGTGGATTGCTCAATACGCGCGCCAAAGCCGCCCCGCCCAACGCCAAGCCTGTCTGCACCATGAGGCTGCCGGCAAACACCGCCAGTGCCAGCGCGGCCGCAGCGCCCGGTGAGCCGCCCAGCGGCAATTGCCCGGCAAAACTTGCAAAAACCAGCACTGTCAGCGGGTTTACCAGCGTTAACAAAAAAGTCGTCGTGAACGGCCGTGCCGCATCGGCCGCCGACGGCACGGTTCCGGCAGCTGGCCGCCGCGCGACACCCGGCGAGCAGGCTCGCCACAGCATCCACAGACCTAACAAAATCAACACCAGGCTGCTGACGCGGCGAAACCCGGCCTCATTGCCTGCAAGCCAGGAAACGATCTGCGCGCCCGCGGCGAACGCCAGCAACGCGTAGATGAAATCGGCGCCGGCGGCACCACAGCCCGCGGCAAAGGCCGTGCGAAAACCACGCGACACGCCATAGTTCAGGATCAGCAGCGCAATAGGTCCGACTGCCGCCGCCAGCGTCAGCCCGAACAAGAAACTCCGCAGGACTCCGTCGGCAAGAGACAAGATCAGTCGCCAGCAGCCAGCATGCGCTCTATGCGCTGGTCAGGTACGAGCCACACTAACGCCACCAGCACATAAATTGCCTGCGACAGCCACGGCGTCAGGAGCGCCACGGCGATCGCAACCAGGTACAGCGCGAGAGACACCCAGCCCTTCCAATCGCGCCCGACCGCCTTGCGCAGCAGAGATTCAGGTCCCTGCGACGCGATGATCGCGTGTTGCAGGATGAAGTAGCTGATCGCTGCCATCAGCAGCACGACGCCGTACAGCAGGGTCGGCAGCGCCGAGAAATGGTTCTCGCCCATCCAGCCTGTTGCGAACGGCACCAGGGACAGCCAGAACAGCAGGTGCAAGTTGGCCCAGAGAATCGTGGCGCTGACATGCCTGCAGGCATGCAGCAGGTGGTGGTGGTTATTCCAGTAAATCCCGACGTACACAAAGCTCAGCACGTAGGCGAGTGCGACCGGCACCAGCGGCACTAGATTCTCCAGCTGGTCACCGTGCGGCACCTTGAATTCCAGCACCATGATCGTGATGATGATCGCGATCACACCGTCGCTGAATGCTTCCAGTCGGGTCTTGCCCATTGTGACCTCGTCGCTCCGCCCTAGCGGAATTGCGATATTGCCCGCGCATGAACGCCGGTGGCTTCGCCGGTGGCGTTGACGCTGGCATTCAGATCGCGCAACAACCCGTCCTGGATGCCATAGATCCAGCCGTGCACCGCGAGCTCCTGGCCGCGTTCCCAGGCGTCGCGCGCAATGGTGGTCTGGCAGACATTCATTACCTGCTCAACGACGTTGAGTTCGCACAGGCGGTTCGCGGCGGCCGTTTCGTCTGCCGCCTTGGCTAACAACCCGGCGTGCTTCTGATGCACATCCTGCACATGTCGCAGCCAGTTGTCACTGAGCCCGATACGGTCGCGACGCAGCGCAGCGCGCACGCCGCTACAGCCATAGTGACCGCAGACGATAATGTGCTTCACCTTGAGCACATCGACGGCAAATTGCATCACCGACAGGCAATTCAGGTCCGTATGCACGACAACATTGGCGACATTGCGATGCACGAACAGCTCGCCCGGCAACAGCCCGACGATCTGGTTGGCGGGTACGCGACTGTCTGAGCAGCCAATCCACAGATACTCTGGCGACTGTTGCTGCGCCAGCTTGCTGAAAAACTCCGGGTCCTGGTCGTGCATGCGCCTGGACCAGCGTCGATTGTGCTCAAAAAGGTGCTCGAGATTTTTCATTTTTTGTTAGCCAGGTTGATGCGTATTTCAGTCAGCAGCTCAAGTGCCTCGGACGCGCGCCCGACCGGCACGAAAACGTGGTCATGGTACGCACCCGCAACCATGTTGCAACCGATTCCTGCCGCCGCCAGCGTTGCCGACACTTTCGCTGTCAGACCCACAGCGTCGAGCGCCGACACCAGGCCGATTTGAATCCAGGCGGTACGAAACAGTACCTGCCAGCCGCGTGTGATGGCCTCCTGCTCGGGCAGGATCACGGACAGGCCCTCGGTTTCGCGGATCGTAGCAACCAGCGGCGCGCCCCGAAGGTCGGCACCGCAAGGCAGGGAGCAATACACATAGATTCCGGGCTGCAAGATCGGATTCAGCCGCAGGCCGCGCGCGGCTGACGCGTTAGCTGTTGCCATCGGTCCGACTGGTCGCAAAACGCGGCAGGCTGTCGCCAGGAACTTCCCAGGACAACCGGTCCTGCATCCAGATATGCGCTTTCGGCGCAACTCTCTCCGGGTCATCGAGACTGGCTGAGGTCACGTCTATGTCCGCCGCGCGGGACCTGTGTCTATAGGTCACCGAAGTGCCGCAGTGCGCACAGAAACCCCGCGTCGCCAGTGGCGATGACTGATACTCGGTCAGCGCGCCTTTTGTCAGCTTGAAATTCGCGACCTCGAATGTCGCCCATGGGACACCCGGCGCGCCAACCGCGTGCCGGCAACTCTCGCAATGACAGACGCAGCGCTGGGTCGCCGGGCCGCGCGCTTCGTAGCGCACCGCCCCGCAAAAGCATCCGCCGCGAAAAATCTCTTCTGCTGCGTCCATTTGTTAGCTCTTGTTCAGGCCATAGATCCGGTGATGGGTCGGCGTCAGCACGCCGAGGCTGGTGCCGTCCGCGGACAATTGTCGCGCGCGCTGGCCGAGCCCCTCCGGTCCAAAAGACTTGACGATCATCTCTTGCCACCAGATCTGAGCCTCTACATCGCGGCGGATCTCGATGGTCCCCCAGACAATCACATGCGTCATGGTCACTGGTTTGGAAATCGCGACGCAGGCGCGCGGGTCGCGCTCGAGATTGCGGATCTTCTGTTTGCCCGTCATGCTGAAAAGCAGGTGGGGATCGCGCAGGCCCATCATCATCGGCGTGACATGCGGCCCGCCATCCTTGCCGATGGTTGCCAGATGCACCCAGCCGGCGGGATCGTGCAGCTGCTCGATGGCAGCGAGTAATGTTGTGTCCATAAGGCCCCCTGCGGGAATTCTCATCTATAATCGCGCGTTTTGCACAGCATCTAACATGACCGCACCGCGCACCTTCCAGCAGCTCATTTTCGCCCTGCAGCAATACTGGTCCGATCAGGGCTGCGTCATTCTGCAGCCTTATGACATGGAAGTCGGCGCCGGAACCTTCCATACCGCGACTTTCCTGCGCTCGATCGGACCTGAGCCCTGGAGCGCCGCCTACGTGCAGCCCTCGCGCCGCCCGACCGACGGCCGCTACGGCGACAACCCGTTTCGCCTGCAGCATTACTACCAGTTCCAGGTCGTCATCAAGCCCTCGCCGCTGGACATTCTCGAACGCTACGTCGGCAGCCTCAAAATGCTGGGTTTCGACCCGCTGACCCATGACATCCGCTTCGTCGAAGACAACTGGGAGTCGCCCACGTTAGGCGCCTGGGGTCTCGGCTGGGAAGTGTGGTTGAACGGCATGGAAGTCACGCAGTTCACCTACTTCCAGCAGGTCGGCGGGCTCGACTGCCGCCCCGTGACCGGCGAAATCACCTACGGCCTTGAGCGCCTGGCGATGTATATCCAGGGCGTCGAAAGTCTGTTCGATCTCGTCTGGACCGAAGGACCGCAGGGCAAGGTCACCTATCGCGACGTGTTCCACCAGAATGAGGTTGAACAGTCCGCCTACAATTTCCAGCACGCCAACGTCGAGGTCCTGTTCCGGCACTTCGACGAGTACGAAGCCGCCTGCCAGCAGCTGCTGGCCGCCAAGCTCGCGTTGCCGGCTTATGAGCAGGTGCTGAAAGCCTCGCACACCTTTAATTTGTTAGATTCACGCGGCGCCATCTCGGTAACCGAGCGGCAACGTTTCATTCTGCGGGTGCGCACGCTGGCGCGCGGCGTGGCGCAGGTTTACTTCGACAGCCGCGAAGCGCTGGGATTTCCGATGCTGCGCGATGGTGCCGCCGGGAGCAAGGCATGAGCGCCCGCGATCTGCTGGTGGAACTCGGCACCGAAGAGTTGCCGCCGTTGGCCTTGCGTGAACTGGAAAATGCCTTTGCCGAAGGCATTCGCACCAGACTCAACGCCGCCGGCGTTGGTTTCGCAGCGCTGCAATCGTATGCGACGCCGCGACGGCTCGCGGTGTTGATCAGCGCCCTCGCTGAGACGCAGCCGACCCAGGCCCTGCGCCGTCGCGGACCGCCGCTCAACG
>JANLTW010000046.1:0-21249 GCA_031363155.1 Gammaproteobacteria bacterium | reverse complement strand
TATCTGGCGGAATTGGCAGTGGCTACGGCTGCCCAGGTCTTGAAGACAGCGGGTGGCGCCCATATGGAAGCGTGTTACCGAGACCGTAGCCCTTAAGTCATGCGTTGTAGGCAAGGGCAGGCGTCGCGACCTGGATCTCGCGCCGCTGAAGCCCCCGACATAGCCGCTGGGAACTGAATGGTGTAGGGTCGATCCAAAGAGGAATACATGAACGATTCATTCAAGAATTTCGCCATCTGGGCTGTAGTCCTGGTGGCTTTATTGCTCGTTTTCAGTGAGTTCATGCCGCGTGGGACGAAACCCGCCGAACTGGCGTATTCCGATTTTCTCGCCAAGGTCCGCAGCGGCGGTATCAGTGAGGTGACCTTGCAGGGCGAGATGATTTACGCGCTCGACAAGAACCAGAGCAAGCTCAAAGTCCACAACCCGGAAACCGATTACACCGCGCTGATTGGCATGCTCGACACGGCGCGCGTGCGCATCAAGTCCGAGCCGCCAACAGAAACCCCGTTGATTTACCAGATCCTGCTGCAGCTCGCGCCCGTGGCCCTGGTGCTGTTCCTGTTCTTTTACATGTTGCGGCAGATGCAGGGCGGTGGTACTGGCCGTGGCGCCATGTCGTTCGGCAAGAGTCGTGCGCGCCTGTTGGGTGAGGACCAGGTCAACGTCACGTTTGCGGATGTCGCGGGCGTGGATGAAGCCAAGCAGGAAGTGGGCGAAATCGTCGACTTCCTCAAAGACCCGGGCAAGTTCCAGAAGCTGGGCGGCAAGATCCCAAGAGGCGTGCTGATGGTCGGCTCGCCCGGCACCGGCAAGACGTTGCTGGCTCGCGCGATCGCCGGCGAGGCCAAGGTGCCGTTCTTCACGATTTCCGGTTCCGATTTCGTGGAAATGTTTGTCGGCGTCGGCGCCTCGCGCGTGCGCGATATGTTCGAGCAGGCCAAGAAAACTGCGCCGTGCATCATCTTCATCGATGAAATCGACGCGGTCGGGCGCCATCGCGGCGCAGGACTCGGCGGCGGCCACGACGAGCGCGAACAGACGCTCAACCAGCTGCTGGTGGAGATGGACGGCTTCGATGGCAACGAAGGCATCATCGTCATTGCCGCGACCAACCGTCCGGATGTCCTGGACCCGGCGTTGCTGCGACCGGGCCGCTTCGACCGTCAGGTGGTGGTGCCGCTGCCGGATGTCCGTGGCCGCGAGCAGATCCTGCGTGTGCACATGCGCAAGGTGCCGTTAGGCGATGACGTCAAGCCGGCGCTGATTGCGCGCGGCACGCCCGGGTTCTCGGGTGCGGATCTTGCAAACCTGGTCAACGAAGCGGCGCTGTTTGCCGCGCGGGCTAACAAGCGCACCGTCAACATGGAAGAACTGGAGAAAGCCAAGGACAAGATCATGATGGGCACGGAGCGTCGCTCAATGGTCATGAGCGAAAAGGAAAAGCTCAATACCGCTTATCACGAAGCAGGGCATGCGATCGTCGGCGTCAACCTGCCGGAGCATGATCCGGTGTACAAGGTCACGATCATCCCGCGCGGCCGCGCGTTAGGCGTAACGTTCTTTCTGCCGGAAGAAGATCGCTACAGCTACAGCCGGCAGCGGCTCGAGTCGCAGATTTCGAGCTTGTTCGGCGGCCGCATCGCCGAGGAACTGGCCTTTGGCAAGGACGCTGTCACCACCGGTGCGTCCAATGACATCGAGCGCGCCACCACGCTGGCCCGCAACATGGTGACCAAGTGGGGTCTGTCGGACCGCCTGGGCCCGCTGACCTATCTTGAGGAAAGCGGCGAGGTGTTCCTGGGACGTTCGGTGACGCAGAACAAACAGGTCTCGGATGAGACCGCACACGTCATCGACATCGAGGTGCGCCGGGTGATCGATTTGGCCTATCAGCGCGCGAAGACCATTCTGACGGAGCATCGGGACAAGCTCGATGCGATGGCGCAGGCCTTGATCAAATTCGAGACCATCGACGATGGTCAGATCAAGGACATCATGGAAGGCCGCCCGCCGACCCCGCCCGCAGACTGGGACGACAGCATCGGCACCAAGGGCGGGTTCAGGCCGGCGCCCGAGGCGGGGCCGGGCGGAGTCGGTGCACCGGCCCCGGGCAGCGCCAGCTGAGGTGTAGCCGGCGGCTAACTTGGACGGCCTGTTAGCTTGCGGCGACCGGCGGCTGGATCTGAGCCAGCCAGTCGTTATGGGCATCCTGAATGTCACGCCGGACTCATTCTCCGACGGCGGCCGTTATTCCAGTGTGTTAGCTGCGATTGACGCAGGCCTCGCGATGCAGGCTCAGGGCGCCGCGATCGTCGACGTCGGCGGCGAATCGACCCGGCCCGGCGCGCAACCCGTTCCCGTCGACCAGGAGATCGCGCGCGTGCTGCCGGTGGTTGAGGGCCTCGCCAGGCGCCAGGTGCTGGTGTCGGTCGACACGAGCTCTCCGGAACTGATGCGGCTGGCGGCCGATGCCGGCGCCGGAATGATCAACGATGTGCGCGGCTTCCGCCGTCCCGGAGCGCTCGCGGCTCTGGCGGCAACGCGGCTTGCGGCCTGCGTGATGCATGCGCAGGGCGAGCCCCAGACCATGCAGCGCGATCCGGTGTATGGCGATGTCGTGACGGAGGTCAAGGCGTTTTTGGCTGAACGCCTGCAGGCTTGCCGTGCCGCCGGCATTACTGCAGATCGGCTGATCGTTGATCCAGGATTCGGCTTTGGCAAGACTGCGGTGCATAATCTTGAGTTGCTGCGGGGCTTGCCGCAGATCGTGCAATTGGGCGCGCCAGTGCTGGTCGGTCTGTCGCGCAAGTCGCAGGTCGGCCTGCTAACGGGCCGCGCCGTGGGGGAGCGGCTCGCAGGCAGCCTGGCGTTAGCCATGCTTGCGATTCGGGCAGGGGCGAGTATCGTGCGCGCCCATGATGTTCAGGAAACAATGGACGTGTTGAAGGTAATACGCCAGGTGGAGCAGGGAATCTAATCTTATGGCACGCAAGTATTTCGGAACCGACGGGGTGCGTGGCCGGGTCGGCGAACATCCGATGACCGCCGATTTTGCGCTGACGCTGGCGAGCGCTGCGGCGCGCGTGCTCGCGCCTAACGGCGGATTGGTTTTGATCGGCAAGGACACTCGTGTATCCGGCTACCTGTTCGAGGCGGCACTGGAGGCGGGCTTCGTGGCCTCTGGCGTCAATGTGATGCTGATCGGGCCGCTGCCGACGCCCGGCATTGCCTATCTGACCTGCAAGTTTGAATGTGATTTTGGCGTCGTGATCAGCGCCTCGCACAACAAGTACATGGACAACGGCATCAAGTTTTTCGACCGCCATGGCGGCAAGCTGTCGGATGAGCTCGAGGAAGCCATCGAAGCGGAACTGGCCAAAGGGGCCATCACGCGCACGTCGGAAAACCTGGGCAGTGCGCGCCGCGTCGACAAATCCCGTACTTTTTACCAGGAATTCTGCGCCGGCACTTTGCCGGCCGGCATGACACTCGACGGCATGACACTGGCCATCGATTGCGCTAACGGCGCAGGCTACAAAGTGGCGCCGCGTATCCTCGGCGATCTCGGCGCGCAGGTCATTCCGATCGGCTGCTCGCCTAACGGCCGCAATATCAACGAAGGTTGTGGCTCAACCGACACCAAGCTGCTGGAAATGATGGTGCCGGGCGTCAAGGCTCACGCGGGCATCGCGCTGGATGGCGATGGCGATCGGCTGGTCATGGTCGATCACACAGGCGCGGCCATCGACGGCGATCAACTCATTTACATCATCGCGCGGGCGCGCGCCGCCGCGAAACAACTCCAGGGTCCCGTGGTCGGCACGTTGATGAGTAACCTGGGACTGGAGCTCGGGCTGCGGGAACTGGGCATCGAGTTTCGGCGCGCCCAGGTGGGTGATCGGTATGTGCTCGCCATGCTCAAGGAAACCGGTGGTGTGTTAGGTGGCGAGACTTCGGGCCATCTGTTGTGTCTCGACAAGGCTACCACCGGCGATGCCATGGTGGCGGCGTTGCAGGTGCTGGCGGTCATGCGCGAGACCGGCACCACGCTGCGGGACCTCGCGGCAGGCATGACTAAGATGCCGCAGGTGATGGTCAATGTGCGCGTCGCCCAGCGCTTTGACCCGTCAGCCAATGCCAAAGTGCGGGATGCGGTGGCCGCGATTGAACAGCGGCTAGCGGGTGCAGGCCGCGTGGTGCTGCGCGCCTCCGGTACCGAACCCGTGATCCGGGTGATGGTCGAAGGGCGGGACCAGCCGACCACGGCTGCCTGTGCCAACGAACTGGCGGACGTGGTCCGTCTAGCCGTCGCCTGAGTCCAAGGTCCAGCCCATGCGCCAACCGATTGTTGCCGGCAACTGGAAAATGTACGGATCGCGTGCCGAGAACGCGCGCCTTATCGAGGCGCTGGTGGCCGGTCTTAACGACCGTGGCGCGAGCGATTGCGTCGTTTGCCCGCCCGCTCTCTATTTGACCGATGTGGGTCGTGCCATCGGCGGCAGCCGCGTACGGCTGGGTGCCCAGACGGTCTGCGCGGAGGCGCCGGGCGCATTTACCGGCGAAATCGCGGCCAACATGCTGAAGGACGTGGGCTGCAGTCATGTCATTGTCGGCCATTCCGAGCGTCGCAGCCTGTTCGGCGAAACGGACGCCCTGGTCGCCCGCAAGTACGCCGCCGCTTTGGCAGCGGGCTTGACCCCGATTTTGTGCGTCGGCGAGCTGCTGGCCGAGCGCGAATCAGGCCAGACGGAAGCTGTGGTCGCGCGCCAGCTGGACGCGGTGCTGGCACTGAGCGGCGTGTCGAGCTTTGCACTCGCCGTGATCGCCTATGAGCCCGTCTGGGCCATTGGCACCGGCCGGACGGCGAGCCCGGACCAGGCACAGGAGGTTCACCGGTTCATTCGGGGGCGGCTGGCGGGCCACGATGCTAAAATTGCCGGTCTGACACGCGTCCTGTATGGCGGTAGTGTCAAGGCCGGGAATGCTGCGGAGCTGTTTGCCAAGCCGGATGTTGATGGCGGCTTGATCGGCGGAGCGTCTCTGAAGGCGGATGAGTTTTTGGCGATTGTGGCGGCCGCGGACGGCTGACGCGATCAAGACTGGGATCAAGACTGGACTGAGTACCGAACTATGTTGCGAATTTTTCTAACAGGTGTGCAGTTGTTCAGTGCGGTGATCATCATCGCGCTGGTGTTGCTGCAACGAGGTCGTGGCGCGGATGCGGGCGCTGGTTTTGGCGCCGGCGCGTCAGGCACGGTCTTTGGCGCGCGTGGTGCGACGACTGGCTTGTCCCGGGCGACCGCGATCGCCGCGATTATATTCATGATCAACAGCCTGGTGCTGGCCTATACCGGCAAGCAGGAAGTTGCAGCGCCCAAGCCGCTTCTGGAAGTTCCCGCGACCACGCTGCCCGCCACCGTGCCGGCAACGACAGCGCCTGCTTTGCCCCCGGTGACTGCACCCGCGGCTCCGGAAAAAAAATAGCGGCTTAACCAGGAGCAGATTTTTCGCCGACGTGGTGGAATTGGTAGACACACTAGCTTGAGGGGCTAGCGCCGCAAGGTGTGGGAGTTCGAGTCTCCCCGTCGGCACCAAATTAAATCTTGGTACGTAATCTAGGTTTCCCAGCACCATGCTGCACTGCTAGAATTACGCCCCGTTCGGCGCGGTCGCGCGGTGAATGGCGGTTCGATGCTAACAAATTATCTTCCGGTCCTGATTTTCCTGGGCATTGCGACCGGGCTTGCCATCGTTTTGATGTTGCTGGGCACGGCCATTGGCGGCTATTTCACCCGTCAACCCGAGGACGCGGCAAAAAAATCCGCCTATGAGTGCGGTTTTGAGGCCTTCGAAGACAGCCGCATGAAGTTCGACGTCAGGTATTACCTGGTGGCCATCCTCTTCATCATCTTCGACCTCGAAATTGCCTTCCTGTTTCCGTGGGCGGTGGCCATCCGGGACATCGGCGCTCCGGGCCTGGTCGCCATGGGTGTGTTTCTGCTCATTCTGGTCGTGGGTTTTGTCTACGAGTGGAAAAAGGGAGCGCTCGAGTGGGATTAGACGAAGAAGGATTTGCGCAACGCGGGTTTGTCACCACCGGCGTCGATAACCTCATCAATTGGGCCCGCACCGGGTCTTTGTGGCCCATGACCTTCGGTCTCGCCTGTTGCGCGATCGAAATGATGCATGCAGGCGCCTCCCGCTATGACCTCGATCGCTTCGGCGTCGTATTTCGCCCGAGTCCGCGTCAATCGGATGTAATGATTGTTGCCGGGACCCTGGTCAACAAGATGGCGCCGGCCTTGCGCAAGGTCTATGACCAGATGGCCGAGCCGCGTTGGGTCATCTCGATGGGTTCCTGCGCCAACGGTGGCGGCTACTATCACTATTCCTATGCCGTGGTGCGCGGTTGCGATCGCATCGTGCCGGTCGATGTCTACGTGCCCGGCTGCCCGCCCACGGCCGAGGCCTTGCTGTACGGCATTATTCAATTGCAGAAGAAGATCGCCCGCACCAGTACCATCGCCGGTGGCGCGATGTCGAAGCGGCCGCTGGCTGGAGCCGCGGCGTGAGCGTCAGCTTGAGCGGTATCGCCAGGATTGAGCGCCTGGCGGCCAACGTGCAGGCGGCACTGGGCGAGCGCGTCACCCGCCTGCCGGCCCTCAGCGATGAAATCTGTTATGAGGTTGCCGCGGTGCATCTGTTAGCTGTGGCCGCGGTTTTGCGCGACGATCCATCGCTGCGCTTCGAGATGCTGATCGATATTGCCGGCGTCGACTATCTCGAGTACGGCGGCAGCGAGTGGCAGACCGAGTCGGCGACGCGTTCGGGATTCAACCGTGGAGCGGCGCGCGGTCCGGCCGGCAGCAGCCACGGCGAGGCTCCCTGGGGCGGCCATCGCGCACGCTTTGCAGTTGCCTATCAACTGTTATCGGTTACGCATAATGAGCGCCTGCGGCTGCGGGTGTATGGCGAGGATAGCGAAGATCCGATCATCGATTCCGTGACCGGCATCTGGGCGTCGGCCAACTGGTTTGAACGCGAAGCCTTCGATCTCTACGGCATCCTGTTCCGCGGCCATGTCGACCTGCGCCGCATTCTCACGGACTACGGCTTCATCGGTCATCCGTTTCGCAAGGATTTTCCGCTGATCGGCAACGTCGAAGTGCGTTACGACGCGACGCAAGGTCGCGTGGTGTACGAGCCTGTCACGATCGAGCCGCGCGTGCTGGTGCCCAAGACCATCCGCGATGACAATCGCTATGATCCGGCGCTGAGTCGCCCGGCGGTTGGTCCCATAGTGCCGGGAGACGGCAAACGTGGCTGAGATCCGTAATTTCACCCTGAACTTCGGGCCGCAGCATCCGGCTGCACACGGCGTGTTGCGCCTGGTGCTGGAGATGGACGGCGAGACCATTCAGAAGGCGGATCCGCATATCGGTCTGCTGCATCGCGCGACCGAAAAACTCGCCGAGTCCAAGGTATTCAACCATTCGATCGGCTACATGGACCGGCTCGACTACGTGTCGATGATGTGCAGCGAACATGCTTATGTGCTGGCCATCGAACGTTTGTTAGGTCTGCAGGCGCCGCGCAGGGCGCAGTACATCCGCGTGATGTTCGATGAGATTACGCGCATCCTGAATCACCTGATGTGGCTCGGCGCGCACGGCCTCGATATCGGTGCGATGACGGTATTTCTGCTGTGTTTTAAGGAACGCGAAGACCTGATGGACTGCTATGAGGCGGTATCCGGCACGCGCATGCATGCCACCTATTACCGACCGGGCGGCGTGTATCGCGATCTGCCGCGGGACATGCCGAAGTACCAGGCTTCACGCTGGCGCAGCGAAAAAGACGCGGCGCGTCTCAACGCAGCGCGCGCCGCCGGCCTGCTGGAATTCATTGACGATTTCACGCAGCGCTTTCCGGCCTTGATCGATGAATACGAGACCCTGCTGACCGACAACCGCATCTGGAAACAGCGCACCGTCAACATTGGTGTGGTGAGTCCCGAGCGTGCGTTGCAGCTGGGATTTACCGGACCCATGCTGCGGGGCTCGGGCATCGCCTGGGATCTGCGCAAGCAGCAACCCTACGCGGTCTACGACCGCATGCAGTTCGACATTCCGGTGGGCGTGAACGGCGATTGCTATGACCGCTACCTGGTGCGCGTGGCCGAGATGCGCCAGTCCAATCGCATCGTCAAACAGTGCGTCGAGTGGCTGAAAACCAATCCCGGGCCCGTGATGCTGGACGACAGTAAGGTCCGCGCGCCGCGACGCGAAGACATGAAAGGCGACATGGAATCGCTGATTCATCACTTCAAGCTGATGACCGAAGGCTACACCGTGCCCGCGGGCGAGACCTACACCGCAGTCGAGGCGCCCAAGGGCGAATTTGGCATCTACCTCGTGTCCGACGGTGCCAACAAACCATACCGCCTGAAGTGCCGGGCGCCGGGATTTGCGCATCTCGCGGCGCTCGAGGAAATGGTCAAGGGCCACATGCTCGCGGATGTGGTCGCGGTGATCGGCACACAGGATATCGTCTTCGGGGAGGTCGACCGGTGAGAATCGTCCAGGTTAAAACCGCAGACGGCCAGGCGTTTGAGCCGGGCAGCGGCGACATGGTCGCGCTGCTGACCGAGCACACCCGGCATGAAATCGATCAATGGATCGGGCGCTTTCCGGCGGGTCGCCAGCGTTCGGCAAGCCTGTCGGCGCTGCGCTTTGCGCAGGAACAGAACAACGGCTATCTGAGCACCGATCTGATGGATGCGGTGGCGCAGTATCTGCGCCTGCCGCCAATCCAGATTTACGAAGTCGCCAGTTTTTATTCGATGTTCGAGACGCACAAGTGCGGTCGCCACCATGTCAGCGTCTGCACCAACATCTCGTGCTGGCTGAATGGCGGCGAGGCGATCCTCGCGCACTGCGAAAAGAAACTCGGCATCAAGGTCGGCGAGAGCACCCCGGATCTGCGTATCTTCCTGAAGCAGGAAGAAGAATGTCTCGCGTCCTGCACCGGCGCGCCGATGATGATGGTAGATCACGTGTTTCATGAGCATCTGACCACGGACAGAGTGGATCAGATCCTGGATGAGCTGAAATAGTCATGAGCGCAGCACTCGATAAATGGCGCGACAAGATGAACCTCGTGGTGTTCGCGCCGCTGAAGGACGACCAGCCCTGGACCCTCGATGGCTACCGGAAAAGCGGCGGCTATGAGTCCTGGAAAAAAATTCTCGCCGACAAAGTCACGCGCGAGGCGGTCATCGAAGCGGTAAAGGCGAGCGGCCTGCGCGGCCGCGGCGGCGCAGGATTCCCGACCGGCACCAAGTGGAGTTTCATGCCACGCAATGCACCGATGCAGAAGTATGCGGTCTGCAATTCCGATGAGAGCGAGCCCGGCACCTGTCATGACCGCGACATCCTGCGTTTCAATCCGCACTCGCTGATCGAAGGCATGGCGATCGGCGGTTACGCGATGGGCGCGACCGTGGGCTACAACTACATCCGCGGCGAGTTCCTCGGCGAGCCGGTGCCGCGTTTCGAGGCGGCGGTCAAGGAAGCCTACGCGGCCGGTTTGTTAGGCAAGAACATTCTGGGCTCGGGCGTCGATTTCGATCTGTACACTTTTGTCGGTGCGGGCGCCTACATCTGCGGCGAGGAAACTGCGCTGCTCGAGTCACTGGAAGGCAAGCAGGGCAAGCCGCGCTTCAAGCCGCCGTTCCCGGCCGCCTTCGGCCTTTATGGCGCGCCGACGACCATCAACAACACCCAGAGCTATGCCTCGGTGCCCAAGATCCTGCAGAACGGTCCCGAGTGGTTCGCGAAGCTCGGCGTGACGAATTCCGGCGGCACGGCGATCTTTTCGGTAACCGGTCATGTCAACAAGCCCGGCAATTACGAGCTGCCGTTAGGTATTCCGTTTGCGGACCTGCTCGAGATCGCCGGCGGCGTGCGCGGCGGGCGCGGCCTGAAGGCCGTGATTCCCGGCGGCTCTTCGGTGAAGGTCGTTCCCGGGCCGATCATCATGGCCGCGAACATGGATTTCGACTCGTTGCGCGCGGCCGGTTCGTCGGTGGGGTCGGCGGCCGTAATCGTCATGGATGAGACTACCTGCATGGTGAGTGTGCTAGAGCGCCTGTCACGCTTTTACATGAGTGAGTCCTGTGGACAATGCACACCGTGCCGCGAAGGAACAGGGTGGCTTAACAGGATGCTGCGACGCATTCTTGATGGTGCTGGCCACATGGATGACCTTAATCTGCTGGTCGACGTAGCTAACAGAATCGAGGGCCATACGATCTGCGCGCTGGGCGACGCCGCGGCCTGGCCGGTGCAGAGTTTCGTCAAGCACTACCGGCATGAGTTTGAGTACATGATCCAGCACGGCGGCCGCAGAATTGTCGATGCCCAGAAGCAGGCGGCGGCCTAGGGCCGCGCTCCGATGGCAGCAGATCCGAAAACAGTAGTTCCGCCTCCGCCACCCCCGGCAGCCTCCGATATCGTCAACGTCGAGGTCGACGGCAAACCCTGCCAGGGCAGGAAGGGCGCGATGATCATCCATGTCACGGATGCCAACGACGCCTATGTGCCGCGCTTCTGTTATCACGACAAGTTGGCCGTAGCAGCCAACTGCCGCATGTGCCTGGTCGAGGTCGAAAAAGCGCCCAAGCCGCTGCCGGCCTGCGCCACGCCGATCGCGGAGGGCATGAAAATCTTTACCAAGTCGCCTAACGCCATTGCGGCGCAACGCGCGACCATGGAATTCCTGCTGATCAATCATCCGCTCGATTGTCCGATCTGCGATCAGGGCGGCGAGTGCGAGTTGCAGGACCTGGCGATGGGCTTCGGGCGCGACATTTCGCGTTTTCAGGAACGCAAGCGCGTGGTGAAGGACAAGAACATCGGTCCGCTGATTTCCACTGACATGACACGCTGCATTCATTGCACGCGCTGCGTGCGCTTCGGTCAGGATGTGGCCGGCATCCAGGAACTCGGCACCACCGGTCGCGGCGAAAACATGGAGATCGGCACGTTTATTGAGCGCAGTGTCGATCATGAATTGTCCGGGAATATCATCGACCTGTGCCCGGTCGGTGCGCTTAATTCCAAGCCGTTCCGCTTCCGCGCCCGCGCCTGGGAGATGACCCAGCACGCGCTGGTGGCGCCGCATGACGGCGTCGGATCCAACATCTATGCGCATGTGTTGCGAGGGCGGCTGATGCGGGTCGTGCCGCGAACTAACGAGGCGATCAATGAAACCTGGATTTCGGATCGCGATCGATTCAGCTACGAAGGCATCTACGCGAATGATCGACTGACAAGCCCGATGATTCGCGAGGGCGGCGAGTGGCGCAAGGTCGACTGGCAGACTGCGCTGACGCGTGGCGCGAATGGCTTGCGGGCGGCAGGGGTTGGCCTCGATACGCTGGTGTCCGCGTCGGCGACCGTAGAAGAGCAGTATCTCGCTGCGCGACTGACGCGCGCACTCGGATCTAACAGCGTCGATCATCGCCTGCGGCAGGTGGATTTCCGTGGCGACGGCGAGGACTCGCTGCATCCGTCGCTCGGCGGCGCAATTGCCGATGTGGAAAAACTCTCCGGGCTCCTGGTCATCGGCTCGGATCTGCGCATGGAACTGCCGCTGCTCGCGCACCGGGTCAGGAAAGCGACACGACGGGGCGCCAAGATTGCGTTTGTGAATCCAGCAGCCTTCGAATACCTGTTCCCGGTGACCGGCTACGTGCAGTCTTCGTTTGCGCGGCTGGTCGATGATCTGGTCGCGGTGATTGCGGCTTTGCCGGGTACGCCGGCGCTGCCCGCGTGGCTGTACGGGCGTATCAAGGCCGCAACCGTGAACGAGCAGCATCGGGCCGCCGCCTCGGCGTTCGTCAATGGCGATAACTGTGCGATCTGGCTCGGCGCATTGGCAATCAGGCATCCCGCCTACGCCGAGATTCGGGCGTTGGCAGCGGTGCTCGCGGACCTCGTTGGCGCATCGTTAGGTGTGCTCGCTGAGGGCGCCAATGCAGCCGGCGCCTACCTGGCCGGTGCGGTGCCACATCGGGAGGCCGGTGGAGAAACGGTCGCCAAACCGGGCCGGAATGCGGCAGCCATGCTGGCCCAACCGTCCAACGGCTATCTGCTGGTGGGCGGTGTCGAGCCCTGGCTGGACGCCGCGGGCGGCGCGGACCTCAAATTGCTGGCTGGCGCGAAATTTCTGGCGGCGATTACACCGTATGCCTCGGCTGAGCTGCTGCGTGTCGCCCAGGTGTTGCTGCCCATGGGCAGCTTTGCGGAATCTTCGGGCACGTTTGTGAATCTCGAGGGTCGCTGGCAGAGCTGGGCCGGCGCGATCCCGCCACCGGGCGAGGCGCGGCCCGGCTGGAAGATCCTGCGGGTGCTGGGCAATCTTCTCAATCTGCCCGGGTTTGATTACAGCAGCTCGGAGGAGGTACGCGACGAATTGCAGAAAATCGCGGCGGCTGGAGTTAACAAACCTGTCGGGCCCGAGCCGGTCGGAGCGATGACCCGGCTGGTCGAACCCGCCGATTACGGGTTCCTGCCGTATCGCATCGACGCCCTGGCGCGGCGCGCGCCAGCGCTGCAATCCATTCGAGCGCGGGGCTGAGCGCACTCATGGGCAAACTCATCGCCACGTTGCTTCCCGGTCTGGCCCCTGAGCTGCAGGCGGCGCTGGTCTCGACCATCTGGATCCTGATCGTCACCGTGACACTGATACTCAGCGTCGCCTTCACGACGCTGTGGGAACGCAAGGTCATCGGCTGGATGCAGCTGCGCAAGGGGCCGAACCGCGTCCGAATTTTTGGCTTGTTCCCCGGCCTTGGCCAACCGTTCGCTGACGTTATCAAGCTGTTGACCAAAGAAGTTATTATCCCTTCGGCTGCTAACAAAGTGCTGTTCCGGCTGGCGCCGATGATCACGCTGATCCCGGCGTTTGCGATCTGGGCCGTCATGCCGCTCGATCCGAACCTGACCATCGCCAAAATCGATGCGGGACTGCTGTACGTGCTGTCGCTGACCTCGGTCGGGGTGTATGGCATCATCATTGCCGGCTGGGCATCGAATTCCAAGTACGCATTGTTAGGCGCGATGCGCTCCGCAGCGCAGATCGTGGCCTACGAAATTGCGATGGGTTTCGCGCTGGTGGGCGTCGTCATGGCCGCCGGCAGCCTGAATCTGGGTGAGATCGTCAGTCGCCAGCAGGGCGGGTTTTCGCACTGGTATTTCCTGCCGTTGCTGCCGCTGTTCGTGGTGTACGTCATTTCGGGGCTCGCGGAGACCAATCGCGCGCCGTTCGACGTCGCGGAGGGCGAGTCGGAAATCGTTGCGGGATTCCATGTCGAGTACTCGGGCATCGCGTTCGCGCTGTTCTTCCTGGCCGAGTACGCGAACATGATCCTGATTTCGGGTCTGACCGCGGTATTTTTCATGGGCGGCTGGCTGAGTCCTTTCGAGGGCTGGTCGTTCCTGCAGGGTACCTTTCTGCAGTTCCTGATGGCCCCGGGGGTCATCTGGCTGTTACTCAAGCTGGTCTTTTTCCTGACCGCGTTCATGTGGTATCGCGCAACTTTTCCGCGCTATCGCTATGACCAGATCATGCGACTCGGCTGGAAAGTCCTGATTCCCGTCACGCTGGTATGGATCTTTGTCGAAGGCCTGGCGGCCTATTTCCAAATTGGACCCTGGAAGCACTAACATGGCGCAGATTTGGAAGACACTGACATTGTCAGAACTGCGCAAGGGCATGTGGCTCACCGCGCGCACGCTGTTCCGCAAGAAGTTCACCATCAATTATCCGGAAGAAAAAACCCCGCAGTCGGTGCGGTTCCGGGGCCTGCACGCGCTGCGGCGTTATCCTAACGGCGAGGAGCGCTGCATCGCCTGCAAGCTGTGCGAGGCGGCGTGTCCGGCGCTCGCGATCACGATCGAATCCGATGTGGCGGCCGACGGCACTCGCCGCACGACGCGTTATGACATCGATTTATTCAAGTGCATTTATTGCGGCTTCTGCGAGGAAGCCTGCCCGGTCGATGCGATCGTCGAAACCCGGATCCATGAATATCACATGGAAAACCGCGGCGAGAACATCATGTCCAAGGACAAGCTGCTGGCAATTGGCGAGCGCTATGACGCAATGATTGCCGCCGACAAAGCGGCCGATGCGCCGTACCGTTAGGTCTGGACGAGGGAACGAAGGGTGCTGATCACGATTCTGTTCTGGGTGTTTGCAGCAGTGCTGGTCGCTGCGGCACTCGGCGTCATCGTTGCACGCAATCCGGTGCATTCCGCGCTACTGCTGGTGCTGGCATTTTTCACCAGTGCGGCCATCTGGTTGCTGATCCAGGCGGAGTTTCTCGCGATCGTACTGGTGCTGGTCTATGTCGGCGCAGTGATGGTGCTGTTCCTGTTCGTCGTCATGATGCTGGATATCAACCTTGAAGAAATCCGCCTTGGCTTCACCCGCTTTGCGTGGCTCGGTTGGCTGGTCGCGCTCGCCGTCATCATCGAGATTGTTGGCGTGGTCGCCGCTGTCGGGTTCGGGCTGGACGTGGGTGCCGGGGTCGCGCCGCTGCCGGCGGGGTACAGCAATACTCGCGACCTTGGCACCTTGTTATATACCGACTACATCTACCCGCTGGAACTCGCGGCGATGTTGCTGCTGGTCGCTATCGTCGCCGCCATTGCGCTGACCATGCGCAAGCGACCGGGACTCAAAGTGCAGGACATCAGTCTCCAGGTGTCGGTCAACGCCGCCGACCGGGTGCGCATGGTCAAGGTTGAGCCCCAAAGAAAGGACGAGAGACCGGCGCCATGATTACCTTGACGCAGCTGCTGGTGTTAGGCGGCGTACTGTTTGCCATCGCGATCGCCGGCATTTTCCTCAATCGCAAGAATGTGATCTTGCTGCTGATGTGCATCGAGCTGATGCTGCTGGCGGTCAATTTCAATTTTGTGTCGTTCTCGCGCTTTCTCAATGACATGGACGGCCAGATATTCGTGTTCTTTGTGCTGACGGTGGCGGCGGCGGAATCGGCGATCGGTCTTGCGATCCTGGTGGTTCTGTTCCGTGAACGCCGCAGCATCAATGTCGAAGACCTGAATACGATGAAGGGCTGAGCTTGAATTCCATGAATCCCACGCTGCTGCTATGGATTCCGCTGCTGCCGCTGCTGGCCGCGGTGATCGCCGGGCTGTTTGGCCGCAGGATTGGACGCGCGGCGTCGCACTGGATGACGATTCTCGCGGTGGCTGGTTCCTGTGCACTTGCCAGCAAGATCGCCTGGGATCTCTTTACGGGGCAGGTCGGTGTCTATAACGACACCGTCTACACCTGGCTGGTCAGCGACGGTATCTCGATGCAGGTCGGCTTCCTGGTTGATCAGCTGACCGCGCTGATGATGGTGGTGGTCACGTTCGTATCGCTGTGCGTGCATGTCTACACCATCGGCTACATGCATGAGGACGATGGCTATCAGCGTTTCTTCAGCTATATCTCGTTGTTCACGTTCTCGATGCTGATGCTGGTGATGTCCAACAACTTCATGCAGCTGTTCTTCGGCTGGGAAGCGGTGGGCGTGGTGTCCTACCTGCTGATCGGCTTCTGGTATACAAGACCGAGCGCGATTTTTGCCAATCTCAAGGCTTTCCTGGTCAACCGGGTCGGCGATTTCGGTTTCGTGTTAGGTATCGCCGGCGTCGTTTACTACACTGGTTCGCTGGATTACCTGCGGGCATTCGAGTCCGCGGAGTCGATCGCTGGCGCGCAGTTCGCGCTGACTTCATCCACCAGTGTGTCGGCGCTGACACTGATCTGCATCTGCCTGTTCATCGGCGCGATGGGCAAATCCGCGCAGGTGCCGCTGCACGTCTGGCTGCCGGATTCCATGGAAGGCCCGACGCCGATCTCGGCCTTGATCCATGCGGCGACGATGGTGACCGCCGGCATCTTCATGGTCGCGCGCATGTCGCCGCTGTTCGAGTTTTCCGAGGTCGCGCTCAGCTTCGTGCTGATCATCGGCGCGACCACGGCGCTGTTCATGGGTTTCCTTGGCATCATCAACAACGACATCAAGCGCGTGATTGCGTATTCGACGCTGTCACAGCTCGGTTACATGACCGTCGCGTTAGGCGCGTCGGCCTACAGCGTCGCGATCTTCCACTTGATGACGCACGCGTTCTTCAAGGCGCTGCTGTTTCTCGCGGCGGGCTCGGTCATCATCGGCATGCACCATGAGCAGGACATGCGCAAGATGGGCGGACTGTTCAACAAGATGAAAATCACCGCGCTGACCTGCTGGATTGGCTCACTGGCGCTGATCGGCACGCCGTTCTTCTCCGGGTTCTACTCCAAGGATTTCATCATCGAGTCCGTCAAAGAGTCGCAGCGCTTTGGCGCGAAATACGCCTACTACTGCGTGCTGATCGGCGTGTTTGTCACGGCGCTGTACACCTTCCGCATGCTGTTCATGACTTTCCACGGCGAGGCGCGCTGGGGCAAGCATGAAGGCCACAGCCATGGCGGTGGCGAGCCGCATGAGAGCCCGGCGGTGGTCACAGTGCCGCTGATTGCGCTCGCGATCCCCTCGATTTGTATCGGCGCGCTGACCGTGGGTCCGCTGCTGTTCGGCGGTGCTTTTGGCGAGGCAATATTCGTCCGCGAAGCTAACAACGTGGTGCAGGAACTGTCCGGGGAATTCCATGGCTGGGCAAGTTTTGCGCTGCATGGGATGACGGCGCCGCCATTCTGGCTGGCCGCGGCCGGCGTGCTCACCGCCTGGTATCTGTTCCTCAAGAGTCCGGCCACCGCGGATCGATTCGCACAGGCCTTCGCCATCCCTCGCTGGGTGCTGGAACGCAAGTACGGCTTCGACTGGTTCAATGAAAACGTGCTCGCTGCCGGCAGCCGTCTGTTAGGCACGGGCCTGTGGAAGGGCGGGGATCAGGCCATCATCGATCGCGGTCTGGTCGACGGCTCGGCCGGCATCATTGGCACGCTGGCCGGCATGGCTCGTCGCGTGCAGACCGGCTACCTCTATTCCTATGCATTCTGGATGGTGATCGGTCTGGCGTTGTTGCTGGGCTGGTTCGTCCTCAGGGTTTGAACGACATGCGGCAGATGGGTCTCCTGTCCTTGCTGGTGTGGCTGCCGATCCTCGGCGGTCTCGCGGTGCTCGCGTTAGGTGAGCGCCGAGTCGCGGCGGCGCGCTGGCTGGCGCTGGTCATCGCCCTGGTCACGCTCAGTGCATCGGTGCCGCTCTACAGCGGCTTCGACACCGGCACCAGTGCCTGGCAGTTCGTCGAGCGCCTGCCGTGGATCAAGGCCTGGAGCGCCGATTACTACCTCGGCATCGACGGCATCTCGCTGCCGCTCATTCTGCTGACAACCCTGATTACCGTGCCGGTGGTCATCGCCGCGTGGACCGTGATCGAACAGCGCGTGGCGCAGTATTTCGCGGCGTTCCTGATCATGGAAGGCCTGATGATCGGCGTGTTCTCATCGCTCGACGGACTGCTGTTTTATTTCTTTTGGGAAGCGATGCTGATTCCGATGTTCCTGATCATCGGCATCTGGGGTGGACCGCGGCGCGTTTACGCGACGTTCAAATTCTTCCTGTACACCTTCCTGGGCTCAGTGCTGATGCTGGTCGCGCTGATTTATCTTTATATCAAGGCGGGCAGCTACGAAATCGCCGCCTTCCATGCGTTGCCGCTGACGCTCAAGGAACAGTTCTGGATTTTCCTCGCGTTCTTCGCCGCGTTCGCGGTCAAGGTGCCGATGTTCCCGGTGCATACCTGGTTGCCGGATGCGCACGTTGAGGCGCCCACAGGCGGCTCGGTGGTGCTGGCGGCCATCATGCTGAAGATGGGCGGCTATGGTTTCCTGCGCTTTTCGCTGCCTATCGCGCCCGATGCCAGCCGCTCGCTGGACATGTTCATCATCGCGCTGTCGCTGATTGCCGTGGTCTACATCGGCTTCGTCGCGCTGGTGCAGACCGACATGAAAAAACTCATAGCCTATTCGTCGATCGCGCACATGGGTTTTGTCACGTTAGGCTGTTTCATCGCCTTCGGGATTGTTACGCAGACCGGCATGACGCAGGGCGCCGGCATGGGCATCGATGGTGCGATCGTGCAGATGGTCTCGCACGGTTTGATATCGGGAGCGCTGTTTCTCTGCGTGGGCGTGCTGTACGACCGCGTCCGTAGCCGCGAGATCGGCGCCTATGGCGGCGTGATCAACACCATGCCGATCTTCGGCGCCTTCATGGTGTTTTTCGCGCTGGCCAACTCGGGCCTCCCCGGGACCTCGGGTTTCGTCGGCGAGTTCCTGGTAATCATCGCCGCCTTCAAAGCCAATTTCTGGTACGCGTTCCTGGCGGCAAGCACGCTGATCCTCGGCGCCGCGTACACGTTGTGGCTGGTCAAGCGCGTCATTTTCGGTCCCGTAGCTAACAAACACGTGGCGGAACTTGAGGACCTCAATCCGCGCGAGTTCCTGGCGCTCGGCATACTGGCGGTCGGCGTGCTGCTTATCGGCCTGTGGCCCGCGCCGCTGCTCGATATTACCCAGGCCTCGGTGCAGCACCTGGTTCAACAAGTGCTTACCAGCAAGCTGCCGCTGTAAGGTCCGCCATGCATAACGCCCAATGGACTCTCGCAAATCTGAGACCGGCGCTGCCCGAAATGTGGCTGGCATTTTCGATCTGCGTGGTGTTGATGGTCGATGTGTTTGCCGGGCGCAGCCGCGCGCGCGTGACCCCGACGCTGACGTTGTTCATGATCGCCCTCGGTGCCGCTCTGACCATACGCTATGCGGCGGTCAGTGAGCCGGTTTCGTTGTTCGCGGGCATGTACATTGCGGATCCGCTGGCCACGACGCTCAAGCTGGCGGCCTTCCTGTTTGTCGCCGTGACTTTGCTCTACTCGCGGCCGTCGCTCGAATCGCGCGGCATGCTGCGCGGTGAGTACTATGTGCTCGCGCTGACCGCGCTGTTAGGCATCTGCGTCATGGTGTCCGCGAGCGGGCTCCTGAGCATGTACCTGGGGGTCGAACTCCTGGCCCTGTCTTTGTATGCGATGGTGGCCTTCGATCGTGAGTCCGGGGTCGCCGCGGAAGCCGCGATGAAGTATTTCGTGCTCGGTGCGATCGCGTCGGGCTGCCTGCTCTATGGCATGTCGCTCATCTATGGCCTGACGGGTTCGCTGCTGTTTACCGATCTTACGGAGAAGCTCGGCAACAACCCCGGGCTCGGAGTCGTGTTAGGCGTGGTGTTCGTCGTGGTCGGCGTGGCCTTCAAGTTTGGCGCAGCGCCGTTTCACATGTGGGTGCCGGATGTCTACCACGGCTCGCCCGCCGCGGTGGGTGCCTTCGTCGCTGCGGCGCCCAAGATCGGCTCCTTCGCGCTGGCGTTTCGTCTCTTGTCGCAGGGCCTTGGCAGTGTGGATGGCTGGTGGACCGAGATGCTAGGCATCCTCGCCGTGCTGTCATTGGTGGCCGGCAACCTGATTGCCATCGCGCAGACCAATCTTAAGCGCATGTTAGCTTATTCCGCCATCGGCAACGTCGGCTTCATCCTGCTCGGTTTCGTCGCCGGCACCGAGCAGGGCTACGAAGCGGCGCTCTATTACACGCTGGTCTACGTGCTGATGGCGCTCGGCTCCTTCGGCGTGATCTTGTTAGCCAGTCGCAGCGGCTTCGAGGCGGAGGAGATCATCCATTTGCGCGGCCTGCATGCGCGCGACCCGCTGCTGGCGGGCGCGATGTTGTTCCTGATGTTCTCGACCGCCGGCGTGCCGCCGTTCGTCGGCTTCTGGGCCAAGCTGCAGATCTTCCAGGCGCTGTGGAATACCCAGCACACGGTGTTGTTGATTGTTGCGGCGCTGGCCTCGGTCGTAGGGCTTTATTACTACCTGCGCATCGTCAAAGTCATGTATTTCGACGCGCCGGCGGATATGCCGACGAGCCGGGCAGGGCTCGGGCTGCGGGTGGTACTGGCCATTAACGCATTGGCGGTGCTGGTTCTGGGGCTGTTCCCGGGCTCGCTGCTCGATTTGTGCGCGCGGGTTCTGTCCTAACTCGCTGAGCGGCAACGGCTTTTTGCGAGGGTGACGCGTCCAGACAACCTGTGTATCATCCGCGTCCCCAACTGGTGCGGGGTGGAGCAGTCTGGCAGCTCGTCGGGCTCATAACCCGAAGGTCGCAGGTTCAAATCCTGCCCCCGCTACCAATAATCCCCGCGCTGGGGTTTATGTTGTCGGGGTTTGCCCATTATCGACCGCCTACCACATGCCGCCGAGGGCCACGGTGATCGCTTCGCCGTTCACGCCCGAGGCAGCGTCGCCGCACAGGAACGCGATCACCTGCGCGACTTCGCGTGGCTCCAGAACACGGTTTTGCGGGTAGATAGCGGCACGCTCGCGCCACACCTGCTCGACGCTGATGCCGCGCCGTTCGGCTTCCGTTTTCGCCGAGCGCTCAGCCATTGCCGTTCGCACCCAGCCAGGCAGTACTGCGTTTGCTGTGACTCCGAACGGCCCAGCGTCCTGGGCCACTGCACGCGCGAGCCCGATGACCCCATGCTTGGAGGCGGTGTATGCGCTGCCGCAACGTTCCGCTTTCTCGCCGGCGGTCGAACTGGTGAATACCAGCCGGCCGAAGCCGCGCTTGCACATGCTGCCAACTGTCAGTCGCGCGAGTTCGAACGGACCGTCGAGGTTGATGCGCATCGTTTCGCGCCAGACCTCGGGATCCTGCTCCCACACCAACCGCTCGTGGGCTGAGCCGATGCCGTGGTTCACCACCAGCACATCGATCGGCCCGAGTCGTCGCTCGGTCTCGGCAACCGCCAGGGCGCAACCCGCAGCGATGCCGAGGTCGGCCACGACATACTCGAGGCCAACGGCCGCCAGTTCAGTCGCGCTGCGCGCCGCCACCATCACACGTGCCCCCGCTGCCGACAGCAGCAGCGCCGCCTCGCGCCCGATTCCCCGGCCGCCGCCTGTGACCAGCGCCACCCGTCCGTTCATGGTTCCGCTCTCATATCCGTTCCTCCCGCATTCCTACAACACCGTCTTCAGCGCATCCAGCAACAGGTTCGGCGCTTCCGTCATCAGCGTGTGGCCTGAACCCGGGAGGATGCGCACGTCGGGCGCCGGCAACGCGTTGATCAGCGCCTTGCTGGACCGCGGCGGCGTCAGCCGGTCCTCCGCG
>JANLTW010000165.1:0-40322 GCA_031363155.1 Gammaproteobacteria bacterium | reverse complement strand
CTTGCATTTGTTAGGTCCGGAGCCGTTCCTGGTGGTCAACGGCGACATCTGGACCGATTGCAATTTCGCCCGCGTGGCTGAGCTGCCGGCGGACTGCGATGGCCTGTTGGTCATGGTGCAAAATCCCGCACAGCACGCGCACGGCGATTTTTTTGTCGCCGGGCAGCGCATCGTCCCGCATGCGACCGCGGTGCGCCGCACCTATTCGGGTATCGCGGTGTACCGCCCTGAGTTTTTCGCCGGCAGTGCGCCGGGCGGATTTCCGTTGTTGCCGCTGCTGCAGCGTGCGCTCAATGCCGGCAGGCTGGCCGCGCAGCTTTATGACGGCCTGTGGTTCGATATAGGCACGCCACAGCGCCTGCAGGAGCTCGATACCCGCCTGGCCTCCGGGGCTAACGGCTGATGGCGTAAGATCGGGCCTGTGGCGGACTTCAAGCAAATCCCGGTAGTCGGCGAGCCGGCGCAAGCGCGCAGCGGCGAGAAATATCGCACCGCGCAGGGCTTTTCCGCGATCAAGGATGGCGTGCGCCCGGCTCGTGAGGCGCCTAACACCGATGGCCTCAGGGGCAAGCCGCGCTGGATACGCGCGCCGCTGGCTGCCGGCGCCGGTTATGAGTCGGTGCGTGCGCTGGCGCGCGAGCACCGCCTGGCCACGGTCTGCGAACAAGCCAAGTGTCCCAACATCGGTGAGTGCTGGAATGCGGGCACGGCCACCTTCATGCTGATGGGCGAAGTGTGCACGCGGGCCTGCCGGTTCTGCGCCGTTGACACCGGTAATCCGCGCGGTTGGCTGGATGCCGATGAGCCAGCTAACACCGCACGCTCGGTGCAGTTGCTCGGTCTCAGGTACATCGTGCTGACCTCCGTCAATCGGGATGATCTGCCGGATGGCGGCGCGGCCCATTTTGCGGCGACGGTGCGTGCAATCAAGCAACTGACGCCCGCGACCGCCGTCGAAGCGCTGACACCGGATTTTCAGGGCGTGACCGGACATGTGGCCATGGTCGTCGAGTCGGGCCTGGAGGTGTTCGCGCAGAACGTCGAAACGGTGCGCCGTCTGACCCATCCGGTGCGCGATCCGCGTGCGGGCTACGAGCAAACGCTGCAGGTTCTGGCCTTTGCCAAGCGGCATCGTCCCTACGTGCTGACCAAGACCAGCCTGATGTTAGGGCTGGGCGAGACCGACGAGGAGATCCTCGCGACGCTGGACGATCTGCGGGCCACGCAGGTCGACCTACTGACCCTGGGGCAATATTTGCGGCCGACGCCGAATCATCTGCCGGTAGCGCGCTTCGTCACGCCGGCGGAATTCGATTACTATCGGGCGGAGGCGTTAGCCCGCGGCTTCCGCGAATGCGTTGCCGGCCCCCTGGTGCGTTCCAGTTATCGTGCCGAGCAGGCCCTGCAGGGCAACAACGCAGGTCTCGATAATGCGCGTTTGCCGGCCTGAGCATGGCTCTGGCTAACAAAGTCGCCGCGCCGTGGTTTGCGCGGGACGGTATCGTCTGTGACTGGCGCGGCCGCTGCGACTACGAGCCCGTCTGGCGCGAGATGCAGGCGCTCACCGATCGTCGTGACGCCACCACGCCGGATCAGATCTGGTTTCTGGAACATCCGCCGGTTTTCACGCTGGGCATGAATGCCGATCCGGGCCATGTACTCGCGGCCGGCGACATTCCCGTGGTGCGCATCGATCGTGGTGGCCAGGTGACCTATCACGGGCCCGGACAGCTGATGGTGTATCCGCTGATTGACCTGCGGCGCGCCGGGCTCGGCGTGCGCGATCTGGTAACGGCGCTGGAGCAGGCGACCATCGAGTTGCTGGCCGGCTACGGGATAACGGCCCGTGCGCGGGCGCACGCCCCCGGGGTCTATACCGGCACTGCCAAGATCGCGAGCATCGGGATTCGCGTCCGGCGCGGCGGCAGCTACCACGGCCTGGCGCTGAATGTGAACATGGACCTGGCGCCGTTCGACCGGATCAACCCGTGCGGGTATGCTGGTCTCACGATGACACAGATCAGCGCCTGCGGCGGGCGGTGGGAATTGTCAGCGGTGGCGCGTGCCTTCGCGCCGCTGCTGATCGAGCGACTGGTAATGAAAAGCTAACAAAGGAACCCGGTATGGCTGCCGACAGGAATCACAAATACCAATCCAAGGATGTGGAGATGGTGCGCCAGCTGCTGCGCCTGATTGGCGAGGACCCGGATCGCGAGGGCCTGCACGAGACGCCGCTGCGCTTTCTAAAGGCCATGGCCGAGTACACCAGTGGCTATCGCGAGAAGCCGGAAGACGTGCTCAAGGTGTTTGAGGATGGCGGCGAGGGCGTCGATGAGATGGTCATCGTGCGCGACATTCCAGTTTACTCACTGTGCGAGCACCATCTCGCGCCGTTTTTCGGCAAGGCCTATGTCGGCTATGTGCCCGACAAGAAGATCCTCGGGCTGTCCAAGATCTCGAGACTGGTCGAGGTTTATTCACGGCGCTTGCAGGTGCAGGAGCGCCTGACCAATCAGATTGCGGATGCGCTCGCCAAGCATCTGCAGCCGCTGGGTGTCGCTGTAGTACTGGAATGCCGCCACCTGTGCATGGAATCGCGCGGCGTCAAGCACGCCGGCTCATCCACCGTGACGTCGGCACTGCGCGGTTCAATCAAGAAGAACCCTGACACGCGCAAGGAATTCCTGTCGCTGATCGGACATTAGGTCTGCTACAGCACCATCACGACGAAGTCGTGGCCACGCAACTCGGTAATCAACAGGGTGATGTGCTCGGCACTGCGCGCGGTCAGCGCATAGGAGATGGACACGTAGTTGCCGGCGCTGCTGTCTCGTTCCAGGATCGCGTCGTCGCCGAGCTCAGGGGTGTGGCGGCGCACGATCGCATCGATCTCGATCCGCAGGTCGGCCCGTCGCCGGCACACCACCTTGATCGGATAGGCGGTCGGGAACTGCAGTAATTCGAGGTCCTGATCGGCCACGGCTACCAGGGCGCGGACGCCACCGTCACTTTGTACTGATCAAACGCGGTCCGCAAGCGGCGCCACACCGGGCCGGGGACTCCTGCGCCAACTGGCTTGCCATCGAGGTGGGTCAATGGCAGTACTTCTCGCAACGCGGAGCTGATCAGGATTTCGGTGGCGGAACGCAGTTGCGCCTCGCTGATCGCAGTCGTCTTTCGCGGCAGTTGAATCTGATCTGCCAGCAATTCGATGACGCTGCGTGTGGTGCCGGGCAGGATCTGCATCGACTCGGGCGGTGTTAGCAGAACGCCGTCGATGACCACGTGCGCAGCGGCCGAGGTGGCTTCGGTCAGGAAGCCATTGCGCAGCATCAGGGTCTCGCCGGCGCCGGCGTCCACCGCCGCCTGGCGCAGCAAAATGTTAGGCAGCAGCCCGACCGACTTGATGTCGCAGCGCGCCCAGCGTGGATCGGGTGCCGTAATGCCGGCAATACCGTCGGTCGTAATGCTCGCCGGCTGGACCGGCCAGGGGCCGCAAAAGGCGAACACGGTGTGCAGGTCGGGGAACGGTGCGGGATTCCGCCCGACATCGGCGCCGCGCGACACCTGCAGATAGATATACAGGTCACCGCCGCCATTGCGCGCAATCAATTGTCGAGTCATCTCGCGCCATGCGGCGTCGTTCAACGGCTCGCGCAGCTGAATCGCTGCCAGGCTGTGCCGCAGGCGCGCGAAATGCTCGGCAAAGCGAAACGGGCGGCTGCCATACACCGGCATGACTTCATAAACGGCGTCGGCAAACAGGAAGCCACGGTCGAGCGGCGAAATCCGCGCGTCTGCGAGTGGCAGGTAGCCGCCATTCAGGTAGCAGATGGGCAGTGGCGTCGCCATACAGGCAGGGCCTCCCGGCAACCTAACGGAACCAGAGCGCCACGGTATCGGTCGCGCGCGTCCACCAACCGCCGACTGCGACGGCCTTGGCCGGGAACAGCGGTACTTTGGCCACGACATCCGCGCCATCGCGCACCGTAAGTTCGCCAACGGCGACGTTAGTCTGCAGCGGTGCAATCAGCGGTTCGCGCGCCGTGGCCGTGGCCTGCACCTTGACGCCTTCGCCGCGGCCGACCGTCACGAATACGTCGCGCTGCAACGTGGCGCCGACGTCGGCACTCGCGCCCTTGTAGACGCGCGGCTTCAGTATGGTGTCGCCAGCCGCGTGCACTTTGACGGTTTCGAAGAATGTGTAGCCGTAGTTCAGCAGCGCCGCGCTCGCGTCCTCGCGTGCCTTGATCGACTCGGTACCTAACACCACGGAGATCAGCCGCATCCGGTTGCGCAGCGCCGAGCTGACCAGGCAGTAGCCGGCCGAGTCGGTGAAGCCGGTCTTCATGCCGTCGACCGTCGGATCCCGGCTCAGCAGGCCATTTCTGTTAGGTTGCCGGATATCGTTCCAGACGAATTCGCGCTGCGAGTACCATTTGTAATATTGCGGGAACTCGCGAATCAGCGCCCTGGCCAGGGTCGCCATGTCACGCGCAGTGACGTGCAGCGCCGGATCTGGCAGTCCGGTCGCGTTGCTGAAATGACTGTTAGCCATGCCGAGGCGACGCGCATATTCGTTCATCATGGAGACCAAGCCTGCCTCGGATCCGCCGACGCGTTCGGCCAGGGCAATCGAGGCGTCATTGCCGGACTGCACGATCATGCCCTTGATCAGCACCTCAGCCGGAATGTGTTTGCCGACTTCGATGAACGAGCGCGAGCCTTCCATGCGCCAGGCTTTCTCGCTGATCACGACGTCATCGGTCAGCAGCAGGCGCCCCTCGCGCAGCGCGACAAACGCCGCGTAGGCGGTCATCAATTTGGTAAGACTGGCCGGCTCGAGCTTCAGGTCGGCATTCAGGCTCGCCAGCACGCGGCCGCTGTCGAAATCGATGAGGATGTGCGACCGCACCGGCAGGTCGGGCGGCGCCGGAATGGGCACCGCGGCCACGGCGGGCAAGCTAACAAACAGCGCGGCAATGAGCCTGGCGCCACAGCAACGGGTCATTTTCGGCATAGGGGGGAAGTTCCGGCGGACTGCAGCAAAGGGGTCGCGATTTTAGATCATTGCGGCGCTTGTGGATGCACGAGTCGCGCATCCGGAATGCCGGCGAGCACGAGGCGCTCGATGACATCGTCCGCCTCGGCGGCGCTGGCCACAGGGCCGATGCAGACACGCAGCAGCGCGGTGCCGCTTGCGGAGACTGTCGCTTGCAGTTCTACGCTGGAAAACCCGGCGCCGCGCAAGCGGCTCGCGAGTCGCTCGGCGTTGTCCCGCGAGCCGAATGCGCCGGCCTGCACAAACCGTCCGGTGATCGGCAGCGTTGCCGGCGCTGGAACGCCGGGCGCAATCGCAACTGCGGCTGGCGGCGCGGTCGCAGCGCCCGGATCGCCGGCCGCCGGCGCGTTTACCACGGTGATTTCTACCGGCGCCGTGCCCATGCGCAGCATGTCGAGTTTGGCGGCCGCCGAATACGACAGGTCAATGATCCGGTCGCCGACAAAGGGGCCGCGATCGTTCACGCGCACCACGACCGCCCGGCCATTGCCGAGGTTCTCCACGCGAACGTAGGCAGGCAGGGGCAGCGTCTTGTGGGCGGCAGTCATGCCATACATGTCGTAGGGCTCGCCGCTGGAGGTGCGCTCGCCATGAAAACCGGGTCCATACCAGGACGCGGTGCCGCGTTCACGGAAGCCGCCGGCGTCTGCAAGCACGAAATAACGCCGGCCGAAGACTTCGTAGCTCGCTGGGTTGCCATAGCGGCTGCGCGGTTCCGCACGCGGCACCGGGTCGGGCGGCAACTGCAGCGGCGGCGCCAGAATTTCAGGCACTGGAGCCGGCGGCGGCGGTGGGCGCGAAACCAGGGTGCTGCAGCCCGACACCAGCAGCCCCGTTGTTAGCAGAAAAACGCCCGCAAGTCTGGCCGTCATCAGCCGCCCGCCGCCATGCGCCGGGTAATGTCCTTGGCCAGGTCATGCACGGCCATGGCGTAGCGAATGCTGCGATTGTATTGCGTGATGACTTTGAAATTGGCCAGGCCGATGCGGACGTTAGGTCCGGATTCCAGTTCTGCGGGCAGCAGCATTGCCGCTGTGACGTCTGGCAACTCGCTCGCAAAGGCCACGCCCCTGGCGCGCAGCGCGCCCAGGGTTTCGTTCAGCTCCAGGTTGCGAAAATCAAGTTTCGCAAAAGTGTCGGCGTCGGAACTCGCCTCCAGCAGGACTGGCGAGCCCGCGCTCCAGCCATGCGCCTTGAAGTAGTTGGCGACGCTGGCGATGACATCGTCCCAGTCGCGCAACAGATCGCGGCGCCCGTCACCGTCCGCATCCAGCGCATAGCGGCGGTAGCTCGATGGCATGAATTGCGGCGGGCCTAACGCACCGGCATAGGAGCCGCGCAACTGCGCCGGGTCGAGCCGTTCGTCGCGCGCCAGCAACAGCAGTTGCTCGAGTTCGCCGCGGAAGAACGGCGCGCGTGGTGGATAGTCGAAGCCGAGGGTCATCAGCGCGTCGAGCGCGCGCCAATTGCCGGTGATGCGCCCATAGGCGGTTTCCACGCCGATAATTGCCACTATGTACGCTGCGGGCACCCCGGTCTGCTTCTCCGCACGCGCCAGCGGCGCGCGGTGCTCGGCCCAGAATGCCGCGCCCGAATTGATGCGCTCGGCGTTGAGAAAATTACTGCGGTAGCGCCACCACGGCGTCACGCGCTCCGCGGGCCGGGCAATCAGCTCCAGGATTCGGGCCTGCGGTTCCGCGTCCGCCAGAGTTTCCAGCACCGCGGTGCGCGGAAAACCATGCCGCGTAACCATGCTGCTGACAAAGTCCTGGATCTCACGGCGGTTGAGGTCGAAACCACCGCGCTGGTCGAGGAACGGCGCTTCGCCCACCGGCGGCATCGCGGCGCAGGGCAGCAGTGCCAGGGTCAGCACCAGTGGCAAGCAACGCCGCAGGTTGTCAGATAACAGACTCAAGCAACCAGTTTCCGGTGGGAATAGAGTGACATCAGGATACCGAAACCACTCAGCAACGTAACCGCCGACGTGCCGCCGTAGCTGAACAAGGGCAGCGGCACGCCGACCACCGGCATCAGGCCGCTGACCATGCCCATGTTGATGAGCACGTAGACAATGAAGGTGAGCGCAATGCTGCCGGACAACAGTCGCGCGAAGGTGTTCTGGGTCTGCAGCGCGAGATAGAGCGCGCGACCTAACACAAATAGATAGAGCAGCAGCAGGATCACGGCGCCCACCATGCCAAATTCCTCGCCAACGACGGCATAGATGAAGTCCGTGGACCGTTCCGGCAGAAAATCCAGCTGACCCTGGCTGCCGTGCAGCCAGCCACGGCCAAACACGCCGCCTGAACCGATCGCGATCGCCGACTGGATGCTGTGATAACCGGCACCCAGCGGATCGAGTTCGGGATTGAGAAACATCAGCACGCGATTACGCTGATAGTCGTGCAGGAATTCCCAGCCGATCCAGGCGCCGGTACCGGCGAGTACCGCAGCTAACAGCATGATGCGCACCTGCAGGCCGGCGAGGATCAGCACCAGGCCGCCGCCGATGATGATCAGCAGCCCCGTGCCCAGATCCGGTTGCAGGATGGTGAGACCGGCAGGCAGCAGGATGATTCCGAGCACGCCGGCTGTCGTGATCACGCCGGGCGGCAGGCGTCGTTCGTGCAGATACCAGGCCGCCATCATCGGTACCGCCAGCTTCATGATTTCCGAGGGCTGGAAGCGTACGAATCCCAGGTCCAGCCAGCGCTGCGCGCCCTTGCTGACGTAGCCAATGGCGTCAACGACAATCAGCAGCAGGATGCCAAACGCAAACAACCACGGCGCGCTGCGCCGCAGCATCGACGGCTTGATTTGCGCCACGGTAATCATGGCGATGCCACCTAACAGAATGCGCAAGCTGCCATCGAGCACCCGGCGCAGACTCTCGCCCGACGCGCTGTACAGTACGAGCTGGCCGTACAGTGCGATCAGCGCCAGGCCGACCACCAGCGGGCCGTCGAGGCGCAGTTTGCTGAGCATGCGGGTTCGCCAGCCCAGCGAGCCGAAAGTTCCCAAACCGAAATCGTCAGCCACTACTCGTCTCCGGTTGCGACCGCCGGCGCTGCAACTGCACCAGGCGGCGGTGGAAATTTGCGCATCAGGTAGGCATCCATGACCAGGCGCGACAGTGGCGCCGCGGTGCCACTGCCGCTGCGGCCGTTCTCGACCAGCACCGCGACGGCGATGCGCGGGTCGTCAACCGGCGCAAAAGCAATGAACCAGGCATGGTCGCGCAACCGCTCGCTGATGTCTTTCTCAACGTATTTCTGGTCCTGCGCGATACCGAAGACCTGGGCGGTGCCGGTCTTGCCGGCAATGCTGTACTCCGCGCCAGCGGCGCTGCGGCTGGCGGTGCCGCCGTGCGTAACCGCGAACATGCCGTCGATAATGGTCTGCCACTGGGCCGCGTCCGCGGTAACACTGGCCAGCGGTTTCGGCGCCACCGGTGTTAGCTTCTGGGTCACCGGATCGCGCAGCGCCGTGACCAGGCGTGGCGCAAAACTCGTGCCGCGATTGGCAATCACGCCCGCCAGGTGCGCCATCTGCAGCGGCGTGGCTAACAAAAAGCCCTGGCCAATGCCGAAGATGACAGTTTCACCGGGAAACCAGGTCTTCAATTCCGCGCGCTTGAATGCGCTGCGTTTCCAGGCAGGTGTCGGCAGCAAGCCGGATTTTTCGCCGCTGATGTCGATGCCGGTGATGCTGCCCAGGCCAAATTTGCCGAGCGTTTCAGCCATGCGGTCCGGCCCCAGCGCCGCGGCCACGCCATAGAAATACACATCGCAGGACTGGGCAATCGCATGCACCATGTCCACTGCGCCGTGGCCCTTCGGCTTCCAGTCGCGAAAGCGATGGCTGCTGCCGGGCAAGGTGTAATAGCCGCGGCAGAAACGTGAATCCTCGGGAACCATCACGCCGTTGCTGAGCGCCGCCAGCGCGACCACGGGTTTGATGGTCGAGCCCGGCGGATAGGTGCCGCGCAGCGCCCGATTGAACAGTGGCCGGTCGACATTGTCATTGAGCGCCGCGAACTCCGCGCGTGTCAGTCCGCGTCCGAAAAAGTTGGGATCGAAGCCGGGCCGGCTGGCTAACGCGATGACGTCGCCATTGCGCGGATCGATGGCGACGATCGCACCACGCTGATTCAGGATCGCCTGTTCGGCCACCTTTTGCACCTCGAGGTCGATGCTCAACACCAGGTTGGTGCCGGGCCTGGGCACGGTGGTACGCAGCTGCGGGACCAGCTTGCTCAGATTGTCGACCGAACGGCCCTGGGCGTTGACCAGCACCTCGCGCGCGCCATTCTGGCCATGCAACGCGGCTTCATAGGCAGCCTCCACCCCGAGCTTGCCGATCAGGCTGGTGCCCGCATAGGCCGCGCGGTCGATACGTTGCAGATCCTGCTCGGCAATGGCAGCGACGTAGCCGAGTGCATGTACCGCCAGTTCGCCGTTAGGGTAGTAACGCGCGAGACGTGTGCGTATGTCGACACCGCGAAATTCAAAGCGGCGCAACGCGAAGCGCGCAATTTCCTCATCGCTGAGCCGCAGCCGCAGTGGCACGGTGTCGAACTCACGGCGTGAGCGGATGGTGCGCAGCAGGTCCGCAATCTCTTCGCGGTCGAGCAGTTTGAGCCGCACCAGTTGATCCAGAGTCGCACGCAGCGCCTTTTCGTTGCCGACCTGTTCGCGGATCAGCTCGAGCTGGTAGGCCGGGCGATTTTCCGCGAGTACCGCGCCGTTGCGATCATAGATGACTCCACGCGCGGCCGGCAGCGGCTCGATGCGCACGTGGTTGCCCTGGCTGAGCTCGGTGTAATAGTCGAAACGGATGATCTGCAGGTAGGCGAGCCGGCCGATCAAGGCAATGGCGAGCGCCGCGGCGAGCGCTGCTGCGACGTAGATGCGGCCCTCGAACAGCCGTTGCTCGCCCCAGTTATCCTTGATGGTGACGCGCTGGGCCATGGGGCACTAACGCGCGACGGCGTAGCGGTCGAGCAATGCGACTATCAATGGAAATACCGCGGTACCGGTTGCGACATGCACCCAGCGCCCGGCGGAATTCATCGGGTGGCCGCTCCAGCCGTCGATGGCCCAGATAACCGTCTCAAAGACCAGCATCATCAAGCCGACAAACAGCGCCTGCTCCAGCAGTGGCTTGTTGCGCAGTTGCAGGTGATAACGAATTGCGACGTAGACGATCAACGCAAACGCGAGCGCATGCTGGCCCAGGACCGCGCCCTTGAATACATCCAGCGCCAGGCCGGTTGCAAACGCCAGAAGAAATCCGCCGGCTCGTGGCGCTGCCATCGACCAGAAAAGCACTGTCAGCACCGCGAAAGACGGCCGCAACCAGGCTAACACCGTGGGCAACGGCAACAGTTGCAGCAGCAGCGCCAGCAGCGTGGTCAGGATGGCCGCCAGGCGCGGTGTGCGGTCGGCATTACTCATCGCGCAGTCGCTCCGGCTGGCGGCGGCAGATCCGTTGCCTTGCTGGCCGCAGCTGTGTTAGCAGCGGCAAACCAGACCAGCGCCACCTCACGATCGCGGTCCACCGGCGCAGCCATGCGTGCATCGATGCTGGCTAACGAGTTGGCACCGTCGCGACGCACCCGGGTCACGGTTGCGACCGGAAATCCGGCCGGGTACACGCCGCCGAGCCCGGAGCTGACAAGTTGATCGCCGACCAGGACATCGCTTTGTGCCGGGAGGTAAGGCAGGGTGAGTGCGTCGCGCGAGCCGCCGCCGACCGCGAGGGTACGCAGCCCATTGCGCACGATCATTACCGGCATCGCATGCTCGGGATCGGTCAGCAACATGACCTCGGAACTGAAAGGGCCGACGCGCAGGGTCTGGCCTAACACACCGCCCTGGCCGAGGACGGCCTGGCCCTTGAACCCGCCAGCGCGCGCGCCACCTGCAATCACCAGCCGCTGTCGCAGGCTGCTGAGTTCGGATGACAGGATCTGCGCGGGTTGCCAGCGCTCGATCAGCGGCGGCATCTGCTGCTTGAGGTCCTGCAGGCGGCTGTTGTCGCGCTCCAGCATCTCCACGCGCATCGCGCGCAGCGCCAGTAATCTGTTAGCCAGCCGCAGCCGATCGATTTCCAGCTGCATCGAGTTGCGCGACCGCAGCCATTCCCGCAACGCAAACCAGGCCGTCGACGGCGAATTGGCCGCAACCTGCACCGGGTAAGTGGCGGCCTGGAGCGAGTAGCGTGCCGATTCCAGCCAGCCCTTGCGTTGATCGATGTACATCAACGCGACCGCCAGCGCGGCGTAACAGGCGAAACGGAACCCCGCTGACGGGCCGCGTTGCCGAATCGTGCGGTTCGTGGGCTGCCTCTACTCGACGCCGAAGTGGCCGGGGCCGAGTTCGTCCATCAGCTCCAGGATTCGGCCGCCGCCGCGCGCAACGCAGGTCAGCGGATCTTCGGCGATGAACACTGGCAGGCCGGTTTCCTCGGACAGCAATTTGTCGATGTCGCGCAGCAGCGCGCCGCCGCCTGTTAGCACAATGCCCCGGTCGGCGACGTCCGCGCCAAGTTCCGGCGGCGTTTGTTCCAGCGCCTGTTTGACCGCGCTGACGATGCCCTGCAGCGGCTCCTGCAGCGCCTCGAGAATTTCATTGGAATTCAGCATGAAGCTGCGCGGCACGCCTTCGGAGAGATTGCGGCCCTTGACCGACATCTCGCGCACCTGCTGGCCCGGGTAGGCTGAGCCGATTTCAAACTTGATGCGCTCGGCCGTGGCTTCGCCGATCAGGATGCCGTAGTTACGGCGCACGTAGTTGATAATCGCGTCGTCGAATCGATCGCCGCCGATGCGGGTCGAATTCGCATAGACGATGCCATTCAGCGACAGCACCGCCACTTCCGAGGTGCCGCCACCGATGTCGAGCACCATCGAGCCGCGCGCTTCCTGCACCGGCAACCCGGCGCCCACGGCAGCCGCCATCGGCTCGCTAACCGTCTTGACGGTGCGCGCGCCGGCGCCTTCGGCGGATTCCTGGATGGCGCGGCGTTCTACCTGGGTCGAACCGAACGGTACGCAGACCAGTACCCGTGGCGCCGGCTTGAAGATGCGATTGCCGTGAATCTTCTTGATGAAGTGCTGCAGCATCTTCTCGGTGTAGGTGAAGTCGGCGATCACGCCGTCCTTCATCGGCCGCACCGCCGTGATGTGCCCCGGTGTGCGACCGAGCATCATCTTGGCCTCCTGGCCCACCGCGACGATGGTTTTGGTGCCGCGATTCGGGTCATCCTGAATTGCGACCACCGAAGGTTCGTTGAGTACGATACCCTGACCCCGGACATAGACCAGGGTATTGGCCGTACCAAGATCAATGGACAGGTCAGTGGAAAACGCGCCGCGAAAACGTTTGAACATCGGGTAATTCCGGAGGCGCCAAGCGAGCGCCATTAGAAGGCTGGTAATTTAGCAACGGGTGAGACTTGACACAAGGCAAGCGTGTATTATTGCGCGCCGTTTTTTCAGCGGTTTTCAGCAGATCCTCATGAGCCTGACACGCAAAGACATCGACAGTATCGCGCACTTGGCGCGCCTCAACCTGACAGAAACGGAAATTCCCGTTTACGTGCAGTCCCTGTCGAGCATCATGAACTTCGTTGGCGAGCTCGACCGCGCCAAAACCGACGGCATCACGCCCATGGCACACCCGCTGGCGGGTCTGTCACAGCGTTTGCGTGCAGATGAAGTGCTCGAAAGCGACCACCACGAGCGGTATCAACGCAACGCACCGCAGGTTGCCGCCGCACTATATGTCGTCCCCAAGGTTATCGAGTAAGACGTGCTGCACACTTTAACCATTGCGCAAATGGCTGCTGGACTGCGGCAACGGCGCTTCAGCAGCGTCGAACTGACCCAGGCGATGCTCGCCCGGCTCAGCGCCTCGCAGCCCAGGTTGAACACGATGATCACGCTAACAGCGGCGCAGGCGTTAGCCGCCGCGCGGGCAGCCGACGCCGACCTGGCGGCCGGCAAAGCGGGCGCGCTGTGCGGTATCCCCATGGTTCATAAGGACATTTTCTGCACCGAGGGCGTGCTGACGAGCTGCGCCTCGAAGATGCTGTCGAACTTTGTGTCGCCGTATGACGCCACTGTGGTTGCGAGGCTCAAGGCGGCTGGCATGGTCATGCTCGGCAAGGCCAACATGGACGAGTTCGCGATGGGCTCGTCCAACGAAACCAGCTACTACGGGCCGGTCCGCAACCCCTGGGATGCCAGCATGGTGCCGGGCGGATCCTCGGGCGGTTCCGCCGCGGTCGTGGCGGCCCGGCTGGCGCCGGCGGCGACCGCAACCGACACCGGCGGCTCAATTCGCCAGCCCGCGGCGCTTTGCGGCATCACCGGTCTCAAGCCCACCTACGGTCGCGTGTCGCGCTACGGCATGATCGCCTTTGCGTCGTCGCTCGATCAGGCCGGCACGCTAACAGTGACCGCCGAGGATTCCGCGCTGATGCTGCGCGCCATGGCGGGCTTCGATCCCCGGGATTCCACCAGCGTCGATTCGCCGGTGCCGGACTATGCCGCGACGCTCGGCGATTCGCTCGCCGGCGTGACCATCGGCGTGGTGCGCGAATTCTTTGACGCCGGCCTCGATGCCACTTGCGGCCAGGCGGTCCGCGACGCATTGAAGGTTTACGAAAAGCTGGGCGCCAGGCTCAAGGATGTTAGCTGCCCGAATCTGCCGTTGTCGGTGCCCACTTATTACGTGGTCGCGCCCGCCGAATGCTCCTCGAACCTGGCGCGCTTCGATGGCGTGCGTTTTGGGCATCGCTGCGAAAACCCGCGTGACCTCATGGATCTTTACAAGCGTTCGCGCGGCGAGGGCTTCGGCGCGGAGGTCAAGCGCCGCATCATGACGGGCACCTACGTGCTGTCCGCGGGTTACTACGACGCCTATTACCTCAAGGCGCAGAAAGTCCGGCAGTTGATCGCACAGGATTTTGCACGCGCCTTTGGCGAAGTTGACGCGCTGGTCGGGCCGACCTCGCCCACCGCGGCGTTTGCGCTCGGCGCCAAGACCTCGGACCCGATCACGATGTACCTGAATGACATCTATACCATCGGCGCGAACCTGGCCGGCATTCCGGGGTTGTCCGTACCCTGCGGCTTTGCCGGCGGCCTGCCGTTAGGTCTGCAGATCATGGGGCCGCATTTCAGCGAAGCGCGGTTGCTGAATCTTGCGCACCGCTATCAGCAGGAGACCGACTGGCACGCGCGCGTACCGTCGGCCTGGGTGAATTAGCCGTGCAGGAATCAGCCATGCAATGGGAAACGGTCATCGGTCTGGAGATTCACGCGCAGCTCGCCACGCGCTCCAAGATCTTTTCGTCCTCGGCTACCGCCTATGGCGCGACACCTAACAGCCAGGCTAATCTCGTGGACCTCGGTTACCCCGGCGTGTTGCCGGTGCTGAATTCGGCAGCGGTGCGCATGGCGATCAAGTTCGGTCTGGCGGTCGGCGCGCAGGTGGCCGAGCGCTCGGTGTTTGCGCGCAAGAACTACTTCTACCCGGATCTGCCCAAGGGCTACCAGATTTCGCAGTATGAGCTGCCGATCGTGGCGCGCGGCGCGGTCGAGGTGTTGCTGGAAGACGGTACACGCAAGCACATCGGCATTACGCGTGCGCATCTGGAAGAGGATGCGGGCAAGTCCATGCACGAGGGCATTGCCGGTTCGTCAGGCATCGATCTCAATCGCGCCGGCACGCCGCTGCTGGAAATCGTCTCTGAGCCCGATATGCGTTCCGCCCGGGAAGCGGTCGCGTACATGAAGAAAATTCACACGCTGGTGCGTTATCTCGAGATCTGCGATGGCAACATGCAGGAAGGCTCGTTCCGTTGCGATGCGAACGTCTCGGTGCGGCCCAGGGGCGCGGAAAAATTTGGCACGCGCGCAGAAATCAAGAACATCAACTCGTTCCGCTACGTCGAGAAAGCGATCAACTACGAGGTGGCGCGCCAGATCGATGTGATCGAATCTGGCGGCAAAGTGCTGCAGGAAACGCGGCTCTACGACCCTGACAAGGGCGAGACACGCTCGATGCGTTCCAAGGAAGAAGCGAACGACTACCGCTATTTCCCGGATCCGGATCTGCTGCCCGTGGTGCTCGACCAGGAAACGATTGCCGCGGTGCGCCGCAGCCTGCCGGAATTGCCGGACGCCAAGGCGGCGCGCTTCGTCGATGCCTTCGGCCTGTCGGAGTACGACGCCGGCGTGCTGACAGCCGGCCGCGAAATCGCGGCGTTTTATGAAGACGTCGTGCAGCGCGTCGGCGGCGATCCCAAGCTGTGCTCCAACTGGGTCATGGGCGATCTGTCGGCCCAGCTCAATGCTAACAATCTCGAAATCGGCGCATCCAGGGTCGATGCGGCCGCGCTGGCCGGTCTGATCGCGCGGCTCCGCGACAACACGATTTCCGGCAAGATCGCCAAGGAAGTCTTCGAGGCGATGTGGGCGCAAGGCAGCAGCGCCGACGCCATCATCGAAGCGCGCGGTCTGCGCCAGATCACTGATTCTGGCGCCATCGAAACGGCGATCCGCGACGTCATGGCGAAGAATCCCGGCCAGCTGGCCAACTACCGCTCCGGCAAGGACAAGCTGTTTGGATTCTTCGTCGGACAGGTCATGAAGGCCACGGCGGGCAAGGCCAACCCGGCGCAGCTCAACGAGCTCCTCAAAAAGATGTTAGCCGGGTGAGCGATCATGATGCAGTGCGGCGGTTCGTGCTGCAGGACGGCGCGGTGCGCGGCCAGCGGGTCAGGTTGACCTCGGTTTGGGAAGCGCTGCGCGAACATGCCAGCTATCCGGACCCCGTGCGCGATTTGTTAGGCGAGGCCTCCGCCGCTGCGGTACTGCTGGCGTCGACGCTCAAATTTGACGGCACCCTGACGCTGCAATTGCAGGGCAATGGCGCGGTGCGCCTGCTGGTGGTCCAGTGCAGCAACTCCTTTGACCTGCGGGCTTTGGCGCGTTTCGATGCTGCCGCCGTGCGGCCGGATTTCCAGGCGCTCGCCGGAGCGGGGCAACTGACCGTGACCGTCGAGACAGCGGCCGACGCGTCATCTCGCTATCAGGGCATTGTGCCATTGGTCGGCGACTCGCTCGCCGAAGCGCTGGAGCACTATTGTCAGCAATCCGAACAGCTGGCGACGGTGTTGCGACTGACTGCCGACGGTGACGGTGCGACCGGCGTGCTGCTGCAGCGCCTGCCGCTCAGCGGCGGCATTGCGGTCGTTGACGCGCCGGATCCGGATCAGCTCTGGGAGCGGTCTGCGGCCGTGCTGCGGGATTTCACTTTGGCGGATTTGTCAGCAACCGATTGTGCGGCGCTGGCGCGCCGCTGCGGTGCCGGCGAGGATGTGCGCCTGTTTGCGCCCCAGGCGGTGCGTTTCCACTGCCGTTGCAGCCAGGAGCGCATCGCCGGCGTGCTGCGGTCGTTAGGCGAGGGGGACCTGCAGGAACTCATCGAGGAGCAGGGCGCGGTCACCGTGACCTGTGAGTTTTGCCAGAAGCCCTGGCGATTCGACGCGATCGACATTGCCGAGCTGCTGCAGGCGGGTGCGCCACCGCCGCCGCCGTCGCAGCGGGTCAACTGACCATGACCGCCGCACTGACAGCTGCCTGGGAAGCGATTTGCGACGCGGCCGGGCGCGACGAGGTCGGCGCGGTGCTGGCGTTAGGAGCGCCGCCCGCGGACTCGATTCGCACAGCAACGCTGCAGCGCGCTCGGCAGTTTGTCAGCGGCGCCCGCGCGCGCGCCGACGAACGCAGTTATCTCGACGCCTTTTTGCAGGAATTCGGCCTCGCCAACCACGAGGGCATCGCGCTCATGTGCCTGGCGGAGGCGCTGCTGCGGATTCCGGACGACGCGACGGCCGACAAATTGATCGCCGAAAAGCTCACCGACGGCGACTGGTCACAGCATGCAGGGCAGTCGGACTCGCTGTTCGTCAATGCCTCGACCTGGGGCCTGATGCTGACCGGACGCATCGTGGATTTACCCGCGGCCATGCGCGCCGATGCCGGCGGCTGGCTGCGCAGTCTGATGCGCCGCAGCGGCGAACCGGTGATCCGGCAGGCCATGCGCCGCGCGATGAAAATCACCGGCGGCGAGTTTGTGGTCGGGCGCAGCATCGAGGAGGCGTTGTCGCGCAGCCGTTCGGAGGCGCCGCTGGCCTTGTGCTCGTTCGATATGTTAGGTGAGGGCGCGCGTACCCGGCGCGAAGCGGATAATTACCAGACCGCCTACCTGCACGCGATTGCAGCACTGGGCGCAGAGCGTGTCGGCGAGCCGCTGCACAGTCGTTCCGCCATTTCGATCAAGCTGTCTGCGCTGGAACCTCGTTTTGCGCTGACGCATGCGCATACCGTGCACCGCAGCGTGACGCCACGCGCGCTGCAACTGGTGCGGGCCGCTGCGGCGCGTGATGTCGGCGTCACGATCGATGCCGAGGAAGCCGAGCGCCTTGAGATTTCACTGGCGGTCATCGAGGCGCTGGCCCGCGACAGCACCACGCGGGACTGGCCGGGGTTGGGACTGGCGGTGCAGGCCTATGGCAAGCGCGCCGCGGCCGTCATCGATTGGGTGGATGAGCTTTGCCGGGCTACCGGCCGGCGCATGAGCGTAAGGCTGGTCAAAGGCGCGTACTGGGACAGCGAGATCAAGCGCGCCCAGGAGCGTGGGCTCGCGGGCTATCCGGTCTACACGCGCAAGTCGACCACCGACATCTGCTGGCTTGCCTGCGCGGCGCGTTTGTTAGCCAAGCGGGAACGGATCTGGTCGCAGTTCGCGACCCACAATGCGCACAGCATCGCGGCGGTGCTGGCCATGGCGCCGGATGCGCGCGGCTATGAGTTCCAGCGTCTGCATGGCATGGGCGCGCTGTTGTATGACGAAGCGCGGCGCCAGGTCGTGAGTTTTCCGCAGGTGCGCGCCTATGCGCCGGTCGGCGAGCATGCCGATCTGCTGGCCTACCTGGTGCGCCGCCTGATTGAGAACGGTGCTAACACCTCGTTCGTGAATCGTTTCATGGACGAGAGTGTGCCGGTAGATGAGCTGGTCCAGGACCCCTGGACGGGCCTCGGCGATCCGTCGCAACTGCCGCATCCGGGTATCGCATTGCCGCCACAGCTCTATGGCGCCGCACGCGCCAATTCGCCCGGCGTTGATTTTGGATTGCAGCGCGAACTGCAGGTCATGCAGCGCGAGCTCGCAGAGCGCGCCGCGCGCAGCTATCAGGCCGGCCCGCCCGCCGGCGAAGCGGTCGCGGTGATCAATCCCGCGAATGCGAATGATCGCCCGGGCGAAGTGCGGTTCGGCACGCCAGCCGATGTTGCGCAGGCGTTCGCGGCCGCCGCCGCCGCCTGGCCCGCGTGGAACGCGCGCGGCGTCGTGCAGCGCGCCACCTGCCTGGAGTGGGCGGCGGATCTGCTGCAGTCGCGGCGCGCAGATTATCTGAGTTTGTTAGTACGTGAAGCCGGCAAAACCCTGCCGGACGCGGTGGCAGAATGGCGCGAGGCAATCGATTTCTGCCGCTATTACGCCGCGGAAGCGCGCCGCACGCTGCTGGCGCCGCAACGCCTCAGCGGGCCCACCGGCGAAACCAACGACTTGACGCTGACCGGACGCGGTGTGTTCGCCTGCATCAGTCCGTGGAATTTTCCGCTGGCTATTTTCACCGGCCAGATCGCTGCGGCGCTGGTCGCCGGCAATGCGGTGGTCGCGAAACCGGCTGAAACGACCTCGCTGATTGCGGCGCAGATGACGGCGCTGTTGCATGAAGCCGGCGTTCCGCCCGCGGTGCTGCACTGCCTGCCAATGCGCGGCGCGGCTTTCGGCACAGCGGCGCTTGCGCAACCGGCGCTGGCCGGCGTGGTCTTCACCGGCTCCACCGCCACGGCGCAATGGCTCAATCGCGCACTGGCGTCGCGCGCCGGCGCGATCCTGCCTCTGATCGCCGAAACCGGCGGCATCAATGCAATGATCGTGGATTCCACGGCTCTGCCGGTGCAGGTGGTGGACGATGCGATCAGCAGTGCTTTTGGCAGCGCCGGGCAACGCTGTTCCGCCTTGCGTTTGTTATGCGTGCAGGACGATGTCGCCGATCGGATCATCGACACTCTGATCGGCGCGATGCAGGAACTCAATTGCGGCGATCCGGCGGACCTCGACACCGATGTTGGGCCGGTCATTTCAGCTGATGCGGCCCGCAAGCTAACAGATTACGTCGCGCGCATTGGGCGCCAGGCGCACATCCTGGCGACCGGGCGCCCGGTGGCTGCGGGAGTTGCGGGACACTTCGTGCTGCCGCACCTGATTGAGCTCGACAGCGCGCGCGCGCTGACCAGCGAGCAGTTCGGCCCGATCCTGCACCTAGTGCGGTATCGCGCCGACCGCCTGCCCGGGCTGTTAGCCGATCTGCGTGCCAACGGTTATGCGCTGACGCTGGGCGTGCAGACGCGCCTCGACTCCACCTGGCGCGAAGTCTGGGGATCGAGCAGTGCCGGCAACTGTTACGTGAACCGCAACATGATCGGCGCCGTTGTCGGTGTGCAGCCCTTCGGCGGCAGCGGCCTGTCCGGGACCGGCCCCAAGGCCGGCGGTCCGCACTACCTCAGTCGATTTGTCCACGAACGCACCCTGACCGTGAACACCACCGCCACCGGCGGCAACGCCGACCTGCTCAGCCTGCGCTGATCGCCGCTATTTTCGGCCTTATGTGCAGTCCGTCGACCTTATATATGCATATATGTGCAATAATAAATATATGACTGGCCTGAACCTGCTTGCCGGTAGTTTCGCCGCCCTGGCCGAGCCGACGCGCCTGCGTCTGATGCTGGCCTGCCGCGAGCGGGAATTTCTGGTCGGTCAATTGGCCCGGGTGCTCGGTTTGCCGGAGCCGACGGTGTCGCGGCATCTGACGACGCTGGCGCGCGCGGGTTGGCTGAGCCGTTGGCAATCAGGCCGCGAGGTTCGCTATGGCTGGTCGACCGAAGCCCGCAACTCGGCGTGGCTCAACACGGCGCTCGCGCCGGCGCTGGGCGCCGATGCAGCCCAGCGTCGCGACCAGTCGCGCCTGGCGCGACTGGCGGCGGGGCAGTCCGCCGGGGCTTTCGCGGCCGAATCGCTTTTTGGGCAGCGCCTCGCCAGCGGGTTTCGCCAACTGGCTAACAACATGGCCAGCGCGCGGGTCCTGGCCGTCAACGTTGCGCATGGTCCGGTGCTGGCGTGGCTGCAGGAGTCCGCGGCGCTGCTGCGTATGGTCGCAACCCAGCCGGCATTGCGGCGCGCAGTCGCGGCGTACGGCCGCGAGCAGGGCGTCGCTTTTGAGTGGGCGGGCGACGCCGGCCCGTCAGCGGATTTTGATCTCGTGTGCATTGCGGCGGCGGCTGTCGCAGAGCTCGAGCAGGCCCTGGTGGACGCGCGCGCGCGGCTCGCGCCCCGGAGCCGGGTATTGCTCGGTCTGCCTTACGACACGCTTGAGGACAGCCAGGCCGAAGGCAAGGCGCACCCGCTGTTCCGGGTCCGCGCGCTGCTCGCGGCACAGGGATTTTCCTGTGAACGGCTGCTGCCCGTGGAAGCGGGCGGCGAGCATTGGTTGTTAGCCAGCGGCCTGCAGGCGGCGAGCGCCAGCGGCGCAGCGCGCCAGGGCCACGACTCATGACCACTCCGATCCGCGTCAGCTTTGAGTTCTTTCCGCCTGCCGACGCAACCATGGCGAAAACGCTGTGGGAGTCAGTGCAGCGGTTGGCACCGCTCGCGCCGCGCTTTGTGTCAGTGACCTATGGCGCCGACGGTTCGACGCGCGAACGCACCCACGACTTGGTGTCACGGGTGCAGCGCGAAACCCAGCTGACCAGCGCGCCGCATCTGACCTGCGTCGGCGCGCCGCGCGAAGAAATCCTTGCGATCGCGCGCCGCTACTGGGCCCAGGGCATCCGTCACATTGTCGCGCTGCGCGGCGATCCGCCCGCAGGAGCCGCGGGTTATGAGCCGCATCGGCAGGGCTTTGCCTATGCCAGTGACCTGGTCGCGGGCCTGCGAACGGTAGCCGACTTCGACATCTCCGTGGCGGCGTATCCGGAAGTTCATCCGCAGGCACTCAGCGCTGAGCAGGACCTCGACAATCTGAAGCGCAAAGTCGATGCCGGAGCAAGCCGCGCGATCACGCAGTTTTTCTACGACAACGATGTCTATTTTCGTTTTCGGGATCGCTGTGCCGCCGCCGGCATCAACGTCAGCATCGTGCCTGGCATCCTGCCGATCACGCGCTTTCCGCAGGTCACGAAATTTGCCGCAAGTTGCGGTGCGACCATTCCGGACTGGCTGGCCGAACGTTTTGTCGGCCTCGAGAATGATCCGGAAACTCGCCGCTTGATCGCGGCCAACGTTGCGATCCAGCAAGTGACGCGCTTGCGCGAACGGGGTGCGGTTTCCGAGTTTCATTTTTACACCCTGAATCGCGCCGAACTGACCTATGCGATCTGCCATGCGTTAGGCGTGAGGGCCGCCTGATGGATCGTCCGCAGCGTATTGCCGCGCTGAAACAGCTGCTGCGTGAGCGCATCGTGCTGCTCGACGGCGCGATGGGAACCATGATTCAGCAGCATCGTCTCGATGAAGCGGGTTATCGCGGCGCGCGCTTCGCGAATATTTCCCAGGATGTCAAAGGCAACAATGACCTGTTGACGTTGACCCGGCCCGAGATCATTGCCGAGATCCACCGCGCCTACCTGGAAGCCGGCTCCGACATCATCGAAACCAACACGTTCAACTCGACCACCATCGCGCAGGCCGACTACGGCATGCAGGCGCTGGCGCCGGAGCTCAACCGGGCGGCGGCGCAACTGGCGCGGCGGGTCGCCGCTGAGGTTGCGGCGAGTTCCGGGAAGACCCGGTTTGTGGCCGGGGCGTTAGGTCCGACCAACCGGACCGCATCCATCTCGCCGGATGTCAACGACCCGGGCTTTCGCAACGTCAGTTTCGACGAGCTGGTTGCGGCGTATCGTGAAGCGACGCTGGCGCTGATCGAGGGAGGCGTCGACCTGATCCTGATCGAGACAGTGTTTGACACGCTGAATGCGAAAGCCGCGCTGGTGGCGGTGCGCAATAGTTTTGAGGAGGCGGGTGTCGAATTGCCGATCATCGTCTCAGGCACCATCACCGATGCGTCGGGGCGCACGCTCTCCGGCCAGACCACCGAGGCCTTCTGGAACTCGATCCGTCACGCAGCGCCTCTGGCCGTGGGTCTCAATTGCGCGTTAGGTGCGGAGCAGCTGCGGCAGTATGTCGCCGAGCTCGCGCGACTTGCGGATACCGCCGTTTGCGCCTATCCAAACGCCGGCCTGCCTAACGCCTTTGGCGAATACGACCAGTCGGCGGCGGAAATGGCCGCCATCCTGAAGGAATACGGCGAAGCCGGGCTGCTCAATATCGTGGGCGGCTGTTGTGGGACGACGCCGGAGCATATTCGCGCACTGGCCGAGGCGGTCAGCAGCGCGCGGCGGCGCGATATTCCTGCCACGCCGCGAGCCTGCCGCCTGTCAGGACTCGAGCCCCTGACCATCGACGACGCCTCGCTGTTTGTGAATGTCGGCGAGCGTACCAACGTCACCGGCTCGGCGAAGTTTCGCAAGCTGATCGAAGCGGGCGATTACAACGCCGCACTCGACATCGCGCGCCTGCAGGTGCTGGCCGGCGCACAGATCATCGATGTCAACATGGACGAGGGCATGCTGGATTCGGAAGCGGCGATGACGCGCTTCCTGCGCCTGGCCGCGGCCGAGCCGGACATCGCGCGCGTGCCGGTGATGATCGACTCGTCGAAATGGACTGTGATCGAGGCGGGCCTCAAGTGCGTGCAGGGCAAGGCGGTCGTCAATTCGATCAGTCTCAAGGAAGGCGAGGCGTCGTTCCTGGCGCAGGCCCGCAAACTGCGCGACTACGGAGCTGCGGTCGTGGTCATGGCCTTCGACGAACAGGGCCAGGCCGATACGCTGGAACGCAAGGTGTCCATCTGCAAGCGCTGTTATCAGCTGCTTACGGAAAAAGTTGGCTTTCCCGCTGAAGACATCATCTTCGACCCTAACATCTTCGCAGTGGCGACCGGCATCGAGGAACACAATGGTTATGCGGTGGCCTTTGTCGAGGCGACGCGCGAAATCAAGCGGCAATTGCCGCATACGATGGTCAGCGGCGGCGTCAGCAACGTGTCGTTTTCGTTCCGCGGCAATGAGCCCGTACGTGCTGCCATGCACAGCGTGTTTCTCTATCACGCGATCAAGGCCGGCATGAACATGGGTATTGTCAATGCCGGGCAGCTGAGCATCTACGAGGACATCGACGCCGAGTTGCGCGAGGCGGTCGAGGACGTGGTGCTCAATCGGCGCGCGGATTCGACCGAACGGTTGTTAGCGCTTGCCGGGCGTTACAAAGGCGATGGCGGGGTCGTGCGCCGTGAGGTGGATGACGCCTGGCGTTCCTGGCCGGTCGCAAAACGTCTGGAACATGCGCTGGTCAAGGGTCTGGACGAATTCGTGGTCGCGGATACTGAGGAAGCGCGGCAGGGCGCCAAGCATCCGATTGACGTCATCGAAGGTCCGCTGATGGACGGCATGAATGTCGTCGGCGATTTGTTTGGTTCGGGAAAAATGTTCCTGCCGCAGGTGGTCAAGAGCGCGCGGGTCATGAAAAAAGCGGTCGCGCACCTGGTGCCGTACATTGAAACGGCGCGCGGTGGCGTCATGCGTGCCCAGGGCAAGCTCGTCATCGCCACGGTCAAGGGCGATGTGCATGACATCGGCAAGAATATTGTCAGCGTGGTGCTGCAATGTAACAACTTCGCAGTCATCGATCTCGGCGTCATGGTGCCCGCGGAGAAGATTCTCGACGTCGCGGTGCGCGAGAATGCGGACTTGATCGGCCTCTCGGGCCTGATCACGCCGTCGCTGGACGAAATGGTCCATGTCGCGCGCGAAATGAAACGGCGCGGCATGCGCCAGCCGTTGTTGATCGGCGGCGCGACCACCTCACCCGCGCATACCTCGGTCAAGATTGCGCCGCAATATGCCGAGCCGGTGGTCTATGTCAAAGACGCGTCGCGGTCGGTGGGCATCTGCCAGATCCTGATGAACGCAACCGGCCGCGTTAGCTTCGCCGAGGAAAACAATCGCGAGCATGAGCGGCGCCGCATCCAGCACGCCGGCAAGACCGCAAAACTTCCGGAACTCAGTATCAATGCGGCCCGCGTCAACCGGCGCCCGATCGACTGGGCCACCTGGCAGCCGGCACGGCCGAGCCAGATCGGCGCGCAGGTTTTCCGGGACTACCCGCTCGACACGCTGCTCGAATACATCGACTGGATGCCGTTCTTCAACGCCTGGGAATTTTCCGGCAAGTTCCCCGACATCCTGACAGATCCTGTGGTTGGCGAAGCGGCGAGCAGCCTGTATGAAGATGCGCGCCGCATGCTGAAAAAGCTGCTCGCGGAACGCTGGCTGCGCGCCGACGCCGTGTTGGGATTCTGGCCGGCGAACGCCGTGGGCGATGACCTCGAGGTCTATGCGGATGAGAGCCGCAGCCAGGTCATAGCGACGCTGCATCATCTGCGCCAGCAGAAAAACAAGGCGCCGGGTCAGCCGCATGAGTGTCTCGCAGACTATGTTGCGCCGCGCAGCTCCGGCAAGCTCGACTACATCGGCGCCTTCGCGGTCACCGCAGGCGGCGGCATTGATTCACACGTCGCTGCATTCGAAGCGGCGCATGACGACTATTCGTCCATCATGCTCAAGGCGCTCGCGGATCGGTTCGCGGAAGCCGCCGCTGAGCACTTCCATCAGCGCGTGCGGCGCGAACTGTGGGGCTACGCGCCGCAGGAGAACCTGTCCAATACGGCATTGATCGCCGAGGAATACCGCGGCATCCGCCCGGCGCCGGGCTACCCGGCCTGTCCGGACCACACCGAAAAAGCCACACTCTGGCAGTTGCTGGATGTCCAGGCTAACACCGGCATGACGCTGACCGAGAGCTTTGCGATGCTGCCGACGGCCGCGGTCAGCGGCTGGTATTTCTCGCACCCGGACGCGCGCTATTTCGCGGTCGGCAAGATCGATCGCGACCAGGTTGCGGACTACGCGTCCCGCAAAGGCCAGGCGCTCGCGGTCACCGAACGCTGGCTGGCGCCCAACCTCGGCTACGAACCGCGCTGACCGCGTTGTCGGCGGGGGCGCCATTGCGTCGCCCGAAGCGCTTGCGCAACAGTATCTCCGCTCGCTTTAACAATAATCGGCAAGAAAATCGCGCGCTGGCTGATGTCGTCTCGATACGGTTGAACTGCTGCACAGTTGTGTTAGCGTGCGCCGAGCGCTCATTAAAAAGAATAAATGCCGGGGGCCGCGTCAATGAACTATTCCATCCGCAGGACTTTTGTGCCTGCGCTGTTCGCAAACGGCATTCTGTTAGGTCTTGCCAGCGTCGCGCAGGCCGACAATGTGCGCGGCACCTTCTCGCCGGTCGGCAACTGGCCGCTGATCACCGTGCACACGGTCATGCTGCCGGACGGCCGCATCCTCAGCTACGGCAGCCGCGCCGACGGCAGGCAGACCGGTTATTTTGAATACGATGTCTGGGATCCGGCGGCGGGCGGCATTGACGCCGGTCATCTGTTGCTGCCCAACCAGACCGGCACCGACATTTTCTGTGGTTCGCAGGTCGTGTTGCCGCAGTCCGGTCAGGTGGTCCTCAATGGCGGCGACATCATGTCGAACGGTGGTTCGACCAATGTCGGCAACAACAACACCAACATTTTCAACCCGCTTAACAATTCCCTGACCCGCGGCACCAACCTCAATCGCGCGCGCTGGTACTCATCGTCAACCGTGCTGCTGAATGGCGAGGTCTACGTACAGGGCGGCAATGGCGGCGCCGATCGCCCGGAAGTTCGGCAACTCGATGGAACCTACCGGCTGTTGAGCGGTGTTGACACCTCGGCGTTGTCGTACGACTTCCCCCGCAACTTCGTCGCACCAGACGGCCGCGTGTTCGGCTACGACAGCGGCGGCAACATGTACTACGTCAATACGGCGGGTACCGGTTCGATTACGCGGGTCGGTTCCACCCCGGCGAGCAGCCGCGGTGGCGACTCCACCGTCGTCATGTTTCGCCCCGGGCGCATATTGCAGATGGGCGGCTCGTCCACTGGCGCCGTTGTCATCGATATCAACAGCGGCAGTCCGGTCGCGACCGCCACTAACAACATGGCCACGATGCGCAAGCTGGCGAACGCGACCGTGCTGGCGGACGGCAGGGTGGTGGTCACCGGTGGCAGCGAAGTCTGGAACCAGCTGACAGGCGTTAACCGGACCGCAGAGATCTGGAACCCTACCACCGGCACCTGGACGATTGGTGCGACGGCCGTCAAGTCACGTCTCTATCATTCTGGCTCGGTGCTGCTGCCCGATGGCAGCGTGCTGGTCAGTGGCGGCGGCGCACCGGGCCCCGAGGTCAACACCAACGCCGAAATCTATTATCCGCCCTATCTGTACAACGCAGCAGGCGCACTCGCAGCGCGGCCCGGCATCGCGGCCGCGCCGACGCAGATCGAAATCGGCGAAACGTTTCCGGTGGACTACGCGAACGCGGCCAGCATCTCGCGGGTCACGTTGATCAAGAGCGCATCAGTGACGCACAGCTTCAACATGGAGCAGCGCTTTGCCGAGCTGACTTTCAACACCGTTGGCAATCGACTGATGGTGCAGGCGCCGACCCAGGCGAGCCAGGCAACGCCCGGTTACTACATGCTGTTTGTCATCGATAACAACGGTGTGCCGTCGAAGGCCAGAATTTTGAAGGTTGGCATTGCCGCCAATCCCAATCCGGCAATCACGCCCACCGTGACGCAACCGGCCGACCAGAGTACCGTGTCGGGTACATCTGTTAGCTTGCAGATTCAGGCGTCGGATCCCAATGGCGACACGCTCGGCTACGCCACCGTCGGTCTGCCCCCGGGACTTGTCCTCGATTCGACCAGTGGTCTGATCAGCGGCACGCCTGAGACGATCGGCGACTACAACGTCACCGTCGCAGCCAGCGACGGCATCAACAATGACAGCAAGGCTTTCATCTGGCACGTGACGCAGGTGCAAGCGCTGATTCTGAATTCCCTGGCGCCGCCACCGCCCGCGGTCTACGGCAACAGCGCAACCTACACGGCTACCACCAGCAATGGCGTCAATGTCCTGTATCGCTGGAACTTCGGCGATGGCACCGGCGACACGGCCTGGTCCACGAGCAACAGCATTTCGCACCGGTACGCGGCGCCCGGCATTTACTACGCCACGGTGCGCGCGATCGACGATCGCGGCGTTGAACGTTCGCAGACTTTCGTCCAGCGCGTGCACCTGCCGGCGACCGCTGGCAAGCCAATGTCCTCGGCAACGATCGCCTGGCAGGACCGTGCGGGCGCCAATCCGCTCGTCTGGTCGGTCAACCCTGACAATGACTCCGTCAGCGTATTCGACGCCACGACAAACCAGCGCCTGCGCGAGGTCGCAGTGGGGCTGTCGCCCCGCACCGTGGCGGTCGCAGCTAACGGCCAGGTCTGGGTCGCCAATCGGGACAGCGACAACCTGAGCGTCATCGACAGCGCCACGCAGACGGTGATTCGCAGCGTCGCGTTGCAGCGCGGCTCGCGGCCCCATGGCATCGTGATTTCGCCGGACGGAAGTAACGTTTATGTAGCCTGTGAGGGTCTGGGGCGCGTGCAGATGCTGAACGCCGCCACCGGCGCGGTGTTCGCCACGACAGTCCTGCCACCCGGCCAGCGCCACGTGGCGATCAGCGCCGACGGCAGCAAGCTGTACGTGCCGCGTTTTGTTACAGGGCGACTGCCAGGCGAGGCGACGGCGACGGTGACCACTGAGGCCGATGGCCTGATCTATGGCGCCGAACTGCGGGTACTGAGCGCCGCCGACCTCAGTGCCATGAGCACCGCGGTGCTGCGCCACAGCGAGCTCCCCGATTTTGAAAACTCGGGCGGTGGCATACCGAATTACCTCGGCTCGATGGCCATTTCTCCCGATGGTGTCTCGGGTTGGGTGCCGTCCAAGCAGGACAACATCAAGCGCGGCGTGCTGCGTAACGGCCAGCCGCTGAATTTCCAGAATACGGTGCGTGCAATTTCCTCGCGCATCGACCTGGGTGCCGCGACCGAAGACTATGTGTCGCGCATCGATCATGACAACGCGGGTGTGGCGAGTGCGGCCACGTTCGATCCGCAGGGTGTCTACATGTTTGTGGCGCTGGAGACGTCGCGTGAAGTCGCGGTCGTAAATGCCTACGGCCGGGCCGAGATGTTCCGCATCCAGACCGGGCGCGCGCCGCAGGGTCTGGTGGTTTCACCCGACGGCCGCAGGCTGTTTGTCAGCAATTTCATGGATCGCAGCGTGACGGTATTCGATCTCGGCGACCTGATGGATCGCGCGTCTAACACCGCGCCGCTGCTTGCCACGATGAGCAGCATCGGCACCGAAAAACTGTCGAGCACGGTGCTGCGCGGCAAGCAACTCTTCTACGACGCCAGGGACACTCGTCTGTCCCGCGACGCCTACATCAGCTGTGCGGCCTGCCACAACAGCGGCGGCCAGGACGGTCGCGTCTGGGACCTGACCGGCTTTGGCGAGGGCTTGCGCAACACCACCAGTCTCGAAGGCCGTGCAGCTGGCCATGGCTTCCTGCACTGGTCGTCGAACTTCGACGAACTGCAGGATTTCGAAGGCCAGATCCGTAATTTGTCCGGCGGCACGGGGCTCATGACCGACGCGCAGTTCAATACCGGCACGCGTAACCAGCCGTTAGGTGATCCCAAGGCCGGTGTCAGCACGGACCTGGATGCGCTGGCCGCCTATGTCGCCTCGCTGAATACCTTTGCTGTGAGTCCCTATCGCAACAACGACGGCACCCTGACCGCACAAGGGCAGGCGGGGCGACTGGTGTTTGCGGCGAAGAATTGCGCGGCCTGCCATGCGGGCACGAATTTTACTAACAGCCTCAACGCCAGCACCTTGAAAGACATCGGCACGATCAAGCCAAGCAGCGGCCAGCGACTGGCTGGTCCGTTGCCGGGCATCGATCCGCCGACGCTGCGCGATGTTTTCCGCACCGCCCCCTGGTTGCATGACGGGTCGGCGGGGACCATTCAGCAGGCCATCCAGATGCATAACAACGTCAGCCTGATGACGGCCACCGAACTCGACGACGTCGCGGCCTACCTGCTGCAGATCGGCAGCGATGAGCCGACAGCGCCGACGCCGACCAACTTTGGGCAGGGATTGGCGGGTGCCTACTTTGCTAACACCAAGTTGACCGGCAGTGCAGTGCTGCAGCGGATCGAGGACATTAACTTTGACTGGGGCACCGGATCGCCGGGCGCGGGCGTGGCAACCAACAATTTCTCGGTCCGCTGGACCGGGCAGATTGAAATCCCGACAACCGGCAGCTACCGGTTCCAGACGCTGTCCGATGATGGCGTGCGCGTCTATATCGATGGTGTGCGCATCATCAATAACTGGTCCGCGCATGCGGCAACCCGCAACACCTCGTCGGCGCGCACCTATACGGAAGGACGGCACACCATTACGGTCGAGTACTATGAGAGCAGTGGTTCTGCGGTGCTGAAACTCTATTGGCTGTTGCCCGGCAACACGGTCTACGATGTGGTGCCGGTGACCCGGCTGTACAACTGATCGCGCATGACCCACATCGGCAGCAAACTGTTAGCAACCCTGGTGGCGGCGCTGCCAGCGGCAGCGCTGGCTGCGGCAGGCGCATTGCCGGCTCTGCCCGGTGTCGAATGGCAGGCCGCGCCGAGCCCCATCGAGGACTTTGCGCTGACCGACCAGGCCGGCCGGGCAGTCAAGTTTTCTTCGTTGCGTGGCAAGACGGTGCTGGTGTTTTTCGGTTTCACCAACTGTCCCGACGTTTGCCCGACCACCATGCACGAGTTGCATCTGACCAGCATGTCGACACGGGTCGATGTCACGAAGTTGCAGGTGCTGATGATCAGTGTCGATGGCAAGCGCGACACGCCGGCGGCGCTAAAGGCTTTTCTGGCGACCCAGTCGCAACGCTTCATGGCGATGACCGGAGGTCCGGCCAAGCTGACCGCGATTGCGGCACGTTTTCCCGCGGTATTTGTCCTGCCGCCCGAAGCGGCGACGGCGCGCAGCTATAACGTGGCTCACACGGGCGCGGTTTATCTGGTCGACGCGCAGGGCCGCCTGCGGGCCACCATGTCCAAGGCCAGCGTCAACGACATGGCGCGCGCCACGCAAATTGTGCAGCAAGGCATCGCGCGCCGCGGATAGCAGGCTGTCAACGGCCCGCGTCGGGTTCGTCGTCGTCTTTCACCTGGTTCAGATAGCTCTCGCCGCCCAGCGCGCGCATCTGGCGCTGAATGAAATAGGCGCGCTGACTCACGTAGCGCGACGGCGCTTTGGCATGCAAGCGCTTTGGATTCGGCAATACGGCAGCTAACAATGCGGCCTGCCGGCGCGTGAGTTTGCGCGCCGGTTTGTGAAACAGTCTTTGTGCGGCCGCTTCCACACCAAACGTCGCAGTGCTCATTTCGGCGATATTGAGGTAAGTCTCGAGGATTCTTTCCTTGGGCCAGAGCCACTCGATCAGCAGCGTGTACCAGACCTCAAGGCCCTTGCGGACCCAGCTGCGGCCGCGCCACAAGAACAGATTCTTGGCAACCTGCTGCGAAATCGTACTGGCGCCGCGCACCCGCTTGCTGTGCGAGTTATGCCGCACCGCTTCGCGGATCGACTTGAAATCGAAACCGGCATGAAACGGAAACTGCTGATCTTCCGCCGCGATGACCGCGATGGCAGCTTGCGGCGAGATATCCTCGAGATCCACCCAGTTGTAACTATTGGCGTAGTCAAAATCGCCACCCAGCATCGCGTCCAGGCGATCGCCCAGCATCACCGCGGATGTCCAGGGGTCCACAAAACGCAGCAACAGCACCTGCAATGTGGTGCCTGCCAGAAATATCAGCAGCGTAGAGACCAGGTAGCGCTGCCAGCGCATTCGCAGGCGCATCCAGGCGGCGCGTAGTCCCATTTGTTAGCCGGGCGGCCGGTCAGGCAGCTGCGATGCGCTTGGCGCTGGTGACAACCACGTCTTCGCGCGGCACGTCCTGGTGACCCATGCGCGAGCCGGTGGCCACGGCGGCGATCGCATCGATCACTTCCAGTCCGTCGGTGACGCGGGCGAACACCGCGTAGCCGAAATTGCCCGGGCTGTTGTCGAGAAACGCGTTGTCCTTGAGGTTGACGAAAAACTGCGACGTTGCACTCTTGATGTCATTGGTGCGCGCCATGGACAAACTGCCACGCAGGTTTTTCAGGCCATTTTCAGCCTCGTTGTCGATCGATTCGCGGGTCTTTTTCTGTTTCATGCCGGCGACAAAGCCGCCACCCTGAATCATGAAGCCCGGGATTACGCGATGAAAAATCGTGCTATCAAAGAAGCCATCATCAACGTACCGCAGAAAATTGGCCACCGTAATCGGCGCCTTGTCGGCGAAGAACTCGACCGTGAAGGCCCCGTGATTGGTCTCGAATCGCAGCATGAAAAAAATTCCTCAGGAAAGTGTGTGTTATGGCCGGCGGCCTTCGGTTATGCGCAGATGGCCCGCCAGGTCCGCGTGCGAGCGTACGTGATTAAAGCCCTGCGCGACAAGCAGCTCCGCCACCGCGTGGGCCTGATCGGCGCCGTGCTCCAGCAGCAGCGCCGCCCCTGGGCGCAGATGTTTTGGTGCTCCCACGACTATGGCACGCAGGGCGGCCAAGGCATCGGCACCGGGTGTCAGAGCGATGCGGGGTTCGTGCTGCAGCGCCAGGTCATGCAGCGCCGGGTCATCAGCGCCGACGTAGGGGGGATTCGAGACGACGATATCGAACTTCTGCCGCGTCAGCGGCGACCACCATTCGCCCTCGAAAAAAGCCAGCGAATCGATGCGCAGCCGGATGGCATTGCCGCGCGCCACCTCGAGCGCGGCCGGCGAAATATCGGTCGCAACGATGTGCCAGTGAGGCCGTGCCGACGCGATGGCCAGCGCGATCGCGCCAGATCCCGTGCCCAGGTCCGCGAGCTCGATGGCTTGCTTGCCTAACGACCGGCCGAGTTCATCGCCCAGGGCCAGCGTGCGCTCCACCAGCAATTCGGTCTCCGGTCGCGGCACCAGCACATCCGGCGTAACCGTCAGGTCCAGCGACCAGAAGCCGCGCCGCCCCGTGATGTAGGCGAAGGGCTCGCCGGCCGCGCGGCGCGCGACCCGCTGCCAATAGAGCTCCAGCATGTCCGCATCGCAGATATCGCGCGAGCGCGCCACCAGGGTGGCCCGATTGACGCCCAGTGTCGCCGCCAGCAGCAATTCCGCTTCAAAGCGCGCCCCATCGCCGAGCGAGGCGCGCAGCTGCGCGACCGCCTTGTCGATGGCTGTGCGGAATGTGTGCGCGGGGGACATACCGCCATTTTGCTAGAGTGCACGCCGTGACGTCGACTCTTTTTCCACCCCGGCCAGAACTGACCGCGAGCGGCATCATGGATGCCGGCGTGCGCCTCTATCGCCTAACAGCGCTGCCGAACCTCATTTTTTCGCTGCCGATGGTGGTCGCCGCACAGGCGCCTAACATGTACCGGTTGGCGCATGCGGGTCGCGATTCGTGGTGGTGGGTGCTGGCCATCGCAGGACCCGTCCTGAGCCTGCTGTTCTGGGCAGCGCTGGTGCTGCGCCAGTCCGCGGCTGCGAATGGTCAAGCGCTCGGGTCCGGTGCGGCGCTGGTGCGCGCGCTTGGCTGGACGCCCGGACTGATGGCATTGGCCGTGCTGAGTGTCGCCGGCATCGCAGGCGGGCTGTTGTTGCTCGTCGTGCCGGGCCTGCTGGCCATTCTGGTGGCGCTGCTGGCGCCCTACGTCCAGATCCTTGAAGCGCTCCGTCCGGTTGACGCCTGCAGGCGCGCCTGGCAGTTGCTCAAGAATCGCATCGGGCTCAGCGTGGCGGTTATCGCGATGAGCGGCGCTGTGTTTTTGGTGTTCTACATCGTGTTGGCGGTGTTAGGCGTGATGATCGCGCAACGATTGGGCGCGGACCCGCTGAGCGAACGCGCCTGGTCCGTCTGGGCCGGTTGCCTGGCGCAGGTCTTGTTTGCGCCGCTGCTCACCGCCGTGTTGCTGGCGCTGTTTCGAGGTTTGGTGACAACACCGATCGATCCAGTGTAGATTGGGTGTCATGAAGCCGCGTCGCGCCGCGACCGGCTTCAGAAAAAAACCAAATCTACGTACCAATCCAAGAAAGGTCCAACCATGAAATCGACTGGAATCAAGCTTTTGTTAGCTACGACGATGCTGTTCGCCACGAGTCTCGTTACCGCTGCAGATCGCCCGTACACCGACGGCCCTGTAACCAACGTGTCCTACATCAAAATCAAAGCTGGCATGTTCGACGCCTACATCAAGTGGGTTGCGACCGATCGCAAAGCCCTGATGGAAGAATACAAGAAGGCGGGCCTGATCCTCGGCTGGAAGGTCTACACCTCGCAGGCCCGTTCGCCGAGCGAGCCGAACCTGATTCTTACCGTCACGTACAAGAACTGGGCGGCATTTGACAACCTGAATGACAAGCAGGACGCGATCACGGAGCGCCTGCAGGGATCGAGTGACAAGCAGAATCAGATGGCCATCGGCCGCGAGCAGATGCGCGAAGTGCTGGGCGTCGATACCATCCAGGAACTTGTGATCAAGTAAATTCGAGGTTGAGAAATCCGCGGCCGTGATTGCGCAGTGCTGCGCATCACGGCCGCGTCATTTTCAGCCTTCCTCAGCCAGGCGTTCCGCCTGGTATTCCTGCAGCAACGGATCGATCAGTGGATCGATGTCCCCTTCGATCACGTTAGCAAGCTGGTACAAGGTCAGGTTGATGCGGTGGTCGGTCACGCGACCCTGCGGAAAATTGTAAGTGCGGATTCTTTCCGAGCGATCGCCGCTGCCGACCTGTAATTTTCGTTCCCGCGCTTCGGCGGCATCGTGTTTTTCCTGTTCTGCGGCCTGCAGGCGCGCGCGCAGCAAGGACATGGCGCGAGAACGGTTCTTGTGCTGTGAGCGCTCGTCCTGGCACTCGACGACAATGCCACTCGGAATGTGGGTGATCCGGATCGCGGAATCCGTCTTGTTGACGTGCTGGCCGCCGGCGCCCGAGGCGCGGAAGGTGTCGACGCGCAGTTCGGCCGGGTTGAGTTCCACGGTGCCAACATCTTCCATTTCGGGAAGGATCGCCACCGTGCATGCGGAGGTATGGATGCGGCCCTGCGCTTCGGTGTCCGGCACGCGCTGCACGCGATGCGTGCCGGATTCGAGTTTCAGGCGCGCGAATACGCTGGCCCCGCTGACCCGGGTGATGACTTCGCGGTAGCCGCCTTTTTCCCCCGGTGTCTCGCTGATGGTCTCCACGGCCCAGCCGCGCCGTTCGGCGTAACGGCTATACATGCGCAGCAGATCGCCGGCGAACAATGCGGCCTCATCGCCGCCGGTGCCGGCGCGCACTTCGAGGAACACATTACGGCTGTCGCGCGGGTCCACCGGTATCAGTGCGCGGCGCAGTACCGTTTCCTGGGCTGCGACACGCTCACCGAGGCGTTTGGCCTCGTCGAAACCCAGCGCGCGCATCTCGGCATCGCGGTCATTCGCCAGTTCGTTAGCTGCGGCAAGCTCGGCTTCCAGCGCCCGGAACTCATCGAACTGTCGGACAGTCGGCTCGAGGCGCGCAAATTCCATCGACAGATCGCGGAACTCATTGTTCTTGCCCATGACGTTTTTGCCCATGACGCCAGGGTCGGCAAGCGCACGCCCGACTTCCTCGAGACGGTCGCGCAGCCGCTCAAGGCGCAGGCGAATACTGGGTTTCATCGGGGAAATTCTCGGGATTTTGTGCGGCGAAGACAAGCCGCTTGCAGGGGTGCTGGGATATAGTCGCATTATGCCGTCAAAAACCTGCGCAAACGCCTTTTTCACCGCCATCTCGCTGGCGGGATTGCTCCTCACCCGCAACACATTGGCCGCGGCCGCGGACACGGATCTGTGCGGCAGCATGTTGTCGAGCGCCCTGCGTAATGCCGCGCGCAGCGGCGATGTGGACGTGTCGCGGCGCGCGACTCAGGCCGCGAGTGCCTGCAACCGCGTGCCGGAGACCTGGGTGTCGGCGCAGCGCTGGCGCAAGCTGGACCCGGAAGCCATCGATGCGATGCAGGCCTACTGGGTCGCGGCGATAGAAACCTACCGGATCGATGAAGCGCGCGCCGTGTTTGCAGCGCTGCTGAAACGCGACGATGTCGAAGCGGACCGGATGCTGTCGGAACTGCTGCCGATGATGCAGCTTGGCAGCCAGGGCGCCGCCACCTGGCGCGCGATCGGGCCGTTGATTCAGCCCGAGAAACTCGCGCCTGAAACCTTGTTGCTGCTCGCCAATCTCGCCGTCGACAGCGGCGACTTCGCGGCTGGCCGGCGTCTGGCAGGCGCGCTGCTGGCGCGGGATCCAGCGCAATTTCAGGCCCGACTGCTGTTAGCTCAGGTGGCTGCAGCCGAGGGCCGTGACACCGAAGCGGTGACCATGGTGCAGTCGGTGCTCGCCAGTTCGCCCAAGGCGGACCGCTTTGCACTGGTGGACATGTTGCTCAATCTCGAGCGCAACGAAGACGCCGAACAGGCGCTGCAGGCACTGCGCGAGCGCGCGCCTGAGGATCTCGAGATCAACCGGCGGCTCGCGTTGTTAGCACTGCAGCAAAACGATCTTGACACCGCGCGCGCGCGGTTCATGGCCCAGCTCGGCAGCAACCCCGGGGAGACATTGTATTTCCTGGCGCTGATCGCCGAGCGTCGTGGCGAAAACGATCAGGCGCTTGATGCTTACATGCGCCTGGTGCGCGCCGGCGCAGGTCTACGGCCGCGGGCACGGGCGGCGGCAATCTTGTTAGGTAAGGGCAAGGACGTCGAAGCGCGCAAACTGATCGAGGATTACGCCGGCGTCGGCGGCCAGGAGGCAATCGACGCGGCTAACGCCTGGTCGGCGATTCTCATCGAGGCGGGCCGGGCGGACGCCGCGGTCGAATCGCTGCGCGCCGCGCTGAAGGGTTTTCCCGGGCATCCGAGCCTCGAATACCAGCTGGGACTGACCCTGGCGCAGGGTGGCCGCAATCGGGAAGCGGTCGCGCAGCTGGAAAAATATCTGCGCGGCCGGCCGCTCGATCCCAACGCGATGAACGCGCTCGGGTACACGCTGGCGGATTCGGGTGCACAGCTGCCGCGCGCTGAACAGTTGATTCGCGAAGCCCTCAAGAACCTGCCCGATAGCGCGGCGCTGATCGACAGCCTGGGCTGGGTGCGTTTCCGGCGCGGCGACACCGACAATGCCCTCAAGGAGCTGGAACGCGCCTGGCAGCTGTCGCGCGATCCCGAAATCGCCGCGCACTGGGGCGAGGTGCTGTGGGCCGCGGACCGCAAGGGCGAGGCGCGCAGCGTCTGGGCGCGCGGACTGGCGCGGGACCCTGATTCGCACAGCCTGAAAGCCGTCATCGACCGTCTTGCCGGCTCCAAAGCGCCGTAGTCCCACAGTCCGCGCAGTGCCCATCACGATGACCCGCGCCGGGAGCCGCCGTCTCGCGGCGGTGTTGTCCGCGACCCTCGCGTGCGTTCTCGTTAGCGCCTGCCGAACCCTGCCGCCTGCGACGGCTCCAGTCGCGGATCTTGGTTTGACAGCCCCATGGCCGCAACGGCGTGCGCTGTTGCAGCAGCTGCAGACCTACGAATGCGCGGGCCGTGTCGCAGTGTCCGCGCCCGGCCAGGGTTTCAACGCACAATTCGTCTGGCGGCAGACCGCAGACTCGGCACAGCTCAATTTGCGCGGTCCGTTAGGCGCGGGGGGCCTCATCGTCACCGCGAGTGGCGCGCAGCTCGCGCTGCGATCCATCGACGGGCGTCAATTTGACGGCGATGCGGCCCGCGCCGAGCTGGAACGCGCGATTGGCGCACCCCTGCCGGTCACGGCACTCGGGCGCTGGTTGTTAGGTGTGCCGCAGCCGGGCAACGCGGCGACCGAGCTACTTGCGCTGCCCGTGACCGGGCAGCCGGCGCAACTCGGTGCTCTCGAGCAGCAGGGCTGGCGCGTCGATTATCAGCCACACAGCGGTGTGCCGCGACTGATCACGCTGACAACCGGCGGCACGCGCGTGCGTCTGGTGGTCGACCGTTGGGAATGGATGTAACCATGTCTCGCGGTCGAAACGGCTGGGCGATCGCCGGCATCATCTACGCGATCGGAGTTTTCGCGGTTGGTTTTGCGTTAGGTACGCTGCCTGTGCTGTTCCTGGCGCCACGCGTCGGCCCGCTGCTGGCGGTTGCCGTGGAAATTCCCCTCTTGCTGTGGGTCAGTTGCGGAGCTGGGCACGTCCGTCGTTGTGTTTGGCAATTCATGGTCCGCGTACCTGGATTCTTTCAAGTCGACCGCGATTCCGGCTCTCCAGGGGCAACAGGATGCGGGCCGCAACCGCGGCTAGCTAGAGGCTGGCGAGAACAATCGTGACGATCAGGGCGAGTATCACCGGCAACACCAGCGCCAGACGTATCGCGCGCGCTGCTGGTGGCGCCGAGGCGTTGTCACTGTCGCGCCGGCCCATGGTAAGGCGGGTTACCAGCACCAGGTGCGCAGCCACGAGGATTACCAGGAAGAAACTGGCGATGACATGCGCCAGGTCGGCTAACAGGCCCCAGGTCCCGCCGCTGCCCGGGGGCCAGAAAATCAGCGGCAGGCCGGATACCAACAGGATCGCGATCGAGAAGAATGCCGCGAGCCCAAGGCGAAAATGCACGCGCCCGCGCCAGTCACGGTTGCGCAGATAATGGCGCAACTGGTAGATCGAATAGGGCGCGAGCAGCGCGAAGCACAACGCCCAGTGGCCGATCGCCAGCAGCGCGCGCTCTGCCATGAAGCCGCCAAAGAAGAACAGCCACGAGCCACTGATCACACCAAAAGCTAACGTGCCTATGGAGATCCAGAGCAGCGGGGCGCGCCAGCGCTGCAACTGCAGATTGGCGGCGCTCACGGTGTTTCAGGCGTAGCGCATCAGATAAAAGACTTCGCCCGAGCCGACGCTCAGTGTCCACAACACGAGAAAAGTCCAGGTCAGGGCCGGGCGCCCGCGAAAGTAGCTCTCGCCGCGGCGCTGTGCGAAATAGGCCAGAAAGATCAGTACCACGAACATCGCGAATATCAGCAGCGACAGCATGCCATGCACTGCCGCCAGCAGCGAGAAGAAGGTGGGCGCGGTGCCCGTGGCGTGATGCTTCATCTGCGTCGTCATGTAAATCATGTTGACCGAGAATTCGAAGGCGGCGATGCCCGCAGCCAGTTTCCAGGGAAATTCGCGGCCCTTGTAACTGACCCAAACGACGTAGAACACGCCCGTGGTCACGAAAATTTCCGCAATTGCCGAAAAGGTGCTGAATGCTGAAGCTGACATTAAGAGAACTCTATTGGCGTGTTTTCACGCAACGCCTGCACAATAACAACGCGGGAATTGAGCTGCAGTTGTGACCAGACATTCACAGGCAGGTGACCGCACATTCACATGCGCAATAGTCCTTTTAAGTGAAAAAATGCGGCGTGGTTCCCACTTCGCGTTAAAGTCTGCGCCGCATGTTGGACCAGCGTAAACGCACCTGGAGCGCAATCTGATGACGCCTAACAGTGAGCCGGCGAGCGGTGCTGGCGACCATCGCGTCTGGTGGCCTGCGCCCGCCAAGCTCAATCTCTTTTTACATGTCGTCGGGCGTCGCGCCGATGGTTACCACGACCTGCAGACCGCGTTTCAGCTGGTAGACCTCTGTGACCTGCTCGCCTTCGAGCCGGATCCGCAGGGTCGGATCCAGCGCCTGGAAGGCCCTGAGGCGATCCTGCCGGCCACCGATCTTGCGGTTCGGGCAGCCGAGTTGCTCCGGGCGACCGCGCAGGCGGAGGGCCTCGGGGATCGCGCAGCGGCCACGGGAGCCCGGCTTTATATAAGGAAGCGCATACCCTCGGGCGGTGGCTTGGGAGGCGGCAGCTCCGATGCGGCAACTGCGTTGAAAGTGCTGAACTTGACCTGGAATATCGGCTATTCAGACGCGAAACTCGCCGAAATAGGTTTGAAATTGGGTGCCGACGTGCCCGTGTTTGTCCATGGCAGTACGGCTTTCGGCGAAGGCCTCGGCGAGAAGCTCGGTCCGTTGGAGCTGCCGGACTCGTGGTTTCTGGTCATCCATCCGGGTATCGCCGTGAGCACCGCGGCGGTGTTCCAGGCCCCTGAATTGACACGAAATTCCCCCCTACTCACAATACGCGGCTTTTTGGCTTCGGGCGGTCGAAACGACTGCGAGCCGGTGGTGCGGGCGCGCTTTCCCCAGGTGGCTGAGGCGCTCGACTGGCTCGGGTCTTTTACGCCGGCGCGGCTCACCGGAACGGGTTCCAGCCTGTTCGCGCAATTCGACTCGGCAGCGGCCGCGGAGCGTGTCGCGGCGCGGGTGCCAGAGCGGAGCGGATGGCGTGTCTGGGTGGTGCGCGGGCTAACACGGTCGCCATTGGAAGAACGATTACGTTGGGGTGTCGCCAAGTGGTAAGGCAGCGGGTTTTGATCCCGCCATTCGGAGGTTCGAATCCTTCCACCCCAGCCAGCTAACGAGCCAGCTAACGAATAAAGGTCGCAGGGATTGTCGTGGTCGAATCATCGAAACAACTCGCACTGTTTGCCGGCAACGCCAATCCGCTGCTGGCACAGGAGATCGCGCGCCATCTGATGGTGCCGCTGGGCCGCGCTGCGGTCGGCAAGTTCAGCGACGGCGAGGTCAACGTCGAAATCATCGAGAACGTGCGCGGCCGCGATGTCTACATCGTGCAGCCGACCTGTCCGCCGGTGAACGACAACCTGATGGAACTGCTGATCATGGCGGATGCCTGCCGCCGCGCCTCGGCGCGCACCATCACCGCGGTGGTGCCGTATTTCGGCTATTCGCGCCAGGACCGGCGCCCGCGCGCCACGCGCTCGGCGATTTCCGCGCGCCTCGTGGCTAACATGATGACCGGCGCCGGCATCGGCCGCGTGCTGACGGTCGACCTGCACGCCGACCAGATCCAGGGTTTT
>JANLTW010000146.1:0-17017 GCA_031363155.1 Gammaproteobacteria bacterium | reverse complement strand
GGCAATCTCGACTCCGCTGCCGAGTTGATGCGCAAGCAGGGCCTGGCCAAGGCGGACAAGAAAGCCACCCGCATTGCGGCGGAAGGCGTCATCGTGCTGGAGAAGGCGGCCGACGGCCGTTCTGCCACGATGATCGAAGTCAACTGCGAGACCGATTTTGTGGCGCGCGAGGCGGACTTCCAGCGTTTTGCGGCGGATGTCGTCAAGGCTGCGGTCACCAGCCACGCCCAGGAAGTTGAGGCCCTGGCGGCTGCCAGGCTTGCCAGCGGCCAATCGGTCGATGAGGCACGCCGCGCCCTGGTCGCGAAGCTCGGCGAGAACATCAGCGTGCGGCGCGTGGCGCAGCTGTCGTCCGACGGTACGTTAGGCGCGTACCTGCACGGCAGCCGCATCGGCGCATTGGTTGCAGTCAGCGGTGGCGATGCCGCCCTGGCGCACGATCTTGCCATGCACGTGGCAGCCAGCAATCCACGCTATTTGAGCGCCGCCGACGTACCCGCCGACGAGGTTGCGCGCGAGCGCGATATCCTGGGCGCGGCTGCCAAGGGCAGTGGCAAGCCAGCAGAAATCATTGCCAAGATAGTTGCGGGTCAGTTGCGCAAAGCGTTTAACGATGTGTCTCTGATGGGCCAGCTATTTGTCAAGGACGACAAACAAACAGTTGAACAGTTGCTCAAGAAGGCCGGCGCGCGCGTAAAAGGTTTCTGCCGTTTTGAAGTCGGTGCCGGCATCGAGAAGAAACAGGATGACTTCGTTGGCGAGGTCATGGCCCAGGTCAAGGCGAGCAGCAGGTAAACGCTGCCGAGAACAAGCCCCGCCAGACGGGGCTTTTTTTCAGCCGCTGAAAGTGAAAGCAGGCAATGAACGCAGTCCGATACAAACGCATTCTTCTCAAGCTGTCCGGCGAAGCGCTGATGGGCGCGGGCGACTATGGGATCGATCCTGCGGTACTGAAGCGTATCGCGCTGGAGATACAGGACATCATGTCGCTGGGCGTGCAGGTCGCGGTGGTGATCGGTGGCGGCAATATATTTCGCGGCGCCGGGTTGGCGCGGGCCGGCATGGATCGCGTGGCTGGGGATCACATGGGTATGTTAGCTACCGTGATGAACAGCCTGGCGATGCAGGATGCGCTGGAGAATATCGGCTGCTTTGCGCGCGTGCAGTCGGCGATCCGCATCAACGAAGTGTGCGAAGACTATATCCGGCGCCGGGCGATCCGCCACCTGGAAAAAGGCCGCGTGGTGCTGTTTGCCGCGGGCACCGGCAATCCGTTTTTCACGACCGACACGGCCGCGAGCCTGCGCGCCGTTGAAATTGGCGCCGACGTGCTGCTCAAGGCCACCAAGGTCAACGGCATCTATTCCGACGATCCGGCGAAAAACCCTGCGGCGACGCGCTATACGCAGCTGACATTCGATCGGGTGCTGGATGACCGTCTCGCGGTGATGGACGCAACGGCGATCGTGCTGTGCCGTGACAATCGCCTGCCATTGCAGGTGTTCAATCTCGGCAACGCGGGCGACATCAAGCGCATCGTGCTCGGCGAGAATGTTGGCACCATGGTGACCAACGAATAGTGGCCTAACGAGGAGTTCACCGTGTTAGATGACATACGCAAAGACGCGATGCAGCGCATGCAGAAATGCGTTGCATCATTCCAGGCCGATCTCAAGAAAATGCGCACTGGCCGGGCACACCCGAGCCTGGTGGAGCACATGAAGGTCGATTATTACGGCACCGATACCCCGCTCAATCAACTGGCTAACATCTCCATCGAGGACGCACGCACGCTGACGATCACGCCCTGGGATAAGGCGGCTGTGCAGGCGATCGAAAAGGCCATTTTCAAGAGCGATCTTGGATTGACGCCGATGACGGCCGGCACGGTGATTCGCCTGCCGCTGCCGCCGCCGACCGAAGAGCGGCGCCGTGACATGGTCAAGATGCTCAAGGCCGATGCCGAGAATGCCCGCATCGCCATTCGCGGCGTGCGTCGCGACGTGCTGGCGGACGTGAAGGAAGCGCTCAAGGAAAAAATGATTACTCAGGACGAGGATAAGAGCGCCCAGGTCGACATCCAGAAGCTGACCGACAAGTACGTGGCCGAAATCGATCAGACAGTCGTGACCAAAGAAAAAGAGGTCATGCAGATCTAGTGGCTGCATGTCCGACCTGACAACCGAGAAACGCGCTACAGGGCGCGTCCCGTGTCACGTGGCTGTCATCATGGATGGCAACGGGCGCTGGGCTGAGGCGCGTGGCGAAACCCGCACTGCGGGCCATCGCGCGGGTCTCGAGCCGGTGCGCATGTGCATTCGGGAATGTCTGCGTCACGATATCGGGCTGCTGACGATATTCGCGTTCTCCAGCGAAAACTGGCAGCGCCCGGAAGCTGAAGTGCGCACGCTGATGAGCCTTTTCACGGAGTCACTGGATCGTGAGATCGATGAGCTCGCAGCTAACGGCGTCGCGATGCGCTTTATTGGCGATCGACAAGCGCTCGCGGTGCGTCTGCAACAGCGGATCCTGGCGGCAGAGCAGCGGCTGGGGGATAACCGCAAGCTGCTGTTTCAGGTCGCCGTGAGCTATGGCGGCCGCTGGGACATCGTCAACGCCGCCAAAGCACTTGCCAGGCAATGCCAAAGCGGCGCGCTGCGGCCGGACGATATCGACCAGCAGCGCTTCGGCGCCGCGCTCGCGTTGGGCGAGGGGCCGGACCCGGACCTGTTCATTCGCACCGGCGGCGAGCACCGCATCAGTAATTTCCTGCTGTGGAATCTCGCCTACACCGAGCTCTGGTTTACCGACAGGCTTTGGCCGGATTTTGCCGCGGCTGATTTCGCAGCGGCACTCGATGCGTTTGCCGCGCGCGAACGGCGCTTCGGGCGCACCGGCCAGCAGGCGCGCGGAGCGTCGCATGCTTAAGCAACGAATACTGACAGCGGTGGTCATCGCGGTATTGCTGCTGTCGGTGCTGTTTCTGCTGCCGCCGCTGGCCGCGATCGGCGTGATAACCCTGGTAATCCTGTTAGGTGCGTGGGAGTGGTCCGGGCTGTTTGCGCCTGGCGTCGGCATGCCGCGCTGGCTGCTGCCGGTCCTGCTGGCGCTATTGATGGCATGGTGGTGGTGGTCGCCGCCCGATGCCGGGGTCGCGCGTGTGCTGCTGGCGGGCTCAGCGCTATGGTGGTTGCTGGCCCTGCTGTGGATCGTACTGGCGCCGGTCCGTGGTCACCCGCTGCTCACGGCTCTGGCCTGCCTGCTGTCGCTGGCGCCGCTCTGGGTGGCGGTGGCTGTGCTGCGTGGTTCGGACCGGCATGGCGCCTGGATCCTGCTGTCCGCGTTGGCGATTGTCGTCGCCGCCGACACTGGGGCCTATTTTGCAGGTCGCGCGTTTGGTCGCGTCAAGCTGGCGCCACAGCTCTCGCCGGGTAAGACCTGGGAGGGCGTGATCGGCGGTTTTTTAGCATCGGCGGCCGTGGCGTGGGCAGCGGCCGGGTGGCTGGGCTGGTCGGTGCAGCAGATCCTGCCGCTGGCCCTGACAGCAGCCGGCCTGTCGGTGGTTGGCGATCTGCTGGAAAGCAAGATGAAACGGCAGGCGGGTGTCAAAGACAGCGGCCATTTGTTTCCGGGTCACGGTGGCGTGTTAGATCGAATCGACAGCCTCGCCGCCGGCCTGCCGGTGCTGGCTCTGGGTTTTGAATGGTTTGGCTGGTTGCCATGAGCCGCTCGCCATGAAAGGCATCGCGATTCTCGGCTCCACCGGCTCGATAGGCCGCAGCACGCTGGAGGTCCTGGCGCTGCATCCGGAGCGCTTTCGAGTGGTCGCCCTCGGAGCCTGGCGCCGCGATGAGCTGCTGTTCGAGCAGGTGAAAAGATTTGCGCCGGAATTTGCGGTCATGGCCGATGAGTCCGCTGCCGCACGGCTGGCTGAGCGGCTGCGCGGCATTGGCAGCCGCACCCAGGTCCTGGCAGGGGCAGAGGCACTGGCCGGGATCGCCGCGCTGGCGAGCGTTGCGCAGGTGATGTGCGCCATCGTGGGCGCTGCAGGCCTGCCGTCAACCCTGGCGGCGGCGCGCGCCGGCAAGCGCATATTGTTAGCTAACAAAGAAGCGCTGGTCATGGCCGGCGAGCTGCTGCTCGACGCGGTGCGGTGCGGCGGCGGCGAATTACTGCCGATCGACAGCGAGCACAATGCGATCTTCCAGTGTCTACCGCTGGGCACCCGCTGCGGCGCTGCGCCGTCGGGACTCAAGCGGATTGTCCTGACAGGATCGGGCGGACCGTTCCGCGATTGGACCCAGGCGGAAATCGATGTGGCCACGCCCGCGCAGGCGATCCGTCATCCAAACTGGTCGATGGGCCCCAAGATCTCGGTGGACTCGGCGACCATGATGAACAAGGGCCTCGAGTTTATCGAGGCGCGGTTGCTGTTCGGTGTCAGCGCCGACCAGATCGAGGTCGTGGTGCATCCGCAGAGCGTCGTGCACTCGATGGTGGAGTACCTGGATGGGTCGGTTTTGGCTCAAATGGGCACCCCGGACATGCGGACCCCCATTGCCCAGGCGCTCGCTTGGCCCGAGCGAATGGCTTCCGGTGTAAAATCCCTTGATTTGGTGGCTGCCGGGCGGCTCGACTTTTTGCCGCCCGACCCGACGCGTTTCCCCTGTTTGCCGCTGGCGCAGCAGGCAGCTCGCACGGGCGGGCTGGCACCAGCTATTTTGAACGCGGCGAATGAGGTAGCGGTGCAGGCATTCCTGGACGGACAAATGAACTTTGGCGGTATCCCGGCGGTCATTGACAAGGTCATGCAACAAGCCGCGATCGGCCGCATCGAAACACTCGAAGACGTGATCGCGGCCGATGACGCGGCGCGGAGTGCTGCCCGTCGCCTGTTGCCAACTAACGCCCCCAAACACGCAGGAGCCCGCTGATCATGCTCGATGCGCTGGGTAACGGAGTTTGGGCGGCAGTCTGGTTCATTGTGGCCGTCAGTGTGCTGGTAACAGTGCATGAGTTCGGTCATTTCTGGGTTGCGCGCCGCCTCGGCTTCAAGGTGCTGCGTTTTTCAGTCGGCTTCGGCCCGGCGCTCTGGCGCAGCAAGCCCGATCGGGACGGGACGGAATTCGTCCTGGCCTCCATTCCGTTAGGTGGGTACGTGAAGTTGCTTGACGAGCGCGAGGCGCCGGTCCCGGTCGGAGACCGCGCACGCGCCTTCAATCAGCGCCCGCCCTGGCAGCGAATACTGGTTTTGTTAGCCGGGCCGGGCATCAATATCCTGTTCGCGGTACTAATGCTGTGGATCGTGCTGGCGGTGTCCGGTCGCATCGAATGGCGTGCCGTCGTGGGCCAGGTCCGGGCCGATTCGGTGGCGGCTGCGGCCGGCGTGGCGCGCGGCGACACCATCGTCGCGATCAATGACGATATGGTTTCGGGGCGCGGTTCGGCGATGGTCGCGCTGATCGAAGCGATGAGCGATGAAGGCGATATCCGGATGCGCGTCGTTGCAGAATCCGGCGCCACGCGTGAGCGCCTGCTGCATGTTGCGGACAGCAACAAGCGCGTTGCCATGACTGAGCCTGAAAACATGCCGGAGCGCGCCGGATTCCTCTTTGTCGGTCCGCCTGCCATCCTCGCCGGCGTCATCAACGGCGGGCCGGCAGCGGCCGCAGGCTTGCGGGCAGGCGATGAAATCCTCACGATCGACGACCTACCGATGGCGGATCGCGAGCAGTTTGTGGCGCGCGTGCGCGGCGCTCCCGGCGCGACGCTCAATGTTAGCTATCGGCGCGCTGGCGAGACATTCGCGACGCAAATGCAGGTGCTGGCGGAACAGGAAAACGGCGTGACCACCGGCAAGATCCGCGTCGAGTTTGCCAAACCATCCGCCGAGTGGGTTGCGAGCATGGCGGTTGCCAGCAAATATTCCCTGGTTGGTGCGTTGGCTGCGGCCGTCAAGGAGTGCTGGCACATGACCGCACTGCAGGCCAGCATGCTGTGGAAAATGCTGACCGGCCGGGTATCGGTCAAGAATCTTTCCGGGCCCATCACGATTGCCGAGGTGGCTGGACAGTCGGCACGGGGCGGCGTGCAGGCATTTGTGTCGATGCTGGTACTGATCAGCCTGAGCCTGGGTTTCCTGAATCTGCTGCCGATCCCGATTCTGGACGGTGGCCAGGTGCTCTATCAGCTGGCTGAGTGGCTCAAGGGGAGTCCGCTGTCAGAACGCACGCAGGCCCTGGGGCAGCAAATCGGTATCGCGCTGCTGGTGCTGCTGATGGGCGTCGCATTTTTCAATGACATTGTCAGACAAATTCAACCAGGCTGAGGGCGGATGATCAGTTTTTCAAAGAATTTCAGCCTCATGCCACGACTGATGATCGCTCTGTTAGCTAGCGGACTGCTCGCAGCGACGCACACGTGGGCGCAGGCGCCGCCGGATCTGTCGTTTGTGGTCGGCGACATCAAAGTGCAGGGCCTGGAGCGTGTCTCCGAAGGCACGGTCTATAACTATCTGCCCGTCAACGTCGGCGACCGCCTGACGCCATCACGGGTGCGTGAGGCGATACGCGCGCTGTATGAGACCGGGTTTTTTCGCGATGTACAGTTGCGGCGTGAAGACGCGGTGCTGATCGTTGTTGTAAAAGAACGACCGTCGATTGAGAGTTTCGAACTCAAGGGCAATAAGGACATCAAGACCGAAGACCTGACCAAGAGTCTGCGCAACGTGGGACTCGCGACTGGCAAGTCCTTCGACCGTTCGGTGCTTGAGGACGTCAAGCAGTTTTTGACAGATCAGTACAACGGCCGCGGCAAGTACGGCGTCAAGATCGACACCAAAGTTGAGGACATGCCTGGCAATCGGGTGCGCGTCAAAATCGAGATCGTCGAAGGCAAGCGCGCTCGCATCCGCCAGATCAATGTGGTCGGCAACAAGGTCTATTCAGACAAGGACATCGTCGAAGATTTTGAGCTGAAGACTCCTAACTGGTTGTCCTGGTACAAACAGAACGACCGGTACGCCAAGGAAGCCTTGCAGGGCGATCTCGAAAAACTGCGTTCCTATTACATGGACCGTGGCTACGCGAATTTCGATATTGAGTCCACGCAGGTGGCAATTGCGCCCGAGAAAGACGACGTCTTTATTACGGTAAACATCTCCGAGGGTCAGGTATTCAAGCTCGGGGAGATCAAGCTGGCAGGTACTTTTGTCGTGCCGCAGGACGAACTCAAGCGCTATTTGTTAGTACAGCCAGGCCAGACCTACAACAAGAAACTCATCACTTCGACGCAGGAGCTGTTGCAGAACCGGCTCGGCATGGACGGTTATGCGTTCGCCAAAGTCGATCCGGTGCAAACACCGGTCGACGGCAAGGACGAGGTCGGGCTCACTTTTGTCGTCGATCCGGGCAACCGCGTCTATGTGCGGCACATTGCTTTCAACGGTGTTACCAAGATAAACGACGAAGTGCTGCGCCGCGAAATGCGCCAGTTGGAAGGCGCGTGGCTATCTAACGTGCTGGTGGAACGGTCCAAGCAACGCCTGCAGCGCCTGCCATACATCGAAAAAGTGGAATCAGAGACCAAGCCGGTGCCGGGTTCGGCGGACCTGGTGGATGTTGAATTCGAGGTCAAGGAAGGTCCATCGGCGCAGCTCGGTGGCGGCATCGGCTATTCCGAGTCGCAGTCCTTCATCCTGACCGGCAATTACGCCGACAGTAATTTTCTCGGCACCGGTGAGCGCGTCGCGATCGACCTGAACAGTGGCCGCTTCTCGAAGGTCTACGGCATTTCGCATACTGATCCGGCGACCACGATCGATGGAGTCGCGCGCACGATTTCCCTGAGCTATCGCGACGTCACGCAATTCGTGTCCGCGTCATCGGACTTCTCGTCGGAGACGCTCGCAGCGGGTGTCGATTACGCTTTCCCGCTGACAGAGTTTCAAAGTTTCCGGTTTGGTCTGTCGGTGCAACAGAACTCGCTGGTAACAGGTGAAACCGGCAGCGCCGACCAGGCGGTTTCATGGGTGCGCAGCCCTAACAACGGCCGGCCATTTACGCGGATCTTTGATCAGCAGTTCTACGATGCTGCGACCGGTAACCTGGTCACGCAGCCTGTGACTCTATACGGCAACAAGTTCACTACCTACGAGATGGTGCTGGGCTGGGGCATGGATTCCCGCAACCGGACGCTGTTCGCGGATCGCGGCAAGCGCCACACGTTGTCGTTGAGTTACGCCTTGCCGGGTAGCGAAATTCAGTACTTTGTCGCCAGTTACGACGGGCAGCAGTTCATTCCGTTATGGAAGCGCTGGACCCTGTCGCTGACCGGCAGCGTCGATTACGGCATGGATATCGGCAAGACCACGGCCTTGCCCCCGTTCCGTAATTTCTACGCCGGCGGACCCGACAGCGTGCGCGGTTATCGGGAAAGCCGGCTCGGACCCAAAGACCAGTTTGGCAATCCCTACGGCGGCAATCTCAAGGTGCTGGCGCGGGCCGAGGTGATCTTCCCGACGCCGGAGAAATGGAAGGCGCAGGCGCGGGTCAGCTGGTTCTACGACCTGGGCAATGTCTTTTCGACCGGCAATCGCTATGATTTCTATGGCAAGGACCGGCTGGTCGACTTCAGCACTAACACGGTTCTGGCGCCCGGGACGCGCCTCAATTACGGCTTCAAGTATGATAAATTGAAGCACTCAACGGGTATTGCGGTGCAATGGCTGGCGCCGCTCGGAATCTTCCGCTTCAGCTACGCGGTGCCACTCAACGCCTATCGTGGCGACGACGTGTTGTATCAGGATGAAGAAGAGCGATTCCAGTTTTCGGTTGGCCAGGCATTCTAAATCAAGGGTTTTCAAGAGGTTAAGCAGCGAGATGAATATGTCCAGCAAATGGGTCGGAGGCTTGTTCCTCGCGACGTTGTTAGCATCGGGTGCGGCCAGCGCCGAGCTCAAGATCGGTGTCGTAGATTTCACGCGTTTGCAGGGCGACGCGCCGCAGGCGCGCGCGTCGTTGGATGCGCTGCGTACTGAATTTACGCCCAAGCAGAAAGAAATTGAGACCCGCGGGGCGGCACAAAAAGCCCGCGTCGATCGGTTCCAGAAGGATCAGGCGACCATGTCGCCGGATCAGCGTTCCAAGCTCGAAAAGGAAATTCGCGATGAAGAGCGCGAGCTGGCGCGCCGCCAGAGCGAGTTTACCGACGACTTCAATGCGCGTCGCAACGAAGAGCTGGCCAGGTTGAATCGCATCCTGATCGACGAGGTGCGCAATTTTGCCCGCGCGCAGAATTACGATCTGGTGCTGTCCGGCGATTCCCTGGCCTATGCGACGGCAGCAGTGGACATTACCTCGGCGGTGCTTGGCGCGTTGACTGCGCGTGTTACGCCGCAGGGCGCGGCAGCAGCTCCCGCCACGCCACGTCCGCCAGCGTCTGCAACGCCGGCCCCGGCGCCGCGGCCGCAGCCGCGCTGAAACCGATCAGCAACCGTGGTGGATAAGCCGTCTGTCCAGGCGGTAACTCTCGGTGAACTAGCCGTGCAGTTTGGTTGCGAACTGCACGGCGATCCGCAAATCCGCATTGATAGAGTCGCCGCGCTGCGCGAAGCCGGCCCCGGCGCCATCGGCTTTGTGGTCAACACCCGCTGGCTCGAGGAACTGCAGACCACCGCAGCCAGCGCCGTCATCCTCGACCGTGCTCTGTTAGGGGACTGCCAGGTCGCGGCGCTGGTCGCGCGCAATCCCCATGCCGTATTCGCGCATATTGCGCAGCGCCTGCATCCGGCGCCCGTGGCCCGGCCCGGCAGGCATCCGACCGCAGTGATCGAATCCGGTACCAGCATCGATGCCAGCGCCGAGATCCAGGCGCTGGCCTATGTGGGCGCGGGTGCCAGCATTGGTGCGCGCGTCATCGTTGGCTACGGTTCGGTGGTGGGCGCTGGCGCCGTGCTGGCGGACGACGTACGCATATTTCCGAAAGTTACCATCTGCGAAGGCGTGCGAATCGGGCCGCGCAGTATTCTGCATCCCGGCGCCGTGATCGGCGGCGATGGTTTTGGCCACGCCAACGAGTATGGCGCCTGGGTGCGGGTCCCGCAGATCGGCAGCGTCGTGTTAGGCGCCGATGTTGAGGTTGGCTGCAACACCGCAATCGACCGCGGTGCGTTGGGCGATACGGTGGTCGAGGACGGTGTCAAGATCGATAATCAGGTGCAGATAGGCCACAACTGCCGGATCGGCGCGCATACCGCCATCGCCGGGCGGGTGGGCATGGCGGGCAGCTCCATTATCGGCAAGCGTTGTCAGTTCGCGGGCGATGCGGGTGTCGCCGGTCATGTGAGCGTCTGCGATGATGTCATTGTCACGGCCCGCGCGCTGCTCACCTCGTCGGTCGACAAGCCCGGCGTTTACAGTGGCGTGTTTCCTGCCGAACCAGCGCGTGAGTGGAAGCGTCTGGTGGCTGAATTCCGTCGTATAGGCAAGCTGCGCGCGCGCGTGCGCAAGCTGGAACGCGACGATGAGGAGAACGAGACGTGAGTGACAACAGCATCTCGATGGACATCCTGGAAGTGATGCGCTTTTTGCCGCATCGCTATCCGTTTCTGCTGGTTGACCGGGTCGAGTCCTGCATCAAGGGTGAGTCGATTCGCGCGCTCAAGAATGTCACGTTCAACGAGCCGTTTTTTTCCGGGCATTTTCCCGGGCGCCCGGTGATGCCCGGCGTGCTTATTATTGAAGCTCTGGCACAGTCGGCCGGCATTCTGGCATTCGTTACGGCGGGGATCATTCCGGATGACAAGACCCAGTTCTATTTTGTGGCGATCGACAAGGCGCGGTTTCGCCAGCCGGTGATGCCGGGCGATCAGCTGATCCTGACCGCCAGGCTGGAGCGGGTTATTCGCGGGTTGTGGAAATTCTCGACCGTCGCGTACGTCGGCGACAAAGAGGTGAGCTCCGCGGAAATGATGGTTGCGCCGGGCGATACGCCCGCCAAGAGTGCCTGAGTCATGGCGATTCATTCCAAGGCCGAGGTGTCGGGCCGCGCACAAATTGCAGCCGACGCGGAAATCGGCGCATTCGCGGTTATCGGCCCCGACGTGGAAATCGGGGCCGGTTGCTGGATCGGCCCGCATGCGGTCATCAATGGGCCCACGCGCATGGGACGGCGCAACAAGGTGTTCCAGTTTGCATCGATTGGCGACGCGCCGCAGGACATCAAGTACGCCGGTGAGCCGACGCGCCTGGAAATCGGCGATGACAATACCTTTCGCGAATGCGTGACGGTCAATCGCGGCACCACCAAGCAGCAAGGCGTCACCCGCATTGCTAACAACAATCTGTTCATGGCTAACTCGCATGTCGCCCACGATTGCCAGATCGGCAGTCACTGTGTGCTGGCAAATCTCGCGACGCTCGGCGGCCACGTTGTGTTAGGCGACTGGGTCATCATGGGTGGCTTTTCCGGCGTGCACCAGTTCGGCAAGGTCGGTGCGCATGCTTTCATTGCGAATAATGCCGCCGTGACCCGCGATATACCGCCGTATGTGCTGGCGATCGGTCAGCCGGCTGAGCCGCATTCGGTTAATTCAATCGGGTTGTCGCGGCGCGGATTTACTCCGGAGCAGGTGCGCAACGTCAAGACCGCTTTTCGGATTCTGTATCGCGAGGACCTGAAGCTGGCGGATGCGTTGCTCAAACTGCGCGACTTGGCGGCTCAGGCGCCGGAGATAGCCGCGCTGGTCGCGTTTATCGGCCAGTCGGAACGCAGCCTGGCGCGTTGACACGGGCAGCCGATGAAAATTGCCCTGGTTGCAGGCGAGGCTTCTGGCGATACGCTGGGCGCCGCGCTGATGCAGGCGTTGCGGCAACGTCATCCCGGCGCCGAATTCATCGGCGTCGGTGGACCGAAGATGCAGGCGCTTGGCCTCATCATGCTGGCGCGCGCCGAAGACCTCGCGGTCATGGGTATCACCGAGGTGCTGGTGCATCTGCCGCGTCTGTTAGCTCTGCGCTCCCGCCTGCGGCGTGAGTTGTTAGCTGGCAAGCCCGATGTGTTCGTCGGAATCGATGCGCCGGAGTTTAATCTGGGCCTGGCACGCTGGCTGAAGCGCCGCGGCCTGAAGACCGTGCAGTACGTGAGCCCGCAGGTCTGGGCCTGGCGTCAGGGGCGGGTCAGGACCATGGGCCAGGCGGTCGATCTGGTGTTGTGCCTGCTGCCGTTCGAACCCGATTTTTATCAGGCGCACCAGCTGCGGGCCGAGTTTGTCGGACATCCGCTTGCGGACCAGATCCCCTTGCTCATCGACCGGCAGGTCGCACGGTCGGAGCTCGGAGTGCCGGTAGCGGCGAAGGTACTGGCGGTGCTGCCGGGCAGTCGGGTCGGCGAGGTGAGCCGCCTGGGCGCAGATTTCGCGGCAGCCGCTGCGCAATTTGTCGCGGCGCAGGCGCCGGGCGTACGTACTGTGGTGCTGGTGCCGCTGGTCAATGACGCGATCCGGAGCATTTTTACCGAGCAGGCTCGCAGCGCTGATATCGCCGCCGAAGTACGTCTGCTGGACGGCCAGGCGCAGCGCGCGCTCGCCGCAGCGGACGTGGTGCTGGTCGCATCGGGGACTGCAACCCTGGAAACGCTACTCTGCAAGCGGCCGATGGTGGTCGCCTACCGGCTCGGTGCGGTCACCGCTTTTCTTTTGCGCCGCCTGGGCCTGGTGAAAGTCCCTTATTTCTCGCAGCCGAATCTTTTGTTAGGTGAGAGGCGGGTGCCGGAGTTTTTCCAGGAGCAGGTGCGGCCCGCCGCGCTGGCTGCGGCGCTGGCCCAGGAAATCGCGGATCCCGCGCGCGTGCAGGATCTCGAACGGCGGTTTCTGGGGCAGCACCAGCGACTGCGCTGTGGCGGCGCCGAGCGCGCCGCCGCCGCGGTACTCAAATTGCTGGCGGGATGAGGCACACGCGCCTGACCGGGGTGGATGAGGCGGGTCGCGGCCCGCTAGCCGGTCCGGTGGTCGCTGCGGCGGTGATACTCGATCCTGGCCAGCCCATCGCCGGCCTGGCAGACTCGAAAAGCCTGAGTCCCGAACGGCGCGAGCAACTGGCGGGATTGATTCGAGCGCGCGCATTCGCCATTGGCATTGGTTGGGCCGACCCCGAGGAGATTGACCGCATCAACATTCTGCAGGCCACCCTGCAGGCCATGCGGCGCGCTGTGGAGTCTCTGGGCACGGCGCCCGGCTGCGTGCAGGTCGATGGTAATCGTCCACCGCCCATTGCCGACCTGCCCGGCGTGCTGCGGGTGGAAACCATCGTCAGGGGTGATACCAAGGTGGCGGCAATCTCGGCTGCGTCCATCATCGCCAAGACCTGGCGCGATCAGTTGATGAATCAATTGGATACGCGCTTTCCTGGATATGGTTTCGCGTTTCACAAGGGTTATCCGACCGCGGCACACCTGCTGGCCCTTGACAGCTTGGGCATATCAGCAGTGCACCGGCGTTCCTATGCCCCGGTAAAATTGCGCGCATGAGCACGCCCGGCTTCATCCATCTGCGACTGCACACCGAATTCTCGTTGCAGGACAGCGTGGTGCGCGTACCGGAGCTGATGCAGGCGGTAGCCGCGTTAGGTATGCCGGCGGTCGGGCTCACTGACGAGCACAATCTGTTTGCGCTGGTGAAGTTCTACCGCGCCGCCATGAGCGCCGGCATCAAACCGTTGGTCGGCGTCGATTTTCGCATCCGTGCCACCCAGGAGCGCGCACCCTGGTCGCGCCTCACGCTGTTGTGCCAGGACGATGGCGGGTACCGCAACCTGACGCGGCTCGTGAGCCGTTGTTATCTTGAAGGCCAGCAAAGCGGCGCGCCGCAACTCGAGCTCGACTGGCTGGACCGGTCCAACGTAGCCGGGCTCATTGCGCTGTCCGGTGGCAGCGAGGGCGATGTCGGACGCGCGCTGCAGATGGAGCGCAGCCTCGAGGCTAACAAACTGCTGGATCGCTGGCTGGACCTGTTCGACGATCGCTATTACCTCGAAGTGACGCGCCTCGGGCGCGCCGGCGAGGCGGCGCAAGTGGCGCGCATGGTGGCGCTGGCTGCGGCACGCGATGTGCCACTGGTCGCGACCAACGATGTGCGGTTTCTCAAGCCCACCGATTTTGAAGTCCATGAAGCCAGGGTCTGTATTTACGATGGCGCTTTGCTGGCCGACACGGCCCGGCCGCGCAAGTACAGCCAGGAACAGTACCTGCGCAGCCCAGCTGAAATGGCGCAGCTGTTCGCAGATCTGCCCGAGGCGCTGGCTAACACCGTCGAGATCGCCAAACGCTGCAACCTGACCCTGGATCTCGGCAGCAGCCGCTTGCCGGTATTCCCGGTGCCGCCAGGCTGGACGGCGGAATCGCTGCTGCAAGCAGAGGCGCTGCGCGGGCTGCTGCAGCATCTCGCTGCCGCCGCCGTGACCCGCGAACAGGACATTGAGCCCTACCGCGAGCGGCTGGCGGCCGAACTCAAAGTGATCGCGCCGATGGGTTTTGCCGGCTATTTTCTGATCGTCGCGGATTTCATTGCCTGGGCCAAAGCTAACGGCGTGCCGGTGGGTCCGGGGCGCGGTTCCGGTGCCGGATCGCTGGTCGCATGGGCCCTCGGAATCACCGGCCTGGATCCGCTGCGCCATGACCTGCTGTTCGAGCGTTTCCTGAATCCGGAACGCGTTTCCATGCCCGACTTCGACATCGATTTCTGCATGGAAGGCCGCGACCGTGTCATCGAATACGTCGCTGACAAATACGGCCGCGAGAAAGTCTCGCAAATCATCACGTACGGCACGATGGCTGCGAAAGCCGTGGTGCGTGACGCCGGCCGCGTGTTAGGCATGAGCTACGGATTCGTGGACCGGATCGCCAAACTGGTGCCTTTCGAGCTGGAAATGACACTGGCTCTGGCCTTGGAAAAAGAGCCCGAGCTGAGGCGCCTCTACGACAGCGACGACGAAATCCATAACCTGATCGATCTCGCCCGGTCGCTCGAGGGCCTGACCCGCAATGCCGGCAAACATGCCGGCGGCGTGGTCATTGCGCCGTCAGTGCTGACAGATTTCGCGCCACTTTACTGCGAGAGTTCGGGCGAGGGTGTTGTCACCCAGTTCGACAAGGATGACGTCGAAGCCGCGGGCCTGGTGAAATTTGATTTTCTGGGCCTGCGTACCCTCACCATCATCGCTCGCGCCGTGTACATCATCAATACGGCGCGCATCGCGGCAGGCGAACTGCCGGTCGAGCTCGACACGCTGGCGTTCGATGACCAGGCGACCTATGCCTTGCTGCAATCGGCGCAGACGACGGCGGTGTTCCAGCTGGAGTCGCGCGGCATGAAGGACCTGATCCGGCGGCTGAGGCCGGAGACTTTCGACCACATTGTGGCATTGGTGGCGCTGTTTCGGCCCGGCCCGCTGCAGTCGGGCATGGTCGATGACTTCATTGCGCGCCGGCACGGCCGCGGTGAGGGCCCGGTCGATTACCTGCATCCCCTGCTCGAGCCGGTACTCAAGCCGACCTACGGCGTGATCCTCTATCAGGAGCAGGTGATGCAGATTGCCCAGGTGTTAGCCGGCTATACGCTGGGTGGCGCCGATCTGTTGCGACGCGCGATGGGCAAGAAGAGCCCCGAGGAAATGGCTAAACAGCGCAGCATTTTTGTCACCGGTGCGGTCGCGCGCGGCGTTGCCGAGGTGCGCGCGGCGCATATTTTCGACTTGATGGAAAAGTTTGCCGGCTACGGATTCAACAAATCGCACTCAGCCGCCTACGCAGTGCTGTCATATCAGACCGCGTGGCTGAAGGCGCATTACCCGGCCGAGTTCATGGCGGCAGTGCTGTCCGCCGACATGGACAGCACCGACAAGGTTGTCACCATCAAGGACGAGTGCGACCAGATGAAGCTTGCGGTGTTGGCGCCGGACATCAGCGAATCGGTCTACGAGTTCACCGCTGTGTCCGGTCAGTCGGTGCGTTACGGCCTGGGGGCTATCAAGGGCGTCGGTGCTGCTGCGGTCGAAGCGCTGGTGCTGGAGCGCAGCAAGGGCGGGCCTTATGTCGGGCTGGAGGACATTTGCCGCCGGGTCGATCCCACGAAACTCAATCGGCGGGCCTTCGAGGCCTTGATTCGCAGTGGCGCACTCGATTCGCTGGGGCAGAATCGTGCCACCTGGATGGCGCGCCTTCCCGCCGCCATGCTGTTAGGCGAGCAGAATGTCCGGGCGGCCGAGGCCGGCCAGAACGATATGTTCGGACTGGCCGCCAGTCGGACCATGCCGCAGGGTGGCGAGGAAGCGCGCGTGTTTCAGCCCGAGTGGAGTGAGAGCATCCGGCTCGCCGGTGAGCGCGAGACGCTCGGTTTGTACCTCACTGGCCATCCACTCAATCGTTATCGGCGCGAACAAAAGCGTTTTGCAAGCGCCCGCATTGGTGATATCAACAGCGAAAAACCGGTTACCGGCGGCAATGAACGCGGCTTCTATCCGGCGCGCAATGCGGCCGTGGTCGGCTATGTGCACGAGCTGCGCAAGCGCGGCATGCGCACCAGCGCTGTGCTGGACGATCGCAGCGGCCGCATCGAGGTCGGATTTTCCGATGAAGTTTTTCAGCAATACCGTGAATTGATCGTCAAGGACGCGATTTTGTTAGTTGAGGGTGCGCTGCGTTACGACGAATTCACCGCCGGCTGGCGCTTGAATGCCAAACGGGTCTTTGAGCTCGACCGACTGCGCGAGCAACAGGCGCAGCGCCTGTTACTGGACTGGCCCGGGACTGCCAGCGACAAATTGCTGGAGAAACTAGCCGCGATTCTGCAGTCGGGCCGCGGTGGCCGCACGGATGTCACGCTGCGTTACCGCAACGCGGCAGGACAGGCGGATCTGGATTTTGGACCGGAGTGGCGCGTGCGTGCCAGCCATGACCTGCTGGAATCGCTGCACGCGCTGTTCGGCAGCGACGGTGTGGACGTTGTTTTCGGGCCTCCGGCACG
>JANLTW010000151.1:0-2685 GCA_031363155.1 Gammaproteobacteria bacterium | reverse complement strand
CGGGCGAAACGCGGCCGCTTCAGCCTGCGCCGGGGTGTCGAAGAAGCGGCAGTTCTCGCGCTTGGGCGTGCGCACGCGGCAGATCGGCCGGCAGTAGATGCGGGTCGACGTGACCCCGACGAACCACAGCCCGTCGAAGCGGGCGTCGCGTGCGGTGAGCGCCTGGTAGGCGGCATGGGGATCGAGGAGCATGGGGCCGATTATGGCCAGCCGCAGCGCCAAGACTCGCCATTTTCGGACATGTCAGGCGGGCGCTGTCCCCACCCGGTGTTGCGCGAGCAGTGGGTCGGATACATGTCGTTTCCATTGCTGTATTCGCGGTCTTGGTGCTGACACGGTCGGCGACTAAGTTCATGGGTGTGGGTGGCTTGATGCGTCGCAACGCTTCCGAACGGTCTCGCGCCGCTTTGGTCCCGGGTTGGCCGAAAAGGCCAGGCCGGCCTTGAGTAAAAACAGGAGGTCGACATGACACCGGTTTCAGTGAACTCCACCGCGCAACTTCGCCGCCGCGGGCTCGTCCGTCACGCTTTGGCAATGGCTGCGACCACGGCCGTGGCCTTGGGACTCTCGCCCGCGCTCGCGCAAGTGAAGCCGGCTCCGGTGCCTGCCACGGCTGGCCTCAACGCTGGCCGATTGACGGGCAACATCGATCACTTGACCTTCCGCGCGTCAGCCGAAACACCGTTTGCGGCGGGCTGCAGCGGCGTGCCGGACACCGGCACGCTGTATCCGAACGCGGAGGTCGAGCCGTTTGCGGCCGTCAACCCGCGCTTCCCGCTCAACCTGGTCGGCGTGTGGCAGCAGGACCGCTGGTCCAACGGCGGCGCGCGTGGCTTGGGCACCGGTTACTCGTTCGACGGCGGCGTGACATGGAAACGCGTCTTCCCGCCGTTCTCGCGTTGTGCCGGCGGCAATGCGGCCAACCATGGCGACTACGAGCGCGCAACCGACCCGTGGGTGAGTTTCTCGCCCAACGGCGTGGCACACCAGATGGCGCTTTCATTCGATGACACCATCGTGCCTGGCAAGCCGGCAAGCGCCATGCTGGCGAGCCGCTCCACCGACGGCGGGCGCACGTGGAGCCGATCGACCGTGCTCGTCGCCGATACCGAGGAGCGCTTCAACGACAAGAACGCAATGACGGCCGACCCGACCGACGCGCGCTACGTCTTTGCTGTCTGGGATCGGCTCAGTTTTGTTCCCGGCGAGGGCGCCGGCCCTGTTCTGTTCGCGCGCAGCGTGGACAACGGCCGCCACTGGGAGCCGACGCGCATCGTGTTCGATCCGGGCCTGGACGCGCAAACCATCGGCGCGCGCATCGAGGTGTTGCCGGGCGGCGGGCTGGTCAACCTGTTCACGCTGATCGATTTCGTGACCGGCGAGTTGACGCTTCAGGTCATCCTGTCCAACGACAAGGGGGCGACTTGGTCGGCGCCGGTCAAGGTCGCCGACCTGCTGTCGATCGGCGCGACCGACCCCGAGACCGGTGCTGCCGTCCGCGACGGCTCGATTCTTGCGCAGCTCGCGATCGGGCGCGGCGGCACCATCAGCGTGGTGTGGCAGGACGCCCGCTTCTCCTCGGGTGCGCGCGACGGTATCGCCGTGTCCCAGTCGACCGATGGCGGCCTTACCTGGAGCGCGCCGGTGCAGATCAACCGCGACCCGTTAGTCCAGGCGTTCCTGCCGAGCGTGCACGTCCGCAACGACGGGACCGTAGGGGTGTCGTACCACGACTTTCGCAGCAACACCGCCGATCCGGTGACATTGCTCACCGACACCTGGTTGACCCGGTCGCGCGATGGCTTGATCTGGCGCGAGAGCCGAGTCTCGCGTCCGTTCGACCTGGCCAAGGCGCCGGTGGCGCGGGGCTTCTTCGTGGGCGACTACCAGGGCTTGGTCAGCATCGGGCCGATCTTCGTGCCCTTCTTCGTCAAGACAACCGACGGCAGCGACACGACGAACCGCACCGACGCGTTCTCACATCTGGCGCTGGGCAGCATTCTCAGCGGCGCCGCGCGAGGCGAGGCTTCGGTGACCCGTCAGGTGGAGCAGGAAGAAGCCGCGATGCCCACCTTCAGCGTGCAGGGCACCGGCCAGGCAACCCAAGCGGTCACGGTCGAATGGCGACAACGTGGCATGCAAAACTTCGAGCGCGTGATGCGCGATCGCGTGCCAGACTGGGACCGGCGCGCGACCCTGCGCACGCCGAAGCCTTAGCGGGTACCGCAGCACACCGGCGCAAGATTCGGGATTCCCGTGAGCGTGCGCGCGTGCTCCAGGCGGCGCGATATTCGGTCACTTGGGTGAGTCTTTGCTCACTCGTTGCCAAACGCACCATGCCGTCCGGCGCCAGCGGCAAATCGTCCCGCGCCGTGGAGCGTTTCGCCCGACGCCACGGTGTGTTGGCCGAGCGCGAACTCCTGTGCCAACGCGTCGCGCAAAGCCAGATTGTGTTGGCCAAACACACTTGCACGGTCGTTGCGCAGGCATTGCTGTGGATGCGCGCCGATCTGCGCTGCCAATTCCAGCGCCAGGGCAAGCGCCTGGCCGGCGGGCACCACCCGATTGGCCAGGCCGAGCGACAGCGCCTCGTCGGCGGCGACGGGCCGGCCGGTCAGGATCAGGTCGAGCGCGCGGCTGTGGCCGATCAGGCGCGGCAGCCGCACGGTTCCGCCGTCGATCAGC
>JANLTW010000137.1:0-1647 GCA_031363155.1 Gammaproteobacteria bacterium | reverse complement strand
AGTCCTGGAACTTCCAGGGTAGGCGCGATATCGGACAGAGGATACAAGACGAAATTGCGACTCACTATCCCCGGATGCGGCAAGGTGAGCCGCGGCCGGTCCAGCCGCTGCTCACCGTACACCAGCAGGTCGAGATCAATGCGCCGCGGCGCCCAGTGCCCGGGACCGCGGGTTCGGCCCATTTGCGCTTCCAGGCCCTGCAATTGCTCGAGTAATTGCCCGGCGCTCAGCGTGGTCAGGAACCCCACAACGGCGTTCACATAGTCGGGCTGCGGGAGTCCACCGAGAGGCGCCGATACGTACAGCGGCGACGTCTGCAGCGCGGCAACGCCGCTGAGCGCTGCGACCGCCCGGGCGGCTGCGCGTACCTGTACCGGCGGATCATCGAGATTACTGCCCAGCGCCACATAGGCAGGCGTCCAGGTCTCAGTGCCGGTACTCACAGCCTGCCAGTTCTTGTTAGCCGGGAGCGCCTGGTGGGCGCCGGCCGCGACCGCCGCGGCGGCGCCGGCGGCGCGCCGGCGGCGCACCGGCCAGGTCTGCCTCGTCGCCCGACGGCGCGCCGGCGGGTGGCCTGCCGAGCGCGTCCGCCATCACGATACGTTCTTCCGGGCTGACGGTCTGCAAACGCGTCCACCAGTCCGCGGTCGCGCGCGCTGCCAGACCCGAATCGGCGCGCAGCAGCAGCAGGTCGTAGGCCGCGCGGAAGCGTGGCTGCTCGATCAGCCGCAGCGCGCGGCGTCCGCGTGGCTGCTCGAGCCGCGGCTGGAACGCGAACATCTCGCGCACACCTAACGAAAATCGCCGCGGCACCGCCACCGTGCGCGTCAGTTCGCGGAACGCACTGTCCACGGCATCGACGATGGTCGCTATGTCATGCCAGCGCTGCGCTGGCGCGCGCTCGATGGCGGCGCCGATCGGGCCGTACATCAGTACTGCGAACAGGAAGGTAGGCGTCACGGGCTTGTCGGCACGCACCCGGGCATCGCTGTTAGCCAGGCCAATATCGAGCAGCCGTTCGATCGGACTGCCCGGTGCGCGTGCCAGCACCGCGTCCACCGATGGCAGCAGCGCGGCCAGCAGACCAAAGCGGCGCAAGGCTTTCAGGCTGGCGACGCCGGGACCGGTCAGGAACAGTTTCAGGGCTTCATCAAACAGCCGCGCCGGCGGCACGCTGGCTACCAAAGGCTGCAGCGTCGACATCGGCGCCGCAGTGGCGGGATCGAGCTCGAAACCGAGCTTGGCGACAAAACGCGCGGCCCGCAGCATGCGCACCGGATCTTCACGGAACCTCGTCTCGGGATCGCCGATCAGGCGCAGGCGCCTGGCGGCGATGTCTTCCACGCCATCGGTGAAATCCCAGATCGAGAAATCCGCAATGTTGTAATAGAGCGCATTAGCGGTGAAATCCCGACGCCAGACATCGTCATCGATCGTGCCGTAGGTATTGTCGCGCAGGATGCGACCTTCCGCGTCCACCACCCGCGAGCCATCATCGATCTCGGGTTCCGGAATGCCTTCCGGGCTAACATCCTGATCTGACTCGCCCGCCTCGACGTCGATGTCGCTGTCGTCAACATCGTCACCTAAAGGCTCGTCGCCCGGCGGCGGCGCGCTGCCCGCGCGAAAGGTCGCGACCTCGATGAT
>JANLTW010000135.1:0-7296 GCA_031363155.1 Gammaproteobacteria bacterium | reverse complement strand
GCGGTTGCAAGCTGGCGTGCGAGACCCTGCTCGACCTGGCACTCGAACGCGGCGCCCACGACAACGTGACCGCGGTGGTCGTGCGTGCCGACGACCTGAGCAGCCCGGACCGCACGACGCCGCATCCGGTGTTGAATCCGGTCCCCTAGCCCGAATTTCCGCCAAGTGGAGCGCGGCCGGTCAGCGCCGCGGCGGCATGCGGTCGCGCGCGTCCAACGCCTGCTGCTCGCGCCGTGTGTGTTGCAGCCAGCGGCGGCGTCCCAGCCCCATCAGCAACGCCCCCGGCACGATGCAGGCCAGGGCCAGCAAGCTGGCCGGGCTGCCGTCGAGCGTGCCTTCGCGCACTGAGCTGAACAGCAACGGCGCGAGCATCAGCGCGGCGCCGAGCACCGCCAACACCATCGCACGCGAGCGGCCCGCGCGCGCTGCGGCCTCGACTCGATCATCGCCGCTGAGGGCGGCGGCCGTTCGCGGGTCGAACCTGGCGCGGATCTGCTGCCCGACGCGCTGGCGCTGAACCCGCGACAGTGGATCGTCGCGGTTGTCGGGCAGCACGTCGGCGTCGATTTCACGGTCGCGCCGTCGGCGCCGCCAGCCCCAGAGCAGAAAGCCGATGCCCAATGTCGCCACGACGGCGGTCCAGATCATGCTCAGCACGGCCTCGGCCCCGGCGCCACTGGCCACCGGCTTGGACGTCACGGCCCAGCCGAGCAGCGAGGCGCCGGCCACCATGGTCCCCAGGTTCGTCATGCGGCGGCTGATCTCGGGCCCGGTGCGGCGGTTCGAGATCACGACCAGGATGAAGCCGACGAGAAAGCCGTACTTGAAGGGTTCTGACAGGTCCATGGGCTGATGGTTCGGTCGTTGCTCGGGCCGCTCAATTACACATAGTCCCGCACGGTCAGCTGAGCCAACCGCGCCCGCCCGCCATTGCGCAAGCGCAACCACCGTCGGCGTCCGCCGCTGTCGGCCGCACCTTGATCACCTGGCTGGGTCCCGCATTCTCCACGGCCTCGACGGCACAAGTCTCACCTGGCCGTGGCAAGTCGCGTCGCTGGTCTTCGGCCAGGCTGGACGCGCATCCGCGTCCGCAGCCGTGGACACTTCAATCCGCATGGCACCAAGGGAGACCCGGCTCTGCCGGAAAGGCATCCGGCATGACTATGCATGTGCTGGTGGCCCAAACGCTGGAGCGGCATTTGCCGGAACTGGCGGCCGCGCAGGCTTGACGGCCTGCTGCCGCTACGGAGCCGCGCGCAACCACGCCGCCGCGAGACCCCCCACCTGGCGCCCCATGCGCGCGCCGACCTCGGTCGCGGTGCGGTAGTGAATGCCGCCCCAAATGCGCGCGTCACCCACTTCCTGCACGAAGGCCCCGACGCTGATGTAGCGCCGGGTCGTGCCCTTGGCGGTGGGGCTCGACGTTTCGAGCACCGGCATCGGCCCCGCGCCGATCTCGGCCTCGAGCACGGTGCCCAGCGCGGACGCGAGGACGCTGTGTGCGCTCGGGTACTCGGGGTGCATGGGCACGTCGATCAGCGGCGTCCAGCCGGCATCGCTCAACGTCGCTTCTGTGCCATCCAGGTCAGCGTTGCGGATCGCGGTGACGGGGCGCCAGAGCTTGTAGTGGTACTTGGCGTCGAACACGGCGATCAGCGCGTCGTCCATCGCCTGCGCGACCGCGGCGAACAGGCGCGCGTTGCGCGCCACGTCGCGCCCCGGCTGCAACGCCACCGAGCGCACGAGCGCGTGGTAGATCGGCGGCGCCGAGTAGTCCCAGAAGCGCGCCACCTCGGTTTGCTCGGCGCTGCGGCGCGCGCTCGTGCGGCCACCGAAGGCCTTGACTTCGTTGAAATCTCGCGCCCAGGCGTCGCTCGTCAACGCGGGCGGCGCAGCGGGGCGGAATTGCGCAGCCTTCGTCATCAGCCAGGGCTTGCGCTGCGGCCACTGCGTGAAGGCGGGTGTGGCCGTGGGCACATAGACGCCGGCGGTGGTGTGCGGGCGATAGGTTTCGGGCGCCGCGGCGCCGTCGTCGGCGCGGGCGGCGAGCACGGCATTGGCCGCTGTTTCGCCGTCGGCGATGCCGTCGAACTTCGCCGTGTTGTCGGCCATTCTGCCGAGCGCGGCCCGGTACGCCGCGTCGATCATCGTCTGCTGCGCCGGCAGCAGCTTGGCGAGCGCCATCCGATGGGCCGCGGCCAGCGCGGCTTCGAACGTCGCACCGCGCAGCGTCGCTGTCTGCACCGCCTGATGCGCGGCGGTCTGCACGATCGCCATCACTCGCACGGCCGGCGGCGTGCCGATCTTCGCTTCGACGATCACTTCGCCGGACAAGATGTTCCAGTCGGTGACGGCATCGGCGCGGGCGGCCATGGTGCACAGGGCGCCGATGGCCAGGGAGAGGGGTGCGATGAGCTTCATGTTTGACTCCAATCGTGGTGGTGGTCGTGGTGGTCGGCCGTGAGGGCGAGTGGTGTTCGGGCGCGTGTCGCGCGGCGACGCCGCGCCCAACACGCGCCGGGGCGCATGCGGCAGGCCCGCGCTCAGCGACAGCGCGCGAACGCGTCGATCAGGCCGCGATGTTCTTCGTGTGGCGGAACAGGTTGTCCGGGTCGCAGTGGCGCTTGAGCGCGGCGAGCCTTTGCAGGTCCGCAGGGCTGTACGCTGCTTCGATGCGGTCGCGTCCCTCTTCCTCGGTCAGGAAGTTGACGTAGGTGCCGCCGGTCGAACAGCAGCGAGTGGCTTCGAAGCAGTCGCGCGCCCATGCCACGTTGGCGCTGTCGTCAGCGGCGCCGTCCCACGAACCGGCGATGTTGAGTACATAGGCCGCATCGCGGTTGCCGGCCGGCGAGTGCCCGGCGGGGCGCTCGTTGAGTGCACCCTGAATCTGGAACAGCAGGATCGCCGAGTGCGGCGACCGGATGCGACCTGCATGCTCGCCGGCCAACTCGATCATTCGGGCATCGATGTCTGCAAGGTAGTGCGACTTCCAGTAGTAACGCCGTCCTTTGGGCTGCGTGGCGTCAAGCAGGCTCTGCATCTGCGTGTAGGGTCGCCGCATCACGATGTCGGCCACGGGCCGGCCCAGCTTGCGCAATGGCGCAAGCAGTGCTTCGCCGTCTTCGACCCTGCCGCTGTGGCACACGAAGAGCGCGATGATCGGCTGACCGTGCACTTCTTTCGGCAGCCACGGCGCCGGTGGCGCCCTGCGCAACACCGCGACCGTGGTGAGCTCGCGCGGCGCCTTGGCGCTGAATTCGCGATATGCATTGAGCACTTGCTTGGCGTCTTCGCCGCGCCACGCGATTGCGCCGCCGAGAATCTCGGGGCCGACGGGAAAGAGCTTGTACTCAAAGGACGTGACGATGCCGAAGTTGCCGCCGCCGCCGCGCAGCGCCCAGAACAGTTCGGCGTTCTCGCTTTCGCTGACGCGCAGCACCTGTGCCGCCGCGGTGACGACCTCCATCGACACCAGGTTGTCGCACGTCCAGCCGTGGCAACGGGTCAGGTAGCCGAAGCCGCCTCCGACCGTCAGCCCCGCGATGCCCGTGGCCGATACGAAGCCCAGCACGGCGGCCAGGCCGTGCAGCTGCGTCTCGCGGTCGACATCGCCGAGCGTGCAACCCGCCTGCGCCTGCGCGGTGCGCCGCGTCGCATCGACCCACACGCCCCGCAGCAGCGACATGTCGATCATCAGGCCGCCCTCGCACACCGCAAGCCCGGCAATGTTGTGGCCGCCACCGCGCACCGAGCTGAGCAGGCCGTGCTGGCGCGCAAATCGCACGGCCTGCACCACGTCGGCGGTTCCGGTGCAGCGGGCGATCAGGCCGGGCCGCCGGTCGATCATTGCGTTCCAGATCTTGCGGGTGTCGTCGAATCCCGCGTCGTCCGCCGTGAGCACCTGGCCCCTGAACGCCGCCTTGAATGCCTGCAGCGCTTCTGGATTGAGTTCTACCGCGGTGCCGTTGAGTCCCGTGAGCTTGATCGTCATTTCATTCCCCTCGAGAGGCGCAATGCCGAACTGGCCTGCACAGTCAGTTTCGGTGCCACGATGGGGGCGAACAAGTCCAGAATCTGAAGCGTTGACAGCTCCTAAGGAGAGGCGGCCAGGCGCGCTGCCTTGCGCCGCGTCGGCGCAAACGCGCTCGAGCCCAGCCAGGACCAGATCCTCGCCGCGTCGCGCCGCCCGCCTTCGACCCGGAGTTGGCCGGATTGCATCACTTGTTCGGGCGTGCGGTCGCCGGCCCACACCTCGGTCAGGCCGCGCACGGTGGCGTCGACGACGAGCGTGACCTCGCGGCCGGGGTCGTCGCGGCACAAATCGGCCTCGCCGTGCTCCACCACCAGCCACCATTTCCGCTCACCCGCGCGTGCGTCGCGGAACCGGAAGTGGACGACAACGCAGTCGGACGGAAACTCCTCGATATGCACCGATCGGCGCACGTCCCACATCAGCAGCCCGGGGTCGAGTTCATTCTTGCGCAGCCGAGTGCCGATCCACCGTGCGCCCCAATGGCCGAGCGCCATGATGATCGGGCGCAGATCCTCGCCCGCCGAGGTGAGGCTGTACTCCCACACGTTGCCCAAGGCGGTACGGCGCACCACGCCGAATTCCTCCAGACGGCGAAGGCGCTGCGCCAGCAGGCTGCTCGACATGCGCGGCACGCCGCGATGCAACTCGTTGAACCGCCGGCTGCCGCACAGCAGTTCGCGCAGCACCAACGGCGTCCAACGTTCGCACAAGACCTCGGCGCTGCGCGCCACTGTGCAGAACTGCCCGTGACTGTTCTCCATCGCGACGCCCCTCTAAGCCGACATGCTTCAGATTCTGGACTGGACGCGACGCGCTGTCATGAGCAACATGCAAACGTTACGCGGCACGCCGACCGGCGCCCGCTCGGTCTGCCGCTGTGCAAATTCGGGCGCTGCCCGCCGATCCTCGCGAAGCCATGCGGTCGGCCGGGCGCGCGCAACGCCCTATCGCCGATCAGCCCGGTCACGCACCAGCAGGTCCGCGATCTCGTCGGTCAGCGGCAGTCCCAGGTGCTTGTCCAACCAGAAGAACTCCCCGTTCGGATTGACCTCGAGAAACACCAAGTCGCCTTCCGGCGTGAGGATCAGATCTGCGGCGCCGTAGTTCAGACCCAGCCTGCGCATCAGCTGCAACAGCCGCTGTTCGATCTCGGCCGGAAGGTCGTACCGATCCCAGCGATCCATGAACCCGATGCCTTCGCGCCGCCAATCGACTGCAGCCCTTGCAGACTGCTGCGAATCGATCGCGGCCGTGAACACGCGATCACCGACGATCGTGCTGCGCAGTTCGAGTGCCTTGGGCAACCGTTGCTGAAACACGGCCGGGCCGTAGCGCAGATCATCGAGGTGTTCCAGATCCGCGGCTTCGATCCGATTGGTGAACACCACCTGTTCCCGCGAGCCGGCGTAGACCGAAAAGGAGGTCAGCGTCTTCATCACCATGCCATCGGCACACTCGCGCGCGAACGCACGAACGGCATCGGGATCATTCGTGAGCAGGGTGCGAGGAATGCGCAGCCCGACTTCCCTGGCAATCTGCAGTTGCAGTTGTTTGTGTTCGGCGCGGCGAACGCGGTGCACGTGGTCGAGGTGAAACCCCTCCAGGCTGGCGATCAGCCCGTACACCGTCGCCTTCGATTCATCGATGGCCGATCGCCGCAGCTGGGGTTCCATGGCGTTGGGGATGCGCTGCCCAATTGCGGCACGCCGATACCAGATGGCCGACACCGTTCGCAGATCGAGTTCAACATCGCGGCTGCGAAGCAGCAGGTGGTCCTCGTCGCCGTCATATCGGCTGGCGATCCGGCAATCGGTGGGGAAGTGATCGGTGTCGAAGCGATGGGCGATGCCCCCGCGTGCCGACACAGCGTCGATCACACGCTGCACACACTCGTTGTCCTCACTGTAGGTGACGATCAGAACGACCGGCTGTCGATGAGCTTTGCGCATTGGATCACCTCGACACAACTTGGAGCCCGCACGGCCGCTGTGTCGGCGCAACCCCCGATCTCACAAGCGAAACGATGGCACCCGGTCAGGTTCAACGAGGTGCCATTGTCTGCGCCTTTCAATCGATGGGGTACGGTCCGGGACCGCGCGCCGGGTCGAACGGCCATGTGGGCATCTGGCCGACAGCGTTCCAGGGAAATTGATTCGTGTCAGGCCAAGGAAAGGGCGACGGCCTGACTTCGGCGGCGTCCGAATCCGACGGTGCGGCCTGCGTCACCATCGACGCACCGCCGCGCAGGTTCTTCATCTGCTCGGGCGTGAGTTCGGAGTACTGTCCTTCGAGAAAGCGCGCAAAGAAGGGCATCGGGGCGAGATTTTCGATCTTGACTGGGGGCATGTGCTTACCTGATGAGAAGAGTGGTGGAACCGGGGAGGCAAGATTCACCTCCCCTGCGTGTGGGTTGCCAATTGCCGGGCAGCGGTTCAAGGTCATTCGAGCCGGCGTGCGAAACGCTGCGTGCGTCGGATTCGCCTCACACTGCCGCACTCAACTCCTTTTGCACCAGTTCGCAATACATCCCTACAGCTCGCCCTCAGCCCATTCAGCGAACACGTCCAGTTCCGACAGAAGTCGCTGAGCCTCGTCCAGGGAAGTGCTGCGCGCGCCGTAGTTGACTTCGTCTTTGCGGCCGAGCAGGCGCCGGTAGAACTTCTCTTGTCGGTCAGGCAGCTTGTTGCCGAGCACCTGGCGCAGCAACCGCGGCGCCGAGGCATGGTCCTGCGTGTTGACGAAACCCTGCCGCTTGGCGGTGATCGCGTCTGCATAAGCGATGGCGCACCCAAGCATCAGCGCAACGGCGGGGTTGTACGTGCTGCTCCCCTCGAGCGTGACCAGACTGCGCGCCGACTCGCGGAACTCGCGCGCTTGGTGGAGCCGACCGTTCCAGTGCTCGATACCGACGGGCTTGCGGGGGCCTTGGGCCGTCATGCGACGCTCATGAGGCGCTCATGCAACAACCAAGCGCGCCCGCGCGCCCTTCATTTCAGCTTCGGGCCGGCCACCTTTCAGAACCCTGCCGTCACGAACGATGCCGGACCACCATGCGTCGCCGTCTTGCAGTGCCGCGAGATCTTGCGGCGTCAGAGCTGTCACGGAGACGTGCACGTTCAACGCGTCCTCAATGGGCATGAGGTCTTCGCGAACCAGGTCGCCCACGTCTGGCGAGGACACGAGCAGCGCCACGTCGATGTCGCTGGCCGGCGTGTCTTCGCCGCGGGCAACGCTGCCGTAGAGCCACGCCGCTTGAACGCCCG
>JANLTW010000096.1:0-10044 GCA_031363155.1 Gammaproteobacteria bacterium | reverse complement strand
GATGCATCGCATCGAGCACAAGCTTCTGCAACGGCAGGCTGTCACTGACCGCGAGCAATCACGACCGCATAAACCGACGTCCCGGCGGTAACTTCCAAAGGCTCGCCACGCTGCAGGAGTGCTAACGGGCCACCCAAAATTGTCGAAGCGTAGCTGCTGCCGGCCCGCGCCAGTACCCGGATACCCGATTTGACCAGCTTTCCGCGATGGCTGTCGCCATCGAGTTCCACCCGTGCTAACGGATCGCGGGTGCCCACGACCGCGGCCACAGTCTTCTCGGTCGTGCGGCTGTCGAACGCCTTGGCCGTCGCGGCCGACGGCGGCAGTGGATCACGGCCATTGGCCGCCAACACGTTGCGCACTGTGCTCCCAACCGGCGCAAACAGCCTGCGCATGGCGCCATTGTTAGCAAAGCGTGTGCCTTTCTGCAGCGTGTCGCGATGTACCGCCGCGAGTTCGTAGCTTCGGCCATTGATACGGAGCACTCCGATTTCAATGCCCAGCCGTCCGGAGCGTGCCAAGCGTCCAGCGGGAATTGCCACGGTTATCTTGCCATTGACTGGCGTGCCGGCGCGCAACGCGGTCGTGCGCCCGACCATCAGCGGCTCCGCCAGGCTCAGACACACTTTCTCACCGGCGCGGCTCGTTTCAGAACTCAGCGCCTGGTTGAGCGTGAGCGTGAGCACGGTGCCTGGCGCAATGTCGCGGGTCGATGCCGGCGCCCGTTGTGCGGCTTTGGTGGCCTGCTTGGTTGCAATGCTCGGCGTCAATGCCAGGCCCGTGGTTGACGCAAGACAGACCGCCATCGATAACACGGCAGCAATCGCCGTTCGTGATCCGATTGTTATTTTCATGCTTTTCCCCTAACGAGCTCTCAGGCTGTGGCGGTCTCGCCAACCTCCGCGGGATCGGGTTCGACGCTGTTAGCTTTGTTCTGCAGCTCCAGGTGACGGTGGAACTGTGTGTTGAATTCCGCGGGATGATCCTCGGCGAAATCGGCAATGGCGTCGATGGAATCCTGCGCCCGGTCGTTTTCAGCTGACCAGTTATCCATGGCTGCGTCTACCTTGAGTTCGGCGACCTCGAGTTCGACGCTCGCGGCCTCGAGCCTGGCACTGAGCGCGCCGTCTTCGTCGGCAGTCGCGCGAATGTCGAGGACGTCGTGCGCGGTATCAAAGGTGTCATGGACAAAATCGTCGACAAACTCCCGCACCATGTCGGAGGCCTCGACAATCTTGTGCATTAAGTCGCGACTCGAGGACATGGCGCCTGCGTAGTCCATATTTTCCGGCGTGATGTCCTGCATCGACTGTAAATCCGGATGGGTCGACAGATAGTCCGATGCAACATTGCTGGCTTCCTGTTTCAGATCATTGACCCAGTCCACGGCATTTTCCTTCAGGTTGCCGACATCGTCCTTGACCTTGCCCTGATAATTTTCGACCGCGTCGTCCATGCGCTGCTGGATCTCGGGGGGCAATTTGCCTGCCTTGTAGTCGTCAAAAAAATCCTTCAGCAGACCATCAAGGACAGGGGTTTCTGACGGTTGCGTTGTGCTGACTTCGGCCATGTGTGACTCCCGGTGGTGTGGTGTGTTTCTAAAGGCAATAGGCGTAACGCACCGGGAAAAGGGGCCAGCAACACGTTTTTGGCCCCGTTTGAGTGACTTTTCCGCCTTCCATGGATAGAGCAGCTTTTTGCTGCCGTTTTGGGAGGCACTCGTGAACACACCCCTGATCATCATGGCGAGCGAGAGACCCCCGCGCCAGCCCGCATTCAATGCCGCGGTTTTCATCTGGATGGGCTTCGTCGCCGTGTTCTTCTTCATCGGTCTCGCGACCTTCCAGCAGCAGTTCTATTCGGCCTCACTGTTAGGTCTGGGCTGGTATCCGCTCTACGGCCTCATCAACGGCAGCGTCGCCTTCGTAGCTTTGCTGATGGTCTGGTTGCGTCAGAAATGGGCCTTCTACCTGCTGAGTGCGCAGATTGCGATGGGCAGCATGCTGGTGCTGACACTGCCGATGTCGAAAGAACAGGCCCTGTTCGGACCCGCCTTTCTGGCAGTTTTGGTCTGGGCCATGCATGTGGGCGGCCGTGCAGGCATGTGGCAGCAGATGTTCGGTTCGTCCCTGCTACCCGGCCTGGGCTTCGGACAGCGCCTGGCGCCGATCCGGCCCGCGATGCCACCCACGGCAGCGCCGCAGCCGCCAGCGACGCCGCCCCGCACGGCTGCACCGCCACCGCCGGCGCCGATTTCTGATCCGTTCGATCAGCTGCGTCAACTGGCCGCACTGCGCGACGGCGGCGCAATCACGGTCGACGAATTCGATCGCAAGAAAACTGAAATTCTCAAACGACTATAGGTGCTTCATGAACGCAAATGCGGAACAAATGGGCGGTGTGATGACCTGCGGCAATTGCCAGACAGCCAACCTGCCGGGCGGAAAATTCTGCAAGGGTTGCGGCAAGCCCCTTGCGGCGGGACTCCTGCCGCCGCTGACGCTGGCTGGCGGCGCACCGGTGTCGTTTGCCGTGCCGTTCGACGCTGCCACTGCATTTAATGTGTTAGCAGCCGCGGTGCAGAGCGCTGGGGGTCAGACCGTCGGGCAGTCGCCGCCACAGGCGCTGTTCTTCCAGATGCCCTACAAGAACCTGACGGTGTCGTTCACGAAACTCATATTTGATGGTCAGGCGAGCATCCAGCCCAGCGGACCGAACAGCTCGCAAATCTCGCTGGCGCTCAAGATCAAGTCCTCTTCATTGGGGTCGCTCGCCGGTCTTTACGTGGCCACGCTGGTATTGATGCTGTTCATGCAGATGCCAGTGCTGATCGTGATGGTTTTGGCGGCGGCGTCGGTCGGCTATGCCTTCTGGACCACGAATACCCAGGCGCCGGCGGCGCTGCGCGGGCAGATTCATGCCGCGATCATGATGCAGGGCGGCGCTCCTAACACGACAGCGGTGCCGCCGGCTACGCCGCCGCCGGGTGCCGCGCAGGGCGCAACCAGCGCAGGTCCGATCGAACAGATCGCGCGTCTTGCCGAGTTGCGAAAACTTGGCGCGATCAGTGACGCTGAGTTTGAAGCCAAGAAAATTGAGCTGTTAGCTCGACTGTAGGCCGCGATGAACTCAATCGCACCGATCGGATTTGCCTGCGGCACCTGCCATTCGCTGCTGGAGCCAAATGCACTCTTCTGCAGCGATTGCGGCACGCCGGTTTCGGCGGCCGCGTGCGCCGCCTTCCAATGCGCGGCCTGCGGCGGCAATGGCGAACGGCTGGCGGCGGACAAGGTCTACTGCGCCGGTTGCCGCTGGCTGCGGCCACTGGCGCCCGGTTATGACATGGACGTCAATGCCTTCATGTACCAGCTCGATGCGCAGGCCATGAACGTGTTGCAGTCTCTGGGGCCGTTGACCGCTGCGGCCCGGGCGCTGTCCGACAAGGTAGGCCGGCCCTGGTTCGAAGCCGCCACTAATGGCATCCGCCTGAGCGAGCGGCAGCTGCCCGACATTTTTGCGGTTGCGATCAAGGCGGGCCGGATCCTGGGACTGGTGGAGTTGCCGGAAGTCTACGTCTCGGGCGAACAGATGTGGGATTCCCTGACCCTGGGAAGCGACCAGAAAGCCTTCATCGTGCTCGGTTCGGTGCTGACGTATTTCAAGGACGACGAGCTGCTGTTTCTGCTGGCGCGCGAGATGGGGCACGTCCGCGCGGGCCATGCGCTGTGGAAGACGGCGAGCAAATTCCTGACCGGCAGCACGCACATGAATCGCAGCATCATGGGCGCCGGGTTGTTAGATGCCCTCAGTCCCACCAAGTTGCTGAGCAACGCCATCGATGCGCCGCTGATGGCCTGGGCGCGGCACTCGGAAATCACCGCGGACCGTGCCGGCGCGCTGGCGGTCAATGACGATGAAACGATCCGCAAGGTCTTGATGTCCGGATCGCTGAAATCGTTCCCGCTTTACCAGCGCCTCAACCACCAAGAGTGGCTGCAACAGGAACAGGCCAGCGACGACCAGATATCGCGCATCTCCGAAATGACCTTGACCAACATGCCGTTCATTGCCCGGCGCATGAAGCAGGTGCGTGACTACTCGCACAGCCCCGAATGCCAGGCCTGGCGCCAGTACCTAAAGCCTTTGATCCGTGAACCGGGCGCCGCGCCAAAGGTGCAGCCCGTGCCGGGCGCCACGAAGGCACCGCCCGCGGACACTGTTAGGTTGGCGTGCACGCGTTGCAAGGAACCCATGCGCGTAGCGCGCTCTGCTGTCGAAGGTAAGACGCTGGTTCGCGCCACCTGCCCAAACCCCAAATGCAAGGCGGTGTTGAATCTACGCTGGCGCGGCAACGAGCCGCCCACGGAAGATCCGGCGCAGGTCCGGCTCAGCTGCGCGAAATGCAGCACCGCGATGAGCATCCCGCGCGAAACCATGGTTGGCAAGGAATCGATCAAGGTGCGCTGCCCATCGGACAATTGCCGTTGTGTGCTGGAAGTGCGCCCGAAGCGCCCGGTGCGCGAGCCGCCGGACACTACGATGTCGGAAGCCAGACATGAAGGATGAAGTCACCGTCAACGTCGCCGGCACGGTATCGATGGCCAGCCATGAAGTTATCGTCGAAGGCCGGCATGCGGCCGAAATTTTTGAGATGGCGCGGCCGCCTCGCGATGCGGAATTGCGCGGCCGGGACGGACAGCGCGAGGCCCTGCCACCCAGCCCCGCAAGCGGCGTCATCCCGGAACGCAGCGCCGCCCGGGAACTGCTGGCAGACCCGGAGCCCGCAGCGCCGCTGTCGACAGTTTCCGCGGCGGACGAAGCGGCGGAACCGGCCGAAGAGCCAGCGTCCGAGGCCACGCCGGCGATCGAGGCCGCTACGGCCACCACTGAGCTAACAACGGAGGAGTAAGCGATGCCGACCGCAGCAGAAATTGCCCGCGAATATTCCGTCAATATCATGGACCTTGGGACCGAGTCTCAGGACGCCATCGTGGAAGCAGTGATCGAGGCCGCGGAAACCGGGACCCTGGATCAACTGGACGTTCGCGAGATGGTTGTCGACGCCAGCGCCGCGGAGTCTCATACCGCCCAGGCCGAGGAATACCAGCGCCAGCAAAGCAAGGCCGCCGACGCCGGCAATTGGGACCTCGCGCGCGACTACGCACAAAAAGCTAACAACGAGCGCGAGGCGGCCGCCGATAACGGCGCCGCCGAAGCTCCCGTGGTGGAGTCGGAGCGCGACGTCAGCAACCTGGAAAATGCCCGCACCGAACAGCGCACGGCGAACGAGAACGCCGCGACCGCCGCGGATTACGCGCGCCAGGGTGATGCCGGGCATGCGGCGTTGTACGGCGATGTCGCGGCACAACACCAGACGCTGGCGGACGAAGCTGCGCACAATGGCACCCTGGCGGCGGACACGGCCACCGGCACGCAACACGAAGCTGAAACACCTGAGCATGCACCCGACGAAGCGGCAGCCGCCAGCTCGGCGTCGCCGCTTCCCGAAACCACGACAGCAGAGCCGACACCAGAACCAATTGCAGAGGGCTAACAACATGCTGACTCACAAACTCACTCTGGCGTTGGCTGCCGCAGTCTCGCTGGTCACTGGCTGCACCGACAACCAGTTTGGCAACAACCCGATGTCTGGCGCCAACCAGGCTGCCGCCAATCCGCTGAATGTCAGCACTGGCATTACCTGGAACGCGAGCCAGATGCCGAGCCCCGGCGTGCTGCTAATGGATGACAGCATGCTCGCCATGCTCGGCCAGTGGGAACGCCAGGAGCTTGGCGTGACGCCAATGACCGGACTGCAATCCGCGAATATGAATGCGCCGACGCCGGCAAGCATCCAGGGCGGGCAGGTCATCACGACGCAAGGGCTGGTGTCATTGCTCGCACAAAGCGGCGTCGGTCCGGTGTTAGTACTGGACATCCTCGGCGGACCGCAGAGAATCCCTGGCGCGCAGTACGCGTTGCCGGCAGCGCAGGGCGGCGCCTTCGACGATCGGACGCAGCAGCAGTTTGCCGAATACCTGCAACAGGCAACCGGCGGCAATCACGCCATGCCGATCGTGACTTACTGCCAGAGCCGCGAGTGCTGGATGTCGTACAACGCTGCACTCAGGGCCATTGCGTTAGGTTATTCGAATGTGCTGTGGTATCGCGGCGGCATGCAGGCCTGGACGTTAGCCGGGAGACCGCTGGAAAGCGGTCCGGCGGCACCATTGCCGGCGCAGACCGGTTCGCCGCAATCAGGTCAGCAACCCCCCGCCACCCCTGCCGACGACTCGCTGTGGAGCAAGTTGATGAAGCCGATTGGCGGTTTCGGCAACTGACATGGCGCTGCCGCCCAGTCCAATGACCGAGCTGCTGTCTCGCAGCCCAAGTCCCTGCGAGATGTATCTGCGTCTTGTCGCCCGCGACCTGCTGTCGGACCAGGCGCGGGCGCGACCCTGGGAATTGATGGCCTTTATTGTTGGCACCTTGGATCAGGTTCGGGGCGAACCGGATGCGACATCGCGCTGCGGGCCAAGCGGCATCGATTACCTGGCCAGGGCGCTGTCGGGCAGCAATTATTTGAACGCCAAGGGGATCAGCGCCACCCGAATTTAGCGTGCGGCTACGCGGAGGACCGGCCGCATGGCCCAGGTCATCGATCATTTGCAAGGCAAGCCCGGCGTCATGTAATGCGGGCATTACACCCTCCTGCAGACTCTACGCATGCGTCAGATATTTACTGGCGTCGCGCAGCGCGTGTTCGGACATGTCCGCGCACCAGTCACGAGCGGCGATAAAATGCATAGCGAGGTACTGAATGCTGTACTGCCATTCGGATAGCTTGTGTTTGTACGTCTGAGGGGGAGCCAAAATGAGAACAACTGCTGCCTGCATCCTAGCCTTGTGCGCTGCTCAGGGGTCAACGACCGGTGCGGCTGAATCTTCGACAGCGGCCGTGGGAGGTCTGGAAGAAATCGTGGTTACCGCGCGCAGGCGCGAGGAATCGCTGCAGGAAATTCCGTTGTCGGTGACCGCGTTTACGTCCGCCGACATGTCCAAACGCAATATCCAGGATATGAAGGATATTGCTCGATTCACGCCAGGCTTCAGCTTTCAGGACTACGGCGGTGGTGGCGCAACCGCGCCAGTCATTCGCGGCGCCAATCAGGTCGCAGCTTTCGGAGCAGGTGGCGAACAAAACGTGTCGTTTTTCTTCGACGGCATTTATCTGCCGCGCAGCTACATCACCAATCTGGGTTTCGGCAACATCGAGCGCATCGAGGTGGTGAAAGGGCCGCAGAGCGCGCGCTATGGCCGCAACGCCTTCATGGGCGCTGTGAACTACGTGTCGAAGCAACCCACTGAAGACTGGGGTCTCAACGGCAGCTTGTCGGCCGGCAACCATGATCTGCGTGAAGGCTCAGTGTCCGTGTCGGGCGCTATCATTCCCGAGCGGCTGAGGATGCGGGTCGGTGCGGATTATTCGGAGTTCGATGGAACCTGGCCCAATACGCATCCCTATGCCGGCATCAGTTTCAGCCAGGGCAGCAACAAGATGCTTGGCGGACGTCGCAACAAAATCTTCAGTGGCGCCTTGCAATTCAAGGCGAGCGAAGACCTGACTTTCGATGTCGCCTACTACGACTACGACTACAACGAAGAGCATCGCGCCGAAAACTGGTTTGCAGAGTTGGGTGCGGACAGCAACCTGCTGAACTGCGGCCAGTACAATCCTAACGTGCGGCCCGCGGGTTCCGGGCTTGGCGGTGGCGGCCAGTGGTTCCGGTTGTTCTGCGGCGAAATGCCGCTGCGCAACATACCCGTGGATCCACGCGGCTACGCGCGCCAGCTCAACGCCAAGCTGCTTCGTGGCGCAATGACTCTGAAAATCAACGAGGCCTTTAGCGTCAATTATCTGTACGGGTACATCAAGGCTGACACCAAGTCCCTGGGTTACAAGGATACGCTCCCGGGATGCGTATTCTTTATTCCCGGCCAGTGCGTGTTCGAGAACGGGCCGTTAGGCGATTTCACATCCAGGTCGCATGAGTTGCGTGTTAGCTACGACAAAGGCGGCCGCGTCAGCGGCGCGTTTGGCGTGCTGCATGCCAAGACAACCGACTACGCCACGCAAAACTTCACCACATTGCCACCCCTCACCGCGGTTCCGACCGCAGCGATCGATATCAATGATCGGACGCAGTTTATCGTTTTCGCCACTCTGGCACGAACCATCGCCCGGCCCGATGTCTGGTCGCCCTTCGGCGAAATCAACGTCAGTTTTCTTGACGGGCGTGCTCGGTTCGGGCTCGAGGCGCGATGGTCCCGCGACAAGAAATTTCAGGGCAGCCTGGCGACAACCGCCACCGCCGGGTTGGGCTCATTCACCGGCCTGACATTTGAAGAAACCTTCAAGTCGTTTACACCTCGCGTTACCTATGAATACAAGCTGGCGCCGGGAAAAAAGCTGTTTGCATCAGCGGCCAAGGGTGTCAAAGAGGGCGGATATAACGCGACCGCGACGCTGCCGGAGAATCGTCGTTACGGTGACGACCAGAACTGGACTTATGAACTCGGCAGCAAGAACACGTTTGCCGACGGTCGAGTTCGCCTCAACGGCACGCTGTTCATGATTCGTTGGTCGGATCTGCAGATCCCTGCGCCGGATACCGGCAACCCCGCGGTATTGCCGATACCGATCATCCGCAATCTGGGCGATGTGCATTCCGCCGGCGTGGAACTCGAAGCCGGTTTTGCACCTAACGCAAAGCTGGATCTGTCCGGTGCGCTTTATTACGGCGATGCGCATTATGCGCAGGGTACGTCTAACTTGAACTGGGGCCGCATTCCGGCGGTCTGTGACGATGTTGTCTGCAAACGCAATGGCGATATCAGCGGCAAGCAGACCGAGCGTCAATCCAAGGTGCAGGCCAGCTTCGCGGTGGAGTGGCACGATGCGCTGCCTTTCGGTCAGGATCTGCACTACTTTCTGCGATCCGACCTCTCGTATCAAAGCAAACAATTCAATGACGCAGTCAATATTTCGTGGATACCGGCGCGCACGCTTCTCAACGCCAACATCGGCATCGAGAATGAAAAATATGATCTGCAGCTCTGGTCGCGCAATCTCACCGACGAGCAGTATGTCGCCAGCGTGATCGTCGGCGCGCCTAACACACAGTACAACGCGTATCTGGGTGAGCGGCGCACGGTGGGTCTCACGCTCAAAGCGCACTTCTAGAGCATGTCACTAAGGCAGCCCCCGGGAATCGCGCTGGCATTGGCAATGATGCTCGCGGTACCAGGCCTGGCGCAGACAGCGGCGGATACCGAGGTCAAATCCTTGCTGCCGACGGCGCCGCTGCCCGCGCGCGGGCCGCCGGTGTTTCAGTCAGGTCAGGCTCTCGCCCCTATGGCGCGGGCCACTATTTTTGTACGCGACATTGAGACCTCGCTGAAGCTGTATCGCGACATACTTGGCCTCAAGCCGATGTTCGACAATTACTGGAAGGGCCAGGGTATCAACAAGATCATGGGGACCGAAGGTAAAGAGCTGCGCGCGACGGTGCTGATGGCGGGTGACTCCGTGGTTGGGAACATCGGTATCTACCAGTTGTACAAGGAACGCGGGCGGCGGCCGCCGAAGCCGGCGCGCGGTGCCGATACGCGCATCGGGGACGTTGCCGTGGTGTTCCCGACCAACGATATCTGGGGTATGACGAAAAAGATCCAGGCTGCCGGCTACGTGATCATTTCCCCGCCTGTGACGCTGCTAGATCGACCTAACATGAAGCAGCAGGCACTCGAAATGATGTTCCGGGACGCGGACGGCGTGCTGGTCAATCTGGTCCAGTCCGGCATCCCTAACGCCCCATAGGAGAACGACGCATGGAACGCCGTGATTTCTTTTCACTGATGGCCGCCGGTGGCGGCATGTTAGGCGTCAGCGCGCTTGGGACGCCTGAGGCCAGGGCCAACTGGGGCATGGTCGCGCCGGGGCCGGTGCCGGGGCACGATTTCGACGGCCGGCTGCTGGTCAAC
>JANLTW010000134.1:0-8463 GCA_031363155.1 Gammaproteobacteria bacterium | reverse complement strand
GAGAACACGCCGGGGGCGACCGGCATGTCGACCGCAGCCTGATACTGCTGTTCACCGAACTTGCCGCCGGTCACGCGCAGCTCGCCGCCCGCCGTTTCCATGTTAGGACGCTTGGAGCGGATGTTGACCGCGCCGCCGGTGGTGTTCTTGCCGAAGGTCGTGCCTTGTGGACCGCGCAGCACTTCTGCCGAAGCGATGTCAAAAGTATCGAGCAACTGCGTCTGCACGCTCGGCATCACGAAATCGTCGTATTGCACGCCGACCGGTGAGTCCTGATACACGATAATGTCGGTGAGGCCGACGCCGCGCAGCGCGAACGAGGCGGCATTGAATGCCGTGATGCGCGACGCTGAGAAGCCGGGCACCTGCAGCGCCATTGACGAAATGTCCTTCGCCGCGGTTCGTTCCAGGTCGCTGGCGGTAATGGCCGACACCGAAATCGGCGTGGTTTGCAGGTTGGTTTCCGTGCGCCGCGTGGCGCTGACGGTGATTTCTTCAAGAGCAGCGCTGGTTTCCTGCGCGCCAAGGTTCGGTACCGATCCGATGGTTAAAAAAGCCATTGCCGCGGCCACCGCAGCAGCAGCGCATCCATTAATGAAACGCATTGTCGACCCCCCTCATGTATAGCAATTCGCGGCAATGCTGCCGCGTGCGGGCGAATTATATCTAGCGCCCCAAGAAAAGAAACAAACCTGACTGTTTTTTTTACCGCTCGCGGGTTGTGGTTGATTTACAACGGATGCAAGCCCAGCTCAGATCACAGCGTCGCGGCGCAGAGTCTCGATGTCAGCTCCGGAAAAACCCAGCTCGCCTAACAATTGCGCCGTGTGCTCGCCGAGGGTGGGTGGCGGCCGGCGGATGCCGCCGGGCGTCGCGCTCAGGCGCAGCGGCAGGTCGGCAACCGCCGCCGCTTGCGGCAGCCCCGGATAGTCCGCCACGGCACGCAGAAACCCCATCGCGGCAACCTGCGGATCGTCGAGCGCCTGCTGGGGGGTGTGCACCGGCCCGGCCGGCAGTCCCGCGGCATTGAGTTCCGCGACCGCCTGCGAGCTGCTGCGTGTCGCGCACCAGGCGCGCATACGCTCGAGCACCGGCGCGCTGTTGTCGCCGCGTGACTGATCGGTCGCGAAACGCGGATCCCGCAGCCAGTGATCATCCGCGGTGGCGGGGCCGTCGGCGGCGGAATCTGCGCTCATCAGTTTGACCCAGCGCCGGAACAGGCCGGTACCCACCACATGGGTCAGTACATGGCCGTCCCGGGTGGCGAAGACATCAGACGGCGCCGAGGTCTGCACGCGATTACCGGAACCCTGGCGATCGATGAGCAGCACCGACTGTTCGATCAGGTGCGAATTGAACACCGCCAGGGCAGTACCTAACAAGGATGTCTGCACCTGCTGGCCCTCGCCGGTGGCGCGGCGATGCAGCAGGGCCGCCAGCGCGCCGAACGCCGATAGCACCGCGGTGCTGTAATCGACATAGGGTGCCGCAGCCTTGGCGGGCGCGCCCGGCGTGCCGGTCAGGTGCATGGCGCCTGACATCGCCTGTGCGACGCCGTCGAAGCCGCCCTGATCGCGATACGGCCCCGTGTCGCCGAAGGCGGTCTGCGTGACGAGAATGATGTCCGGCCTGATCGCGCGCAGCGATGCATAGTCGAGGCCCAGCTTCGCGAGGCTAACAGGCGGCAGATTCGCGACCACAATGTCCGCGCTCGCGACCAGGCGCTCAATGACCGGGCGCGCCGCCGGCAAGGCGGGATCGAGGGTCAGGGATTTCTTGTTGCAGGCGGTTTGCAGGTAAACCGCGCCTTCGCCGTTGCTCGTGACCGGCGCAATGTAGCGATCCTCGCCGCCGTCACGTTTTTCGATGCGGATGACCTCCGCGCCAAGGTATCCCAGCAAGGTTGCGCAGTATGGGCCCGCAACATAGCGGCCAAAATCGAGAACCCGCACGCCGTCAAGAACTTGTCTGGTCATTTTGGTAGCTTACGCAAGGCGCGAGCCGGCACCAAGGATTCCACATGGACTTTCGACTGAGCGAAGAACAGCAGGCATTGCAGCAGGCCGCGCGCCGTTACGCGCGCGAACGATTGCCGGCGCTGGCGCAGGAGATCGAGCAATCCTGCGAGCCGCCGTCCCATGCGCTGATACTCGAGTACGCCCAGCAGGGATTTCTCGGCATCAACGTGCCGGAAAAATACGGCGGACTCGGGCGCAGCAGTCTGGATGCGCTGATCGTGCTGGAGGAATTCGGCAAGATATCCTCGGCGATTGCCTTTCCGGTGTTCGAGTCCTGTGTCGGTCCGGTGCGCGCGATCGAGCGGTTTGCGAGCGAATCGCTGCGGCAACGCGTGGTACCGCGGGTCTGCGCGGGTGAGCTGATGGTCGCGGTGTCGATGTCCGAGCCCCAGGCCGGCTCCGCGCTCACGGACCTGACCACCCGCGGCGAGCGGCGCGGCGACAAAATCGTGCTGAACGGCACCAAACGCTGGTGTTCCGGCGGGGGCCATGCAGATGGCTACGTCGTCTATTGCCGGATGTCGGACGATCCGGGCGCGAAAGGCATTGGCGCGGTGTATGTGGAAAAAGATACGCCCGGGCTGACTTTTGGCAAGCAGGAGCAATTGATGGGATTTCGCGGCGTGCCGTCCTCGGACCTGTATTTCGACAACTGTGCCGTGCCGCCCGATAACATCGTGGTGCCCGCGGGCGGATTCAAGAAACTGATGCAGGCCTTCGATCTTGAGCGCTGCGGCAACGCGACCATGGCGCTCGCGCAGGCCTCCGGCGCGCTCGAAGACGTCATTGAATACGTGCAGGAGCGCCAGCAATTCGGCAAGCCGCTGGTGGACTTCCAGGCGGTGCAGGTGCGCCTCGCGGAAATGTGCATTCGGGTCGATGCGGCGCGCCTACTGATCTGGCGCGCCGCCGCGAATGCCGAAGACGGCCACCCCAGCATCGTCGAATCGTCGATCGCCAAGTGTTTTGCTAACGAAATAGCGCGCGAAGTCTGCGGCAACGCGGTGCAGCTGATGGGCGGTTACGGCTATTCGAAGGACAATCCGATGGAACGCCGCCTGCGCGACGCCTGGGGCTGGGGCATTGCCGGCGGCGCTATCGATATCCAGAAGATCAACATCACCTCGGCGATGATCGGCCGCCGCTTCGACCAGCGTCGTTAGGGTGGGCCGACCGCGACTTCGATGCGGTCGTCGTTGACCCGTACCTTGTAGGTCTTGAGCGGCTGCTGTGCAGGCGCGCCCAGCACACGGCCGTCGCGGACGTCAAATGAAGCGCCATGTAACGGGCAGATGAGGCGTTGGCCGCGCAGCCGGCCCTCGGACAGCCGTGCGCGGGCGTGGGTGCAGATGTTGTCGAGGGCGAACAGGCCATCGCGCGTGCGGCAAATGACCAGCTCGCGGCCACCTTGCTGGCAAGCGCGCATCTGGCCCTCAGGCAGCTCGGCGCTGGCGAGGACGGGTTGGTAGTCGGCGTCAGGCTGGGTCACGGCCGAGACTGTACTGTCCGGCCGCGCCGAAAACAAACAGGCGTGACTGTTTATTTGCTGGCGCGCCCTAGTTACCATCCAGCATTGCCTTCGCGGGAGTGAACCATGGCCAGAGTAACTTTCATTTCGCGCATGACCGTGCGCCCGAGTCACGAACAGGAATTCATTCGTGTCTGCCGGAAGCTGCAGGATCACGTACGCGCCCATGAACCGGACACGGTGTATTTTGAGTTCTTCCGGCTGCGCGAACCGAACCGCTTCATGGTGCTCGAGTCGTTCAAGACCGAAGCCGCCGAGAAGGCGCACATGGAGTCGCCGATTCTGACCGAGCTGCTGCCGGTGTTCGTGGCGGCGGTCGACGGCACCTGGGAACGGGAATATTTCGATCCGCTGACCTGAGGCCTGCCAAATGACTCTCAAAAGTGAATCGTTGCGCAGCGTCCGCATCCAGGTCACGACGTTAGGTGACCTGCTGTTGCTGGCGAACGACCGGTTCAGCAACTCTCCGGCGCTGATCATGCCGGAGCAGCAACTGAGCTATGGCCAGCTGACCGAGAGGGCGCTGCGGCGCGCGCGCTCGCTGCAGGCGCTGGGCGTCAAGCGCGGCGATCACGTCGGTCTGCTGATGCCGACCTGCGCCGAGTTTGCCGAATGCCTGTTTGCGATCGCACTCTGCGGCGCGGTCGCCGTGCCAATGAATGCGCGTTACAAGTACAGTGAACTCGCTTACGTCATCGGCAACGGCGATCTGGTGACGGTGATCACCACGGAAGTCATCGCCGATCAGGTCAATTTCGTCGACCGCCTGGGTGAGGCGCTGCCGGGCCTGGTCACGGCGCGCGATTCGCGGCGGCTGGCGCTCGCCACGGCGCCGAAGCTGCACAGCCTGGTTTTGTTAGGTAAGTCGGCGCCGGCGGGATTCGTCACGCAAGCAGATTTCGATGCGCTCGCGGACAGCGTTGATGAAGACAGCGTGCACGAAACCCGCATGCGGGTGCGGCTGCGCGACCCGGCCATCATGCTCTACACCTCGGGTACGACCGCGAACCCAAAGGGCTGCCTGATTTCGCATGAGGCGATTGTGCGCAATTCGATTGCCCTCGGCCGGCACCGTTATGCGCTTTGTAGCCAGGACGTTTTCTGGTCGCCGCTGCCGATGTTCCACATTGCGGCCATTCTGCCGTTGTGCGCAATTTTCGACGTCGGTGGCGCCTACGCGACCATGGGATTTTTTGAAGCCGGCGCCGCGCTCAAGATGATCGCAGAGCACAAGGTGACCGCGACCTATCCGTGCTTCGTGACCATCATGTCGGATCTGATCAGCCACCCGGATTTTGCAACCACGGATCTGTCGCGCATTACCATGATGAACGCGAATTTCGCAGTGCAGCCGCCCGGCATCAAGGACGCGATGCTGAAGGCGATGCCGCATGCGATCTACGTCGGCACGTTTGGCATGACGGAAATGGCGGGCACGGTGACCACCAGCCGCCTCGATGATCCCCTCGAGCAGCGTGTCACGCGCCTGGGCCGGCCACTGCCGGGGCTGGAAGTGCGGATCGTTAACAACGAAGCGGGTCGCGATTGCACGCTGGGCGAACGCGGCGAAGTCCTGGTGCGCGGTTATTCAACGCTGATCGGCTACTACAAGGATCCGGAGAAAACCGCGGCCGCGCTCGACCCGGATGGCTGGTTCCACACCGGCGATGTGGGCTCGATGGATGCCGCCGGCACCATCATGTTCCATGGGCGCACCAAGGACATGTTGAAAGTCGGCGGCGAAAATGTGGCCGCCGCGGAAATCGAGAGCTGCCTGCAACGACATCCGGCGGTCAAGCTGGCGCAGGTGGTGGGGATCCCGGATGCGCGGCTGGCCGAAGTCGCAGCGGCCTTCGTCGAGAAGCAGCCGGGCGCCCAGGTGACGGCGCAGGAACTGATGGATTTCTGCCGCAAGGAAATCGCCGGGTTCAAGGTGCCGCGGCAGGTCCGCTTTGTCACCGAATGGCCAATGTCGACCAGCAAGATCCAGAAATTCCGGTTGCGCGATGATCTGATACGCGAACTCGGGCTGAGCTAACAAAGGAGCAGACGATGTCCACGACGTTTATTGCGACGCTGAAGGTCAAGGCCGGCCAAGAGGCGGAATTTGAGCGCCTGCAGAAGGAGTTGTCCGAGGACAGCCACCGCACCGAACCGGATCTCAGGGCCTACGATGTCATCAAGCACCGCACGCTGCCGCGCACCTATGTTGTCTATGCACGCTTCAAGGATGAAGAGGCGTTCAACGCCCACATGAAGACGCCGGCGCACGACCGGCTGGTGCCGTCCATCCTCGCCTGTGTCGACGGCGAGATGGACCTGCAGTTCTTCGACTGGAAAAGCTGATCGCAGCTGTCCGTTCTAAGGTGCGCTGAATACCAGCAGCACATTGCCCGGCATGTGGAAGTACATTCCGTAGCCTGAATTGACGACCACCAGCCCGTCGCGTACCGCCGCGCCACCGCCGCCGAAGGAGCCGCCGTGCGCGGTTGCGCCCGAGACGGTGGTCACCGCCTGATTCGCATCGTATTCGAACAGCACCGCGCCGCTGCGGCCATCATAGGCGCGGAATTTTCCGTCCATGTGCCCGGCGTAGACCACATCGCCGGCGGCGGTAATCGCTGCTGATATGCCCGGGTCGCAGGCAGGTTTGTCGCCACATCGATTCTCCGCCTTCGCCGACCACAGCAGTTTGCCGTTGTTAGCATCAAGCGCATAGAGGCCTGGCTGAGGCGGTCCGGTGACCGGGCGGCCGTCGCGGCCGTCGGTCATGTCGGATATCGGCGCGTAGACCCGCGTGCCGGCGACCGCCAAGCCAAAATGCACGCCGCCCTGGATGCCGCCGCGGCCCAAGCGCGTCTGCCAGAGCTTCTTGCCGCGCTGGTTCGGGTCGAAGCCGTACACCACGCCGTTCTTCTGTCCGGCAACCAGTATCTCGCGTCCGCCTTTCAGGCTAACAAGTACGATGCCGGCACCGAAGTCGAGATCGGGCCCGTTTTCCGGCGGGCAGTTGATCTTGCTTTCCATCATACAGCCCACGTTCCAGGCGTCGTTGGCTACCGTCTGGGTGTGCCACAGCAGTTTGCCGTCGCGCAGGCGAAAGGCGAGCAGGGCGTCGCTGCGATCATTGGCGGGCGCCGAGTAATTCTCGCCGCTACCTGCGTACAGCAGGCCGCGCTTCGCGTCGACCATGGGGCTGTTCCAGATCGGCGCGCCGGAGGGACCAAAAATGCGCGTGCCGTTAGCCTGCGTGCTGACAACCTGTGGGGCCTCGTCAATGGTGTAGCTCTTCCACAGCTCACGGCCGCTCCAGGCGTCGAGCGCGACGATAGCGCCGCGGAATTTGCAGCATTCATATTTTGGATCTGCGGCCGAGGTCACTTCCAGCGACGACACGGGCAGGTAGACAATGCCGGCGTGAAAGCTGGGCGTGCCGGTGATGGTCGCGTTGGCGTGCTCGTCCACCTTGGCCGACCAGGCGAGCTTGCCGCTGGCTGCATCGATGGAATACACGCGGCCGATCACGTCGCCGAAGACCAGGCGCGGCGGCAGGGTGCGCACGTTAGGTGCGGATGGCGCTTCGTAGGGAACGATGCCAGTCCTGACTTCGCCGCCGGCCTTGAAGGTCCAGCGCGCGCAGCCGGTTTGTGGATCGAGTGCGTACACCGTGCCGTCGTGGCTGCCGACGAATATGACGCCGTAGGCCAGCGCCGGTTGCGAGCGCGCACGCAGTCCGCCCGGGAACTCGAACGCCCATTTGAGTTTCAGCTTGCCCGCCTGGTCGGCGTTGATGCCGGCTTCGCTGGCTGGCACGAAACGCGCATTGTGGTAACCCCAGCCGCTGCGCTGCGGGCGCTTGGCTGCATCGAACCAAGAAGCGTTCGCCGCGCACATCCTGACCGGCGTCAGTTGCGCTTGCTCCGATAACAATTTGCCCGACAGGTATTCGGCCACTGCAACCCGGTCCTGTTCGCTGAGCGCCGCCGCCTGCATTTTCATCAGGCCGTTGTTCAATGAGTCGTGAATCGTGCCGCCGGACAACATCTGCAGAAACATCTTGTGCGGGGCCTTCGGCACCTGGCCCTCGTGGCAGGCGGCGCAGGCATTCTTGTATACCATGGCGCCCGGCCAGCCTTCAGGATCGCTGGTCAGCTGGCGCGAATCGAGTTGCGAAACGTCCTTGAGACTGCTCGCGCGCGCTTCACCTCCGGCGGCTGGCGGTGGCGTGTCGGCGACAGCGGCACTGGCTAACAGGACGGCAAGCAGGCGCAGTGTGATCGTGGGCAACATGGACTGTCCTTTGGATCAGAGCGGGGTGGGGTTTTCGATCAATTGTCGCAACGTGTCGAGGAACTGCGCGCCGGTGGCGCCGTCAACGACGCGATGGTCGGCCGCGAGCGTGAGCGTCAACATCCGTGCCGTGCTCAACGTGCCGTGGTTCGCGACCACGCGCTCTTCGATGCGCCCGACCGCCAGGATCGCAACCTGCGGCGGATTGACAATTGCGTCGAATCGCCGGATCCCGTACATGCCGAGATTCGAGATCGTGAAACTGCCGCCGCGGATGTCGGCGCGTGTCAGCGAGCCACTCTGCGCGCGCTCGATGAGCATTGCGCTTTCGCTGGCGATGGCCGCCACCGGTTTGGTATCGGCCTGGCGCACGATCGGCGTGATGAGACCGTTCGGGGTCGCAACCGCGATTGCGACATCGGCATGCGGAAACTGCAGCAGCTCCTCGCCATCAAGCTGGGCGTTGACCTGCGGGTGTTTGACCAGCGCCAGCGCGCAGGCGCGCAGCAGCAGATCGTTCACCGAAATTCGCGCCGCGCCGCCTTCCTGCAGAGCGGTCCTGCGTGCCAGCAACGCGTCCGCCGCGACCTCGACATCGAGTCGTATGTGCGGGATCGACTGCGACGC
>JANLTW010000133.1:0-10687 GCA_031363155.1 Gammaproteobacteria bacterium | reverse complement strand
CCTGCCGCAGTATTTGTATTGACACCTCTGGCCGCCCGAACGTACCCTTCCGGCCCTTTTTTGAAGCAAAATCAATAGTTAGAGCGTCAACATGAAACGCACATATCAGCCCAGCAAAATTCGTCGCAAGAGGACCCACGGTTTCCGTGCCCGCATGGCGACCCAAAACGGGCGCAAAGTACTTGCCCGGCGCCGCGCCAAGGGCCGCAAGAAGCTCATTCCCTGACATTGCGCCAACCCTCGACGCTGCCAGAATCCGACCAGCGGCCAGCAGCCGCTGCGCGACCGCTCAGGCTGACGCGCGCGCAGCGAATGTTGCGCAAGGCGGATTTTGACGCGGCGTTCGCGGGTGGCCGCCGCATCTCAGACGCCATGTTTGTCGTGACGATCAAAGCACCGTTGCCGGCGACGACCGCCAAGCCGCGTGCGCGTATTGGCCTGGCGATCGCCGCGAAGACCATCGGCAATTCCGTGGCGCGCAATCGCGTGCGTCGCACCATTCGCGAATCTTTTCGCCTGCATCAATATGAACTGCCAGCGGTCGACATCATCATTTCCGCACGAGCGCCGGCGCGCGGCGCCGAGCGCGCCCGGCTGCGCGCCAGTCTGACGCAACTTTGGCAGCAGGTAATCAGGCAATGCGCGCCATCCTCCGCGGCCTGATACGCGTTTACCAGCTATTCATCAGCCCGTTGTTAGGGCCGCGCTGCCGTTTCTGGCCAAGTTGTTCCGAATACGCTCGTGAGGCACTGGCGCTACATGGCGCGGCGCGCGGCAGTTTGCTAGCAGCCGGACGCATCCTGCGCTGCCATCCTTTTCATCCGGGCGGCGTCGACCTGGTCCCCGGCAGTTGTGACTGCCATTCGCAAGAGACAGCAAGCACGTGAACGAAGGCAATTTACGCATATTTCTGTGGATCGGCCTGGCGCTCGCGCTGTGGCTCAACTACGAGACCTGGCAGAAAGACTACGCGCCGGCAGCCGCCGCCGTCACCGCGACCCAAGCTAACAACTCAGCGGCGCTGGATGCGGCCATCCCGCAGGCGCCGGCGAGCGCGACGACAAGCCCGCCGCCTGTCGCACCCGCGGACACCGCGGTTCCAGCGCTGTCTGCAGCGGTGCCGGGCGCCGCTGCGATAACGCCGGCTGGCACAGTTGCCAGCAACGCCGCCACTGCGGGAGGCGCCAGCGTACGCGTCATTACCGACGTGCTGGATCTCGATATCGGGCTGACGGGCGGCGAGCTGCAGCGCGCCGACCTGCCGCACTATCCGCAAATCAAGGGCGAGAGCAAGCCAGTGCGCTTGTTGGACCGCGCCGCCACCGAAGGGTTTTATGCATTGCAGACCGGACTCGCGCCAGCGGCCACAAGCGCAGTCGGCGCCGCATTTCCCACACACCTGGCGCAATTCACCGCCACGGAAAAGGAATACCGCCTGCTGCCCGGAGCGCAGGAACTGCGCGTACCCCTGACCTGGACTGACGGGCAGGGTGTCACTGTCACGAAGACGTTGGTCTTTAAACCTGGCCAATATCGTATCGATCTCGAGTATCAGATCCAGAACCGCTCCACTGCGCCGTTCGTCGCCGCGCCCTACGCGCAGATTCTGCGTGACGATATTCAGCTGGAAACGTCGATGTTCAGCGTCGAGAGCTATTCGTACAAAGGGCCGGCGTACTACGACGGCACCAAGTACACCAAGCTCGCGCTTAAGGACGAGGACAATCACAAACTGTCCAGGGACCTGACCGGCGGCTGGATCGCCGGCATGGAGCATCATTTCGTCAGCGCCGTGGTGCCGGATCCAGGCAAGAGCTATCACTACGACATCAGGGTCAGTGGCCGGCAGTATCTGCTGTCGGTGTTAGGTCCGGCGCAGGCGGTGGCGGCCGGCGCCGACGCCAGGATTGACGAGACATTGTTTGTTGGCCCGAAACTGCAGGCGCAGTTGCAACAAACTGGCGTCGAGCTCGACCGCGTAACCGACTACGGCATGCTAACGATTTTGTCGCGGCCACTTTTCTGGTTGATTGAGAAAGTTCACGGCCTGCTGGGTAACTGGGGCTGGGCGATATTGATTACTACCCTGCTGCTCAAGCTCGCGTTCTACCCGCTGGCCGAGACCGCCGGAAAGTCGATGGCCAAGATGCGCGTGTTAGCTCCGCGGATGAAAACGCTGCAGGAGACCTACAAGGACGATCGCGAGAAGCTCGGCCGCGCAACGATGGAGCTGTACCAGAAAGAAAAGATCAACCCGCTCGCGGGCTGCCTGCCGATGCTGATCCAGATGCCGGTGTTTCTGGCGTTCTACTGGGTTTTGCTGGAGAGCGTGGAGATGCGCCAGGCGCCGTTCATGGGCTGGATCCAGGACTTGTCGTCGCGCGATCCGTTCTTCGTGTTGCCAGTGCTGAACGCCATTGCCATGTACGTGCAGTTCAAACTCAATCCGCCGCCGCCGGATCCGATGCAGGCCAAGATCTTTCAGTTCATGCCGCTGGTCGTCTCGGCGACGTTCGTGTTTTTCCCGGCCGGCCTGGTGCTGTACTGGGTTACCAGCACGTTGCTGGGAATCCTGCAGCAATGGAATATCAACCGGCGTATTGAAGCCGTGCACGCGAAGGGCAGGGCCGGGTAAGCGGCTCATCCGGGCGAGCGATTGCGAGCCGGGCATCAGTCCCTCCGCCAGGCCGCACCCCCGAGGATCCCTTTCACCAATTTCTTGGACTATGATCAATCCATGTCGCACGTGGACACCATTGCTGCAATCGCCACCGCGCCGGGCCGCGGCGGCATTGGCGTCGTGCGCGTTTCCGGTCCGAAGGTGCCCGAGATCACTGCGGTTATTTGCGGCGATCTGCCCGCGGTGCGGCGCGCAGTGCTAACACCCTTTCGGGATGCCGCCGGCGAGCCGCTGGATGTCGGCATGGCGATTTTCTATCTCGCGCCGCACTCCTATACCGGCGAACATGTGCTGGAACTCCAGGGTCACGGCGGCCCCGTGTTGCTGGCAGCGGTGTTAGATCGCGTGCTCGGGCTGGGTGCGCGGCGCGCACGACCGGGGGAGTTCACTGAGCGCGCGTTTCATAACAACAAGATCGACCTGGCACAGGCCGAGGCGGTGGCCGACCTTATTGATGCGGACTCGCGCGCGTCGGCGCGCGCCGCGATGCGCTCCTTGCAGGGCGAGTTTTCCAACATGGTGGCCGGGCTCATAGATGCCGTGACGGATTTGCGCGGCTACGTCGAGGCCGCAATCGATTTTCCGGAGGAGGAAGTCGATTTTCTGGGCGACGGTGAAGTGGCAGAGCGTCTTGTGAATGTTCGCGGGCACTTCGACGCGGTCGATCAGGCGGCGCGCCAGGGACGCTTGTTGCGTGAAGGGATGACCTTAGTCATCGCCGGCCCGCCTAACGCGGGCAAGTCCAGTTTGTTGAATCGTCTTGCGGGGCATGATGCGGCGATCGTCACCGATATTCCCGGCACCACACGCGACGTGCTGCGTGAGCGCATCGATCTCGACGGGTTGCCGCTGCACATAATCGATACGGCCGGCCTGCGCGAGGCCAACGACGCGGTTGAGCGCGAGGGGGTAAAGCGGGCGCGGGCGGAAATCGCGCGCGCGGACCGCCTGCTGTTTGTCGTCGACGCGCACATCGATCCGCAGGCCGGAGCCTATATCGAGGAGCGCGCGAAGCTGCCGGCTGACGTGCCGGTTACGCTGGTGTTGAACAAATGCGATATCGCCACCGGCATTCCTGTGGCCGACACCATGGCCGGGCCGCCACGCATCACGGTGTCGGCGTTGCGTGGCGACGGCCTCGATATGTTGCGCGCGCATCTGAAGGCGACGGTAGGCTTTGAGACCCCGGGCGCCGGCACGATCTCGGCACGGCAGCGGCACCTCGACGCATTGACGCGGGCGCGTGAGCATGTCGAAAGCGCGGCCACACAGCTGCAGGAGCGGCGCGCCGGCGAGTTGGTCGCGGAGGAGTTGCGCCTTGCGCAGCAGCAGCTCGGCGAAATTACCGGCGCTGTCAGCGCCGACGATTTGTTAGGCCGGATCTTCAGCAGTTTCTGCATCGGTAAATGAGCGGTCGCCGCGTTACGCTGCCGCCTGATCAGCGGCTGACCCTGTTAGCGGTCTTTGGAACCGACGTGGACCTGGTGGAGATTTACGAGCTTTCCTGGTTTGCGCGCCTTCACGCGCGGGCGCTGGCCACGACCCGCCGGCGGCGAATCTATCTTCGCGGTCCGGCCCGGCAGTTCTTTGCGCGGTCCGATTTTGTCCTGCATGAGTACTGCCACGTACTGCGGCAATGGGAGTCGGGCGAGCTCACGGTGTTTCGCTATCTGCTCGAGTGGTTCCGGCGCGGCTATTGGGACAATCGCTTTGAAATCGAGGCCCGCGAGTTTGCCGACGATCACCTGCACCGCTTCCGCGCCTTGTTAGCGCGCAACCAGGCTGAATTGCGCCAGCAGAACGCCGAGCGGCCGCGCAGTGCCTGAGCGCGCGCTTAGCGCGACCCGTCGCCCGGCGGCGTTGGCGGCGCGGACCGTCCGGCGACGAGATAGAAAATAATCAGGGCCGCGCCGATCGCAGCCAGGACGCTGCCGGGGAGCTGCAGTTCGGCTGGCATGATGGTTACGCTCGAGATCAGCAGTGCGATGCCGATCCCCAGGCAAACCAGTCCTTGCAGCAAAAATCGTGCAACCGGTTTTTTGCCCTGGCCGGCATCCTGTTCCGCTTCCGACGCCAGGTCGGACGGTAACTCGATGCCTTTCTCAATGGCGGCCATGCGTTCCAGATGGCGCTGTTCCAGCGCCCTAACGCGCGTGCGATGTCGCGCAACAACAGACACGATGGCCAGGCCGATGCCCATGAAAACCGCCACCAGGGGTATCAGCACACCAATTACCGACACAGTCGTTTCCATATGTTCCTCGTCTAGGTTCCTAACAATGATTGTAACAATTCCACGACGCCCGGCAGCAGCCGGGTGTGCCGGTTACCCAGCCAGAAGCCGAGCACCAGGGCCACGAATATTTCCAGTCCGCTTGACCATGGATGACTGAAATGCGTGTTCATGGCGGTTTAGACTCCGGCTGCCGCCGACCGGCTACAAAAGATTTGCTGAAACCCAAGGAGCCGACCACGCGTCTAATAGTGAGCAGGTGACATGGACGATGAAATTCTGCAGTGGGTGCGCGAGGGCCGGCGTGATGACGCAATCGCGCGGCTGTTGCCCGCTTATCGCGAGCGGGTCTTTGCGCTGTGCCTGAGCATTGTCGGTAACCGCGCGGCGGCCGAGGATATCGCCCAGCAGGTGTTCGTAAAGATCTGGCGGGCATTGCCAGCGTTCGACGGACGGTCGGCGTTGTCGACCTGGATCTATACGATCACGCGCAACGCGGCTCTGTCGGCGCTGCGCAGCCGCAGCCGGCGCCCGGGTGGATCGCTGACGGAGCCGACGATGTTAGCTGAAGTCGAGGCGAAGTCGGCGCAAGCGGCCGGTGCTGCTGGCTATGGCGCCATCGAGGCCGACACGGATGCGCGACGGATCGAGGGCTGGGTAGCCCGGCTGCCGGAAAAACAGCGGCAGGTGGTACGGCTGTTCTATCTGCGCGAATGTTCGGTCCAAGAAGTTGCGGAGATGTCGGGAATGCCAGTCGGGACAGTGAAAACGCTGCTGCATCGCGGGCGCGAACGCCTGCGCGAGCTGGCGGGAGTGACGCAATCATGAACCTGGAACAGAAACTACAGCAGCATTTCGGCGCAATCCGAGCAAGCGCGGATTTCGATGCGCGCCTGCTGGCGCGCATCGCCAACCTTGCGCAGCCCGCCGGCGATCCAGCTGCACGCCGTGCTGCCGAGCTCGTTACTTACTCGCAAACACGCAATCGTCTCGCCAGAGAACGGCGACAGAGCATGGTCTGGATCGCTGTTTTCAGCGTCCTGGCCATGCTGGTGGCACCGCATGTGATCCCTGTGGCGACCGAGCTGGCGCAGGCGAGCGCCCGAACCCTGGGCCGTGCGCCGCTGCGAGGCGTCAGTTTTGGCGAGTTGCTGGTGCTACTGGCGCTGGTGGTCTGGTTTGTCGTGCGTCAACCGAGGATGGCCTCGCGCTGGTAGAGCCGGCTGACAATCCAGCAGACGAAAAATCCAGCCAACAGGCAAACCCCCGCCGACAGCAGCATCCAGGATAACGGCAAGGTTTCGCCGCGCAGCGCGGCCATCAATTGAAAATGCTGGCTCAGCGACGGGATCGCCATCGTCGCAAGACTCGGCTTGAGCCCTAACACGGAGGCGATCGCGAGCGGCAAGGTAGGCACCAGCATTGCGATGCCGAGCCAGCTCTGCGCCTCGCGATAACTGCGCGTGAAACTGGCGATCAGTGTCATCAAGCCCGCGCCGAGCGGAATGAAAGGCGCGGTGGTCGCAATCATGTGCAGCACGACGGACGGGCTGAAGTCCACCGCGATGCCGGCGCCGTCGAGCCGGATGCGCGACAGTGCAAAGGCCGTGGTGCTCAGGGTCAGCACCAGGCTGAGCAGCATGAAAGCGCAGCACGCGAAGATCTTGCCGTAGACGATGTGCGCGCGGGCGATCGGTGTCGTCAGCAATGGCTCAAGAGAGCCGCGCTCGCGCTCGCCGGCGGTGGCGTCGATGGCGAGATATAAACCGCCGACTAACATTGCGATCATGACGATGTAGCTCAGAATGCCGAGCACCGATTCTGCGCGGCTGCGCGGTGTCGAGACGTCGATACCCTGCACGACGATGGGCGCGATCACGCTGGGATCAACGCCGCGTGCGGTGAGGCGCAGCTGCGCGATGGTCTGTCCGTACTGCGATACCAGCGTGGAAATGCGCCGCAGTGAGCGGGCGTCGTCCACATTGGCGGCGTCGTAGTAAAGATAAACCGGAGCGGGGGATTGCTCAGCCAGGCGCGCGCCGAAATCTTCCGGGATCGCCAGCACCAGACGCCGTTTACGCGTTTGCACTGCCTGCTGTGCGGCCGCGTCGCTCAGCGTGACCGCAGTAACCTCGACTCCATAGCCCTTGAGGTAGGTCAGCAGGTTGGGTGCACGCTCAGCGTGCATCACCGCGACTGGCAGCGGCCTATCCAGCCGCCCCTGCTCGCGCTGCGCGACAAACTGCAGCAGCCCCGCGAGCATCAGTGGCCCGAACACCGGGCCTAACAACAACGCTGTGGTCAGCGTGCGGCGGTCGCGCAGGTTTTCGAGGAACTCCTTGCGGAAAACGGTCCAGATCGCGCCCATCAGAGCATGCCTTCGGCATCGCCGATCAGGCTTACAAAAGCGTCTTCGAGATGGGCGGCACCGGTGCGTTCACGGATCGCAGCCGGGGTGCCGGCCGCCAGCACCCGGCCGCCGGCGATTACCACGACCTCTTCGCACAGCCAGGCGATTTCCTGCATCACGTGGCTGGAGAACAGCACGCAATGGCCCGAATCACGCAGGCGATGGAGCAGCGCGCGCAGATTGCGTACCGCCATCACATCGAGCCCGTTGGTGGGCTCGTCGAGCAGGATATTTTTCGGCCGATGCACCAGCGCGCGCGCCAGCGCGGTCTTGATGCGCTGGCCCTGCGAAAGGCCCTTGACGCGGCGGGTCGCGAACTCACGCATCTCGAGCTGCTCGATCAGTTCGTCGGCGCGCCGCAGCCGTTCGGGGCGCGGCATGCGATGGAGTTCGGCGAAATACAGGATGTTTTCACGCGCCGTCAGGTTCGGATAGAGACCCGACTGATGCGTCAATACACCAATCGCGCGCCGCGCCGCCAGCGGGTCGGTGCGCGTGTCAATGCCGTCGATCAGCGCTGCGCCGCTCTGCGGCGCCAGGATCGTCGACAGCATGCGCAGCGTGGTTGACTTGCCCGCGCCGTTAGGACCTAACAAACCCGTGATGCGGCCATCGGTCGCCGTGAAGCTGACGTCGCGCACCGCATCGACAGGGCCGAAACTCTTGCGCAGCTGGCGCGCTTCGATCATGGCGCAGGGCCCGCCGGGGATGTGAAGAAGGCCATGGGCTTGAGTGCTTGCAGGCAGCGCGTATCGAGCGTCTTCACGTCATCGCCGCGAATGAAGTCCGCCATGATGCGATCCACGCACGGCAGGCCGAGCTGCCCGTGGCCCATGCCCGGGACCTCGAGGTGACGCGCGTTGCTCAACCTGGTCATCGCGCGGCGCGCATATGCGGGTGGCGTGACCGGGTCATTGCCGCCGGACAGCAGCAGCACTGGCGCGTTGGATGCGACCGCGGCAAACAAATCCGGATCCACCGGTCCGCGTGGCCAGACCGAGCAGAGGCGGCGAATGCCATCGAGCTGCGTGGTGCCGATAAACGTGGCAGCCATCCTGGCGCGGTCGATCGGCCGGCTGTCGATGCGGGCGTTATCTTCGGCGCACATGACGCTGTTGTGCATGCCCATGGACATCACCTTCTGAAGCGGCCGTGCTGCGAGCAGCGCCTGCGCCGCGAGCGCGCGGTAATCCTCATGTTTGGACGCCTGCGACAGCGCCAGCGGCAACAAGGCGGCGCCTTGCGGCGAGTAGCTATTGAGTCGCAACACCACCGCCAGCTGCAGGGGATCAAATTTGATTTTGCGGAGTTCGCCGGAACGCGGATCGGCAATCTCCACGTCCACGGGGCTGTCCTGGATCCGGGCGCGGACTTTTTCATAGTCCGCCAGCGGATTCGGAAAACTGCCGGAGCAGGCGCTATCCTTGCGGCAACGCTCGAGAATCTGCCGCAGCGCTGCTTCGGCATCAAGTGCGATGCCTTCGGGGAGCACCGCATCGGGCGCCACGACGCCGTCGAGGATAACGCGGCGCGTGTTAGCCGGATAGCGCCGCAGATAGTGCTGCGCGACCCTTGTGCCATAGGACACACCGTACAGATTCAGCTTTGCGTAACCTAACGCCGCGCGCACGGCGTCCAGATCGCGCACCGCGACGCTGGTGGTGTAGAAACGCAGGTCCGCTTTCCTGGCGAGCTGGTCGCGGCAGGCCAGCACCAGCTCCTGCAGGCGCTCGTCGTCAGCGTTGAACGTGTCCTGTTCATCGAAGTCGCAATTGAGCGGCGCCGACTCACCGGTACCGCGCTGGTCGACCAGCAAAATGTCGCGGTCCTGGTTGATGCGCGCAAAGGCTGCCGCGCTGGTGGTGTACATAACGCTGGCGGCCATGCCCGGCCCGCCAGCTAACACGGCCAGCGGATCGGGCTGCTTGCGGGAACCCACAGGCGGAATGCGCGCAACATGCAGGCGGATCTGGCGGCCCTGCTGTCTGGCGCGGTCTTCCGGGACCGTCAACCACGCGCACTCGGCCTTGTAGGACGCCGCTTTCGAGGGATGCTCGAGCCGGCAGGGCTTGAATTCGGGCGTGGCTGCGCGGACTGGGCCGAAACCTAACGCGGCGAGCAACAGCAGCAGCGACACGAACCTGGGCGTTAGCGATCCTTGCATGATCGGCGCGCATTGTCCTATGAAAGGCCTGCCCTTGTCGCCTGTTCTCGACTACAATGCCCGCCCCAAAATTATGCAGCACCCCGAGCAATTTGACGTGATCGTGATCGGTGGCGGCCATGCCGGCACCGAGGCTGCGCTTGCGTCTGCGCGCATGGGCGCACGCACGCTGCTGCTGACACAGAACATCGAGACGCTGGGGCAGATGAGCTGCAACCCAGCCTTCGGCGGCATCGGCAAGGGGCACCTGGTCAAGGAGATCGACGCGTTAGGTGGCGCGATGGCGCGCGCGGCCGATCGCGCCGGCATCCAGTTCCGCACGCTGAATTCCAGCAAGGGTCCGGCGGTGCGCGCGACGCGCGCGCAGGCCGATCGCGTGCTGTATCGGCGCGCAATTCGCAGCATTCTGGAGAACCAGCCGGGACTCGCGATATTTCAGCAGGAAGTCGCGGATCTCGCGCTCGAGTCCGGGCGCGTGACAGCCGTTACCACGGCGAGCGGTATTGAATTTCGAGCGCGTGCCGTCGTGCTCACCGTCGGCACCTTCCTCGGCGGGCGCATCCACGTGGGTCTCGACAACTACCAGGGCGGGCGCGCCGGCGATCCGCCGTCTAACAAACTGGCCGCGCGTCTGCGCGAACTGAAGCTGCGCGTCGGCCGGCTCAAGACCGGTACGCCGCCGCGCATCGATGGCCGCAGCATCGATTATTCCGGCCTGAAGGATCAGTGGAGCGACAACCCGATCCCGGTATTTTCGTATCTTGGGCGCGTTAATGAGCACCCAAAACAAATACCTTGTTTCATTACTGGTACAAATGAGCGTACCCACGAGATCATCCGCGCGGCTACCGACCGCTCGCCGATGTTCACTGGCAAGATCGAAGGCGTGGGTCCGCGTTACTGCCCGTCGGTCGAAGACAAGGTCGTGCGCTTTGCCGATAAGACCTCGCACCAGATTTTCATCGAGCCCGAAGGCCTCGACACGCACGAGATTTATCCGAACGGAATTTCTACCAGCCTGCCCTTCGATGTGCAGCTGGAGTTTGTGCGCAGCATCGCGGGCTTCGAGCGCGCGCATATCACGCGGCCCGGCTATGCGATCGAGTACGACTACTTCGATCCGCGCGATCTGAATGCGAGCCTCGAAACCAAGGCGATCGCAGGATTGTTTTTCGCGGGCCAGATCAACGGCACCACGGG
>JANLTW010000131.1:0-4514 GCA_031363155.1 Gammaproteobacteria bacterium | reverse complement strand
GGTGCCGCCCTGGAACGCGGCGACATCGAAGAAGCCGGTGCGCCATAACGAATACAACACGGTCTCCTGTGCGATCTCCTTGGTGGCCTGCATTTCTTCGTGCGCATTGTTAGGTTTGTAGAGGGCCAGACGCTGTTGAAGAAGTTCAATCATGACCCAGCTCCCGGGCAAAAAACTTGAGAAACCGCTGCACTCGCTTTTGCTGGTAGGTCAGTTTGAGCGTGGCGATGTCGGAGCGGGTGATCGTTTGCAGTGATTCCGACTCGATGCGCAGACCGTCAACGAGCCAACCCATTCCCTGCCAATCGACCTTGCGTTGGCAAACGAGGTCCATCAGTGCGCGCGGCGGGGAGGCGACCAATGCGACCTGCTGGTCGATCTGAAGGCGTGCGACGAGTTCGAGAAACGCCCCAGGCAGGGTCGCGAGTGGCGAGAACGTGAATTGTCCTAACGCGGGAAGCTCGTATTGCAAAGACTTGGTACCCGGATTAACCGAGGCGACCACTCGGGTGGCTTCGGGAATCCAGCCATGGTGTGCCAGCGCCGATTCGAAAGACACGTAACTGCCGGACACCAGCGCTTGGGAGAGTGCGAATGGGTGGGCAGGGTGGTCGCGAAAGCGCGCGTCCAGCACATAGAGTCCGCGTTTCAGGCGATGCAATTCGCCGGCCTTCGCAGCGCGGCTCGCCAGGTGATAGCGTCGCTGGTCGCTGCCGACAATCAGGCGCGCAAATTGCGCGTCGGTCAGCACGCGATTGGCCAAACCGTGCGCGACGATGTCAGACGTAAGGGTCTGCATACCGGTCTCTATTATTTCCATTAACTGCCACTAAGTAGAAGAATACGGAAAAAAAATAGCCTGTCAATCAGCTGTCAACGGCTTGTCGACACTATCGACATAGGCATGGCCTAGTGTCGAAAAAACTGATATTTTTCGACATATGACTTTTGACCCGTCTCGCCCCTTCAATGACCTGCCCGACCTTCCGCCGGCGGTCGAAATCGAGACCAAAGCCGTGTTGAAGGCCTGTGTCGGCGCGCGGGCCGCGCTCGCCGCGCTGCGCCAGGCGACTGCTTTGATACCGAACCCCGCGGTGCTGATCAATTCGATCCCGCTCCTGGAGGCGCAGGCAAGTTCGGAAATCGAAAATATTGTAACGACGGCCGATGCGATGTTTCGCCATGCCCAACTCGAGTCATTAGCGCCGGATCCCGCGACCAAAGAGGCGCTGCGTTACCGAACCGCGCTGCGCGCCGGATTCGAATCGCTCAAAGAGCGGCCCCTAACAACGCGAACTGCGGAGGAGGTTTGTAGCACAATCAAAGACGTGCGCATGGCTGTGCGCAAAGTGCCGGGAACCAAGCTCGCAAATGATGCGACGGGCGAGGTGATCTACACGCCACCCGAAGTCGAATCACGCTTGCGCGACAAACTAGCCAACTGGGAGAGGTTCATACACGACAGCCGCGATATTGATCCGGTGATCCGAATGGCAGTGGCGCATTACCAATTCGAGGCCATTCATCCTTTTACCGATGGCAATGGACGCACGGGCCGTGTTCTCAATCTCTTGATGTTAGTGGAGCAGGGGTTGCTGGACCTGCCAGTGCTGTACTTGTCGCGCTACATCATCAAGAACAAGGCAGCGTATTACGATGGATTGATGTCAGTGACCAAGCACGACGCCTGGGAGCCTTGGATCCTGTACATGCTGCGCGCGGTTGAAAGCACCGCCGAATGGACGCTGGCGAAAATCGAAGCTGTTAGGCGACTGGTCGAGCACACGGCAGACTACGCCCTGAAGGCGATGCCAAAGCAATACAGCCGGGAGTTGATCGATCTCATTTTTGTACAGCCCTATTGCCGCATCGAGAATGTTGTTGAGGCTGAAATTGCGAAGCGTCAAACTGCGTCAACCTATTTGCATCAGCTAAAGGAAATCGGTGTATTGCAGGACACGCAAGTGGGAACACATAAATTGTTTTTGAATACGCGATTCTTGAAATTGCTGACTCAAGAATCGAACGATTTCAAGTCGCTTGGCATGCGAGTGGCTCGTTCATGACGCCTAACCAGCTACGTACGTTGATCGCAGCCGGCGAGACGCTCGCCGTCGAATTCAAGGGCGAGGAGACAAAGCCGCTGAATGATCGCGATCTGGTCGAGGCGGTGGTGTGCCTGGCCAACCGCTCCGGTGGTGACTCAGGTTGGTTGCTCGTCGGTGTTGAGGATGACGGCCGCCTAACGGGTGCACGCGCACGTCATGCCGCTGCTATCGATGTCGATCGTGTTGCAGCGCTCATCGCCGCCCGCACGCGTCCGAACCTAACGATTCGTGCGAGTCTTGCTCTTTTGGACGGCAAAGAGGTCCTCGCCGTCGAAGTGCCGAGTCAGCGCGTGCCGGTCGGTACCAGCGACGGCGTCTTTCTGCGCCGAGCGCTTGGCGGCGATGGCCGCCCGGCGTGTCTTCCGATGGATGCCGCTGCCTTGCAGTCGCTGCAGGCAGATCGCGGCCAGCTCGACCCTTCGGCGCAGATCATTGCGACCGCGCGATGGGAAGATCTCGATCTGCTCGAGATCGAGCGCTTTCGACGCAGCGTGCGCGAGCGACGCGGTCGAAGCGATGAGTCCTTGCTCGAGTTGTCAGACCTGGAATTGGTGAAGGCGCTCGGAGTCGTCGAGGCTAACGGCACCGTGCGTGGCGTCCGCCTCGCGGCATTGCTGCTGTTTGGCAAAGATGAGGCGCTGCGGCGGTTTCTCGCCAGTCACGAGGTTGCGTTCCAGGTATTGCGCGGGCTTGAGGTGGAGGTCAATGACTTTCTCCGCTGGCCCCTGCTGCGCGTCATGGAAGAAATCGAATCCCGAATTCGCGCCCGTAACAAAGAACAGGAATTGATGGTTGGGCTGCTGCGCGTAGGTGTGCCCGATTATTCGGAACGCGCGTTGCGCGAAGCGGTGGCTAACGCACTCATTCACCGCGACTACCAACGATTGGGTGCCGTGCACTTTCAATGGCACCCCGACCGAATCGAAATCAGCAGCCCCGGCGGATTTCCGGAAGGTGTCCGGCTCGACAATCTGCTCGTGACCGCGCCGCGGCCGCGCAATCCGCTGCTCGCGGATGCATTCAAGCGCGCCGGCATCGTTGAACGCACGGCCCGTGGCATCGACACCATCTATTACGAACAGCTCCGCAACGGACGTCCTGCTCCGAGCTATGAGCGCAGCGACAACGCCGGTGTTGTGGTTTCCATTCCGGGTGGCGAAGCGAGCCTCGATTTCGTGCGTTTGTTAGTAACCGAAGCGCAGGGCGGGCGAGTGATCGCGCTTGACGAACTCCTTGTTCTCAGTGCGCTGTGGCAGGAGCGAAATCTAACAACTGCCGACGTAGCATCTTTGGTACAGAAACCAGAGCCGGATGCTCGCGCCGTATTGCATCGGCTCGTAGAAGCCGGACTGATCGAGGAGAGGGGTCAGAAAAAGGGACGTACCTGGCATCTCTCGGCGGCAGCGTATCGTGCACTGGGCGACAAGGCTGCTTACGTTCGGCAGCGAGGTTTTGAGCCGCTGCAGCAAAAGCAAATGATCCTGCAATATGTTGAAAAGCACGGCAGGATCACGCGTAAGGATGTAGCAGAATTGTGTCGGGTCGCGTCTCACCAAGCCCGCGATTTGTTGGCTCGGCTTGTTGGACGGGGAGAATTGACCATGCATGGCGCAAAAAAAGGCGCTTTTTATGAGCGCACGCCAAAGAATATGGAGGCCTCCAAATCTGGCCTCGCGGACTCCAAATAATCTCCAAATAACCCCGAGAACGCGTAAACAACATGCCCAAACAGACTAGGAAATCCGGCAACACCACCGCCAACCTTGGCTTTGAGGCCAAGCTCTGGCTCACCGCCGACAAGCTGCGCAACAACATGGACGCGGCGGAGTACAAGCACGTCGTTCTCGGTCTGATCTTCCTTAAATACATCTCCGACACCTTCGAGGAGCATCGCGCCACACTGATCGCGGGGCAGGGCGACTACGCGGGCTCCAATCCCGAGGACGCCGACGAATACAAAGCGGAGAACGTCTTCTGGGTGCCGGCCGATGCGCGCTGGTCGCATCTGCAGGCAAACGCCAAGCAACCCACCATCGGCAAGATCGTGGACGACGCGATGGTCGCCCTTGAGCGCGACAACCCGCGCCTCAAGGGCGTGCTGCCCAAGGACTACGCCCGGCCGGGTCTCGACAAGCAGCGCCTCGGCGAGCTCATCGATGTCATTGCAACCATCGAACTCACAACCGCCAGCGAAGGGGAGAAAACCCATCGTTCGGTCGATTTGTTAGGCCGTGTGTACGAGTATTTCCTGACGCGCTTCGCCAGTGCCGAGGGCAAGAACGGCGGGCAGTTCTACACGCCGTCATGCGTGGTGCGCTGTCTGGTCGAGATGCTCGCGCCGTACAAAGGCCGAATATACGATCCGGCCTGCGGCTCGGGCGGCATGTTTGTGCAGTCGGAAAAGTT
>JANLTW010000088.1:0-2815 GCA_031363155.1 Gammaproteobacteria bacterium | reverse complement strand
TGTCGGCTCATCCCAGCCGTTGTCGCTGTGGATCACAAAGGCGCGCTCGATCGGCATGCCCGCGAAGGCAGCCGCCATGAGTTTTGCGACGCCCGCATCGAACGCGCCGATGACCTGAAACGGCGGCGCTGCCGGATTGGTCAGCGGTCCCAGAATATTGAACACGGTGCGCACACCTAACGCGGCGCGCACCGGCGCAATCGCCTTCATGGCCGGGTGGTAGTGCGGCGCGAACAAAAAAGTGAAATTGCTCGCGGCCAGGCAGCCCGCGGCGGCCTGCTCGTCGAGCGGCAGGCGCAAACCCAGCTGTTCCAGGACATCGGCGCTGCCCGACTGGCTCGAGATCGAGCGATTGCCGTGCTTGACCACTGGAATGCCGCAGGCGGCTGTTAGCAGCGCGGCGCCGGTCGACAGATTGAAACTCCCGGAAGCGTCACCGCCGGTACCGACGATGTCGACCGCGGGAAGCCCTGACGGCAGGGCCGGCCGACGGGAAAGCGCGCGCATGGCGGTCGCGAGTCCGCGCAATTCGTCCGCGCAAACGCCCTTGGCGCGCAACGCGATCAGCAGCGCGCCGGCGAGCGGCGCCGGGAGTTCAGGTTCCGTCAGACCGCCCAGCAGCGCCTCCGCCTCCGCGGTCGTCAAATTGCGGCCCGCTAACAGAGTCTCCAGAAAAACGCGCATTTGCGCCTGCATCTCTGTCGCTGCGCTCATCGACGACCACCGCATTGTCGGAGAAAATTCCCGAGCATTTTCGGGCCAAGCGGTGTCAGCACACTTTCCGGGTGAAATTGCACGCCTTCGACCATCAGCTCGCGGTGCCGTGCACCCATGATTTCGTCCTGATCGGTGCGGGCGGTCACCTCGAGCATTGCCGGAAACGTTCCCGGTTCCGCAATCAGCGAGTGGTAGCGACCGACCTCACAATCCTGCGCTATGCCAGCGAACACGCCAGCGCCGTCGTGCCGGATGGTCGAGGTCTTGCCATGCATGAGGCGGCCGGCACGCACCACCTTGCCGCCAAATACTTCGACCATTGACTGATGCCCCAGACAGACACCTAACACAGGCACGCGGCCTGCGAACGCGCGGATCATGTCCATGGATACGCCGGCGTCGGCCGGCGTGCCCGGTCCCGGCGAGATGCACAGATGTGTCGGCGCCAGTGCCAGGGCCGTCGCGACATCGATGCGGTCATTGCGGCGCACATCCACCTCGGCGCCTAACACGAGGAAGGCCTGCACAAGGTTGTAGGTAAAGGAATCGTAATTGTCGATCAACAACAGACGCACGCTCATGTCAGACCCCTGCCTTGGCCATTTCCAGGGCCCGCGCCATCGCCGCGCTCTTGGCGAGCACTTCATTGTGCTCGCTTTCCGCGATGCTGTTAGCCACGATACCGGCCCCGGCCTGGTAGCTGTATTCGTCACCACGCACCACCAGCGAGCGAATGGTGATGGCCTTGTCCATGCTGCCGTTTTTGCCGAAATACCCTACCGTTCCGCCGTACAGGCCGCGGCCCACGGGCTCCAGCTCGTCGATGATCTGCATCGCGCGCACTTTCGGCGCGCCGACCAGCGTGCCGGCCGGAAAGGCCGCGGCAAAAAGATCGAAAGCATCGCGCCCCGTTGCGAGCGTGCCGCGCACGCCGCTGACAATGTGCATCACGTGGCTGTAACGCTCGATGGCGCGGTACGGATCCACATGCACGCTACCGGCGGCCGCCACGCGACCGAGGTCGTTGCGCGCCAGATCGACCAGCATTACGTGCTCGGCCGATTCCTTGGGATCCGCTAACAATTCGGTCTCATGACGCAAATCTTGCAGCGGGTCGTCACTGCGCGGCCGCGTACCCGCGATCGGGCGCAGTTCGGCAACCCCGTTTTCGAGCTTGACCAGCGCCTCGGGCGATGAACCAATGACAACAACATCGCCCACGTTGCAATAGAAGAGGTAGGGCGAGGGATTGATCAGGCGCAAAGCGCGATAGATCTGAAATGGATCCAATTCGTGCCGCCCGGAGAATTGCACCGACAACTCCAGCTGGTAAATATCGCCGGCGGCGATGTGTTCTTTGGTGCGCGCGACGCCCTGTAGATATTGCGCGCGTGTCATCGATGGCAGGGCGGGCGAATAACGGGCCGCCCGCGAGTTCAGCGGGATGCCGCCGCGCAGCGCCGCAACGATTTCGCGGCGCAGCGACTGGCGCTCGAGCTCGCTGCCGGCGTGCAACAGCGCGATGCCGCGGGTCACATGATCAAAAACCAGCAGGGATTGGGGAGCGACGTAATGCAAATCCGGAAAATTCTGCGGGTGCCGGGCCGCTGGCAGCCGCTCGAAAAAGCGCACCAGGTCGTAGGAGCTGAATCCGACCAGGCCACCCGCCAGCGGGATATTCGCGCCAGGCGCGACCGGCCTGGGCGCGTCATGCAGACCCTTGCGCAGGCCGGCTAACAAGTCCGCCAGCGAGGCGGGCCTGGGCCCGCGCGCATTGCCCACCTTGAAGCCATCGCTGCCGAGATGCACGCCGGTCGTATCACCGAACCCGATAAATGAGTAGCGGCCCAGGCGCGCCCCGCCCTCCACGCTCTCCAGCAGAAAGCACGGACGGAATGACGTGAGCTTCAGGTAGGCAGACACCGGCGTGTCGAGATCACCTGAAATATCAAACGGACTCTGCATGCGTCAAAACCTCAACATAAAAAAAACCCACCTCCGCGCTAGCGGAGATGGGTTCTGGTGCGATGAATTCCGACTTAGTTAATCGATCACGGCTGCCCAGCACCCACTCCGCCCGGAGGGGCGCCACCACCAG
>JANLTW010000124.1:0-42675 GCA_031363155.1 Gammaproteobacteria bacterium | reverse complement strand
CGCGAATGCGGCCCGCGAGATCCTGGCGCGCGGCATCGGCAATCAATTCGGGCGTGAAGTCTTCGACGCCAACGCTGCCGGTCAGCAACGCTGTCGCAACCACGTACGGCAGGCACAGGCGCGCATAGGCCGGCAGCATGTCGGCCCTGGGGACGCGGTCGACCAGTTGGCGCACCAACGGCGGCGCATATACATTCAGTTGCGCAATATCAATTGGTTGGAACCGCAGTTGCTGCTGCAACTGCAGCGCGCCATCGATGCCACCGTGTGTGGCGCGGCCGCTGGGGAAGGGCTTGTGCGACAGCCGCGTGATCTGGGCGACCTTGCCGAGTTCGGAAAATACCTCGGGACTCCACTCCGGGTCGATCAGCGCAAAATAACCGAACGGCCCCTCGAGAAAATTCAGCGGACCGACGACGTCGCGCTGCGCGAGCGCGATGGCGTCGAATGCCGCGCGCGCATTGAAGGCGACTTGCATCGGCAGCATGTCCGAGCCTTCGATATGCGCCTGCATTGTGCCCGAAAGCTGGCTATAGGCGAGACCGAGGGCGCTGTGAGTTGCCCCCGGCGACAGTCCGGCCAGTTGCGCGAGTCCCGCGGTGGCGCCTAACGCGCCGCACATTGCAGGCCGGAAGAACCGCAGTTTGTTCCTGCTCGCGGCGCCGATGGTGCAGGCCACGTCGACGGCGGTGCAGCAGGCATTGATGAAGGACTTACCGCTGACGCCTTTCGCAGCGTCCGCCCAGGCTAACAAGCTGGCCAGAACCACGGCCATCGGATGCACCACGGCGGGTTCGTGTACCGAATCCCATTCCTGGTTGTGGACCTGGTAGCTGTTGAGGAAGGCGGCCGCGCGCAGCGTTACTTTTTCACCGCTGCCGATGACGCGAGCCTCCTGGCCCTGTCCCCAGGTCTGCGTCACCTCGTGCAGCACCCGAACCATGGGCACGCGGCTGCCCGACAGCGCGACACCCAGCGTGTCGAGTACAAATACCTTGCAGGCCGCCACGGCCTCGGGTGGCCAGTGCTCGTAACGCCGATCCGCAATATGGGCGAGCAACTGCTGGGTGGGTTTCGGCGACATTCCGGAAGCTTATACTCGACGTCCATGGAGCCCAAGCCGCACTACATCGCGCGACCATCGCCCAGCGGCGCCGAAGTTGACTGCGCGCCGGCGTTCACTGAAGCCGGCCAGCACTCGATGTCGCCACAGCTCGAGCACGACGATATTGCGCGGTTTAATTTTCTTGCGAACTTCAACAAATTCATGGCCAGCAAGGTCGTCGGTGGCAATGCCGTTGCCTATCAGCTGCGTGCCAAGCCCGCGTATGAGGCAAAGCAGGGCCGTGCACCGCGCGAGCGCCGGGAAATTCGCGCGGCCATGCGGCCGGACCCTTACTACCGGCTCTGGAGTTCGCTGCGCCGAAACGCAATGGAAATGCGTCAGCAGGCGGGCCGCAGCGTCGTGCTGCGACAGGCCGGCAGTCTCAGTGCGCGGGCGCAGGTGGCGAATACGGGCGCAGCGACGTTGCGACTCGACCCGGGCACCCAGGTGCCGCGCTACCAGTCGGCGATTGATAACCATTGCATGCCGGGCAGCTACTACCAGGAGTATTTCCCCGCGGATGTGAGCGCCGCCGCCAATTACGACCTTGGCATGTTTGCGACCACCACGGGCCTGTTCGGGCGCTTCCTGGATGGCGCGGGCGCCGGCACCGCCGCCTGGCTGCGCAAGCTGCGGCCGGATTGGCAGCCGCGGCGGATTCTCGATATCGGCTGCGGGCTCGGGCACAACAGCGTGCCGCTGGCGCGCGCCTATCCGGATGCCGAGGTGCTCGCCGTGGACCTCGCGGCGCCGATGCTGCGTTATGGCCATGCGCGCGCCGCGGGCATGCAGGTTCCGAATCTGACTTTCATGCAGGCCAACGCCGAGCAGTTGCCATTCGCCGACGGCTATTTCGATTTCATCTACAGCACGATGTTTCTGCATGAAACTTCCTACCAGGCGCTGCGCCGGATATTGCGCCAGGTCAGTCGCCTGTTAGCGCGCGGCGGCGTGCACGTGCATCTTGAACAGCCACCGTACCACGGCATGGATGAGTTCGAAAAATTCCTGCGCGACTGGGACTGCTACCATAACAACGAGCCGTTCTGGACCACCATTCATGACACCCAGCTCGCCGGCCTGTTGGCGCAGACCGGCTTCGCCGACGAGCGGATTTTTGAAACCGAGATCCACGCGATCGTCGATCGCGAAATGCCCAAGGTCGCGGCCGAGGTCGAAGACTACGGCCGCGGTGGCATGTGGTACGCGGTTGGTTCCGAGCGTCCGCAGTGAGTGACGCCTTTTCTCATGCCGACTACCTGAAGCTGGTCAACGCCGCGGCCAGCGGCAAACGCCCGTATTTTTTTGATAATCCGGACCTTGACCGGCTGATTGCGATTGTGCTGGCCATGGCAGGAGAGCTGGCGGTCGCGCGCGAACGGCTCGATACGGTGGAGCGGCTGTTAGCTCGCAAAGGCACGCTGTCGCTTGTGGATATCGAGCAGTTCCGGCCGGACACCGCGGAAGCCGCGGAACGTGGGCGCTGGCATCTGGAATACCTGGCGCGGATCTTCCGGGCGCTGCAGCAGGAGCAGGAATTGCTGCAGCGCGGTCAGGCCGAGCCGTCGTCGGAAGAGGTGTCCGGGGAATTGGCGCGCTGACGCCAACTTCAGTGTCCGCCGTCAGGCCGACAGTGCCCAGAAGACCCAGTCGAGCACTTTGCTTTCCGTTTCCGGATTGCCGCGCGCCGCAAATGCTTCCACCTTGAGCTTGAGCAACGTGCCCGCGCTGCCCGCGCGCTTGGCCAGAATGCTCAACTCGGTCCGTAGACGATCGTTTTCCACGGTGGGTGCGCTGTGATCGCAGCTCTCCCAGCCCAGCATCGCAATAACGTTAGGCAAGCCGCGTGTCAGCTGCGCGTGCGCGATTGAAATGACATGGCCGCCATAAACCAGGCGTTCGCCGAGATAGCTGAGCCGCGCGTCGGTGTGCGCCATGGCCATGTTCAGCGTCATGCGCACGAGTTCGGGCGCGCTGGTCACTGTGTCGCGCGCTTCAATCCGCAGACGGTCGCCGACTTCGACATCGCGCGCGCGCCGGCCCTGCCACTGCGCCACGTCCACCCGGCCCCAGAATCCCGCCGCAACGGTCAGCGCATGTGCTTCCGTGCCGCTGTCGGCGTGGCCCAGCCCATCGAGATTGTCCTGGTGACCTGATTCGAGATTGTCGTCGCGGCAGGGAATCATCGGACAGCGCCAGCCGTGCAGCACCTCCTCTCCCCGTTGATTGCGCGTTTGCATCTCGAGCGCAACCAGTCCGGTGGCGCTGCGGCCCGGCTGCTTGCGGTTCTGCCGCAGCCCGACCACCCGGGTGACGGTGTGCAGCGTGTCGCCTAACAGAATCGGCCGTTGCAGCGTGAGGCCGCGATAAAAAAGATTGGCCTTGACGCGTTGCGAGGCCCAGGTTGACTGGCCGATCGCGACATGTATCGCCAGCAGCGGATGCGCGGCAGCGCCGTCCAGCGACGCAAGCGCGACATGCTGGTCGAGCGGCAGACGCAGCCGATCGCCGAACATCGCCTGGTAGGCGGCCGCATGACCGGCGGTCAGCGTGACAGCAGGCGCATCGAAACTGAGGCCCGGATGGAAATCCTCAAAACACGGGCCGGTGATGTCCAGGGTAGTCATGTGGCAAACGTCCGGTAAAACATCCGCAGTGCGACGATGAACAAAAATAACGCAAATGCCTGCGACAGGGCGCGCTTTGACAGCGAATGCGCGAGTTTGGCGCCCTGCGGCGCCATCAGGACCGAGGCCGGGGCAATCAGCGCGAATCCGAGTGCGCTGACCAGTCCGACGGTGAGGCCGGGCAGCGCGACTCCGGGCCGCGCGAACAGATAACCAATGGTGGCGGGAACGCCAATCAACAGACCAAACAGCGCTGCCGTGCCCACCGCCCGGTGCAGCGGCTGTCCTAACAAGGTCATCGCTGGCACACCTAACATGCCGCCGCCGATGCCGAGCATCGCGGAGATCGTGGCAATGAATCCGGAGATCAGATTCCCGCCCAGGCCCAGCGGAAGCCGTTCGCGGATCCGCCAGTGATCGATCGGCAGGAACATCTTGAGCGCGATCAGCAGCGCCGCCACTGCAAACATCCCGGTCAATAAAGGTCCGCTGGCGCTGGCCGCGAGCAAGGAGCCTGCGAGCCCGCCTGCCATCAGGCCCGGCGCCCAGTGACGGATCAGGTTCCAGTCGGTCGCGCCGCGCGCATGATGTGCGCGGCTGGAGGAAATCGCCGTTGGGATGACGGTCGACATCGACGTCGCGACGGCCACGTGCATGCGCCATTCGGGCGGCACGCCGATGGTGCCCAGCAGCGCTTCCAGTACCGGCACCAGAATGATGCCGCCGCCTACGCCCAGCAGGCCCGCGACCAGGCCGCCCAGCAATCCAGCGCAGAGCAGCAGGGTGGCGACAAAGAACAGAGCGGAAAAATCCATTTATGCGGGTCGTATGGTTATGGATGGCGCGCAGTCTAATCGACAGACTGCTCGTGGGGCGCGAGAATCTGGTCTGACGAGTGTGAGGCGAAAAGGAACATGTCTTTGATAATCCAACGACGCGAGTTTCTGATCCGGGCGGGACAAGGGCTCGCGGTTGGCGGCTGGCTGCATTTGGGCACTGCGGCCGAGACCGGCAGCGCGCCCAGTCACTGGGCCGTGCACGCAATGCTCGACCTGGATTCCACAGGCCGGGTCACGATCCTGGTCGCCAAGTCGGAAATGGGGCAGGGCGTGCTGACCGCGCTGCCGATGCTGATTTGCGAAGAACTCGATGTGCCGTTCGCCGCGGTCCGCGCCGAGCTGGCGCCGGGCGCGCTGGCGTTTCGTGATGAGCGCGGCAACCAGACCACCGGTTACTCCAGCAGCGTTAGCGCAAGCTTCCTGCCGTTGCGACAGCTGGGAGCCACTGCGCGCCAGATGTTGCTGCAGGCGGCTGCCAATCGCTGGAGCCAGCCGCTGAATATGTTAGCGACCGACGCAGGCCATGTGCGCAACACGCTGACCGGTCAGCGGCTGGCGTACGGTGAACTCATCGACAGCGCGCGGTCGCTGCCGGTGCCGGTTGGCGTTGCGCTCAAGCCCCAGGATCAGTGGCGTCTGTTAGGTCGTGAGCGGTCGCGAGTCGACACTCCGGCCAAGGTCGACGGCAGCGCTCAATATGGCATCGATATATCGCGGCCCAACATGCTGGTGGGTGTTATTGCGCGCGCGCCGGTTGCCGGCATTAAGCCGGTCCGCTTCGACGCGCGTCGGGCCCTGCGGGTTCGGGGTGTCGTGCGGGTTCTGCCCATTGCGGCTGGCATCGCGGTGCTGGCGCGAAATTTCCATGCGGCGCAAAAAGGTCGCGATGCGCTGCTCGTGACCTGGCCCAAGGTGCCCGGCGGCGCCGGTGATACAGCCACGCAGCGTCAGCGTCTCGCCGCAGCGGTGGCGATGCCCGGCGTGTCAGCGCGCGCGCCGCTCGGGGCAGCGCCGGTTCGGCCGGACGATCGCTCGCTGGATGTCAGTTATTCCACGCCGTTCCTCGCGCATGCGGCGCTCGAGCCGCTGGCCTGCACCGCGGAGGTGCGGCCCGACCGCTGCGATATCTGGGTGGGAACACAGGCGCCGAGCCGCGCGCAGAACTGGGGTGCCGAGATCACGGGACTGCCGCTGAAGCAGGTTTTTGTTCACACGCAGCTGATCGGCGGTGCATTCGGTCGCCGTGGCGAATGGGATTTTGTCGTCGACGCGGTTGAGGCGGCGAAGTTGAGTCAGGTACCGGTGAAGATCATCTGGACGCGTGCGGATGACATGCGCCATGACTTCTACCGGCCCATGACAGCTAACAAGCTGAGCGGACGTGTCAGCGCGGACGGCCACTGGCTGTCCTACCGGCATCAGCTGGCAGCTTCGTCGGTGGCGCGCCGCCGCAGTCCGGAGATGCTGAAAAGCGGCACTGATTTTCTGATGACTCAGGGCAGCAGCGACCTGCATTACGACATCACCGACGTATCGATGGATTACCGTGAACTCGACCTCGGTGTGCCGGTCGGTTTCTGGCGCTCGGTCGGTCACTCGCACAACGGCTTCGTGGCCGAGTCATTTGTCGACGAGCTGGCTGTTCTGGCGGACCGCGACCCGCTGGAATTCCGCCTTGCTTATCTCGCCAAGGAACCACGGATGCGCGCGGTGCTGGAGAAGGCCGCAGCGGCGGCCGGGTGGCATGAGCCGCGTGCGCCCGGGACCGCACTCGGCGTCGCCTGCATGAAAGCCTATGGAACCTATGTGGCCGAGGTCGCTGCGGTACGCCTGCTGCAGGGTCAGCCAAGTGTCAGCGCGGTGTGGTGTGCGGTGGATTGCGGCGTGACGGTCAATCCGCTGATCGTGCGCCAGCAGATGGAGAGTGGAATTATCTACGGACTGTCCGCCGCGTTAGCTGGCGAGATTACGCACGCCGGCGGTGTAGTCGTGCAAAGCAATTTTCATGACTACGCGCCGCTGCGGATCAGTGCGGCGCCGCGCATCAGCGTGGAAATTGTCGCCAGCCGTGAATCACCCGGAGGCTGCGGCGAGCCCGCGACGCCGGTGATCGCACCAGCGGTCGCGAATGCGGTCTTTGCTCTCACCGGGCAACGATTGCGCAGCCTGCCGCTGCGCCTGATCTAACAAAAGAGATCTGGCAAAACCGCTCAGGGCCGGGCGTCGCGCACTACCCTAAGCCCAAGATCCGGCGCTGCGGATGACGAGTCGTCGTCAACATAGTCGCGCGCGGCGCTGCGCACTCCCAAAGGCCGCGTCCGATAGGAGCCGCCACGCACGGCGTGGTACCGGCAGTCAGCCCAGCTCCAGTTCCGCTCATCCTGCGGCCGGCCCTTGTAGCTGCGCGTAAAGCAATCCGCGACGCGCTCGCGCGCATTGCCGTTGGTGTCGTAAAGCCCGAAGTCGTTTGGCAGAAAACTGCCTGCCGGCGCCAGCAACGCGTAGCCGTCTGCGCACCGGGCATGCGGCTCGGTGCGCGACGGGTCGCGCCCGCTGACGTCATAGACATTGCCAAAATCGCAGGCGCGCGAACTTGAAACGCCTTCGTGCGAATCGCGATTGCTCCAGAAGCGCGCGCCGCGTGAACCGGCGCGCGCCGCATATTCCCACTCAGCTTCGGACGGCAGACGGTAGCGCTGGCCGGTCTGGTCCGACAGCCAGGCCAGGTAGTCGGTGATTGCGCCGAGCGAAATACAGGTGACGGGTGCTGCAGGCGCCCGCGAGCCGGGCTCACAAGCGGAATTGGCATCGTTGCCGGGCACTGCGGCACGAAACGCCGACCACTGCGCGCGCGTGACTTCAAAGCGACCGATCCAGAAGTCATGCCGGATATTCACCGGCAGCGCCGGTGTTTCGCCGCTGGCGACATCGTTTTCGTAATCGTCGCGGCTGCTGCCCATCAGGAAGCTGCCCAGCGGTACCTTGACCACTTCTGGGACCACTTCCGGGACCACTTCCGGGCAGTCCGGGCAGTCCTCAAGCTGCGCGGCGGCGTTGCCGCCGGCGGCCAGCAGCGCCAGCATCAGGATGCGGCCTAACATCATAAATCCCTCGCTACGCGCATGCCGGCAAAGTCGGCGCGGTCGCCGTCATCGCCGTCGCCATGAAAACCCGGTCGGGTGCGTTCCGGTCCCGTAATCCAGCCGCCGCCGCGCTGGATGCGGCGCTTGCAGCCGCCGTCCCAGGTCCAGGCCCGCTGATCCAGCGGCCGGCCGAAATAGCTCAGGCTGGCGCAGTCTTGCGCCCATTCCCAGACGTTTCCTAACATGTCGTAGAGTCCAAAGTTGTTAGGCTGCAGACTGCCCACGGGCGCGACGTCGGCAAAGCCGTCATCGCACCGGACCACGGTCCATGACAGAGGGTAGCGGGCGGCGGTGCGCTGATCGTGCAGGTTGGCCTGACGGCAGACTGAGCGCGAATCATTGCCGGACGGATACAGCGTCCGGGTGCCGGCGCGCGCCGCGTATTCCCACTCCGTCTCGCTCGGCAGCCGGTAATTCCTGCCGGTCTGGTTCGACAACCAGGCGAGATAAGCCCTGGCATCATGCCAGCTGATGCAGCTGACAGGGTGGCGGTCGGTTGGCACCGCCGGGAGGTTCGCTTGCTGCCAGCCGCGCGGCAGATCGCGAAATGCCTTGAGGTCCGGGGCCCAGGTACGACAGTGCGGGTCTGGCGGGCTGTAGCCTGTGGCCGTCACAAATTCCTGGTACTCGCCGCGGGTCAGCTCGAACCGGCCGAGCGCAAAGGGTCTCGTGATCGTGATGTTGACGGGGTCCAGTTCCGCCGGCACTTCGGTCGGAACCTGTATGGCTTTAGGCGTGCCCATGAGAAAAGACCCGGCCGGTACCACGACCAGCTCCGGGCAACTCGGGCAGTCGCGCATGATCACGGCCTTCGCGGCAGGGTCCGCCGCCGAGTCCTGGAGCGACGCCAGGAGCAGGCAAATCCCGCTGGCGACGCTGAGTAAATATCGTGGCATGGCAGCCGCTAGCCTAGCTGACCGAGGCATTCGAAGACAGCCACCTCAGCTCGGCAACCGCAGTTGCGAAAACGGCTGCCCGCCGCGCTGGTGCAGCACCGCCTGGATTTCGCTGATGATCGCCAGCGCGATGCTCTCCGGCGACCGGCCGCCGAGATCCAGGCCCACTGGCGCGCGCAGTACCGCAGCCAACGCCTGGCGCTGCTCGGAGCTCAGTTCACCTAACAATTTTTCACGCCGCGGCGCCGGGCCTAACAAACCGACATAGCCGGGCGGATCGCTGGCGAGGGCCGCGAGCCAGCCGCGGTCGGTGTCCAGATGATGGCTCATGATGACAGCCGCATCCGGCACAGTCGCCACGCTGAGCGTGCTCAGCGGCGCCGGACGCGCCTGTTGCACGCAAACGCCCGCAGCAAAGCGACCGGGATCGGCATAGGCCGGCCGGTGATCAACGACGTCGACGCGCCAGCCGAGGAAACGGGCCAATTCGGCGACCGGAACCGCGTCCGGCCCGCCACCGCATAACAACAGCGCTGGCGGCGGCTGGAGCGGAATCCATAGCAGGCTGTCGCCGGGCGCCGCCCGGGCGGCCGCGGCGCCGCGCAGGCAGCGCCCCAACCAGGAGGGTGGTCCTGCCACGACCAGCGCGTAACGATCTTCCTGGGCCGTGCTCAGACTGGCCTCCATCCAGGGCAGGGGCGCATAGTCGTTGTTAGGGCCGCAATAGCTCAGCAGGATGCGCATCGCGCCTTCGCAGCCGGAGCCCAGCCCCCACAGCTGGTCGTCTGGGCCACGCATGTCGTAGCTTGCGAAGCAGGCGTCGCCGCTTGTGATCACGCCGCGGGCGCGGTCTGCCAGGTCGCCCTCCAGGCAGCCGCCGGACAGCAGGCCGGCATAGCGCCCGTCCCGCGCAATCAGCATCTGCGTTCCGGTCTTGCGGTAGGTCGAACCCGCTGTTTCGATCAGCGTCGCCAGCGCAAGCGCCTCGCCCCTGTCGCGTGCACTTTGGTACAACGGCAGCAGCGGCTTGATCTGATTCTCCATGGGCAGTGATTAAAGCCGTAATCTGCCTTGCCGTTCAACCGCTTGCAAAGTAAAGTTTCGGACTTTATGCCTGCGCCTTCAGCTTCCCCTTGGGTTGTCCATAAATTCGGTGGTTCCAGCGTCGCAGATGCCGCGTGCTTCGAGCGCGTGGCCGCGATTTTGGGCTCGCAGCCGCCAGGTCCCCTGGGGGTCGTGCTGTCGGCCTGCAAGGGCGTTACCGACACACTGATCGGGCTGGTTACGCTGGCGGAGCGCCAGGACCCTGAGCTTCGGGTCAGCATCGAAAAGATCCGTGAGCGCCATGCGGCCATCGCAGCGGCCCTGGTCGATCCCAAGGCCGCGCAGCGCTACATGGCCGGCTTGGATCGCGACTGCCACGACATCGAAGGCATTTTGCAGACCGTACGGCTGACGCGCGCGGCTTCCAGGAACATTCTTGACCTGATTTCAGGCTACGGCGAAATCTGGTCGACGCGGCTGTTCTGCGGGTATTTTGAGAGTCTGGCGGTGCGGCCCGGCGAAGTACGCTGGCTCGACGCGCGCGATATCGTGGTCGTCGAATGGGGTTCGTTAGGCCCCACGGTGCAGTGGACCGAATCGCGCGCCAACCTGCAACGCCTGGTGCCTGCGGATTTTCCGGGCACGCTGATCATCACCGGCTTTATTGCCAGCGACCGGCGCGGCGTGCAGACCACGTTAGGTCGCAACGGCAGCGATTTCTCGGGTTCTATTTTCGGCGCGCTGCTCGATGCGCGTGAGATCCATATCTGGACCGATGTCGACGGCGTGCTGTCGGCGGACCCGCGCCTGGTGCCGGATGCGCAGGTGATCGACTCGTTGTCCTACAACGAAGCGATGGAGCTCGCTTACTTTGGCGCCAAGGTCATCCACCCGCAAACCATGGCGCCGGCCGTCGGCGGCAATATTCCGATCTGGATTCGCAACACCTTCGCGCCCGATCATCCCGCCACGCTGATCTGCGCCCACCCGACCTCGAGCCTGCCGGTCAAAGGCATCACCACGATCGAAAAAATCGCGCTGATCAATCTCGAAGGCGCCGGCATGATCGGCGTGCCCGGCACGGCGCATCGCTTGTTTGGCGCGCTGCGCGAAGAGAGTATTTCCGTCATCCTGATTTCGCAGGGCAGTTCCGAGCATTCGATCTGCTGTGCGGTGCCGCTCGATCAGGCCGAACGGGCGGTGCGCGCACTGAAGCTGGCATTTGCCCGCGAGCTTGCCGAAGGGCAGATCCAGGCGGTTGAAGTCGATGCGGATCTTGCGATCCTCGCGGTGGTCGGCGATGGCATGGCGGGCACACCCGGCGTCGCCGCCAAGGTCTTCAATGCACTGGGCGGCGCCTCGGTCAACGTGCGCGCCATGGCGCAGGGCGCTTCCGAGCGCAATATTTCCGTGGTGGTTGACGGCCGCCAGGCGACGCGCGCCCTGCGCGCGGTGCATGCGAGTTTTTACCTGTCGCCGCACACAGTTTCCATCGGTCTCATCGGCCCGGGTACCGTCGGCCGTGTGTTGTTAGACCAGCTGGCCTCGCAGCGCGAGCGGCTGCAGCGCGAGTGCAACGTCGACTTGCGCGTCCGCGCCATCATGTCGTCGCGCAAGATGCTGCTAAGCGACAAGGGCGTGGATCTGTCGCGCTGGCGCGACGAGCTCGCAGCGACAATAGAACCCGCCAATTTCAAGGCCTTCGTCGATCATGTACACGTCGACTACCTGCCGCATGCGCTGATAGTCGACTGCACCGCGAGCAGCGAAGTTGCCAGGCATTACCGCAGCTGGCTGGCGGCCGGCGTGCATGTCGTGACGCCTAACAAGAAAGCCAACAGCGCGTCGCTCGCCGAGTATCGCGCGCTGCAGGAGGCGCGCAAGGCCGCCGGCAGCCATTATCTCTATGAGACCACGGTGGGCGCGGGCCTGCCGGTCATCCAGACGCTGCGCGACCTGCGCGAGACCGGCGATGAGATCACTTCGATCGAAGGCATTTTTTCCGGAACGCTGGCGTATTTGTTCAACGTGTATGACGGCACGCAGCCGTTTTCCGGCATCGTGCAGGACGCGAAACAAAAGGGCTATACCGAGCCCGACCCGCGCGACGATCTGTCCGGCATGGACGTGGCGCGCAAGCTGATCATTCTGGGTCGCGAAATGGGCCTGGCGCTCGAGATGAGTGATGTTGCGGTTGAAAGTCTGGTACCCGCGGGGCTGGAGCTGGGCACGGTCGAGGAATTCATGACGCGCCTGCCGCAACACGATGCGCTCATGGCGAAGCGCCTGCGGGCAGCGCGCGAGCGTGGCACGGTGCTGCGCTACGTCGGGCGAGTTTCGGCGGACGGCAAGGCCTCGGTCGGTCTGCTGGAATTCGATACCCGGCACGCGTTTGCGAATATCGCGCTGACCGACAATGTGGTGCGTTTTGCGACCCGCCGTTACTGCAATAATCCGCTGATCGTGCAGGGTCCGGGCGCGGGTCCGGAAGTGACCGCCGGCGGCGCCTTCGCCGACATCCTGCGCCTGGCCACCTATCTGGGAGCAAGGTTGTGAGTTTGCAGTCCGCGACCGCGTTTGCCTCCGCATCGGTCGGTAATGTCGCCATTGGTTTCGATATCCTGGGTTTCGCCGTCGATTCGTTAGGTGACCGGGTGACAGTCGTGCGCAGCGCCACGCCGGGCGTACGCATCACCGCGATCACCGGACCGGTTGCCGATCTGCCGCTCGATCCGGCCAGCAACACCGCCGGACGTTCCTTGTTAGCTTTGGTGGAGTCGGTCAAGCCTGCGTTTGGTTTTGACATGCAGATCGAAAAAGGGATTCCGCTGGGGTCGGGGCTGGGCGGCTCGGCTTCCTCGGCGGTGGCGGCGGTGGTGGCTGCCAATGCGTTGCTGGATCGGCCGCTTGGCAAACTCGACCTGCTCAAGTTTGCGATGCAGGGCGAGGCCGTTGCGAGCGGCTCGATGCATGTAGATAACATCGCCCCCAGCCTCTTTGGCGGACTGGTCCTGACGGTCGGCATCGACCATCCGCGCGTGAAGAACATTCCGGTGCCTCCGGGCATCCGCGCGGTCATCGTCCACCCGCACATGTTTCTCTCGACCAAGTCCGCGCGTTCGATCCTGCGGCGCGACGTGACCATGTCCGATTTCGTCTGGCAAACCGCAAACCTGGCCGGGTTTATTTCCGGTTGCTATACCAACGACTTCGAGCTGATCCGTGAGGGGCTCAACGACGTCGTCATCCAGCCGCAGCGCCAGCAGCTGATCCCCGGTTTCAGTGACGTGCGCCGGGCGGCCCTCGCTGCCGGTGCGCTGGGTTGCTCAATTTCCGGCGCGGGTCCGACGATCTTCGCCTGGGCGCTGGAGCCGGTAGCCCATGGCGTGTGCGCGGCAATGGTGCACGAATTTGACCGGCTCAAGATTGCCTGCGACTACTGGGTGACGACGCTCGATTCGCCGGGCGCGCGCGTGGTCGCGAGCGCCTAGGATTCCGCGCATGCAGTTTGTCAGCACTCGCGGCGGTGTAACGCCTGTTAGCTTTGGCGCTGCATTGCGCCAGGGCCTGGCGGGGGATGGCGGACTGTATGTACCGGCGACCTGGCCCAGGCTGGCGCTCGAACAGTTCGATGGCGCGGGTGAGCTTGCGGAGTTTGCGACGCGCCTGATCGGGCCATTCGCCGCGGATGACGCGCTGGCTCCGGCCCTGCCCGACATCAACCGTGATGCATTTGATTTTCCGGTGCCGCTGGCGCCGGTGGATAGCAGCGGCCGTTATGAGGTGCTGGAACTTTTCCATGGGCCTACGGCCGCGTTCAAGGACGTCGGTGCGCGTTTTCTGGCCGCGACCCTGATGCGGTTGCGGCATGCAGAGGAACCCGAGACCCAAATTCTGGTAGCGACCTCGGGCGATACTGGTGGGGCGGTCGCCGCCGCTTTTTACGGCCGCCCGGGCGTGGCAGTCACGGTGTTGTTCCCGCAAGGCCTGGTGTCGCCGACGCAGCAGCAACAGCTGACATGCTGGGGTGGCAACGTACGGTCGTTCGCGGTGCGCGGCAGCTTTGATGATTGCCAGCGCCTGGTCAAAGAGGCGTTCGCGGATGCCGCCTTGCGCGCACGATTCGAGTTGTCATCGGCTAACAGCATCAACCTCGGGCGCTTGCTGCCGCAGGCATCCTACTACGCGCGCGCCAGCATCTCAGTCTGGCGGCGTTATGGCCGCCGCGCCAGTTTTATCATCCCGACCGGCAACCTGGGCAATGCGCTGGCCTGCATCTGGGCGCGGCACCTGGGCCTGCCGATCGACCGCGTTGTGTTAGCCGTGAATGCCAATCGCAGCATCCCGGATTTTCTCGCGAGCGCCGACTGGCGGCCGCATGCGAGCCGGGCGACGCTGGCGTCCGCGATGGATGTCGGCAATCCGTCCAATATGGAGCGGCTGCGGCACCTGTTTCCGGCCATCGAGTCGCTGCGCAGTGCAGTCAGCTCGGTCAGCATCAGCGACGCAGAGATCAGGGCGCGCGTGGTAGCGGATTACGCGCAGTACCAGCGGGTCTGGTGTCCCCATACCGCGGTCGCCGCCGAGGCTTTTGCGCAACTGCCGCAAGCCGAGAAATCCGCGCATCACTGGGTGATCGTTGCCACCGCGCACCCTGCCAAGTTCAGTGAAATCATGCAGCCGCTGGTTGGCACGGCGCTGCGTACGCCGCCCAGTCTGCAGGCGCTGTACGACCGGCCAAGCCGGTTTGAAGTCCTGCCTGCGGACCTGGCGTCGCTCCGCACCGCACTGTTAGCAACTGCGCCATCATGATCAACCTCGATGACGACCAGCAGGTGCTGTTGCTGGCAGTTGCATTTACCTTGTTAGCGATTGGCAGCGCCATTGGCGCGGTGTTCCTGTGGCGCCGCTGGCAATTGCGTCGCGGCCTGCGGCGCCGCGAGGCAAGCATTACCATCGTCGCGCTGGCCCATGTGCGCAACATGCTGGTGGCCGATGGCAACGGCGGACAGCTGCATCTTGACTGGCTGTTGCTGACCACGCGCGGCCTGCTGTTGCTGGATGTGCGCGACCTTAGCGGCAATGTTTTCGGCTCCCAGCACATGGAACACTGGACGGTCATGCGCGGCGCGGGGCGCAACACCTTTCCGAACCCCTTGCCCGCGTTGCTGGACCGCGTCGCCGTGCTGTCCCGAATGGTGCCGCAGCTGAGCGTCACAGGCAGGGTCGTATTCACCGAGGGCGCGCGCTTTCCCAAGGGCGTGCCGGTGCATTGCCTGCGGCTGGGCAGTCTGCCCGCGGAGTTTCCGGTCGTGGATCCAGGCGCCGCCGCTGCTCTGGCCAGCGCCATGGCGCCACAGTGGCAACACCTGCTGTCGCAGCTCACACCAGATACGGCGGAACTCAAGCCGCTATAGCCCGGCGTGATCCGCCAGCACGTGTGTGACCAGCGCGGTGAGTTTTTGCGCGTAAGCGAGATGCAGGAATTCGTTCGGGCCATGCGCGTTGGACTGCGGTCCTAACACGCCGGTGATCAGGAACTGGGTTTTCGGGAATTGCGCACCCAGCATGCCCATGAACGGGATGCTGCCACCGCAACCGGCGTGCACCGCCGGAAGACCGAACACCGCCTGCGAGGCGCGCTGCATGGATGCCTCCAGCCAGTCAGCAAACGGCGGCGCATTCCAGCCGCTCATTGCGGCGCCCGGTTCGAAACTGACGCTGGCGCCGTAGGGCGGGTCACGCTCGAGGATTTCGCGGACCAGGGTTGCGGCACTGGCGGCAGCCACGGTCGGCGGCAGGCGCAACGACAGCTTGAGGGCAATTTCCGGCAGCAACACGTTGCCGGCGGCCTGGATCGCCGGCAGGCCGTCGGCGCCGGTGACCGCCAGCGTCGCCCGCCAGGTGCTGCCTAACAAAAGTTCCACGGGATCGTTGGACAGGGCGCGAGCGCCGCTGACAAACGGCATCTTGCCGGCAATTTCGCCGCCCAGCACCGTGGCTGCGGCGCGCGCCTGCGCCAGGCGGTCGCGGGGAATGGGCGCCTGCAGTGCTTCGACTACGATGTCGCCGGTCACCGGGTTTTCGAGGCGCGCCAGCAGCTGCTGTGCGATCCGGAACGGGGTCGGTGCAATGCCGGTGCCCATGCCCGAGTGCACGCCTTCGCGCAAGACCTTGATGCGCAGGTTGCCGCTGAAGTTGCCGCGCAGCGACGTGGTGCACCACAGCTGACTGTAATTGCCGCATTCCGCATCCAGGCACACGACCAGCGACGGCTCGCCGAGTTCCTTGCCCAGCGCGGCAAGATGCGCCGGCAGATCGACGCTACCGCTTTCTTCGCAGGCCTCGATCAGCACTACGTAGCGCGGATGCGGGATTCCCTGCTGCTGCAGGGCGCCGATCGCCGTCAGCGATGCAAACACTGCGTAGCCATCATCGGCGCCGCCGCGCCCGTAAAGACGGCCATCGCGTATCACCGGTTCCCAGGGTGATAGACCGGGAAGCCAACCGGTGAATTCCGGCTGCTTGTCCAGATGCCCGTACAGCAGTACGCAACCATCAATCTCGCCGGGGATGTCGACTAACAAAATCGGCGTGCGCCTGGCCAGGCGGCGCACACTGACCCGGGCGCCGCTCAGCGACTGCGCCCTGCACCAGTCCGCCATAAGCTGCACGGCCTTTTCCATGTGCCCTAGCTGCTCCCAGTCGGGTTCGAACAGCGGCGATTTGTTAGGACTGCGCACGTAGTCGAGCAGCTGCGGGGTAATGCTGTCGCGCCAGCGGCTGGCGACAAATTCGTTCAGGCGATTGGTATCCAAGGCGCTACCTCAACTACGGTTATCAAACATCGGGTCAAACATCGGGTCAAACATCGGGCAGGGAGAAAAAATCACGGGCGGTGCGGGTCGTGTGGGCGGCGAAATCGGCCGGCTCCTCGCCGCGCGCCGCCGCGATGGCGGCGGCGATATGCGGCAGGAAAGCCGGTTCGTTGCGGCGGCTGGCGGGCTTGGGAGCCAGATCGCGCGGCAGCAGATAGGGTCCGTCGGTCTCAATCATGATCCGGCCACGCGGAATCAGGCGCACGACGTCGCGTAAATGCGCGCCGCGACGCGCATCGCAGAACCAGCCGGTGATGCCGATGTGCAGATCGAGATCCAGGCACTGCCTCGCAAGATCCTGATCGTCGGTAAAGCAATGCGCGACCGCGCGCGTCAGGCGCGGACGCCATTCGCGCAGCAGCGCAAGAAAATCGCTGCTGGCGTCGCGCAGATGCAGAAATGCCGGTTTCTGCACTTCGGCGGCCAGCGCGAGTTGCACTTCAAATGCGGCCAGCTGGGCCGCATGGGGCGAGTAATCGCGAAAATAGTCGAGGCCACACTCGCCGACCGCGACGACTTGCGCAGCCCGCACCTGTTGCTGCAGCAACGCGAGCGCATCGGCGGTCAGCTCAGTTGCATGGTGCGGATGCACGCCTGCGGTTGCAAACAGGCGGCCAGGCGCGGTGGCGGCCAGCTCGATTGCCCTGGCATTGCCCGCGATACTCGAGCCGGTGATCACCATCTGGTTAACACCTGCGGCGGCGGCGCGCGCCAGCACCAGAGGCCGGTCGGCGTCATAGCTGTCATGTGTCAGGTTGATGCCGATGTCGATCATGTACATGCTGTGGACCAATCAAGGTGAGACATGCGCATACTTTAGCTGTTGGTGTTCGCGCTCATTTCCTGGGTGCTGGGCCCGGTCCTGACGACTGCCGCAACCTTCAGCGGCAGTTCACCGCAGCTCCACTAGTGCAGTGACCAACGCCGCAACATCCGCGGGCGCCTGGTGCCAGCTAACAACAAAGCGGCACTCGCCGCTGTCCGCCGCGCCCCAGTCATAAAAGGCGAAGCCCTGCGCGCGCAGCGCGGCGGCCTCGGCAGCTGACAGACGCAGGAACACCTCGTTAGCTTCGGCCGCCAGCACCAGCCGTGCCGGCACGGCGGCTGCAATCTGCGCGGCGAGGCGGTTGGCGTGCGTGGCATTGCGCAGCCAGACGCCGGTTTCGATGTAGGCCAGCAATTGCGCGCTGGCGTAGCGCATTTTTGACAGCAGGTGTCCGGCGCGCTTGCGACGCAGCTCGAAATCCCGGACCAGGTCGTGGTTGAAGAACACCACCGCCTCGGCGGCCAGCGCGCCGTTCTTGGTGGCGCCGAATGACAGTACATCGACACCGGCCCGGCCGCTGATGTCGCCAGGGTGGCAGTCGAGGAAGGCGAGCGCATTCGCAAACCGGGCGCCATCCATGTGTACATGCAACTGGTGCTGCCGGGCGCGCTGGCACAGGGCTGTTAGCTCCGCGGGGCGGTAGCACTGGCCAAATTCAGTCGCCTGGGTAATCGACCAGGCGCTCGGCTGGGTGGTGTGCACGTTTGCAGGGTTGGAGTGGACCGCCGCGCTTAAGGTATCCGGCGTGACGCGACCACCCGCGCCGGGCAATAACATGATCCGGGCGCCGCCGCTCATGCCCTCGACCGCACCACATTCATCGCGGACTATATGCGCATGCTCATGCGCGAACACAGCGCCGTAAGGCGGGCAAAGCGTTGCCAGCGACAGGGCGTTAGCCGCGGTGCCCGAGATGACCGGAAATACGCGCACCGGTGCGCCGAAAAATGCGCTGAATACCGTGTCGAGCCGCGCCGACCATTGATCGGCGCCATAGGAATCCGCAAACCCCTCATTGGCGGCCTGCAGCGCCGCCATGATTTCCGGCGCCACTGCCGAGGTGTTATCGCTGAGAAATTGCATGCGTCTATGGTAACCGAAGCCTGGAGCGCACTTGCGTTATGATGCAGCGTGCTTTTCGAGCAGCGACAGTTCAGTTTTCAGGCGCCGTCGCCGGTCGCAACCGGCGCCGACGTGCGTTTCAGCGCGCGCGCGCGTCGGCTGTCGGTCCGCGTGTTCCGCAATGCACGGGTCGAGGTGGTGGCGCCGCCGCGAACCAGCGCGCGGCGCATCGCGGAATTCCTCGGCCAGCATCAGCCATGGATCGAGCGGCAACTGGCCAGAGCCCGTGAGCTGGCTGCCGACGTCGGCCCGTTCCCGCCATCAGCACTGGATCTGCCGGCGTTAGGCGAGCGCTGGAAGATTCACCTTGCGGGCGGCACCGGCCGCTTGCGCATCCGCGAGCTAACGCCCGGGGTACTGAAGGTATCGGGTGAGGGGGATCATGCCGCGCTGCAGGCAGTGTTGCGGCGCTGGCTGATGCGTCATGCCAAGCCCAGGATCGCGGGCGCGCTATCGGCGCTGGTCCGCGTCGCAGACCCGGCCTACCGGCGGCTCAGCCTGCGCTGCCAGCGCAGTCGCTGGGGATCCTGTTCGGTGCGCGGCACCATCAGCCTCAACATTGCCATGCTGTTTCAGCGCGTGGAAGTTGCGCAATACCTGATGATTCATGAGCTGACGCACCTCGATCACCCGAATCATTCGGCGCGTTTCTGGCGCGCCGTCGAGGCGCGTTGTCCACAGTGGCGGACGCTGGACCGCGAGTTGACCCAGGGCTGGCGCCACGTGCCGCCATGGTTGTTTCAATGAGCAAGATGTTCCAATGAGCAAGAATCGCGTCGACCTGTCGGACGAAAAAGTCTTCTGGGATCTAGGGGCGTCCCAGTCGTATGGCGAATATCTGCGCCTGGCGACGCTGTTAGCCTCGCAGCAGCCCAATTCACTTGAGCACGACGAGATGCTGTTCATCACGGTGCATCAGGTATCCGAGTTGTGGATGAAGCTGATGCTGCATGAGGTTGCCGGCGTATTTGAATGCGTGCGGCGCGACAGACTTGATCCGTCCTTCAAGATGCTGGGCCGCATCTCGCGCATCCAGGCGCAATTGCTTGCGACCTGGGAAGTCCTGTCAACCATGACCCCCGCTGACTATTCGGCGTTCCGTAATTCCCTGGGCCGCGCATCCGGGTTCCAGTCCGAGCAGTACCGGTTGCTCGAGTTTCAGTTTGGCAACAAGAACCGCGACATGATTGTGGTGCATCAGCGCGACCCGGCAGCGCATCAGAAGCTGCGACAGGCACTGGACGCGCCGTCGCTGTACGACGAAGTGCTGCGGCTGCTGAGCCGTCGCGGTTACGAGGTGCCGGAGTCTTATCTCAGCCGCGATTTCGCCGAACCGTACGAACCCGCCAAGCAGGTGACCGCAGCCTGGCTGGCCGTGTATCACAACGCTGAGAAAGACTGGGACCTGTACGAGCTCGCAGAGCGGCTGGTCGATCTTGACCACAAGTTTCAGCTGTGGCGGTTCCATCATCTGAAGACCGTCGAGCGCATCATCGGTTACAAGCCGGGCACCGGCGGCACCACCGGCGTTGCCTACCTCGCCAAGGCCCTGGAGCTCAGGTTTTTCCCGGAACTGTGGCAGGTGCGGACATCGATGTAGCCCGTCGCAGCTTGCGGGCCCGGTATGCTAACAACACGGCCAGCGCGGCGCTGTAGAGCAGCGGCTCGGTGATGTCGAGCTTTACCTGCCACCAGAAGTGCCAGATGCCTAACAACGAAATCAGATAGATAAGCCTGTGCAGTTTTATCCAGCGCCGGCCCAGGCGCCGCATCATGCGCTGGGTTGAGGTGGCGGCGAGCGGCAGCAGAGCGAGCAACGCCGTGAAGCCAACCAGGATGTAGGGACGCTTGACCAGCTCGGAACCGATCCGGCCCCAGTCGAGCCGCAGGTCCAGCGCCGAGAATGCCACGAAATGCAGCAGCGCATAGCTGAAGGCAAACAGGCCTAACAGCCGCCGCAACCGCAGCAGCTGCGGCGCTTTCAGCAAGTCCTTGAGCGGCGTTACACAGAGGGTTATCAGGAGCAGATTGAGCGCGCTGCGGCCCAGTCGATGCACGGTCTCGCGCACCGGATCTGCGGTCAGAGACACGCCGGGCACGCCGAATGCCGCCGCGAGGATGATCAGCAGCGGCGCCAGGCACGCCAGCCAGATCAGCGGCTTGTAAATGCGGCGGTATCGTTGCTCGACTGTCATGCGCGCCCAGGACTAGAAATATCGCTGCAGGTCCATGCCGCGGTACAGGCCCGCGACCTCGGTCGCGTAGCCATTGAAGGCCAGGGTTGGGACGCGAGCTGCAAAGAACCCGCCGCCAATGCGCCGCTCCGACGCCTGGCTCCAGCGCGGATGGTCCACGGCCGGATTGACGTTGGCGAAGAAGCCGTATTCGTCCGGCGCGGAAATATTCCAGCTGTTACGCGGCTGGCGTTCTGTGAAGCGGATCTTGACGATCGACTTGATGTTCTTGAAGCCGTATTTCCACGGCGTCATCAGGCGCAGCGGCGCGCCGTTCTGATTGGGGAGCCAGCGTCCATAGACTCCGACCACCATCATTGCCAGCGGGTGCATGGCTTCATCGATGCGCAGGCCTTCGACATAGGGCCACTGCAGGACCGGCACGCGCTGGCCTGGCATCTGGCTGCGGTCCAGCAAGGTCGTGAACTCGACATACTTCGCCCTGGACGTCGGCTTGCAGCGCTGCAGCAGCGCGCCTAACGAAATACCCATCCAGGGAATGACCATCGACCAGGCTTCGACGCAGCGGAACCGGTATACCCGTTCCTCCAGCGCGTGTGGGCGCAGCAGGTCTTCCAGCGTGAATCGACCGACGACTTCGGCTTCGCCGGCGATTTCGACGGTCCATGGGCGGGTGCGAAACTCCTGCGCATTCGCCTTGGGATCTTCCTTGTCGGTGCCAAACTCGTAGTAGTTGTTGTAGCTGGTGATGTCCTCGTAGCTGTTAGGGGGTTCGGTCACCGAATAGCGCGCGTTGCGTGTGATGCGGCCGGCGGAACTGCCTGGCGCCCCGGGGCCCGGAACTGCGGCGGGTGGCGACGCGGGTAGCGGGTTCGCGGCGGCGGACAATTTCGCTGCGGCGCCGGCGAGCCCCAGTCCCAGCGCCTGCACAACGCGGCGCCGGTCGCGGAACACCGCTTCTGGCGTAATGGCGGAGGGCTTTATGTCCGTGGCAAATCGTTGGCGCATGCGGGAACTCCATCGGTGCTTAGCGGATAGACCGGGCTAACGGGCCATTTGTTGCAGTGAAAGGTAGCGCGACAGGTGTATGTCGTCGGGGTTGTCGACCCAGCCGACGATACGGGAAGACACCAGGTTGCGCGCCACTTCCTGAATCAGGGGTACCACTGGGTGATCAGCGGTGAGTATCGCCTCGGCCTGCGCCACTGCCGCGCGCCGTTCGGCAAGCGCCGGTAAGGCCTGGGCCGCGCGCAAGGCCTGTTCAAACGCGGTACTGCGATATTGGCCGGAGTTATAGCTCGAATCCGGCAGGAAACGCTCGAGATAGCCCTCGACCGAAGCGTTCTCGGCCGAGCCGGTCAGCGCGATGTCGAAATCACCGCGGCGCAGGTCGGCGATCAGGGATTTGATCTCGCTTTTCTCGATCACGGTGGGGACGCCGGCCGCGCTCCACATCGCCGCAACCGCCAGACACATTTCCTCGCCATTGCCGCTCGGCACGCGCAGCCGCACCGGACCTGGGCGGCGGGTCTTGAAGCCGGCCTCAGCTAACAAGGCACGCGCGCGTGCGTTGCGCTCGGCCATGGTGCCGAGCTGCAGTTCGCTGCGCGGCGCTGCGCCATCGTCGCCCAGGCCCTCGGGCACCACGCGATAGCTCGGTCGTTCGCCGCCGGGCAGCACTTTACGAACCAGCAGTTCGCGGTCGACCAGCAGCGCCAGCGCGCGCCGGATCCGGAGGTCGTCGAATGGCGCGCGCTTGAGGTTGAAACGCAGGAAACGCACGCCGAACAGCGGCGCAATCCGGACCGCGGCCCCCTGTTCCTTCCTGAGCGCCTCCTGCTGCCGCGACGCGAAGCCTGGCCAGGCGTTGATATCCAGCTCGCGGGCCCGGAAGCGATTGACCAGTGAGCCGGTATCGTCGCTGGGCACGTAGATCACCGCATCAAGCGGCACCCCGGCCGCATCGTGAAAAAAAGTATTGCGGTCGAGCCGTACCGTGCCGCCGGCGCGCCGTTCCGTCAGCCGAAAGGCGCCGTTGCTGACCAGGTTTCCAGGCCGGGTCCATTGATCGCCGAACTTCTCCAGGACTTTCTGCGGCAAAGGCGTGCCTTCCTGGCCAGCTAACAAAAGCGGCAGCCAGGGCAAGGGACTTTCAAGCTCGAGGCGCACCGTGACTGCGTCGGGCGCGCTGACGCCGAGTGCGCTCGGCGGCACGCGGCCCGCCAGCAGGTCGCGTGACTGGCGGATGATGAACATGCGACTGGCGCGCGGCAGTGCCGTTGACGGGGTGAACATGCGGCGCCAGGCATAAACCCAGTCGCTGGCGAGCAGCGGCGAGCCGTCGGACCAGCGCAAGCCCGGGCGCAGGCTGAAGCTCCAGCTGCGGCCATCGCCGCTGACCTTCCAGGACCGCGCGGCGCCCGGGATGAGCTTGCCGTCGGCGCTGAAGCTTGTTAGGCCCTCGAACAGATCAAGCATGATGGTCTGCTCGCTCTTGACGCCGGATTGATTGGGCACCAGCGACTCGGGTTGGCCGTAGGCGCCGCGATACAGGACCGACGCCGCGCTGGCAGGCTGCGACGCGGCCGCGATGCAGGCGACGATGGCGATTCGGCAGGCTCTCAGCATGGCTGCAACTATACTCGGTAGCTAACCCGGGACACGGAGTGGGCCAGCATGCGCTACCAGATTCGACTCGACTTTCAGCGCCCCGCGCGCGAACTCATTGAACGCGCGGCGCGCACCCATGTGGGTGTTACCGGCGTGCACGCCGGGCCACGGCAGGTTGCGCATCCGGCCATCAAGCCGCTGCTGCACGAGTGGCGCATCTGCGGTCCGGCTTTCACCGTGCGCCCCGAGCACACGGATGACTTGTTAGTCGGCGAGCTGGCGGGAAAATATGCGCAGCCAGGCGATGTCATCGTCGTGGATGCGGGCGGTCGCGAAGACAGGGCCTGCTGGGGCATGGGCATGTCAATGGGCGTGAAGCGTGCCGGCTGCGCGGGCGTGGTGCTCGACGGGCGCTGCATGAACGGTGGCCTACTAACACGCGAGCGCGTGCAACTGCCGATTTTCGCGCGCGGGCTGGTGGCCTCGGCCAACGGCGCGGAACATGCCGGCTGGCTCAATGGTCCGGTCATCTGCGGGGGCGTCATCGTCAACCCGGGCGACATCGTGCTGGCGGACTGCGATGGCGTGGTGTTCCTGCCCATGGAACAGGCCGATGCAATCCTGCGCAATTCCGAGGGTTACGCCCGCGGCGCGGCCGCGGACAATCAGGCTGACATTCCCTATTGGCAGCGGCGCGAAACCGAAGAAAAACTGCGCGCCCTGCCTGACATTGACTGGCGCTAACGCCAGTCGACGCATTCGATTCCGGCGCTACCGGCACGGGCGCGCACTCTGGACGACCCGTTGACCAGGATGCCGCGACTGGCAAGTTGCAGGTGCGGCAGGTCGGGTGCGGAATTTCCGTAGGCGCAGGTGCGGGCGCCCGGGTGCAGCGCGAGCCGCGCGCGGAACCGGGCAAGCTTTTCCTGCTCCCGGCAGTTGGGGCCGGTCAGGCGGCCATCGTAGCGGCCATCGGCGCGCCAACCCGTCGGCGTGCAGATGCACTCGGCAAATCCTAACGCGCGCGCCAGTTCCGGCACGTATACATCAACACTCGCGCTCATCAGGATCAGGATATCGCCCTGATGCTGGTGAGCGCGAATCGCAGCCAGCGCATCCGCAAAGCAGCCGCGCGGAATGAAACCGGCGATCCAGCGCGTTGTGTGTGCTGCGATGGCGCCGCGGTCAATGCCGCCCAGCGCGGTCTGCAACAGGCGCGCTTTCAGCGCGCCATGATCGGCACGGCCGAGCAGGAACTGCACCAGGCAGGGCAGGACTCCTAACAAGCGCGGCCAGCGCCAGGGGTGGCGCCACAGGAACGCCCGCAGCCACTGCCACAGTGTGTCGTGTCGCGACACCGTGCCGTCCAGATCAAAAAAAACCAGTTGTTGCAGAGCCTTGCCCTCCAGGACGCGCCTGCCACTATTTTGCCTGAATTGCGGCACGGTCCCGCCATTTAGACGCGTTGCAATGGGCACTCAGGTATCACTGGGAAATTGCAACGATGAATATCAGCGGACCATTCAGTTCGGTTTTCTGGCGCGGCGCGCTGATCGGCGGCCTGGTCCTGCTGCTGTTATGGCCGCTGGCGCGCGTCGAGTCGCTGGTGACCGAACGTGAAGCGGTACAGAACACGGCCCGCGACAGTATTGCGGCCCTGCATGGTGGGCCGCAGACGATCGGCGGGCCCATGCTCAAAGTGCCGACCGAAGTCCTGGTCGATGAATGGAACGCCGATCTGAAGCAGCACGTTGCCCGCTGGGAGAGCGGTCAACCGCGTTGGATTCTGCCGGAGTCGTTGAAAATCTCGACCCACCACACCGTCAAAGCCGAAGTCCGCGGTATCTACTCGCTGCCCGTCTATTCATTGCCCGATCTCGACATCAGCGGCGAATTTCCAGTAAACGCCCTGAGCACGCTGATCGCCAATCCGTCGACTGAGCGCGCGCTCTGGTCGCAAGCCAGCGTGGTGATACCGTTTGGCTCACTGTCGAGCCTGCAGGCCGTGAACGCCAGCGATTTCGCGGGCCGCAGACTGTTGTTAGGTAGCGGCAATTACGATGAGCAAAGCGCGTTGGCAGCGCCATTGGACCTGAGCGAGTACGCGCAGGGTGGCCGGCTACCGTATCACTTTGCATTCCGGGCGCGCGGTAGTGGCGCGCTGCAATTCCTGCCGCTCGCAGGCGCAACCCAGGTCACGGTCCTGAGTACCTGGCCGCACCCCGGCTTTGCAGGCTCGTTCGCGGCGGACCATTCGACGCCGAATGACAAGGGCTTCGAGGCCCGTTGGCAGGTACTCGAAATCAACCGTAACCTGCCGCGGACCTGGGCAGGCAAGTCCGTCACCGGCGAGGCTTTGCTACGGACCGCGTTTGGATTTTCGCTGGTGACCCCCGTGAATGTGTATTCGATGAGCTATCGCGCGACCCGCTATGGCGTGCTGTTCATCGCCATCACCTTTCTCGCGTTCTTTGCCTGGGAGCAGGTAACGCAGGGATTGCGCCTGCACGCGATGCACTACCTGCTGGTGGGGCTGGCGCTGTCGGTGTTTTTCCTGCTGCTGCTGGCCGTTGGCGAGCATCTGCCGTTCGCGCTTGCCTACGCGCTCGCGGCCACGGCGCTCATCCTGTTGCTGGGGTTCTATGTCGCCGGCGTGACCGGCCGGCGCGCCGCGGCGGTGCTGATGAGCTCGGGACTGGCAGCTTGCTATGGTTGCCTGTACCTGATTCTGCAATCGGAAGACTATGCGCTGTTGTTAGGCAGCCTGCTGGTATTCACCGTGCTCGCAGTGACCATGCTCGCAACCCGCAGGCTCAACTGGGCGGAAGTCAGGCCCGCGGGATGAGGCTTGGTTACTTCTTGCGCCGCGCCTTGGGCTTGCGCCTGGGTGCCGGCTGTTTCCGCGCAGCGGGTTTCTTGCCAGCGCTGCTACCCGCCAGTTGGCGCAACACATATTGCAGGATGCCGCCATGGCGGTAGTAGTCGCGTTCCTTGGGCGTATCGATGCGGATGCGCACTTCGAAGCTGGTGACTTTGCGATCTGCGGCGCCATCTGTGGAGGTGGCGGTGACCATCACAGTGCGCGCCTCGGCGTTCTTGAGGTCGCCAAAATCGAACACCTCGCGGCCACTCAGGCCGAGGCTCTGGGCATTCTGGCCATTCGTGAACTGGCAGGGCAGCACACCCATGCCGATCAGGTTGGAGCGGTGAATGCGTTCAAAGCTCTCGGCAATCACCGCCTTGACACCTAACAACATGGTGCCCTTGGCGGCCCAGTCGCGCGACGAGCCGGTGCCGTATTCCTTGCCGGCCAGTACCACCAGCGACATGCCCGCAGCCTGGTACTTCATCGACGCGTCGTAAATCGACAGCTGTTCGCCGCTCGGAATGTGAATGGTGACGCCACCTTCAGTGCCCGGCGCCAGCAGATTGCGCAAGCGGATGTTGGCGAACGTGCCGCGCATCATCACTTCGTGGTTGCCACGGCGCGCGCCGTAGGAATTGAAATCCGCCTTCTGTATGCCTTTTGACTCCAGGTATTTTGCCGCGGGGCTGTTTCTGGCAATGTCGCCGGCCGGAGAAATGTGGTCGGTCGTGACCGAGTCACCTAACAATGCGAGCGCGCGGGCACCCCGGATGCCGGCAAGCTTGCGCGGCTGCATGGTCATGCCAGCGAAATAGGGCGGGTTGCGCACGTAGGTGGAGTTCGGCTGCCAGGCATACAACTTGCCTTTCGGTATCTTGATCGCACGCCAGTTGGCATCGCCATCGAACACGTTGCCATAGCTGCGCTGGAACATTTTCGAGTCGATGGAAGCACGCACGGTGGTGGCAACTTCTGCTGCTGTCGGCCAGATGTCTTTCAGGAACACCGGCCGGCCGTCGTAACCAAGGCCCAGCGGTTCGCTGTGCAGGTCGATGTCCGTGGTGCCGGCGAGCGCGAACGCCACGACCAGCGGTGGCGATGCCAGGAAGTTCATCTTCACTTCCGGATGTACGCGGCCTTCGAAGTTGCGGTTGCCTGACAGCACCGACGATGCGATCACATCGCCGGCTTTCACGGCCGCGGAAATCTCGGGCTTGAGAGGGCCGGAGTTGCCGATACAGGTCATGCAACCGTAGCCCGTCACCTGGAAGCCGACCATGGCGAGATCCTTGGTCAGACCCGCCTTGTCGAAATAATCGGTCACGACCCGCGAGCCGGGCGACAGGCTGGTCTTGACCCAGGGCTTGGCGCGCAGGCCGGCGCGCGCCGCGTTTCGTGCTAACAAGGCCGCGCCTAACATCACCGACGGGTTGGAGGTGTTGGTGCAGCTGGTGATGGCCGCGATCAGCACCGCGCCATCGCGCACCTCGTAGTCCGGAGCATCCTTGACCTGGCCGATACCGGTCGCGCCCGGATTTTTCTTCGCGCGTTCCTCGGACATTTGTGCATGCGTCTTGCGATAGACCTGCTGCAGGTTGCGCAGCGAGACCCGGTCCTGCGGACGCTTGGGGCCGGCGAGCGACGGTTCGACTGTGCCCATGTCCAGTTCCAGCACGTCGGTGTAGGCGGCAGGCGCGGCGCCGTTGATGCGCCACAGGCCCTGGTGGCGCGCGTACGCTTCCACCAGCGCGATCTGCTCCTTGGGCCTCCCGGACAGTTCCAGGTAGCGCAGGGTCTCCTCGTCGATCGGGAAAATTCCGCAGGTGCTGCCGTATTCCGGCGCCATGTTGGCAATGGTGGCGCGATCCGCGAGCGGCAGATTCGCCAGGCCATCGCCGAAGTATTCGACAAATTTCTCGACCACGCCTTTCTTGCGCAGGATTTCCGTGACCGTCAACACCAGGTCGGTTGCGGTCGCGCCGGCCGGCAGCTGACCGGACAGCTTGAAGCCCACGACCTGCGGAATCAGCATCGTGACCGGCTGGCCTAACATCGCCGCCTCGGCCTCGATGCCGCCAACGCCCCAGCCGAGAACGCCGAGACCATTGACCATGGTCGTGTGAGAGTCGGTGCCGACCACGGTGTCCGGATAAGCCGTTCCCGCGCCATCGCCAGCGCCGAACACCACGCGCGCCAGATATTCCAGGTTGACCTGGTGCACGATACCGGTGTTGGGAGGCACGACTTTGAAATTGCGGAACGCGGTCTGGCCCCAGCGCAGGAACGAGTAGCGTTCGCCGTTACGCTCGAACTCGATGCGCGTGTTGTTAGCCAGCGCGTTGGCATTGCCGTAGTCGTCAACCTGCACGGAGTGGTCGATGACCATTTCCGCGGGAGCGAGCGGATTGACCTGTTCCGGGTCGCCGCCCAGCGTGCGGATCGCGTCGCGCATCGCGGCCAGGTCCACGACACAGGGCACGCCGGTGAAGTCCTGCATGATCACGCGCGCCGGCGTGAAGCAAATTTCGTGATCGGGCGTCGCCTTGGGATTCCAGTTGAGCAGGGCTTCGATGTCGCGGCGCGTCACATTGACGCCATCTTCAAAACGCAGCAGGTTCTCCAGCAGAATTTTCAGCGAGAACGGCAGGCGCGCCAGTTTTTCCGGCGGCAGGTTGCGAAAACTCCAGATGTCATAGGATTTCGCGCCAACCTTGAGTTTGGTACGGGCTTTGAAACCGTCAGACTTTTTGTCTGTCATCGTGAGACTCCACGGCATGCAATGGCGAATGAGCGGCGGACATTATAGCGGCGTGAACGCTGGAATCGGTGACCGGCGTCGTGCTGTCGATCACGCCGCCACCGAGGCATTGCGTGCCGCGATACAGCACCGCGAATTGTCCCGGCGTTACCGCGCGTTGCGCTACGGCAAATTTCAGCCGCCCGCGTGATCCATCCCAGCTGCTGCCTGCGAGCGCCTGATCGGGTTGGCGATAGCGCAGCTTTACGCCGAGCTCAGCGCTGGCCGCAGGCATTGCGGCAAGCCAGTGCCAGTCGTGAACCTCACAACCGCTGCTCAGCAGCAACGCATGGTCCGCGCCTTGCACCACGATGAGGCGATTGCCGATCTGCTCCTTGCGCGCTACGTACCAGGGCGCTTCGGCGTGACCGGCGCGGCCACCGATGGCGAGCCCGGCGCGCTGACCTAACGTGTAGTAGCACAGGCCGTGGTGCTCGCCGAGTATTTCGCCGTCGGCGGTCATGACAGGTCCGGGCGTTCGGGGTAACCACTGCGCGAGAAACTCCGCGAACGGGCGCTCACCGATGAAGCAGATGCCGGTGCTGTCGGGCTTGTTGAATACCGGCAGACCGGCCGCAGCGGCACGGGCGCGAACTTCCGGCTTGGTCAGCTCGCCGAGTGGAAACAGGGCGGTACTCAACCGGCTGAGAGACACGGCATGCAGGAAATAGCTCTGGTCCTTGGCGCCGTCGAGCGCTTTGTGCAGCTCCAGTCCCGCGGGTCCTGCTAACAGACGTGCGTAATGACCGGTAGCGAAGCGCGTCGCGCCGAGGCGCTGCGCGTAGCGCAGGCAGACACCGAATTTGATCTCGCGATTGCAGTGCACGTCGGGATTCGGCGTGCGGCCGGCCCGCAACTCGCTGAGGAATTGGCTGAAAACCTGCTGCCGGTACTGGGCGGCAAAATCGACTTTGTGCAGCACAATGCTCAGCTCGGCGCAAACCGCGCGTGCATCCTGAAAGTCCTGGGCGGTGGTGCAGTGGGAATCGGGGTCGGGGTCGTCCCAATTGGCCATGAACAGGCCTTCGACATCATGGCCCTGGTCGCGCAGCAACAGGGCCGCCACGGCCGAATCCACGCCACCCGACAAACCAACAATGATTTTCTGACCCGCTTTGCGCGCCACACGCAAATTCTAACTGGTTATCAGGTCTCGACCGCCTGCAGGCGTCTGGCGGTTTCAAGGTCCAGATCGGCGACCGCGCCCAGAGGCAGGGACTTGCCGGCCAGCCAGTCGTCCACGCAGCGCAGGACCAACGGGCTGCGCAGCGAGTTTTCTCGCGATTTGAGTTCCGCAGGCGTGAGCCAAAGGGTCCGGACAACCGGATGGTCAAGCTGTTGCTGCGGCCGGTGATCCGAAACCTGCCCCCGAAACGCGAAGCGCAGGGTTGTGACGCCGTTGTCGGGGTTGCGCCAGTGATAAACGCCCAGCAGGGACTGAGGTTCGAACAACCAGGCGGTCTCTTCGCGGGTTTCACGGATGACGGCCGCGAGCAGCGATTCCCGGTCTTCCACATGCCCGGCTGGCTGGTTCAACATCAGACGCCCGCGAATGTGCTCTTCAACAACCAGGAATCGTCCTGCGAGCTCCACCAGGGCAGCGACCGTGATGTCCGGTTTCAGGGATGGCATGTGAGGACTTGAACGCTGCGACGGGGCGACGGTTGACCGTCAGCTCAACGGCTTGCGGTGCGAAACCCATAGTCTGGAACGTTGGCCTGCCAGATGGCGTCGAAGTCATCCAGCTGCAGGCGCGCTGCCGCCGGGTTGGCGAGGTCGGCCACACCCATGTAGCGGTCGCCTTGCAGGCGAAAAATGACCGCCTTGTCGTCGACGACCATGTACGAGTGGGCGCGCAGCGCTTCAGCGCGTGGCGCCAGGCGCATTTCGATATAGCTTGTCAGGCGCCGGCTCATTGCAACCAGGCGATTGCCGTCGCGAATCATGCGCGTCCGGTCGGTCAGCAGTATGCGCACCTTGGCAAAGTTACGACCGAGTACGAAGCGCTTGATGATGTCGAGAAACGGAGTCTGGTCGTAGAGTTCCGGTTCCAGGTCAGGTGAGTAGATCGACATCAGGCGATGCGCGCCCGCGGCGGCCTGGTTGACCACGGCACGCATTTCCTCAAGAGAATTCATGACCTGCAGGGTCGGTGACGGCGGCAAAAGATCGAGTACAGGCGCGGCAATTTCGCCTGTCAGAATGGAAAGATCGCGGTCCCCGGTCGATATCAAAGGTTTGCCCCAGGCGTGGCGGTTCGCGCCGTAATTGCCGGGCAATATTCCGTTGTTGCGACCTGTTATGTGCTGAGGCGCGTCACGGTTCGTTCAGCCGGGCGCGGCGCGGCGGCCGGCTTTTGCGAACTGCGTCAAGGATTTGTCAGGGTTTGGCGGCCACCGCCGACCGCGCCAGCTGCGCCGCCAGGCCGACATAATCCGCGGGTTCCAGGCTGGCAAGCCTGTGCCGCAGCTCGGCGGGCAGATCGAGCCTCGCGATCAACGCGCGCAATTGCAGCAGATCGATGGCCTGGCCGCGCGTCAGATCTTTCAGCAATTCATAACCGTTAGGTATGCCGGCGGCGCGCATGGCGGTCTGGATGGCCTCGGCCAGGACTTCCGGCGCGGCCTGCAGGTCCGCCGCCAGTCGCGCCGGGTCGGCATCGATGCGACTCAGGCCGCGAGTCAACGCGCGCAATGCGACCGCGACGTGTCCTAACGAAGTGCCAAGATTGCGCAGTACCGTCGAATCGGTGAGGTCCCGCTGCCAGCGTGAGATCGGCAGTTTGTCGGCAAAGTGGCGCAGTAGCGCGTTGGCGATGCCAAAATTGCCCTCGGCATTTTCGAAATCGATCGGGTTGACCTTGTGCGGCATGGTCGACGATCCGACTTCGCCGCTCTTCGGGCGCTGCCGCAGATAGCCGAGCGAAATGTAGCCCCAGACATCGCGCGAGAAATCGATCAGCACGACGCCGGTCGCCGCGAGCGCGTCGCAGTATTCGCCGATCCAGTCGTGCGGCTCGATCTGCGTGGTGTGGCTGTTGAACTGCAGCCCCAGCGACCTGACAAATTCCGCCGCCAGCGCCGGCCAGTCGACCTCGGGCGCGACCGCGCGGTGCGCGTTGTAGTTGCCCACCGCACCATTCCATTTGCCAAAAATGGCAACCGCTTGCCAGCGTTTCTCGGCGCGTCGCAGCCGCATCAGCACATTGGCGAATTCCTTGCCCAGTGTGGTCGGACTGGCGGTCTGGCCATGGGTCCGGGCCAGCATCGGCACCGCGGCATTGGAACTTGCTAACGCCTCAAGCGCTACCAGCACCGGCTGCAGACCCTGCAGAATCATCTGCGCGCGGGCGCGCAGCAGCAGTCGTGCATAAGCGAGATTGTTGATGTCTTCGGAAGTGCAACCGAAGTGCACCAGTTCCAGTACCGCCGGCGTGGCGCCCGCGGCCAGCAGCTGCTGGCGTACGTAATACTCGACCGCCTTGACGTCATGATTGGTGCGGCCCTCGATCTCCTTGACAGTGGCCGCAGCGGATTCCGGCGGGTCGAGCAGCGCCGTCGCGGCCGCCTGCACCGCTGCTGTTAGGCCGCCGGGTTGCAAGCCTGCCAGGCAGCCCAGCTGCGCGCGGTGAGCATGCAGGTGCAGCAGCCACGCAGCCTCGATGTGGATTCTTTCGCGGATCAAGCCCGACTCGCTGAGCAGGGGCCGCAAGAAGTCGGTTGCGGCGCGATAGCGGCCGTCGATCGGCGAGAGGGCGAGTAGGTCTGTCTGGCTCATCGGTGTCCGGATTTGCGCTGCAAAATGCTAGAATTGCCCATGATAACCCAGTCCCGGACTGCACCTGATCAATATGTGTCGCGGGCTTGAATGACCCTGCCTCTGCACCAGTTGGATCGCCAGACTTTGCTGCGATTGTTAGATCTCAGCCTCCTGCCGCAGCCCAGCGACCTGGCGGACGCGCCCACCATTTACGCAGGCCTGGGACGGCGCATGAGCGCCGAGTTGCTGCCGCTGCTGCCCGTACCAACGCGTCGTGCCGCGGTGCTGATGCCGCTGGTGGACCGCGACGACGGTTTCCATGTGCTGCTAACGCAGCGCTCAGCGCAGCTCAAGAACCATGCGGGCCAGATCAGTTTTCCCGGCGGGCGGATCGAAACCGGCGATCTGGATGCGCGTACCGCGGCGCTGCGTGAAACCGCCGAGGAAATCGGCCTAGCCGCGCTCCAGGTCAGAGTACTGGGCTATTTGCCGGATCATTTGGTCATATCAGGATTTCGCGTCACACCGGTTGTGGGCCTGGTGACGCCGCCTTTGGCACTGTCGATAGACCGCAGCGAAGTGGACGAAGCTTTTGAAGTGCCGTTGAATTACCTGCTGGACCCGGCGCACCACAAGCCGCGGCGGCGCCTGCTGCAGGATCGCGAAATCGAATTGACAGACATGCCCTATGGCGCACGCAATATCTGGGGCGCTACCGCGGGCATGCTGATGACCCTGTTCTCCTTGTTAGCTGAGGGGCGCAATCGATGAGTCCTACGCCTGATGGCGACCAGGCGGCCGCCGCTGCTCTGGCCGACTTGCTCGAGGTCATGCGCCGGCTGCGTGATCCGGTCAACGGCTGCCCCTGGGATCGCGCGCAGGACTTCGCAAGTATCGCGCCCTACACGCTGGAGGAGGCCCACGAAGTCGCGGATGCGATTGCGCGTGAGGACTGGCCGCAGCTGCGCGACGAATTGGGTGATCTGCTATTCCAGGTGGTTTTCTATGCGCGCCTCGGCGAAGAGCGCGGCTGGTTTGATTTTGCGTCCTTGACGGCCGGCATCCGCGACAAATTGCAGCGCCGGCATCCGCATGTGTTTGCGGCCCAGGACGCGCCGCCCACGGATACCCGGAACCTCAATCAGGCGTGGGAGCACAGCAAGGCCGAGGAGCGCGCCGCGCATGGCGCCAGTGGCGTGCTCGATGGCGTCGCGCTGGCACTGCCCGCGCTGACACGGGCTACCAAGCTTGGTAAGCGCGCGGCGCGAGTCGGTTTCGATTGGCCGGACGCGGGTGCGGTTGCCGTCAAAGTGCGTGAAGAGCTGGCCGAGCTAACGACCGAGCTCGCCGCGGGGCAGCACGACGCTGCCAGCGAGGAACTTGGCGATTTGTTGTTTGCGCTGGCGCAGTACGGCCGCCATCTCGGCCTGGATCCCGAGTCGGCGTTACGGCAGGCCAACCGCAAGTTCGAGCGCCGGTTCACAGCGATGGAAACCCAGCTGCAGACGGCAGGCCGGGACCTGCAACGGATGTCGGCGGCGGATTGGGAGCATCTGTGGAATACGGTCAAATTGAGCGAGAAAAACCCGCCCTGAGCCAGTTCAGCAGGCGTTCATTGACCAGGCAATAGGCTGTCTCCCATAGGTGAAATAGGAGACTCACATGCAGACCCGAATCGTGACCATGATTGCAGCCCTGGCCGTCAGCGGCGCCAGCCTTGCGTATGCGGACCACCGCCCGGGCGGTGACTATGACAATGGTCGTTACAACGGCAATCGCCAAGCGGACTACGACACCGCACGTGTCGTGCACGTCGAACCGCTGTCACGGCGCATACGTGTGCTTGAGCCGCGCCGCGAGTGTCGGCTCGAAACCGTTTACGACGGCGGCTATTACCGCGGCGCGCGCGATCGCGGCGGCGACGTCAGAACGACTAACAACACTATCATCGGCGGCCTGATTGGTGGCGCCATCGGCAACCAGATCGGGCGCGGCGAAGGGCGGCGAATCGCAACCGTGGCTGGCGCCCTGATTGGTGCCGCGGTCGGCCACGATACGGCCCAAAGGGGTCGCGACGATCGCTACGGCGATCGTTACTACGACGATCGCTACGACGACGACCGTGGCCGCAGCCGCGAGGTTGAACGGTGCCGGGTGCGCCAGGAAGAGCGTTTCGAGGAGCGTATAGACGGCTATCGCGTCACCTATGTTTACAACGGCCGGGAATACACCACGCGGATGAGTTACGACCCGGGCCCGCAGGTACGGGTGCGCGTCCATGTGTCTCCGGAGCAGGGTTACTAGTAGAATCCTGACCGACCATGCATGTGAGTCCACGTTCCCGATTCCTGGCACTGCTGCTGCTGGCTTTATCGCCCTTCAGCAGTGGCCTTGCGCTCGCGGGTGACGGCGTGTCGCTGGACGCGGCGGTAGCCGCTGCCCAGGAACGCCACCGGGCGCGAGTGGTGAAGGCTGAGGTGATCGAGAACCAGGGTCGCAGGGTGTATTCACTGCGACTGTTAGGTGGCGATGGTCGCGTCTGGACAATTCGTATCGATGCAGCAACCGGCGCCGAGCTGAACCGCTAGGGCCGCTGGCTGCCACTGAGGCGGCGGGCCTTGGTCCGGCGTTTGTTTTTGTACGGGAGTGTAGATGCGCGCACTGATAGTGGAAGACGAAACGCAGTTACGGGAATCACTGCAACTGCGGTTGATTGAGCAAGGCTACACCGTCGATGTGGCCCCCGACGGCGAGGAAGGCTTGTTCGCTGGCCGGGAATTGCCGATTGATGTCGCGGTTATCGACCTGGGTCTGCCCAAGCTCGCGGGCCTGGATCTGATCCGCAAGCTGCGCGCGGAGAAAAAATCGTTCCCGATCCTGATACTGACCGCGCGCGATCGCTGGCAGGACAAGGTCGAAGGCCTGCAGTCCGGTGCTGATGATTACCTGGCCAAGCCCTTTCAGTTCGAGGAACTGCTGGCGCGCCTGCAGGCGCTGCTGCGCCGTTCCGGCGGATGGTCCACACCGGAGCTGAGCTGTGGCCCGGTCACGCTCGACACGCGGCAACAAACTGTCACCGTGGGCGCCAGGCCCGTGGAGCTGACCAGTTTTGAGTATCGTCTGCTGGAGCATATGATGCTGCGGGCAGGCGATGTGATCTCCAAGACCGAACTCACCGAGCGTTTGTATGCGCAGGACTTCGAACGGGACAGCAACACCATCGAAGTGTTTATCGGGCGTTTGCGTCGCAAACTGGATCCGGACGACGCCCTGAAGCCGATCGAAACACTGCGCGGCCGCGGTTACCGACTGGTTCTGGCACGGAACGTTGCCTGACCCCGGCAGTTTCTATCGCCCGGCGTTTGTGGCTCGCGGTCAGCGCAGTGCTGATCGTGTTTCTGGGCCTGGCCGGATTGTCGCTGGATCGACTCTATCGTCAGCAGTCGGAAAACGCGCTGCGCGAATTGCTCGATGCGCAGATGGTGGCGTTGATCGCCGCTGCCGAACCGGCTTCCGAGCCTAACACGCTGTCGGCTGACGGCACGACCGAGCCACGTTTGCAAACGCCGGGTAGCGGCTTGTTTGCGGAAATCCGCCGTGCCGACGCCAGTGTTGTCTGGCGCTCGGGTTCAACCGCCGGTGCTTTCCTGGACCTGACGCGTAATGCGCCGGTAGGTGAGGTCCTGTATGCGGACTTCCAGGGCAGGCAGGGCGAGCCGCTGCTGGGCATCTGGCGCGGCTTGCGCTGGCAATTTGCACCGGGCGTTGAGCAGGACCTGGTTTTTGCGGTGGCGGCGTCGCGCCGCCCCAGCCAGGTCGCGCTCGCGCAGCTGCGCCGCAATTTGTTTGCCGGCAGCATGGTCTTCGCGGCGATTTTGTTAGGAGTGCTGCTGTGGGTCACACGCAGCACCACCCGTCCGTTGCGGCAGCTGGAGTCCGAGATCGCCGCCGTGGAGGCCGGCGAGCGCCAGGTACTCAGCGAGGGCTTTCCGCGCGAAGTGGCCGGCGTTGCCGCGGGCCTCAACATGCTGCTGACCGGCGAGCGTAAGCGCATCGAGCGCTACCGCAACAACCTCGCCGATCTCGCGCATAGTCTGAAGACGCCGCTGGCGGTAATCCGCGCGCAATTGCGCGAGACCGAGGCGGGCGAAACCGGAAAAATCGTTGCCGGCGAGGTTGATCGCATGACGGCGCTCATCGACCGGCATCTCAAGCGTGCCGCGATGAGTGGCGGCGTGGTGCTGGGTCAGGCGCCGGTAGATCTGAATGCGATCCTGGGTGAATTGCGCGTCACCCTGTTGCGTGCCTACAGCAACAAGGATCTGCTGATTGAACTGCATCCAGCGCCGGGCGCAATGGTCCTGGGCGACCGGACCGACCTGCTGGAGATGGTGGGCAACCTGCTGGATAACGCCTGCAAGTGGTGCCGCTCGCAGGTCCGGGTCACGGTGCTCGAGACTGCGCAGCAATGGCAGGTACAGGTGGAGGATGACGGTCCGGGCATGGCGCCCTCATTGTTAGCATCGGGGCCGGAGCGCGGCCAGCGTGCCGACGAAGCCACCCCCGGCCATGGCTTTGGCCTGGCGATGGTCCGGGATACCGTCGAGAGCTATGGCGGCGAGCTGCAGCTCGGGTCGTCCGGACTCGGCGGTGCGCGGGCCAGCCTGCTGATCCCGCGCTACCAGGCCAAGACCGCCGCGCAAGGCGAGCGGCCGCTCGATTTGTTAGGGTCCTGGCGCCGACGCCGCAGTTAATCGTTTTTTCGCGGGCGCGTTCCTGCGCTGCCGGCCGGCCGCGCCTTTGACGACCACGGCAGACGATAGGTCTTTGCTGCCACCCGGCGCATAGTAACGGCCGAACCGATTCTCGAGAATGTCCGGCAGGCTGAAAGACTCCTGCGCGACGAATCCTTTATAACGCCCGCCGCCGGTGAGCACGAGGTCGAGCACCGAGGTGATTCCCGCGGCTGTCGTGACCTGGATTGCGGACCACAGGCGACCGGCAATCACCTGCGGATAGATCTTGTTGACATAGTTTTCTTCGCGCAGTTCGCCATCCTGCGAGCCGCTCACCGCGGCATATACGATGACGACGTCCTGCAGAGTCTGCGGCACCGCGTTTTCCAGGATGCGCTTCAACGTATCGCGGTCTTTGTTGAGTTTGAGATCATTCATCAGCAGGCGCATTTGTTCGCAATGCCCCGGATAGCGAATGGTCTTGTAGTTCATCGATTCGCAGCCTGCGCCGAAGGTTTCCCCAAGGGAGCCCAGGCCACCTGAGGTATTGAAGGCCTCGTACGGTGTGCCGTCGATTTCAATTTCCTCCAGGCCCTCGAGCGGCGCGACGTCCAGCAGTTTGCCGTCGTGAATCGCCTGGCAGGGGTTGCCGTATTCGTTGATCAGGCCCTCGGTGGACCATGTCAGCGAATATTTCAGTACGTTGTTAGGGTGCTGGGGCAGCGCGCCGACGCGCAATTTGACCGAACGCAGCTGGTCGAAGTGCGTGATCAGTTCGTGCGCTGCGATCGAAATGAAGCCGGGCGCGAGACCACACTGCGGCACGAAGGCCTGTTGGGCGCCCGCGGCGATGCGGCGCACCGCGCGCGTCACTTCGACATCCTCGGTCAGATCGAAATAATGGCAGCCGGCAGCGCGCGCCGATTCTGCGACACCGACGTTGCAGTAATAGGGCAGGCTCGAGATCACCGCGTCCACCGGGGACTTGGCGAGTTGCGCGGCTAACGCGACCTTGTTGCCGGCATCCAGCGCGACGGCGGAGAGCCGCGGCAGGCCATGGGCGGAGACAATGCTTTCGGCCGCCGCCCCATCGAGATCGGCCAGCTGGACCTGGTAGCTGTCACATTCGGCCAGCAGACCGCCTATCAACGAGCCGATCTTGCCGGCACCTAAAACGAGTACACGATACATGTCGTGGTTCCTGAAAATAAAGGGGCGCATTTTGCGCTTCGATTTTGGCGATGGGAAGGTGTTTTGGCCAAAGGGACGTCGCATCCGGTAGCATTGGGCACCGTATGCAAACAGCCGCACAGCAAACCTGGCACCCGGCCAGCTGGCAAAGCCGAAATGCCTTGCAACAACCGGTTTATCGTGATCCGGCGGCGCTCGCCAGCGCTGTTAGCGCGCTAGCGCGTCTGCCGCCGATCGTGGTGTCCTGGGAGGTGGAAAAGCTGCGCGAAGAACTGGCGGCTGCACAGCGTGGCGAGCAGTTCCTGCTGCAGGCAGGCGACTGCGCCGAGAGCCTCGATGACTGCGAATCGGATGCGATCGTCAGGCGCCTGAAGATTCTGCTGCAGATGAGTCTGGTGATGACGCATGCGATGAAAAAACCGATCATCCGGGTCGGGCGCATGGCGGGCCAGTACGCCAAGCCCAGGTCGGCGGACACGGAAACGCAGAACGGCATCACCTTGCCGTCCTACCGCGGCGACATCGTCAATCGCGCCGAGTTCACGGCCGCGTCCCGCGAACCCGATCCGCAACTGTTGCTGCGCGGTTATGAGCGCTCGGCGCTGACCCTGAATTTTGTGCGCGCGCTGATCGACGGCGGGTTCGCCGACCTGCATCACCCGGAATACTGGGACCTCGGGTTTGTTAGCCACTCGTCTTCGAAAGAAGCCTACCAGCGTATCGTTGCGTCGATCGCCGATGGGCTGGAATTTTTTGAGACCATCAGCGGCAAGGGCGTGCACGAATCATTGCGCGCGGAGTTCTACGCCAGCCATGAAGGGCTGATCCTGAATTACGAGCAGGCGCAGACGCGGTTTATTCCACGCAGCAATCGCTGGTACAACCTGTCGACGCACATGCCCTGGATCGGCATGCGCACCGCGCAGGTCGATGGCGCGCATGTCGAATATTTCCGTGGCATCTCCAACCCCATTGGTGTCAAGGTGGGCGCGGCGATGGATGCCGCCTGGCTGCAGGAACTCGTGGCCCGCCTGAATCCGCTCAACCAGCCCGGCCGGCTGTGTCTCATTCATCGCTTCGGCGCGAAGGACATCGAGCGCTCGCTGCCGAAAGCGATTGCGGCGGTGAAAGCGACCGGGCAGACGGTGTTGTGGATCTGCGATCCCATGCATGGCAACACCGAGAACAGCCAGGGCGGGCTGAAAACCCGGCGTTTCGAGAATATCCAGAAGGAACTGGAACTCGCATTCGATATTCACCGCGACCAGGGCACCTATCTCGGCGGCGTACATATCGAGCTAACAGGCGAGAATGTCACCGAGTGCACCGGCGGCGCGCGCGGCTTGTCGGATGCCGACCTGGTGCGCGCCTATAAGTCGACCGTTGATCCGCGTCTCAACTACGAACAGTCGCTGGAGCTTGCGATGCTGATCGCGGAGCGCTCCCGCAAGCCGCGGCGTTAGCCATGGCGCTGGCACCACTCGCCGCTGCGGTCGAAGCCGACCTCATGGCGTTGGTGCGGCTGCAGGGCGATGCCTGTCTGTGGCTGGATGCGAATGCCACGGTAAGGCGTGAGCTGGGCAACTGGCCGCGTTCTGAACATGATCCCGCATTGCTCGTGGGGCGCTCGCTGGCCGAGCTGGTGCCGGGACCTGTTGTTGCGAGACTCCGGTCCCAATACACGGGCACCGCCCAGGGGGCTGATATTCGCTGGTCAGCGAATGTCGGCGGCGTCAATCGCGACTATCAGCTGCGCGCGAGCCCGCTGTCCGGCCAGCGTTGGCTGGTGATCGCGCGTGAGCTTTGGGCGCCCGCGGATCGGTTGCTTGAGAGCGAATGCGAGCGCCTGCGGTTGCGGGTGACCGATCTTGAGCAGCGCTTGCAGACCGCGTTGGACGGACAGGCCACGTTTGCCGCGCGACTCAAAGAAGAAGTGGAGCGTGCCGCGCGGCGCGCCGATCCGGTGTCGGTGGTGCGCCTTGAGCTGCACGACCTCGCGTCCTATGGCCAGCAATACGGGTCTGAGGCGACGGTCACGGTTCTTGGGACGGTTAATCAGGCGCTGCGGCGTGACGCGCGCGCCGGCGATTTTCTGGCGCGTTGGGATCACTGCGGTTTTGCGATGCTGCTGCCGAATACGGATCGGCAGTCCGCACGACTGGTGGCCGAACGCCATCAGCGGGGTGTAGGCGCGATCACTTGGCCGCATGCCGACATCGATGTCCGCGTCGGGCTCGCCACCTTGTGGCGCGATGCAAACAGTCCGGAAGAATTGCTGCGCAAATCCCAGCCTGTACACTGACGAGCCATGAAGTTCGAACATCTCGTGCCGCCGGCGGACGGCCATAAAATTACGATCAATCGTGACGGTTCGCTCAGCGTTCCCTATACCCCCATCATTGCCTGCATCGAAGGCGATGGCATCGGCATCGATGTAACGCCAGTGATGAAATCGGTGGTCGATGCGGCGGTGTCCAAGGCCTACGGTGGCCGGCGGCGCATCGCCTGGATGGAAGTCTTCGCCGGCGAGAAAGCTAACAAATTGTATGGTTCAGCCTGCCCGGACGAAAGCCTGGAGGCGCTGCGCGAATACGTGGTGTCGATCAAGGGTCCGTTAGGCACGCCGATCGGCGAAGGCATGCGCTCATTGAACGTGGCAATCCGTCAGCAGCTGGACCTGTATGCCTGCGTACGCCCGATACGTTATTTCCCGGGCGTTGCCAGCCCGATGCAGGATGCGTCCATGACCGACATGGTCGTGTTCCGCGAAAACACCGAGGACATATATGCCGGCATCGAATACGCCGCCGGTACCCAGGAAGTGCAGAAGCTGATCAAGTACCTGCAGCGCGAATTGCATGCGACCGGCATTCGCTTTCCCAATTCGTCCGGCATTGGCATCAAACCGGTGTCCAAGGAGGGCAGTCAGCGCCTGATCCGCATGGCGATCCAGTATGCAATCGAGACCGACCGGACCTCGGTGACGCTGGTGCACAAGGGCAACATCATGAAGTTCACCGAGGGCGCGTTTCGCAACTGGGGTTACCAGCTCGCGAAAGACGAATTCGGCGCTACGGAAATCGGCGCCGGGCCCTGGCTGACCTTCAAGAACCCGGTTTCCGGCAAGGACATCGTGGTCAAGGATGTCATCGCCGACAATTTTCTGCAGCAGGTGCTGTTGCGTCCGGAAGAGTACGACGTGATCGCAACACTCAATCTCAACGGCGACTACATCTCCGATGCGCTCGCGGCCCAGGTTGGCGGCATCGGAATCGCTCCCGGCGGCAACATCGGTTTCGGTCTGGCGGTATTCGAGGCGACGCACGGTACGGCGCCGGGTTTTGCCGGCAAGAATCGCGTCAATCCTGGCTCGCTGATCCTGTCGGCCGAGATGATGCTGCGATACCTCAAGTGGTATGAGGCGGCAGACCTTGTCATCAAGGGCGTCGCTAACACCATCGCCGCGAAAGAACTCACCTATGACCTCGCGCGCTTCCGTGAAGCATTCAAGGTTTCAAAACGTGAACTTGCGAGCCGTAAGAACGTCGAAGAGGCGATGCAAGCGCTGATTCCAGGCGCGAAACTGATGTCCTGTTCGGGATTCGGCGCAGCCATCGTCCGGCATATGGATGACTGACAGCGGTTCATTCGACCTGCAGTGCACGCGTTGCCCGCGGCTCGCCGGGTTTTTGCGTGAAGTTCGCAAGGAATATCCGCAATATCATGCGCGGCCGGTCGCGCCATTCGGCGATCCAAGCCCGCGCCTGCTGATCGTCGGGCTCGCGCCGGGCATGCACGGCGCTAACAGGACCGGCCGGCCGTTTACCGGCGACCACGCGGGCATACTGTTATATGCAACCCTGCACGCGGCTGGCCTTGCCAGTCAGCGGGAGTCGCGGTCAGCCGACGATCCACTGCGTCTCGAGGGCGTGCGCATTACCAATGCCGTCAAATGCCTGCCGCCCGCTAACAAGCCGCAGCCGGACGAGATTCGCCGTTGCAACGGGTTTCTGCGCCAGGAACTGGTGATGCTGGCCGGCT
>JANLTW010000075.1:0-6876 GCA_031363155.1 Gammaproteobacteria bacterium | reverse complement strand
CTCCACATGGTGATGCCGGCGTTGTTGACCAGGATGTCCAGCGACCCGAACCGCGCCAGGGCCTCGCGCACGGCGCGCGCGCAATCCGGCTCGTTAGCCAGGTCCGCGCACACGGTGCCGACCTCGGCGCCCAGCTGGCGGCATTGTTCGGCGAGACTCTCGAGGCGTTCGCGATTGCGCGCCACCAGCGTTAGCCGCGGGCGTTCGCGTGCGAGTTCCAGCGCCAGGGCCCGGCCGATCCCCTCGGACGCGCCGGTGATGAGAATTGCCTGGCCGGCGAATGTTGTGCTCATGGCGCCGCATTGTGCGCCCGCACGGCAAAAGCCCGCAATCGGTTAACATCCGCGCCGTGAATTCTCTGCTGCGACGGATACTCGGCCTCTGGGTGCGCATCGACGTGCGCCCGGAGGACGCAATACAACGCCTGACGCAGGACTCACTGCCCATCTGTTACGTGATCGAGCGGCGCAGTACCGCGGATCTTGCCGCGCTGCAGATGGTCTGCAAGCGCGACGGTTTGCCGCGGCCAGCGCGTCGTTTGTTAGGCGAGGGCCGCAGCGCAGTGCGGGCTTTTTTTCCGGTCTACCGCACCGAGAGTTTCTGGACCGCGCGCATTGATCGGCGCCCACCGGCAGACCTGTCGCGGCTGGTCGATGCGGCGCTGCGCGACCCGGGCTTTGATCTGCGCCTCGCGCCGGTCGCGGTCTACTGGGGCCGCGCGCCGCAAAAAGAGCGCTCACTGCTGCGTCTGCTGCTGGCCGAGGACTGGGTCCTCAATGGCGCCTTGCGCAAGTTCTTCCAGGTACTGATCAACGGCCGCCAGACCATGGTTGAGATCGGCGAAACCGTCAGCCTGCGCGCTTTGTTAGGTGGGGAATCCCAGCCGCAGGCGGCGGCGCTGCGGATCAGCAGGCAATTGCGCGCCACCTTCCGCAGGCAAAGAGCGGCGCGCATCGGTCCGGACCTGTCGCACCGCCGCACGATCCTGGCGCGTGTGCTGCGCACTGCCGCGGTGCGGCGCGCGGCCGCGGCCGAAGTGCGCGAAAAGAAAATTACCCGCCGGACGGCGCTGTTGACGGCGCGCAAATACGGCGAGGAAATCGCGGCCAATTATTCGCACCCATTTGTCATTTTTGCCGAACGGCTGCTCACCCGGCTCTGGAACCGGCTTTATGACGGCGTGGAATTCACGCATGCCGGGACGCTGGCCGAGGTAGCCGAGGGCCGTGAGATCGTTTTCGTGCCCTGCCATCGCAGTCACATGGACTACCTGCTGTTGTCGTATGCGATTTTTGAGCAAGGCTACGCGGCGCCGCACATCGCCGCGGGCATCAACCTCAATATGCCGATCGTCGGCCGATATCTGCGCAAGGGCGGCGCCTTTTTCATTCGCCGTTCGTTTCGTGGCAATGCGCTCTATACCGTCGTCTTCATGAAATACCTGGCCACTATCATGGCGCGCGGCCATTCGGTGGAATATTTCATCGAAGGCGGGCGCTCCCGAACCGGGCGACTGTTGCAGCCCAAGACTGGCATGTTGTCGATGACGGTACGCTCCTACCTGCGCGACCCGGTGCGACCGGTGGTGTTTCTGCCGGTGTACTTCGGCTACGAGCGCCTGATCGAAGCTAACACGTACATCAGCGAGCTGTCCGGGCAGGAGAAAAAAAAGGAAAGCTGGCTCGATCTTGTGAAGGCGTTCAAGGTTCTGAAAGAGAAATTCGGCCGCGTGCATGTCAATGTCGGCGAGCCAGTCTTCCTGGACCAGGTTCTCGACGCGCACCAGGGCGCTTGGCGGCAACAGGTCTTTGACGATGAAACCCGCGCCGGCTGGGTCGGACGTGCAGTCGACGACCTGGCGTTGCGCATCATGCGCAACGTCAACGCAGCGGCGGCGGTCACGCCGGTCAATCTGTTAGCTACGATCCTGCTGGCAACGCCGCGCCAGGCGATGCTCGAAGACGACCTGGTGCGCCAGGTCGACTGCTATCTCGCCCTGTTGCGGGCCCTGCCTTACAGCCCGCGAGTGACCGTGACCCCGTTAGCTGCCAAAGATATCGTGCAGTACGGCCTGGCGATGAATAGCATCAGCCGCGAATCGCATGCGGCCGGCGAACTGATCCGGATGAAGGATGAGGCTGCGATTCTCGGCACCTACTATCGCAACAATGTGCTGCATCTGTTTGCGCTGCCATCGCTGATAGCCTGCGGCTTCGGTTCCAATGCGGTGTTGCGGGCCGAGGACCTGCAGCGGTTGGTCTGGCGCGTCTATCCTTACATTTCGGCGGAACTGTTTCTGCGCTTCAGCGAACAGGAACTGCCGCAGGTAGTCGATGCGGTCATCGCGGCACTCGCGGCACAGTCCCTGATCGAGCCCGTGCCGGGCCAGGCGGCCTGGCAACGACCCAAGCCCAACAGCATGCGGTCGCTGCAACTGTCGAACCTTGCACAGGCGACCATCCAGACGGTCGAGCGCTACTACCTGGCCATTGCCCTGTTGCGCCAGGCGGGCAGCGGCTCGATCGATGTCCGGACGCTCATCGCCCAGTGCCAATTGATGGCGCAGCGCATGGCCATGCTTTATGGATTTGATTCGCCGGAATTTTCCGATCGCAGCCTGTTTGAAAATTTCATCGAGCTGCTGCTGGCACGGTCGGTGATTGCCACGGATCCGGCCGGAAAAATCTGCTACAACGAAGTGCTGGAGCGCGTCGTGGTCGATGCGGAACTCGTTCTGTCGGAGCAGATTCGCCATAGCATTCTGCAGGTCACCCACAGCTGATTCCGGCGATCTGTTGCGCCGCAGCAACGACCGGCAGCCGTGCCACCTGTGCAGAGCTTCCCTTGCAAGCCGCTGCTATACTTTGGCTAATACCTGTCTGTGGCCGCGCTCTCGGCGAGGTTTCAGGCGCATTCGAACAACAACGTAGCCTTTCGAGCTTGGGGATCCACATGAAGAAACACCCTCTCCGCAGCGTACTGACGTTGGCGTCGGCCGCATCGCTGGCGGTGCTGATGACAGCACAGGTCCAGGCGTTTGAGTTCCAGAGCAAGTCCGGCGAAGTGACCGGCAGCTGGGACACGACGGTGGCCTACTCACAGGCCTGGCGCATCCAGTCGCCGGATTGCCGCCTGATTGCCAATGCCAACGGCGGCTGTGGCCGCTCGCCTAACATCGACGACGGTAATTTGAACTTTGGCACCGATCTGTACAGCCGTGCCTTTAAAGCAGTCACGGAAATCTCGGTGAGCTACAAGAATGTCGGCGCATTCCTGCGCGGCTCGGCGTTCTGGGATCCGCACATGGAAGGCAACAGCGGCACCGATCGCACGCCGCTGCCGCGCGCCAGCAAGGACCTGGTGGGTCAGTACACGCGTCTGTTAGATGCGTTCGTCTACGGCAAATTTGATATGGGCGGCAAGGCCGCCGAGCTGCGTCTGGGCCGCCAGGTCGTCAGCTGGGGCGAAAGCACGTTCATTCAGAACGGCATCAGCACCATCAATCATTTCGACGTCGCGGCGCTGCGGGTGCCGGGCTCGGAAGTGAAAGAGGGTTTCCTGCCGATCGAGATGGTGAATTTCTCGATCCAGCTCAGCAACAATGTCAGCGCGCAGGCGATCTACCTCCTTAACTGGAAACCGACTATTCCGGAACCGGCCGGCAGCTACTTCGCCGGCAATGACTTCGGTACGCCGGGTGGCGATCGCGTCATCCTGGGTTTCGGCGCCTTTTCCGATGCGGGCGTCGATTTCCGTCCCCTGGGCGGCACGCTGATCAGTGACTTCCAGAACGTCAAGCGCGGCCCCGATCGCGCCGCCCGCAAGTACGGCCAGGGTGGCCTGGCGTTGAAATGGTACCTGCCGGATGTCAATAACGGCACGGAACTGGGCTTTTATGCGATGACTTACAACAGCCGCCTGCCTTTGCTGTCCGGCCGTACCGGCAGCAATGCCGGCGTCGCCAATGCCTGGGGCACGGCTAACGCCGTGCAGGCTACCGCGCTGGCCCTGGTTGCGGGCCAATCCATCACCGCTGCAATCGCCACCGGCGCCGGTGCCGGACTCGCAGCTTCGCGCACCAATGCGCTGGGCTTTGTCGGTGATATTTCCGCCGCGACACTGCAGCAGTACGCGACCATCGCAGCTAACACTGCGCTGGGAATGGGTAGTGTGGGTGCGCAAGCGAGCAATCTGGCGACCCATGAATACGCCAGAACTGCCTCGTATTTTGTCGAGTATCCGGAAGACATCAAGCTGGTGGGCTTGTCGTTCAATACGCAGATCCAGCGCGGCGGTATCGCCCTGCAGGGCGACCTGACCTACCGCCAGGACGTGCCGCTGCAGTACGACGACGTCGAATTGCTGTTTGCCGCGTTGACGCCGTTCGAGGCAGGCCTCGGTCTGTTAGGGGTGCCGATGCTGCCGGTCGGTACGCCGCTGACCGCGTTCGCGCCGCCGCCGTGTGCTGCGCCGCCCGCCAACACGCTCAACGCCTGCAATCAGCTTGGGCGCTATCTCACCAACCAGGAAGTGAGCGGCTGGGGCCGGTTCGACACCTGGCAGGGGCAGTTCACCGCGACCAAGATCTTTGCCAATGTGTTCAAGGCGGCGCAGATGGTCGTGGTGCTTGAGGCCGCCGGTTACTATATCCCGGGCATGCCTAACAAGACCACCGGCGGACCTAACAACCGCGGCCTCAGGTTCAACGGCCCGGGCACCTCGGTGTCGGGTAACGCGGAATTCGCAGCGCGTCATTTCGGCGAACTGGAGCCGCTGAGCCGCTTCCCGGACCAGTTTTCCTGGGGTTATCGCTTCGCCGGCCGCCTGGAATATCCGGGCCTGATGGGTCCGTGGAACGTGGTGCCGCGTTTCTCCTGGCAGCAGGACGTTGGCGGCACCAGCCCCGGCCCCGGCGGCAACTTCGTGGAAGGCCGCTACGGCCTGACGTTAGGTGTGTCGGCCAACCTGCGTGCGAAGTGGGAAATCGACACCGCCTGGACCACCTTCGGGGGCGCGGGCCGTTTCAATGACATCAATGACCGCGACTTTGTCTCGGCCAGCATCAAGTACTCGTTCTGAGCTCTCAGGGGATTAAGAACATGCTGAACAAAACCGTTTCGATGACTCTGGGCGCATTGCTGTTAGTCGCTGCGGCGCCTGGCCTGGCCGCAATGTCCGCCAGTGACGCTGCCCGCCTGGGCGGCGACCTGACACCGCTGGGTGGCGAGAAGGCCGGCAACAAGGCCGGCACCATCCCGGCCTGGGACGGCGGCCTGAGCTCTGCCGCCAGTGCCGGCGTTTCCGGTTTCAAGGCCGGCGGCCATCATCCCGATCCGTTCGCGGGCGACAAACCGCTGTACACGATCACCCGAGCTAACATGGGCCAGTACGCGGCGGTGTTGACCGAGGGTCACAAGAAGCTGTTGCAGCAGTATCCGACCTACAAGATCAACGTCTATCCAACCCGGCGCAGTGCCGCGTCGCCGCAACGCATCTACGATGCGACCAAGCGCATCGCGACCACCGCGCAACTGGCACCCGGCGGCAATGGCGTCCTGAACGCCGGCGAAGGCATTCCGTTCCCGATGCCGACCGAAGGCGTACAGGTGTTCTGGAACCACGTGCTGCGTTTCCGTGGCGAGAAGATCAGCCGCACCATCGGCCAGTTCCCGGTGACCGCGGGCGGCGAATACACGATGGTGAAATTCAAGGACGAAACCTTCGTCGCCTACAGCGCGCCCGGCGCGAAGTCCGAGAATCTTGACAACATCATTGCGTATTTCATCCAGGAAACGGTCGCCCCGGCGCGTCTCGCCGGCGAAATTCTCCTGGTGCAGGAGACGCTTGATCAGTCGAAGGAAAATCGCAAGGCCTGGATCTATAACCCCGGCCAGCGCCGTGTGCGCCGCGCGCCCGACGTCGCTTACGACAACCCGGGCACGAATTCCGACAATCTGCGCACTTCGGACCAGTTCGACATCTATAACGGCAGTCCGCAGCGCTACGACTGGAAACTGGTTGGCAAGCGCGAAATGCTGGTGCCGTATAACGCCTACAAATTGCAGAGCGAAACGCTCAAGTACAAGGACATCCTGACCAAGAACCACATCAATCAGGATCATGCGCGTTATGAGCTGCATCGCGTCTGGGTCGTTGATTCGACCCTGAAGGCGGGCACCAGCCATCTGTACAAGCGCCGCACGCTGTATGTCGACGAAGACAGCTGGCAGATCCTCGGCGTCGATTGCTACGACAGCCGCGGGCAGCTGTATCGCGTGCAGGAAGGCCATGTCATCAATTTCTACGACGTGCCGACCATCTGGACCGTCGGCGAACTGGTGATGGACCTGTCTAACGGCCGCTATCTGGCGCTGGGTCTCGACAACGAGGAAACCAACAGCCGCAACTTCGCATTGCAGCGGACCACGGCGGACTACCAGCCGGCGACGCTGCAGCGCCGCGGCGTGCGCTAGTCGCAGGGATCGGGGCTGATTAGCCCACAACGACGGGCCGGTTGTCTGACAACAACCGGCCCGTTTTTTTCGATGCTCGGTTCGTGAAAAAATCTGGCGGTGTGCTCATGGGGATGATTCATTCTTGCACCGTGCTAACAGCCGGCACTGTTGCGGCGTTGCTGGCGGGGGAGGCTGCGGCCGGATCGGCGTCGGCCGATGGCGCATCCATTGTCGCGCCGTTGGCGGCGCAGTCACTGATGCTCGACGTGGCACGCGCCGGCGATCGCCTGGTCGCGGTGGGTGAGCGCGGCCACATCCTGTATTCAGACGATGACGGCAAGACCTGGACGCAATCGGATGCGGTACCGTCGCGCACCATGCTGACTGCGGTCACCTTTGCGAACGGTAATGAAGGTTGGGC